>NZ_FNZB01000001.1:1200000-1800000 GCF_900109205.1 Sphingomonas sp. OV641 | reverse complement strand
CGCCACGACGTCTGCTATCACTGGCGCCACCGTGCGGGCAGGGGGTTCCAGATCGTTGCGGCCGTTCTCGGGCCTGTTTGGATCGAGCGCCCCACGATCCACGCCGTCCCATCCGCGAAAAACGGCGGCGGTTGATACGCCGACTCCTGGATTGACCAGCAGGACGGGTGTTCCCTGCCAGCAACCCAGTGGCACCAGCGCGTCGCCCTTGCCCGTGCCGAAAGCCGTTTGGCCGGACAGACATGCCGGTACGTCGGCGCCTAAACCGGCGGCGATGTCTACCAGACGCGGGTCATCTGTGGGGATGCCATGCCGCCGGGCAAGCGCCCGAAGCGTGGCCGCCGCATCCGCGGATCCACCGCCGATCCCAGATGCGACGGGCAGGTTCTTTTCCAGCGTGATGTCATGCGGCTGGTCCACGGCGAAAACGGCGCGAAACGCTTGCAGCGCGCGAACCACCAGATTGTCGTCGGCGGAAGCGGGCGAAGCGCCTCCGGCTGCCGAGCCGCCCAGCGCCGCAGCGAATGGCCCGGTGATGCGGAACCGGTCCGCCGCGCCATCCACCAGCGTCACCTGATCCCCGTCACGGCAAAATGCGAACAGGGTTTCGATGTCGTGATAGCCGTCGGCACGGCGCCGGCGCACATGCAGCGCAAGGTTCAGCTTGGCCGGGGCCGGCTCCACGATCGCAGTTTGAAGGGTCATGGGCGCGGCGCTGGCCCGTTGGCGATCTTGGCGGACAGTCGCTCGGCGCTCTCCGTGTCCGCCGCCACCTTCGCGGCGCGCCAGGCGTAACGGGCGGCAAAGCGTCGCCCGATGGCCCAGTAGACGTCGCCAAGATGCTCATTCACCTCGATATCGGTTGGCGAGGCAGCGGCGGCACGCTCGATCAGCGGCAATGCGCGCTTCGGCTCCCCGGAAAGATAATAAGCCCAGCCCAGCGAGTCGGTGATCGCGGCATCCTCTGGCTTCAGCCGACTCGCCTTCTCCAGCAGCGCCTGCGCCGGGCCGACCGGCTCGCCATGCACGATCTGCGCATATCCCAGATAGTTGAGCGCCAGCGGCTCCTCCGGTGCGAGCCGCACCGCTTCCTGCAGCGCGCGATGCGCACGCGGCCAGTCGCCCGCTTCGTCCAGCGCGGCGCCATATTGCAGCCAGACGGACCAGTCGGCCGCTCCCTTCGCCTGATCGATGATGCGGCGATAAACGGGGGCGGCCTCGGCCGGCCGGTCGGCGCTCATCAGCAGATCGGCGTAGCGCTGCAAAGCGGCGGGATTTCCGCTCTTCGCCAGTACGGCGGCGTCGGTCAGCGCCTCGTCCGTGCGGTCGGCGCCGGCGAGTATCTGGATCCGCCCGCCGCGCGCCGCCTGGGCATAGGGGCTGTCGTCGCCGATCGTCGCCAACGTGGCGAGCGCCCGGTTCGTCTCACCGGCGCGGCCAAGCGCATAGCCGAGCAGCAGACGTGCGCGATCGTTGGCCGGATCGGCGATGGCGGCCGCCTGCGCCATGGCGAGTGGCAGCGGGCCGGGCGGCCCGACGATCAGGTCCGTCACCACGCGGGTGAGGAGCGCGGACATGCCGAAGCCCAGCGACGGCTTGCTGCCTGTGCCGGGCTGTGCGCGCAGCGCCGCGATCGGCGCGGCGTCCCCGGTCAGCAGGGTGCGCGCATCCGCCACCTTTCCCATGCCGATCAGCAGCCGCGCCGCGATGATCCTGATGTCTTCGCTTGCTTGGCCGGTACCCAGCACGGCGCGGAGTGTCGCCAGCCCCTCGCCGTCATGGCCCTGCGCGATGAGGATCAGGGCCCGCGTCTCGCTGGCAAAGCGGCGCGCCACCGTGTCTTCGCGCGCCGCGGCGAGCAGCGGCAGCGGATCCTCGCCGCGCGCGAAGGCCAGCCAGGCGGCAAGCGGCTGCGCCAGAACGGCGAGCTGCCCGGTGCGCAGGCGCCCGATCGCCGCTTGCGCCGCTGCCAGATCGTCGTGCGCGGCCGCGCTGGCGAGGATCAGCAGATCGGCATCTGCCGGCGCCGCCGTCCCCAGCGTCACCGCCGCGTCGAGTGCTAGCTTCAGGTCGCCGGCCGCGATCGCCTGACGATAGGCATAGGCCGCGACGCCAGCGTCGCCCGGCGTTGCGGCTAGCGCATCGGCGTAGCGACCGGCGGCCACCTGTGCCGCCCCGTCGCCATCCGCCGCGCGGGCTTGCATATAGGCGAGCAGGTCCGGCGTCGAAGCCCGGGCGGGCATCGACGCCAGGCCCAGCGCCAGCCCGGCCGCCGCCGCGCCGGTCAGCTTACATGTTCGGATAATTCGGGCCACCGCCGCCCTCGGGCACTACCCAGTTGATGTTCTGCGTCGGGTCCTTGATGTCGCAGGTCTTGCAGTGGACGCAGTTCTGCGCGTTGATCACGAACTTCGGATCGCCCGTTTCCTCGCCAACGATCTCGTACACGCCGGCGGGGCAGTAACGCTGTGCCGGCTCGTCATAGAGCGGCAGGTCGTATTCGACCGGGACATTGGGATCCTTCAGCGTCAGGTGGATCGGCTGATCCTCCTCATGATTGGTGTTCGACAGGAACACCGAGGACAGGCGATCGAAGGTCAGCACGCCATCGGGCTTGGGATAGTCGATCTTTTTCGCCAGATCCTTGCGCCACAGCGTCTCGTGGTCGGCATGCTGCTTCATGGTGAACGGCCATTTCAGGCCGAAATGCTCCATCCACATCGCGATGCCGGCAATGCCCGAGCCCATGAAGTCACCGAACTTCTTCACCAGCGGCGCGACGTTGCGGACAATCGACAGCTCCTTCTTCACCCATGAGGCGTCGAAGGCGGCGGGATAGGCGGTCAGCTCGTCGCTCTGGCGCTGCGACAGGATCGCATCCGCAGCAGCGTCGGCGGCCATCATGCCGCTCTTCATTGCCGTGTGCGTGCCCTTGATCCGCGGAACGTTAAGGAAGCCCGCGCTGTCACCGATCAGCGCGCCGCCCGGGAACACGAGCTTGGGGATCGACTGGAGCCCGCCATCCGAGATCGCGCGGGCGCCATAGCTGACGCGCTTGCCGCCCTTCAGCAGCGCGGCAATCTCCGGGTGTGTCTTCCACCGCTGCATCTCGGCGAACGGGAAGACGTAGGGGTTGGAATAGTTCAGCCAGGTGACGAGGCCGAGGCTGACCTGTCCGTTCGCCTGGTGATAGATCCAGCCGCCGCCGTTTGTCTCGCTCTCGCTGAGCGGCCAGCCCTGCGTGTGGATCACCTTGCCCGGTTCGTGCAGCGCGGGGTCGATGTCCCACAGTTCCTTGATGCCAAGGCCATAGGATTGCGGGTCGCAATCGGCGCGCAGGTCGAAGATGCGCATCAGCTCCTTAGACAGGTGCCCGCGGCAACCTTCGGAGAAGAAGGTGTATTTGGCGTGCAGCTCGAGGCCCGGCTGATAGTCGGGCTTGTGCGTGCCGTCGCGCGCCACGCCCATGTCTCCGGTGGCGACGCCCTTCACGCTGCCATCCTCGTTGAACAGGATCTCGGCCGCGGCGAAGCCCGGGAAGATCTCGACGCCCAGCTCTTCGGCCTTGCCGGCCAGCCAGCGGCACAGATTGCCCAGGCTGCCGGTATAGGTGCCCTTGTTGTGCAGGAACGGCGGGGTCCACAGGTGGGGGAGGTTGAACTTGCCGCCCTTCGTCAGCACCCAGTGGATGTTCTGAGTCACCGGCACTTCGGCCAGCGGGCAGCCGTCCTCGCGCCAGTTGGGGAGCAGCTCGTCCAGGCTGCGCGGATCGATCACCGCGCCCGACAGGATGTGCGCGCCGACCTCGCTGCCCTTTTCAAGCACGCAGACCGAAATGTCGGCCTCTTTCTCCGCCGCGAGCTGTTTCAGCCGGATCGCCGCGCTGAGGCCCGCCGGCCCCGCACCCACGATCACAACATCATACGGCATCGACTCGCGTTCGCTCATTACTCTCTCCATCTGCCAACCCGCCCATCGCCCCCGCGTTCGGGCGCATGCCGGCAACGTTCCGTCTTTCACGGCTGTCGAGCGAATTGACCGCCACGTCAACCATAAGGCTTAGTCGCCGATATATGGGGGCAGACCAGAACATCGAATGGCGGCAAGCCGCGGCAAGCGCAATGGAATGGTGGCGCGATGCCGGCGTGGACGTGCTGGTTGGCGACGAACCGTTCGACTGGCTCACGCCCGAGCCGGCGGAGCTCGTGGCCCCGCTCGCCCCGCTATCGCCCGCCCTCGCATCACTCGCCCCGGCGGCCCGCGCGGGCGAGGCGGCGCCGTCGCCGAACGTCGCGATGCCGGCCGCCATTGCCGAGCTGCTGACATGGCGCACGGGCAGCGCTGCGCCGGAGGCAGGCTGGGGCGTGCCACTGATCCCGGCGACCGGCCCGGCGGACGCCGACATCATGATCCTGATCGACTGCCCCGAGCGCGATTCGTCTGATTCGCTGCTCGGCGGAGCTGCCGGTCGCCTGTTCGACCGCATGCTGGCGGCGATCGGTCGCAGCCGCGCCGATGTCCATCTCGCCAGCCTGTGTGCCGCCCGTCCGGCAGCCGGTCGTCTGCCGCGGGACATGGAGAGCCAGCTCGCGGACATCGCGCGCCATCACGTCGCTCTTGCGGCGCCGCGGCGGCTGCTCGTGATGGGTGATGCGGCGAGCCGTGCCATTCTGTCGGCGAATGTGATGCAGGCGCGCGGACGTTTGCACGCGCTTAACCATAAGAAGGACAGTCAGGGCGAGGTCGTGGCGAGCTTCCATCCGCGCATGCTGTTGGAGCGCCCCGCCCTGAAGGCCGAGGCTTGGAAAGATTTGCAGATGTTGATGGGGGGATTGAAGTGAACCGGGTGTTGCTTGCCGCCGTGTCCATCGCTGCCATGACGCCGGCGGTGGCTGCTGCCGAGCCGTCGGCGGCGCGTGGTGCCGCCACTTCGGCCATGCCCTCGCTCCCTTCGCAGCTCACCGCCGAGCAGCGTACCCAGTATCGCGCGGTCTTCGCCGCCATCCGCGAAGAGCGCTGGCAGGACGCTCAGATCGGGCTGGACGCAATGGCGCCCGGGCCCTTGCACAGCTACGCCCGCGCCGAGCTCTACACGGCCAAGGGCTCGCCCCGTATCGAGCTCGACCCGCTCGTCCGCCTCCTGACCGAGGCGCCGGAACTGCCGCAGGCGGAGGCGATTGCCCGCCTTGCCAAGGTGCGCGGTGCCGCGGAGCTGCCGCAGCTTCCCGTGCATCAGCGGCTCATCTGGCAGGACGGCGCCCCGATCCGCGTTCGTGCCAAGGCCACCCGCAGCGATGCGATCGCCGCCGACCTCGCCGATCGCATGCAGCCGTATGTGAAAGGCGACATGGGGCGGGAGGCCGAGGCCCTGCTCGAGTCCACCGGCGGCCTGACGCCCGAAGCGACCACCGAATGGCAATCGCGCGTGGCGTGGATCTATTTCCTTCAGGGGCTGGACGGCGATGCGCGTCGCCTGGGAGACAAGGCGGCCGCAGGGCAGGGCGATTGGGCCACCCATGCGCGCTGGACCTCCGCGCTCGCGGCCTGGCGGCAGAATGATTGCGCCGCTGCGGCGGAGGGCTTCCAGTCCGTCTCGGCCAGTGCCGGCGATACCGACATGCGCGCCGCCGGCCTCTACTGGGCGAGCCGCGCAGACATGACCTGCGGCCGTCCGGACCGGATCGAGGCGCGGCTGAAGAGTGCGGCGCAATATGGCGAGACCTTCTACGGCCAGCTGGCGCGCCAGTCGCTCGGCATGCAGACCGCGGCGGTCAAGCCGCAGAAGGTGACCAGCGACTGGGCGAACCTGGAGCGTCGGCCGAATGTACGCGTCGCGGCGGCACTGGCGGAGATCGGCGAAACCGAGGCCGCCGATCAGGTGATCCGTCAGCAGGCGAAGATCGGCCCGGCGACGGAGTTCGCCAGCCTGATGCGCGTGACGGAGCAGATGAACCTGCCGGCGAGCGTGGTCTGGCTTGCGCATAACTGCCCGCAGGGTTTCGTCGCCACGGCGGAGACGCGTTATCCCACGCCGAACTGGACGCCCGACACCGGCTGGCGGATCGACAAGGCACTGGTCTACGCCCATACGCTGCAGGAATCGGGCTTCCGCAACAAGGTGGTGTCGCCGGCCGGCGCTTATGGCCTGATGCAGATCATGCCCGCCGCCGCGACCGATTACATGCGCGAGCGCGGCATATCGGTCGACAAGTCGGCGCTGACCCGCCCGTCGACCAATATCGACATCGGTCAGCGGCACCTGGAAAAACTGCGTGACATGGGGCTGACCCAGGGCCTGCTGCCCAAGGTGATCGCTGCCTATAATGCCGGGCCGAAGCCGGTCGGCGAGTGGAACTCGCTGGTTCGCGACAATGGCGATCCGCTGCTTTACATCGAAAGCATCCCTTATTGGGAGACGCGTGGCTATGTCGTCACCGTCATGCGCAATTACTGGATGTATGAGGGGCAGACCGGGCGCAAGCAGTCGGTCAGCCGCGCTGCACTCGCGCAGGGCATGTGGCCGCGTTTTCCTGGCATGAAGGGCGATCCGGCGATCCGCATCGCCAATCGCCCGGCGGGGAACACGGTTGCTGCCAATGCCGCCGTATCCCCCGCATCGACCACCACGGTCGCTAGCGCGCCCTGACGTCGGCTGGGGGCTCGTCACCCACGCCATGTGCGAGGCCTGTGCGACGCCTATAGCGCCCGCCAGCTGTGTCGTGCCGGCGTTGTGCCGGGATCCACTGCTCAGCGTACATGACTGCTCATGCTTTGCAGGCCGATGGCGTCGGGGGCATGTCTAGGGATTGACCCAGGCTCCTGGAGGCACCTCCCCGGCGAAGGCCGGGGGCTAGGTGGGAAAGCGTTGGCAAAATCCGGTGTGCCCGCCAGCTTTGTCGCGCAACTGGGCCCCTGCCTTCGTCGGGGAGGCGGATCAATCTGGCTGGATCAAACCCTAGCTAAAGCGCTTCGTCCAACAAAATACCTCTGTTCCACTCTTGTTCCATCGGAACAAAGGTAATACATGGCGTTCACGCGTTGAACGGTTCGCGCGCTTGCTTTAGCGAAAGGGCTTATCAATGGCCGCCAATCTGAAGGTGATCCCGAACAACATGGCAAGCGCGAACTCGGATCGTCAAAAGGCGCTCGACGCCGCCCTCGCGCAGATTGATCGCGCGTTCGGCAAGGGCTCGGCAATGAAGCTGGGCCAGAAGGAGGCGATGAAGGTCGAGGTGGTGTCGACCGGCAGCCTCGGGCTGGACATTGCGCTTGGCGTCGGCGGCTTGCCGCGCGGCCGTATTGTCGAGATCTTCGGCCCGGAATCCTCGGGCAAGACCACGCTCGCGCTACACGCCATTGCTGAGGCGCAGAAGGCGGGCGGCATGGCCGCGTTCGTCGACGCGGAACACGCGCTTGATCCCAGCTATGCCAAGAAGCTTGGCGTCGACATTGATGAGCTGATCGTTTCCCAGCCCGACACCGGCGAGCAGGCGCTGGAAATCGTCGACACGCTGGTGCGCTCCAACGCCATCGACGTGCTGGTGGTCGACTCGGTCGCCGCGCTGGTGCCGCGTGCGGAAATCGAGGGTGAGATGGGCGACAGCCACGTCGGCCTCCAGGCCCGCCTGATGAGCCAGGCGCTGCGCAAGCTGACCGGCACGATCAGCCGTTCGCGCTGCCTCGTCATCTTCATCAACCAGATCCGCATGAAGATCGGTGTGATGTACGGCTCGCCCGAGACCACGACCGGCGGCAATGCGCTGAAGTTCTACGCCTCCGTGCGTCTCGACGTGCGCCGCACCGGCTCGATCAAGGATCGTGACGAGGCGACCGGCAACCAGACCCGCGTGAAGGTGGTGAAGAACAAGGTCGCGCCGCCGTTCAAGCAGGTCGAGTTCGACATCATGTTCGGCGAAGGCATTTCCAAGCTCGGCGAGGTCATCGACCTTGGCGTGAAGGCCGGGCTCGTCGAAAAGTCCGGTTCCTGGTTCAGCTATGATTCGATCCGCATCGGCCAGGGCCGGGAGAATGCGAAGAATTACCTGCGGGAGAACAAGGAAGTCGCAGAGCGTCTGGAGCGGTCCATCCGCATGCGCCAGGAAGGCCTCAGCGAGGAGCTGATGGCTGGTCCGTCGGAAGACGACGACATCTGATCCGCCGCCCGCGGCAGACATCATGAAGGGTCGGTCACCGTCAGGTGATCGGCCCTTTGTTTGTTGCGGGCCCTCTCATCAGCAGGCCGCATCGCGGTGCGTTGCTACAAAAGAGCAGGCGCGACGTCCGAAGCATCAGATCTAAATCACCGCCCTCGTAGGCGCGACGTTGCAGATCCCACCTCCTCATGTCGGGCTTGGCCCGCCATCCCCAAGGCCGCTGAGGATCTGCGGCGGAGAACCCTTGCCCACGTAAGAAAGTGGCGGAGACTCGACCGATCCCGCGCGCATTTGCGCGATAACGCGGGTGGGCGTCCCGTTCTCCGCCGTCAGCGGGCTCTGGCGCCCTGCGCCGATTTCCCCGGATCATAAGATCCACCAAATGGCAGACCGCACGCGCTGGTCCGACCACATGCGATCTTCGCAAGCTATTCCGCAGCCATTCTTTTTGGCCACGCATGCGCAAAGGACTGATCTCGTCCGCGCTCCTGGACGCCGCGGGCCTTACAAGCCGGCCCATCGGGATGGGCGCGCTCCCACGATGCCCGACAGCCACGACATCCGCGTCACCGTCGCTGCCCTTTCCCTTTGCCAGTCGGCACGGCACATCCGTTTCGACAATGAAAGGACCATGTTCATGACCGCCGCTCCTGACTGGCAGACTCGTGTCGGCGACGTCTGGGCCGCCGAGTGGCGCCGTACGGATCGCAGCTTCGCCGCGCTCTCGCGCCAGCTTGACGCCGCTATCCTCGCCCTCGCTCCCGAAACCGGCCATGCCGTCGATCTGGGCTGCGGCGCCGGGGTCACCAGCCTCGCCTTGGCTGCGGCACGCCCTGGACTCGACATCCTGGGTGTCGATCTTTCCGCCGCCCTGATTGCCGTGGCGCAGGAGCGGGCGGCGCAGCATGGGCTGGATAATCTGCGCTTCGCCACCGGCATGGTGCCGCAGGCGCTGGATGCCCATGCCCCGTTTGACCTGGCCGTCTCGCGTCACGGCGTCATGTTCTTCGATGATCCCGCCGCCGCCTTCCGCGGCATTGCGGCGGCCCTGAGCCCGGGAGCGCCTCTGGTCTTCTCCTGCTTCCGTGGCGCGGCAGAGAACCCCTGGGCCTCGCGCACCATCGCGGCAATCGGCGGCCGGCTCGATTCACCGATCGGCTACGCTCCCGGTCCCTTTGCCTTTGCCGATCCTGATCGGGTGGAACGGCTGCTGCTGGACGCCGGCTTCGTCGATGTGGCGCTGACGCCCACCGATTATCTTTATCGTGCCGGCGAGGGGCGGGACGCCGCCGGCGATGCTGCCGATTTCTTCCGGCGCATCGGCCCCGTGTCCCGCGCGCTTGCCGAAGCCGCTGATGCCGACCGCCCGGCACTGCTGGAGCGGTTGCGCGTTGTGCTTGCCGAACAGGTGACGGGGGAGGTGCTGGACT
Source organism: Sphingomonas sp. OV641 (assembly GCF_900109205.1). Taxonomy (NCBI): domain Bacteria; kingdom Pseudomonadati; phylum Pseudomonadota; class Alphaproteobacteria; order Sphingomonadales; family Sphingomonadaceae; genus Sphingomonas; species Sphingomonas sp. OV641. The sequence continues at coordinate 1,790,417 of NZ_FNZB01000001.1, read as the reverse complement.
TTCCCGCCGCTGCCTGGATCGTCACGGCGCACGCGCGGGGGAAAGCCACATGATCATCGTTCACCATCTGGAAAATTCTCGGTCGCAGCGGGTGCTGTGGATGCTGGAGGAACTGGCGCTCCCCTATGAAGTGCGCCGCTACGAACGCGACAAGAAGACGATGCTCGCCCCGCCGGAGCTTCGCAAGGTGCATCCGCTCGGCAAGTCTCCGGTGATCGAGGACAGCGGCGATGGCGGGCGCGTGATCGCGGAAACAGGCGCGATCGTCGAATATCTGGTCGACAAGGCCGACGGTCGGCTCGGTGCGCCGGCGAACCGGACGGCGGCGCTCGATTACCGCTACTGGCTTCACTATGCCGAAGGCTCGCTGATGCCGCCGCTGCTCGTCACCCTGGTGCTCAGCCGCGTGCCCTTGTTCGGCAAGACGGCGCAGAAGCGGATCCGCCCCTGGATCGAGACCCATCTCGATTTCGTGGAGGCGCATCTGTCCAGGCATCAATGGTTCGCCGGCGATGCGCTCACCGCGGCAGACGTGATGATGAGCTTTCCGCTGGAGGCGGCACGCACTCGTGCCGGCCTGAATGCCTCCCGTCCCGCGACGATTGCCTGGCTGGAAAAGGTCCACGCTCGCCCGGCCTATCAGGCGGCGCTGCGCGCGGGAGGACTGTATGATTATGCCTGAGCCGCGAAGGGCCTGACGCGCGCGGGAGGGAAGGGCGCGGCGCTCGTCAGGCGCCCGCCGCCGTCGCCTGCCGCGCCCGTTTCACCCCGGCATATCGCACCCGCTCAGGCGTGCCGGTCGGCCGTGCCGAGCGACGGCGTGTCGTGCAGGCTGTCCGTGGCATGCGCCGGGCCATGCCCGCTCGGCGCGGCGGGGCCCTCGATGGCATCCGGCTCGAGCGGATCGAGCTTGCCCTCCCATTTCGCGATCACCGCGCTCGCCACCGCATTGCCGACGACGTTGGTGGCGGAACGGCCCATGTCGAGGAAATGGTCGATCCCCAGGATCAGCAGCAGCCCGGCCTCCGGGATGTTGAAAAAGCCAAGCGTTGCCGCAATCACCACCAGGCTGGCGCGCGGCACGCCGGCGATCCCCTTGCTGGTGATCATCAGCACCAGCAGCATGGTGATCTCCTGCCCGAGGCTGAGATCGATGCCATAGGCCTGCGCGATGAAGATCGTCGCGAAGGTCATGTAGATCATCGAGCCGTCGAGGTTGAAGCTATATCCCAGCGGCAGCACGAAGCTGGCAATGCGCGGCGGCACGCCGAACTTGTCCAGCGCCTCCAGCGTGCGCGGATAGGCCGCTTCGGACGACGCGGTGGAGAAGGCGAGCAGCAGCGGCTCGCGCACATAGCGCACCAGCAAGGTCGTGCGGCGGCCAACGATCACGTAGCAAATGCCGATCAGCAGCAGCCACAGGATGATCATGCCAAGGTAGAAGGTGCCCATGAAATAGGCGAGATTGCCGATGATCGACGGTCCGCGCTCGGCCAACGTGCCGGTCACCGCGGCGAACACCGCGAGGGGTGCCAAGCGCATGACATAATTGGTGACGGTCAGCATCACCTGCACCAGCGCCTCGATCCCGCGCACCAGCGGCGCGGCCTTCTCGCCCACCGCCGTGATGGCGACGCCGATGAAGATCGAGAAGATCACGATCTGGAGAATCTCATTCTTCGCCATCGCGTCGATGCCGGAAGCGGGGAAGACGTGGGTGAAGAAGTCCTTCAGGTTGAAGGCCGCCTTTTCCACCCCGCTTGCCTCGGTCACCGGCGGGATCGGGAAATCGAGGCCGACGCCCGGCTGAAACAGGTTCACGAGGAACAGGCCGAGCGTGAGGCTGACCAGGCTGGCACAGATGAACCAACCGACCGCGCGGATGCCGATCCGCCCCAGCGCCGCGGTGTCGCCCATATGCGCGATGCCCGCCACGAGGGTCGCGAAGACCAGAGGCGCGATGATCATCTTGATCAGCCGCAGGAACACCGCCGTGACGATCGAGAAATAGCCGGCGATCTCGCTCAGCCGGGCGGCGGCGGCCGGCGAGCCATCGTCGATCAGCCCGTTCAGCGACAGGCCGAGCACGATTCCCGCCACCAGGCCGATCATGATATACAGGGTCAGCCGCTTGGCCATGTATGCTCCGTCATCGTGGAACCGCCGCATCCCTGGATTGCACCCTGTCGGCGCTCCTTCGGGAAGGATGCGGCTCTTCGGCAGGCATGCGGCGGACGGCGACGGCTGTTTTGCACGGTGAAGGGGATTGCCGGGGCTAGGTCAAGCCCGCGCATCAATCGCGCAGCACCGATGGCGTCGCGATCGCCTTGCCAAAACGGCCGATATGTGGCGACAGCGCCGCACTTTACGGCCCTGCTCCCGCCGTCACAGACCGCTGTTGCCAAATTTACCTGAGTTGAAACAAGCAATGCCGGCGCCCCAGCGGAGGCCGGGGCGCTGGTCCGGATCAGGTGAATCTGGCTCTAGCTGCGCGGCCCCCACAGGATGGTCGCCGCACCGACCAGGCAGATACCGGCACCGGTCAAGTCCCAGCGATCCGGCCGCACGCCCTCCGCCAGCCAGAGCCACACCAATGCCGTGGCGATATAGACGCCGCCGTAAATGGCATAGGTGCGGCCGGCGTGATCGGCATCCACCAGCGTCAGCAGATAGGCGAAGAGGCACAGGGCGGCGACACCGGGCACCAGCCACCACGGCGACCGATCGAGCCTCAGCCATGCCCAGAAGCTGAAGCAGCCGGCAATCTCCGCCACGGCCGCACCGATAAAGGCAAAAAGGGACATGCGTTCGCTTGTGCCGCAAGCGGAACGGCCGGGCCAGCCGCCCGCTGATCATCGTGCAGGGAACGATCGCGGCGGCGCTTCGCTCTTGGGCCAAGAGGAGATGACGGACCATGGAAGACGCACGCATCTGGAGCTTCGAGAAGAGCCTGTGGACCGGCGACGCGGATGTCTATCGCGAGCTGGTCGATGATGAATGCGTCATGGTGCTGCCGGCGCAACCCTTCGTGTACAAGTCAGACGCCGCGATCGAGGCGGTGGCGAATACACCCCGCTGGTCGGATGTCGACTTCAGCGAACAGCAGGTGATGCGCCCGCAGGAAGGGCTGATCACCATCGCATACAAGGCAGCGGCTCACCGCGATGGCGAGGATTATGTCGCTTATTGCACCACCACGATGCGGCGGCTGGAGCATGATGTCTGGCGGGTGGTTCAGCATCAACAGACGCTGCCCCCGATCGCGGGCGGCGCCGCCGAAGGCTGAGCGGCCCATCCCACAATATGGCGTCATGCTGAGTGCGTTCAGCGTCCACCGTGCCGCTACTGCGTGATCCAGCCAGTTTGATCCGCCTCCCCGGCGAAGGCCGGGGCCAGTTTCGGAACAAGGCTGGCACGCAATGCGATGCCGAGGACGATGTCGCCTATTCCACCACCACGATGCGGCGGCTCGAGCATGATGTCTGTCGGGTTGGGCAGCGTCAGCAGTCGATGCCCCGATCCTAGGCGCCGCGGCCAAGGGCTGAGCCGCGCATCCGTGACGGCCTAGGGAGAAGGGCAGCACCGTCATCTGCCCCAACCACGCGCGCACGACATCCCGCCCGAACACAAACGCTAGTCACCGCGCGCATCCCCTATTAAGTCGCGGGTCATGACCTCGACGAATGACATCCGCCGCAGCTTCCTCGATTACTTCGGCTCGGCCGGGCACAGCATCGTGCCCTCGGCGCCCCTGGTGCCGCAGAACGATCCCACGTTGATGTTCGTCAACGCGGGCATGGTGCCGTTCAAGAATGTCTTCACCGGGCTCGAGACCCGCCCTTATTCCACCGCGGTCAGCGCGCAGAAGTGCGTGCGCGCGGGCGGCAAGCACAATGATCTCGACAATGTCGGCTATACCGCCCGGCATCACACCTTCTTCGAGATGCTCGGCAATTTCTCGTTCGGCGATTACTTCAAGGAACAGGCGATCACCCACGCCTGGACGCTGCTGACCAAGGAATGGGGGCTCCCCGCCGATAAGCTGACCGCAACCGTCTATCACACCGACGATCAGGCATTCGATTTGTGGAAGAAGATCGCCGGTCTTCCCGATCACCGCATCATTCGCATCCCGACCAAGGACAATTTCTGGGCGATGGGCTCGGATGGTCCGTGCGGGCCGTGCAGTGAAATCTTCTACGATCATGGCGATCATATCCCTGGTGGCCCTCCCGGCTCGCCGGACGAGGATGGCGACCGCTTCGTCGAGGTGTGGAACCTCGTCTTCATGCAATTCCTGCAGGAAGCCGACACGATCGTCGGCGATCTGCCGCGCCCGTCCATCGACACCGGCATGGGGCTGGAGCGGATCGCAGCCGTCATGCAGGGCGTGCACGACAATTATGATACGGACACGTTCAAGGCGCTGATCGCCGCGTCGGGGGCGCTGACCCATACGCCGACGACCGGGGACAATCAGGCGAGCCACCGCGTGATCGCCGATCACCTGCGCACGTCCGGCTTCCTCGTCGCCGATGGCGTGCTGCCGGCCAACGACGGTCGCGGCTACGTTCTTCGTCGCATCATGCGCCGCGCGATGCGCCATGCGCATCTGCTCGGCGCCAAGGAGCCGTTGATGCACCGCCTGGTGCCGGCGCTGGTCGCCGAGATGGGCGCCGCTTACCCTGAACTCGTCCGCGCCCAGCCGCTGATCGAGGCGACGTTGCAGCAGGAGGAAACGCGCTTCCGCCAGACGCTCGACAAGGGCCTGAAGCTGCTCGACGAGGCGACGGCGGGCATGAAGCCGGGCGACGTGCTGCCGGGCGAAACCGCGTTCAAGCTCTACGACACCTTCGGCTTCCCCTATGATCTGACGGAAGACGCGCTGCGCGCCCAGTCGTTCGGCGTCGACCGGCTCGGCTTTGACGCCGCCATGGCCGAGCAGAAGCGCGCCGCTCGTGCTGCGTGGAAGGGTTCGGGTGCCAAGGCGTCCGACGAATTGTGGTTCGACCTTGCCGAGGAAGTCGGCGCGACCGAGTTCACCGGCTATGCCAGCGATGTGGGCGAGGGCGTGGTGCTTGCGCTCGTCAAGGATGGCACGCGGGTGCAGAAGGCGGCGGCCGGCGACGAGGTCGACGTGATCGTCAACCAGACGCCCTTTTATGGCGAAAGTGGCGGGCAGGTCGGTGATGCCGGCACGATCGGCAGCGACAATGGCCTGGCTGCCGAAGTGCGCGATACGTCCAAGCAGCTCGGCAAGCTCTGGGTCCATCACGCGACGCTCAGCGCCGGCGAGATCAAGGTCGGCGATACGGTGAAGCTCGCGATCGACGTCGCCCGCCGCGCCGCGATCCGCGCCAACCATTCCGCCACTCACCTGCTGCATGAGGCTTTGCGCAAGCGGCTCGGCACCCATGTCGCGCAGAAGGGCTCGCTTGTTGCGCCCGATCGCCTGCGTTTCGACGTCAGCCATTCAAGTGCGATGAGCGCCGAGGAACTGGCCGATGCCGAAGCTGCGGTGAACGCCAAGATCCGCCAGAACGGCGCCGTCACCACCCGGCTGATGACGCCGGACGATGCGATCGCGATGGGCGCGATGGCGCTGTTCGGCGAAAAGTACGGCGACGAGGTTCGCGTCGTGTCGATGGGCACCGCGGATGGCGGCGAAACCTATTCGATCGAGCTTTGCGGCGGCACCCATGTCAATGCGCTGGGCGACATCGGCCTGTTCAAGGTGATCGGCGAAGGTGCGGTTTCGTCTGGCGTCCGCCGGGTCGAGGCGCTGACCGGCGAGGCCGCGCGTGCCTATCTCTCGGCTCGCGACGACAAGCTGCGCGAGGCCGCGTCTGCGCTGCGTACCACGCCTGATGAGGTGCCGGGCCGCGTCGCGTCGCTGCTGGAGGAGAAGCGCCGGCTGGAGCGTGAGCTTGCCGAGGCCAAGAAGGCATTGGCGATGGGCGGCGGCGCCGGTGGTGCGCCGGCCGGTCCGGAAAGTGTCGGCGGCGTGGCATTTGTCGGCCAAGTGCTGAACGGCTTCGAGGCCAAGGGTCTGCGCGGCGCTGTGGACGATGCCAAGAAGCGGATCGGCTCGGGTGTCGCGGCGCTGGTCGCGGTGAACGATGGCCGCGCGACCGTCGCGGTTGGCGTCACGGATGATCTGGTCGCTACCTACAATGCGGTCGATCTGGTGAAGCGCGCCGTGGCGGCGGTCGGTGGCCACGGCGGCGGCGGGCGGCCCGACATGGCGCAGGGCGGCGGCCCGGATGGTGACAAGGCCGATGAGGCGCTGTCGGCAGTGCGCGTGGCGCTGGAAGAGGCAAAAGCGGTCGCCTGAGGCACTGACTGACGGCGCCGCGCCTTCCCGAACGCGCGACGTCCGACAATGCTGGCCGTAAATCTCCGGTTCCGGCCTGTTTTGCTCTGAAAGCAGGCCGTAGAATAAGGCCGCGGGGCTGATCTGCCCCGCGGCCGTTCGTTCATTTGGGGGCCATTGCCGCGTCAAGCTGCGCGGCGGTCATGCCGATCGTCACGCCCTTGGGGCCCGGGCCGAACGATCCGATCGGCAGCCGGGCGTCGCCCTTCGCCGTGGTGAGCGTCACGAATTCCGCTTCCACGGCCTTGATCGTCCCGAGCGACGTGCCGGCCACGCCGTATACGGTGGCGCCCGTCGTCAGCTGCGACTGGAAGCTCTGCGCGGCCTGCGCGGCGCCCTGTCCAGCTGCCGCTTCCAGCTCTGCCTTGGTCATGGCAAGTACCGGACCATTGGGCCCTTTTCCGAAAGAGCTGAGCGGAATTGCCGCCTTGACGGTGCCCGTGTCGACCACCGCATTGGTGCCGTCCGTGGAGGCGACGGTGCCGACGGTGCCGCCCTGCGCGTCATAGATGGTGGCGCCGACCGTGGGCGCAGCGCCGGCCGCCGGGGCTGCCGCGGCGGTTGCAGGAGCGGCAGGGGCGGGTGCCTGGGTGTCCTGCGCATTGGCGGCAAGCGGCGTGGCCGCAGCAAGCAGCAGAAATGCGTAACGGTGCATGGTCACTCCTCGTGATTGTTCAACATGGCAACGAGGCCGCCGCGTACCGGTTCCGCGCAAGCCACACTCGGCGGGTCGAGCCCTTCGGAGGGTGAGCGGAGCGCGTCTCGTCAGCTTCTGCAGTTATCCGGCGCCGCCGCAGGTTGTGGTCAACGCTATATGCCGATGCGTTTCTCGAGCATTTTCAGTCGAGGTAGGCGGCGATCGCGTCCCATGCCGGCTGTTTGGCGGTGCGCCCGATCGTGTGGAGCGGACTGGACGAGGGCAGGGCAAGCACCGCAAGACCCCGCTCCGCGATCAAAGGTCGGCCCAGCGACAGCGCTTTTCCGCCATTGAAGGCGACCGCGCGCAGTTCTGGCAGCCGATCAAGCAAGCCCGGAAGGTCGTTCGCAGCCGCGTCCCGGATCGTCGCGTCCGTGCTGCCGATCCGCCGGGCGCGCGCGACGACGTCCCACAAGGCGATGCCCGCCGCCCGGAGCGCGTCGAGCCTCGCCTCATAGCCCATCATCGTGAGGTCGAGGCGCACGACCGGTCCCATGAGGTCCCAGAACTGATTTTGGGGATGTGCATAGTAACGGCGTTCGGCCAAGCTTCGTTCGCCCGGAAGGCTGCCAAGAACGAGTACGCGGGCATCGGGCGCGACGACGGGCGGGAAAGAGGATTTCAACGTCACGCTTCTTCGCCTCTCGACCTGGGCGGCTTGCCTGACAATCGTGCGTAAGTGATTGAATACCGTCCGATGCAGGTGTGAGTAGCAAGACTATCGGGTCGCAAAGAGCAAGCTGCGGTTGCCGGGTCGAGCCCGCCGGGCCATCTATAGATCATGCACACTGCTCCAGATACGCTTTCGCTCATTGGTCACACACCGCTCGTCCGCCTCAAGGGGCCTAGTGAGGCAACAGGTTGCGACATCTTCGGCAAGTGTGAGTTTGCTAATCCCGGCGCCAGCGTGAAGGACCGCGCGGCGCTATTCATCGTCGAGGATGCGGAGGCGCGTGGCGCTCTTCAGCCCGGCGGTACTATTGTGGAAGGGACGGCCGGCAATACCGGCATTGGCCTGGCGCTGGTGGCGAACGCCAAGGGTTATCGCACCATTATCGTGATGCCGGACACGCAATCCAAGGAAAAGATGGAGACACTGCGGGCGCTCGGCGCCGAGCTCGTAACGGTGCCGGCGGCGCCTTATTCCAGCCCCTGTCATTTCGTGCACCAGTCCCGCCGCATCGCGGAGGAAACGCCCGGCGCCGTCTGGGCTAACCAGTTCGACAATATCGCCAATCGCCGCGCTCATATCGTCGGTACGGCAGAGGAGATCTGGGCGCAGATGGACGGACGGATCGACGGCTTCACCTGTGCCGCGGGTACTGGTGGCACCATTGCCGGGGTTGGGCTCGGCCTCAAGGAAAAGGATGAAGGCATCACGATCGCGCTCAGCGATCCGCATGGCGCGGCGCTTTACGAATATTATGCCCATGGCGAGTTGAAGAGCGAGGGCTCGTCCGTTGCCGAGGGCATCGGTCAGGGGCGCATCACCGCGAACCTCGAGGGTGCGCCGATCGACACACAATTCCGGATTTCGGATGCCGAGGGCCTGGAGTGGGTCGACCGACTGCTGTCGGAGGAGGGGCTCTGCCTTGGGCTGTCATCCGGGATCAACGTCGCCGGCGCGGTCCGCCTCGCCAAGGCATTGGGGCCCGGCAAGAGAGTGGCCACGATCCTGTGCGACACCGGCTTTCGGTACCTGTCCACGCTCTACAACCCCACCTGGCGCGAGTCGAAGGGATTGGCGTCGGCACGGTCTTGACAAGCAAAATTCGACAAGTGCGTGACCCCGCGTTAGAGTCGCGGCACGTGATGAAGCAAGGCGCAACCTCCAGCCAGGCGATGCAGCGCGTTCGGGTCGGCATGGTCGGCCTCGCCGCTGTGATCCTTCTGATCGGCTTGGCCAGCGCGCTGTTCAGCGCCGCGAACCGTCAGCAGCCTGCCTCGGCCGCGACCAGCGCGGCCGAGGTCGCCAACATGACGGCCGTCAACACGACCTCGCCGATCGACGACGCCGACAACGAGCCACTTGCACAGCTCGGCGTGGCCCCGAGCACCGCTGAGCCGACTCCTGCTCCCGCCGAGATGCCGCAATGATTCAGGGATGCTCGGGGAAATCATGGGCGGGCGCCCCGTTCCGGCGCTGTTTGGCCGAGTTTTCGTTCGCTGCCGGCGGAACTGATCATGAACGCTGGGCAAACTGTCTGGCCGAGAGTGGAAGATTCTCGCCAGGCTGAGTTCGTTTCCCCGATTTTCCCCGAATTTCCCTTCCCATCCCCGACGGTCGCTGGTACTTGTTTAGCGACAGAGGGGCAGGACCACTGTTGTCTGCAAGTTGCGACAGCCGGAGGGCGGTGAAGGCCGCTTTTCGGGACAGGGTCTCTTGCGCGCCTTGTGCGAGGTGGGCGTGTCGGAACGGGTGGATTATCTTGGGAAGGGGGTCGGCCTTGTCGATGACAAGGGCCGTGTCGCCATTCCCAGCACCCTACGGGCGGCCCTCGCCCAGAATGCGCCCCGGCCTGACGGCAAGGATGGCGGCACCGTGTTGGTTGGGGTCCACCCCGATTTCCCCTGCCTGATCGCGCATGATCGCGGCTATATCGAATTCGCCAAGAACCAGCTGATCCAGCGCCAGAACGAGGCCGGCACGCACACCGGCTCCGCTGCTTATTACGCGCCCCGCATGCGCGGCGCGTCGGTCGAGCCTGTGCCGTTCGATGGCAGCGGCCGCTTCATCCTGCCCGCGGCCGAGCGCGAACTGGCGACCATCAGCGACATCGCGTTCTTCCTGGGCGATTATGAAAGCTTCATGATCTGGGATCCCCGTGCGCTGATCGCGCACGATGGCGTCGACGAGATGGTGAAGCGTCACGCGACCATCATGTGCCGCGACAAGGGCATCGCGCTGTGAGCGGCGCGCCTCACATCCCGGTCCTGCTGGAGGAAGTGCTGACGGCGCTCGCCCCTGCGCCTGGCGAAACCATGGTCGATGCCACCTTTGGTGCCGGGGGATATACCCGCGCATTGCTGGGGCTCGGCGCGCGCGTGTTCGCCTTTGATCGCGATCCTGACGCGATCTCGGCAGGGCGCGAGCTGGAAACGTCCGAGGCTGGCCTGATCCTCGTGGCATCGGAGTTCTCCCGGCTGGATCGGGAGCTGGCCGCGCGTGGCGCAGCGCCGGTGGACGGTATCACGATGGATATCGGCGTGTCGTCCATGCACCTCGACCAGGCGGCGCGCGGCTTCTCGTTCCAGCAGGACGGTCCGCTGGACATGCGGATGAGCCAGGAAGGGGAAAGCGCCGCCGACTTCCTCAACAATGCCGATGAGGCGGACATCGCGGACGTGCTGTGGCGCTATGGCGAGGAGCCGAAGTCGCGGCGGGTGGCGCGCGCGATCGTGGCGGCACGGCCGCTAACGACGACTGGCGATTTCGCCCGCGTGGTACGCAAGGCTCTGGGCCATCGGCCGCATGACAAGAAGGATCCGGCGACCCGCGCTTTTCAGGCGGTGCGCATTCATGTGAACCGCGAGCTTGATGAGCTGGCGGCCGGGCTGGCCGCAGCGGAGCGGGCGCTCGCGCCGGGCGGGCGGCTGGCGGTCGTCAGCTTTCACTCGCTGGAGGACCGCATGATCAAGCGTTTCCTTCGCGAGCGGAGCGGCGGAACGCCGGCGGGATCGCGTCATCGGCCGGCGGCCGTGGATACGCGCCAGCCGACATTTGAGGTTCTCGGGCGGGCGGTGCGTCCGACGGCGGCGGAGGTGGCGCGCAATCCGCGTGCCCGATCCGCGACCCTGCGGGCGGCGCGCCGGACGGCTGCGCCGGCATGGGGCGAAAACGAAATAGATGTGGCGGGGCGGGCTGCGAGTGGAGACGAGTAAATGACGGCGGCGTATCGACTGAAAGGACTTGGGTGGTTCGGCGGCGTGGTGATCGTGTCGCTGAGCTTCTATCTCGTCAGCCTGCAGGTGGCCGCTGAGCGAAAGCGGCTGGCGCAGATCGACGCCAAGATCAGCTCGGCGGAGCGCGATATCCGCGCGCTCGAGACGGAGTTCGACGTGCGGTCAAATCTCGCCCAGCTCGAGCGCTGGAACGGCGATACGCTGGCGCTGGTCGCGCCGACCGCCTCGCAGTTCGTGCGCGACGAAGCGCAGCTTGCCGCCATCAGCTTCCGCCCGGGATCGTTGCTGCCCGGAGGAGGCGAGGGTGACGTTCAGACCGCTCAGCTGATCGTTCCTGCTCGCCCTGCTGAGATCGCGCCCGCCGTAGTTGAGGAGATGCCCGCCGCATCGACGGCTACTCTGGTTCAGGTCGCCGCCAGGCCCGCCGCTCCGCGCCCTTCGGCGGTCAAGGTGATGGCTGCGGTGACGGAGCCGGCTCGTCCCGCGATCATCAAGGCGTCAGTGACCGCAGCGGGTGCGCCGACCGCTTCCATCCGCAAGGCGCACGCGGTCGCGATGCTGGACAAGTCGCTGCTCAGCGACGCGACGCTTGGTGATCTGATGAGCGGCGCTCGCAGCGAGCGGGGCCGCTTGCGTTGACCACAATGGTCGCCCGGGCAGCGCGCCCAGCGCGCGTAAGCGAACAGCGCCAGGCGCTGCTTGCGACCCAGCACATGCGCCTCATGGTGCTATTGCTGCTGTTCGGGGCGGCGATCCTGCTGGTGATCGCGCGCCTGGCGATGCTGGCCTTCGATGGCGGACCGCAGCGGACCGCCGCCATCAGCACGGCGCCGCGCGGCGACATCGTTGATCGCAATGGGCAGCAACTCGCACGAACGATCGACGCGTGGACGATCGGTGTCCATCCGCGTCGCTTGCTGGGCGACCGCAGCGATATTGCGAAGAAGCTGGCCGACCTGATGCCGGATATCGGCGACCAGCATCATTTCTATCGCCTGATCACCAAGGACGTGAACTTCACCTACCTGAACCGCCGGGCGTCTCCGGCGCTGGTTCAGGCGGTGAATGCCATCGGTGAGCCAGGCATCGTGTTCGATCGCGAAACGCAGCGCCTGTACCCGCAATCCACCCTGGCGGCGCATGTGCTCGGCTACATCGGCACGACACGGAAGGATCCGACCGTTCATGGCCGGCTGGGCATGGAGCGGGCGCTGGACGAGCGCCTCCTGAACCCGGCCATGTCCGGTAAGCCAGTGATCCTGTCGATCGACAGCCGCGTTCAGGCGGCGATGGAAAGCGAGCTTGGCCAATCGATGGCGAGCATGCAGGCGCGCGCCGCCGCCGGCGTGGTGCTCGACGTCGATACCGGCGAAGTGATCGCGATGGTGTCGCTGCCCCTGTTCAATCCCAACCGGGTCGGCATGGCCGGGATCGAGCAGCTTCGGAATACCGTCACCCAAAGCGTGTACGAGCTGGGCTCTGCCTTCAAGCCGATCGCCATGGCGACCGCCATCGACAATGGCGTGGTCACGGACATGTCTCGGCGTTTCGATGCCACCGCCCCGCTGCAGGTGGGTCGTTTCCGGATCAAGGACGACCATGCGCAGAACCGCTGGCTCAACATCCCCGAAACGCTGATCCACTCGTCCAACATAGCCACCGCGCGCATTGCGGATGAGATCGGCGCCGAGCGGATGCAGATCATGTTCCGCAAGCTCGGCTTCGATACCAAGCCCGATATCGAGCTGGTCGAGAAAGGGCGCCCGCTGTGGCCGCACTTCTGGGCCCGCACCACGGTGATGACGACGGCTTATGGGCATGGCATCGCCGTGACGCCGCTTCACCTTGCCAATGCCTATGCGACGTTGGTCAATGGCGGCGTCTGGCGGCCGACGACTCTGCTGAAAGTCGCACCTGGCGCGGCCCCGAAGGGCCGCCGGGTGATCAGCGAGACGACCAGTGCCCGCATGCGGCAGCTGCTCCGTCTGATTGTGACGGACGGGACCGGGCGAAAGGCAGAGGCACCCGGCTATCGCGTCGGCGGCAAGACGGGCACCGCCGAAGCGGCCGAAAAGGGCGGCTATGCGCACAACCGCAACGTCTCGACCTTTGCCGCGGCCTTCCCGATGGATGCACCGCGCTATGTCGTGCTCACCATGATGGACAGCCCGAAGCGCGTGGAGGCAAACCTTTTCCAGACCACGGCTGCCTATACCGCCGCGCCAGTCGTCAGCCGCGTCATCAGCCGTACCGGCGCGATGCTGGGGGTCATTCCGGACGCGCAGCGGGACATCGATGTTCGCGAGCTGCAAAGCCTGCTCTGGCACGCGCCCGGCAACAAGAAGGTGGATGCCGAATGAAGCTCGGCGAGCTCACCGGGAACGGCGAAGTGGCAACGGTGACCGGCTTTGCGATCGATCATCGCAAGGTCGCGCCGGGTAATGTGTTCGGTGCGTTCGAGGGCGCACGGGTCAACGGCGAAGACTTCATCCCCGCGGCGATCGCCGCCGGTGCAATTGCCGTGGTGGCCCGGCACGAGGCCGAGGTGAAGGGCGCCGCGCACATCGCGGCAGACAATCCGCGCGCCTGCTTTGCTGATCTGGCGGCGCGCTTCTTTGCGCCGTTTCCCGCCACGTGCGTGGCGGTGACCGGCACGAACGGCAAGACCTCCACCGTTGAGCTCGCCCGCCAGCTCTGGCGAATGGCGGGCCATTCAGCAGCGTCGATCGGCACCTTGGGCGTCACCACGTCCGATGAACGGGTAGGTACCGGGCTGACGACGCCGGACGTGGTCACCTTCCTGTCCAATGTCGCCGGACTCGCGCGTGAGGGCGTCACCCATCTCGCGTTCGAGGCATCCAGCCACGGACTGACCCAGTACCGCACGGAAGGGCTCCACGTCTCGGCTGCGGCGTTCACCAATCTCAGTCGTGATCATCTCGACTATCACGGTGACATGGCGGCATATTTCACCGCCAAGCTGCGCCTCTTCTCCGAAGTCCTCGCGCCCGACGGCACGGTGGTCGTGTGGGTGGACGATCCGCATTCGGAACGCGTCGTCGATCTGGCGCGCGCCCGTCGCAACGGCCTGCTGACGGTTGGCGAGCACGGGGACGACCTACGGTTGATTTCACGCGACCCGACGTTGCTGGGGCAAGGCCTGGTGATCCTGGCCGGGGGAGTGGAACATCGCGTCACCCTGCCGCTGATCGGTGCCTATCAGGCCGCCAATGCGATGATTGCGGCGGGCCTAGTGATCGCCACGGGCGGCGACACTGCCCAGACGATCGCCGGGCTTGCACGGTTGCAGCCGGTGCGCGGGCGGCTGGAGCGCGCGGTAATCGCGCCGAGCGGCGCGCCGGTCTATGTCGATTACGCGCACACGCCCGATGCGCTGGAGGCGGCCATCGCCGCGCTGCGGCCCCATGTGGCCGGCCGTCTCATCCTAGTGTTTGGTGCCGGCGGGGACCGTGACCAGGGAAAGCGGGAGCCGATGGGGCAGATCGCGGCCGCACATGCGGATCTCGCAATCGTGACTGACGATAACCCCCGCAGCGAGCAGCCGGCGGCGATCCGCGCCGAGATCCTGAAGGGCGCGCCGGGCGCCATTGAATGCGGGGATCGGCGCGAGGCGCTCCGGCGCGCGGTTCGGGAGGCGAACGCAGACGATATCGTGCTGATCGCCGGGAAGGGGCACGAACAGGGGCAGATCGTCGGCGATCTGGTGCTCCCGTTCGATGACGTCAATGTAGCCAGGGAGGTGGCAGGTGAAGCGTAAGTTCGTTGTGCCGTCGAAGCCTATCGTCAGCGAAGGTGCAAAGCCGCCCCGCGAGCGGCGTACCCTCGGCCTGCGATATGAACTGGTGACGGGCGAGACTGTGAGCGGGCTGCGTTGAAGCAGCGCGCGCGACGCCATCCTGCGCTCCATCTCGGGGCGGCACCCGGCTACTGCCGGTTGCGGGTGACGTTCGCTGCCGCTTGGCAGATTATGCGCAAGTTCCACCGCGATCCGCGTGCGATCGCCTCGTTGCCGGTGCTATAGACCCCCATGCCATATCTCTGGACCTCCGACGCGATCGCCGCCGCCACTCACGGTCATGTCTCGGCCGACTTTGACGTAAAGGGCGTTGCATTCGACTCCCGCGAAGTCGGCCCGGGCGACCTGTTCATTGCCCTGCGCGGCGAGGCCACGGACGGTCACTGCTTCCTTGAGCAGGCCTATGCGCAGGGCGCCGCCGGAGCCCTTGTCTCGGACCAGGCTGCCGGGCCGCACGTGCAGGTGGCGGACACCTTTGTCGCGCTCGAGGATCTCGGTCGTGCGGCCCGTGCGCGCACGGACGCAAAGATCATCGGTGTGACCGGATCGGTTGGCAAGACCTCAACCAAGGAGGCGTTGTTCGCGGCGCTGGATCGAAGCGCGCCCGGTTCCACGCACCGTTCCGTCAAAAGCTACAACAACCACACCGGCGTCCCGCTCAGCCTTGCGCGGATGCCGGCTTCGACCCGGTATGGCGTGCTCGAGATGGGGATGAACCACCCGGGCGAGCTTGCGCACCTGACCACCCTGGTGCGTCCGCATGTCGCGATCGTCACCGCGATCGCACCGGCGCACACCGAATTCTTCCCCGATGAAAGCGCGATTGCCGACGCAAAGGGGGAGATCTTTCGCGGGCTGGAGCCCGGCGGCATTGCGATCGTGCCCTATGACAGCCCTCATCGCGATCGCCTGATTGCCGCAGCAAAACCATATGCCGCACGAATCATGACGTTCGGTACGGCACGTGAGGCGGACGTTCGCCCGATCGAGACCATGCCCGTCCGCACCGGAGGCACCTTCGTCTCCGCAAAGGTGGGCGAGCGGGAGCTGAGCTTCACCGTCGGCCAGCCCGGCGCGCATTGGGTTTCGAACGCCCTGGCGGTTCTCGCGGCCGTGGATGCAGTCGGCGGCGACCTCGGGCTTGCGGGGCTCGCCCTTGCCGATCTGGGCGGCCTGCCCGGCCGCGGGGCGCGCTTCGTCGCGCCGGTCAAGCAGGGCCAGGCGCTGGTGATCGATGAAAGTTATAACGCCAATCCGGCATCCATGGCGGCGACACTCTCGGTCTTGGCCGCCGAACCCGGCCGGCATGTCGCTGTGCTGGGCGAAATGCGGGAGCTGGGCGCTTCATCCCCGGACTATCACGCAGCATTGAAGGAGCCGCTTGAGGCGGCGCACGTCGAAGTGGCGCTGCTTGTCGGCGAAGCGATGACGCCGCTTGCACAAGCGCTTGAGGGGCGGCTGGAATTCGTCCATGTGCCCACCGCCGCAGCGGCGCTGGAGGTTCTTCCCGGAATGCTCGCGCCGGGTGATGCGGTACTCGTCAAGGGATCAAACGGGGTCGGGCTGTCGCGCGTGATCGCGGCGCTCGCCGGGGGCATGGCATAGTGTTGTACTGGATCGCCGAGCAGCTCGGTTTCCCGGGTATATTCAATCTTATCCGGTATCTGTCGTTTCGCACCGGCGGGGCGATCGCGACGGCGTTGTTCATCGGCCTGATCATCGGCCCCAAGTTCATCGGGTGGTTGCGGGTCCGCCAGGGCAAGGGGCAGCCGATCCGCGCGGATGGCCCGCAGACGCATCTGGCAAAGCGTGGAACGCCAACGATGGGCGGGCTGATGATCCTCACCAGTCTGGCGCTGTCGGTCCTGATTTGGATGGATTTGCGCAATCCGTTCGTCTGGGCGTGCCTTTTCGTCACCCTGGGTTTCGGCGCGATCGGGTTCCTCGATGATTACGACAAGGTGCGCAAGGCCAGCACGGCGGGCGTGCCGGGGCGGGTTCGTCTCCTCCTGGAATTTGCCATCGCTGGCATTGCCGCTTGGATCATCAGCTATGAGAACGGGACGGGGCTCTATCTGCCGTTCACGAACCAGGTCTATCTGGAGCTCGGCTGGTTCTTTCCGGTCTTTGCCGCCTTCACGATCGTCGCCTTTGGCAATGCTGTAAACCTGACCGATGGCTTGGATGGCCTGGCGACGATGCCGGTGATCATCGCATCGGTGGCGTTTATGCTGATCGTGTACCTGGCCGGCAACGTGAAATTCGCCGATTATCTCGGTATTCCGCATGTGGGCAGGGCCGGGGACCTGGCGATCTTCTGCGGCGCCATGATCGGCGCGGGCCTCGCGTTCCTGTGGTATAATGCTCCGCCGGCCGCCGTCTTCATGGGTGATACGGGCAGCCTCGCACTGGGCGGAGCGCTGGGCACCATCGCGGTTGTGGCGCACCATGAAATCGTTCTTGGCATCATCGGTGGCCTGTTCGTGGTGGAGGCCATGAGCGTCATCATCCAGGTGTTCTGGTACAAGCGCACCGGCAAGCGCGTGTTCCGCATGGCGCCGATCCACCACCATTTCGAGCAGCTTGGCTGGAGCGAGCCGACGGTGGTGATCCGTTTCTGGATCATCAGCCTGGTGCTGGCGCTCGCCGGCCTGTCGACGTTGAAGCTGCGGTGATCATCTCTCCCGCCTGGGCCGGCAAACGCTATGCCGTGCTGGGGCTGGCACGCTCCGGCCTGGCAACGACGCGCGCGCTTGCCGCGGCCGGTGCGCATGTGGTCGCCTGGGATAGCGATCCCGCCGCGCGGGAGCGGGCGGAGGAGATCGACGGGGTCATCATACACGACATCACCACGCTGGATCTCGGCGGCGCTGCAGGCCTGGTCGTCTCGCCGGGCGTTCCGTTGAACACCCATCCGATCGCCGCGCAGGCGCGCGCGGCGGGCGTGCCGATCATCGGCGACATCGAGCTGTTCGCCGAGGCCCGGGCGCATCTCCCGCCGCACAAGGTGGTCGGTATTACCGGCACCAACGGAAAGTCGACGACGACGGCGCTGATCGCGCACATCGTGGAAGCGTCGGGCCGCCCCGTGCGCATGGGCGGAAACATCGGCCTTCCCATCCTTGGTCAGGAGCCCCTGCTCCCGAACGACAAGGGCATCGGCGTCTATGTGCTGGAGCTTTCGAGCTACCAGATCGATCTTACGTACGGGCTGGATTGCGACGTCGCCGTGCTGCTCAACATCACCCCCGATCATCTCGATCGCTACGACGGCTTCGAAGCCTATGCTGCGTCAAAGGCCAGGCTGTTTGCCATGCAGTCGGCAACGCACGATGCGGTGATCGGGATCGGGGATGCATCCTCCGCGCAGATCGCCCGCTCCTTGTCTACGCGCGGAGAACACCTCACCAAGATCGCGCCCGGCGTCTGCATGGATCAGTCCCGCTGGCCCTCGCTGCAGGGGCCGCACAACGCCCAGAACGCGCTCGCCGCCATTGCCGCCGTTCGTGCGCTTGGCGTGGACGAGCAGGCGATCGATCGCGCGCTGGAAAGCTTCACCGGCCTGCCACACCGAATGGAAAAGGTGGCAGAGGTGAATGGGGTGGCGTTCATCAACGACAGCAAGGCGACGAACCCGGAAAGCGCCGCGCCTGCGCTTGCGGCGTTTGATCGTGTGCACTGGATCGTCGGGGGCAAGGCGAAGGGCGATGATCTGGATGCCTGCCTGCCGCACCTTGCCCATGTCGCGCGCGCCTACACCATTGGCGCTGCCGGGCCAGTGTTCGCTCGAGTGCTGGCGGAACAGGTGGCGGTAGAGGAATCGGGCACGCTGGCGGCGGCGGTGGAGAGCGCGGCTCGGCAGGCACGGCCCGGCGATGTCGTCCTGCTGTCCCCGGCGGCGGCTTCGTTCGATCAGTTCCGCGATTATGAGCATCGCGGGCAGGCGTTTCGCGAAGCAGTGGGGGAACTGTCTTGACGGATCACGCGACCACTCAGGGTCTGCGCGGGCGCCTCAAGGACCGGGGCGGTCGTGGCGATCGCTCGCCACTCGGCACTTGGTTCTGGGACACGGATCGTGTGCTGCTGCTGCTGACATTCGCACTGATCGCAGTGGGCCTTCTATCCGTGGCGGCAGCATCGCCGGCAACGGCAATGCGTTATTCGGGTGAGCAACTGAAGCTTCCGCCACTCTATTATTTCTGGCGGCAGGTGATGTGGGTTGCCGTGTCGCTGCCCGTGCTGATCGGCATCTCGATGGTGCCGGTGAACCTCGCGCGTCGCGCCGCCGTCATCGGGGCGGGCCTGTTCGGTTTCATGCTCCTGCTGGTGCTGATCCCGGGCATCGGCGTGGAGGTGAACGGGGCCAAGCGCTGGCTGGGCATCGGCGTGTCGCAGTTTCAGCCGTCCGAGTTCCTGAAACCGTGCTTCATCGTTACCGTTGCGTGGCTGCTGTCATTGCGCACCAAGGAAGAAGGGCTGCCGCTCACGGCGATCACCTTCGGCATGACGGCCACAGTTGGGGCGTTGCTGATGCTTCAACCCGATTTCGGGCAGACCATGGTGTTCGGTCTTGTCTGGATGGCCCTGCTGGTGATCGCTGGTACGCCGACCAAGACGCTGGCAGCCTTCTTCGCCATGGCGCCGATCGGAGTGGGCGCCGCCTATATGTTCTATGGCACCGCACGTACCCGCATCGACAGCTTCCTCTTTCGCGATCCGAACGAAGCGGAAGGCGCGCATTTCCAGACGGATGCGGCGCACCGCACGCTCACCTCTGGGGGCTGGACGGGAACCGGGCCCGGCGCCGGGACATCGAAGTTCGGTTTGCCGGAGGCGCATACCGATTACATTTTCTCCGTCATCGGCGAGGAGTTCGGCCTGATCGCCTGTATGGTGATCGCCGTGCTGTTTCTTGCCATTGTCGCGCGTGTTTACGTGAAGATGCTGGACGAGCAGGATAGCTTCAAGTTGCTGGCGGCTTCGGGGTTGGCAACGCAGTTCGGGTTGCAGGCGCTGATTTCGATGGCCGTGAACACGGGTCTGGCGCCGTCCAAGGGGATGACTTTGCCGTTCATCAGTTATGGTGGTTCGTCGATGATCGCGTTGTCGATCGGCATGGGCCTTTTGCTTACCTTCACGCGCCGCAATCCGTTCCTGTTGCGCAGCCCCTATGTTGCCCGCTGGGGGAGCGCCGCATGAGCCGCGCTCGGCATTTTGTGCTCGCCGCGGGCGGGACCGGTGGGCACATGGTTCCGGCGGCCGCCCTGGCGGAAGAGTTGATGCGCCGGGGTCATCGGGTTGCGTTGGTCAGTGACGAGCGCGGCGTCCGTTTTCCCGGACTGTTCGATGGCGTGCAGACCCATGTCCTTCCGGCCGGTCGGCTGGCAGGCGGTCCGCTCGGCTGGACGCGGGCCGCGCGTGAGATGTGGCGCGGCCGTGCGATGGCGCGTGAACTGTATCGTACGTTCAAGCCGGCGGCCGTGATCGGCTTTGGCGGCTATCCGGCATTCCCCGCGCTGGCGGCCGCTTTCGCGGAAAAGATCCCGACGGCCGTGCACGAGCAGAATGCCGTTCTCGGGCGGGTCAACCGGTTGGTGGCGGGGCGCGTGGACGCAATCGCCACTTCCTATGCCCAGACCGAGCGGCTGAAGCAGAAGCACGTCGGAAAGGCCCACCATGTCGGCAATCCCGTTCGGGACGCCGTGCTGGCGCTGCGAGCCCGACCTTATCCGCTGCTGGAGGAAGACGGCATCTTCCGCGTTCTGGTTACCGGCGGTTCGCAGGGCGCCAACATCCTGTCGAAGGTAGTACCGGAGGGTCTCGCTATGCTGCCGATCGCGTTTCGGCGGAGGCTGCAGGTGACGCATCAGGCACGCATCGAGGACATCGATGCGGCGCGGGCGAAATATGCGGAGCTCGAGATTGCTGCCGATCTCGCGACCTACTTGCCCGATCTGCCTGAGCAACTCGGATGGGCGCACCTTGTGATCGCAAGGGCGGGCGCGTCGACCATATCCGAGCTGACGGCAGCCGGCCGACCGGCGATCCTGGTGCCGCTGCCCGGGGCCACGGACGACCACCAAACGGCCAATGCGCGCGAGATTACGGCCGCGGGTGGTGCGCGCACGATCCCTCAGACCGCCTTTACGCCCAGCGAGCTTGCCAAGCAGATGCAGAAGCTGGGGCTTGATCCCGCGGCGCTCGAGAATGCGGCCGGCCGCGCTCGCGCCTGCGGAAAGCCCGAAGCGGCACGCGACCTGGCCGATCTGGTCGAAAGTCTCGATGCGCCCGTTGCGAAGCTGCCGGTGGGCGTGTCCAAGCCGAAGGAGGCCTTTGCGTGAGGGGCGTCGCGACGGATATCGGCACGATCCACTTCGTCGGCATTGGCGGCATCGGCATGTCCGGCATCGCCGAGGTGATGCACAATCTTGGCTATAGCGTGCAGGGCTCGGACGTGGCGGAGGGCTATGTCGTTGAGGGCCTGCGCGCACGCGGCATCAAGGTGACGATCGGGCATGACGCCTCGAACGTAGACGGCGTGGCCGTGGTGGTGATCTCCACCGCGGTGAAGCGCGGCAATCCCGAGGTGGAAGCGGCCCTCAACCAGCGGATCCCGGTGGTGCGGCGTGCCGAGATGCTGGCCGAGCTGATGCGCCTCAAATCCACCGTTGCTGTCGCGGGTACCCATGGGAAGACCACGACCACGTCGATGGTGGCGGCGCTGCTCGACGCCGGCGGCGTGGATCCCACGGTGATCAATGGCGGCATCATCAATAGCTACGGCTCGAACGCCCGCCTTGGTGACAGCGACTGGATGGTCGTGGAGGCGGACGAAAGCGATGGCAGCTTCCTTCGCCTTGATGGGACGATCGCCGTCGTCACCAACATCGATCCTGAGCACCTCGACCATTACGGCAGCTTCGAAAAGGCGAAGGATGCCTATGTCGAGTTCGTTGAGAACGTACCCTTCTATGGTGCGGCATTGCTGTGCCTCGATCATCCGGAGGTGCAGGCGCTGATCCCGCGCGTTCGCGACCGTCGGATCGTCACCTACGGCTTTGCCGCCAGTGCTGACGTGCGCGGCGTCAACGTTGCGCCCTATCCGGGCGGCAACCGTTTCGAGGCGCTTATCCGTCATCGGGACGGAACGGTTCGCTCGATCGAGAATATCGATCTGCCGATGCCCGGGCGGCACAATGTGCAGAACGCCCTGGCCGCGATCGGCGTGGCGTTGGAACTCGGCATCGATGACGCGACGATCCAGCAGGGCTTTCAGAAGTTTGGCGGGGTTAAGCGGCGCTTCACCAAGGTCGGGGAAGTTGCGGGTGCCGTGATTATCGACGATTATGGCCACCATCCGGTCGAGATCCGCGCCGTGCTGGCCGCGGCGCGGGAGTCGGCGCAAGGACGCGTTATCGCCGTCGTCCAGCCGCATCGCTATTCGCGCCTGGGCAATCTGATGGATGATTTCCAGGGCGCCTTCAACGACGCGGATCAGGTGTTTGTAACTCCCGTTTACGCGGCGGGCGAGGCTCCGGTGCCAGGGGTCGACGCCGACGCGTTGGTTGAGGGGCTGAAGCGCCGCGGGCATCGTTCGGTGGCATCGGTGGGAAGTGCGGACGAGCTCGCTGCAGCGCTGGCCAGGGACGTTCGGGCGCAGGACCAGATCGTCTGCCTGGGAGCGGGCGACATCACGAAATGGGCTGCGGGCCTGGCGCCTTCCATCGAGGCGCGCCGATGAACGCAGTGGCCGTTCCTTCCACTCGCGGTCGCCTGACGACGGCGGCGCCGCTCGCGCCGTTGGTTTGGTTCAAGTCGGGTGGCGTGGCGCAATGGCTGTTTGAGCCGGCCGATGCGGATGATCTTTCTGGATTTCTGGAGCGTCTCGATCCGTCCATCCCCGTGATGGCGCTTGGCCTCGGTTCGAACCTGATCGTGCGGGATGGCGGCGTGCCAGGCGTCGTGGTGCGGCTCGGCAAACCATTCGCCACCGTTGAACGGCTTGATGCGACGACGCTCCGCTGCGGAGGCGGCGCGAGCGGCATCCTTGTATCGTCCGCTGCGCGTGACGCGGGTATTGCCGGCGTTGAATTTCTGCGCTCCATCCCCGGCACCGTGGGCGGGTTCGTCCGAATGAATGGCGGTGCCTATGGCAGCGAGACGGCCGACGTGCTGGTCGAATGCACCGTTGTCTTTCGCGACGGCGAAATGCGGAAGCTTTCGGCAGACGCGCTCGGCTACACGTACCG
Organism: Sphingomonas sp. OV641; assembly: GCF_900109205.1. NCBI lineage: Bacteria > Pseudomonadati > Pseudomonadota > Alphaproteobacteria > Sphingomonadales > Sphingomonadaceae > Sphingomonas > Sphingomonas sp. OV641. Next base: position 1,767,378 of record NZ_FNZB01000001.1, on the reverse strand, counting down.
ACACTCCGAGCTGCCGGCAGACGCGATCGTCGTAAGCGCCACGTTCCGCGGTCGGCCGGGCGAGCCCGATGCCATAAAGGCGGAAATGGATCGTATCGCTGCCAGTCGGGAAGCGTCCCAACCGCTGCGCTCCAAGACGGGCGGGTCGACGTTCAAGAACCCGCCCGGCCACAAGGCCTGGGAGCTGGTCGACCAAGCAGGATGCCGCGGGCTTCGCCGCGGCGATGCGCAGGTCAGCGAGAAGCACACGAACTTTCTGCTCAATCTCGGCAGCGCGACGAGCGCGGACATCGAAGCACTGGGCGAAGACGTGCGATCGCGCGTGAAGGAGAAAAGCGGGGTGACGCTTGAGTGGGAGATCCAGCGCGTGGGAGTTGCCTCGTGATCCGCGTTGCAACAGCTGCCACGGTTTGCCGGCGCGTGGTTGCAGCTTGCGCTGACGAGATCCCGTGCAGCCTGCTTGTCCTTGCGCCGGTCGCAATCCTTGGAGGTGAGCGTGGCTGAGCAGGCGAGCGGGCTTCACATCGTCGTTCTGATGGGCGGCTGGTCGGCCGAACGCGCCGTGTCGCTTTCATCCGGAGCCGGGATCGCGGATGCGCTGGAGTCCTTGGGACACCGCGTCACTCGGATCGACATGGACCGCGACATTGCGGCCAAGCTCGCCGCTGCGGAGCCAGACCTCGTCTTCAATTCCCTGCACGGCACCCCCGGTGAGGACGGCTCGATCCAGGGGCTGATGGACATCATGGGCCTGCGCTACACTCATAGCGGGCTCGCAACCTCGGTGATCGCCATCGACAAGGTGCTGACGAAGCAAGCGTTGGTGCCACACGGCATACCCATGCCCGGCGGGCGGATTGTCAGCACGCAGGATCTGTACAAGGGCGATCCGCTGGCGCGTCCCTATGTGCTGAAGCCGGTGAACGAGGGGTCGTCGGTCGGCGTCGCGATCGTTACCGATGAAGGCAATTACGGCAATCCGATCAACAAGGACGCGGCAGGGCCTTGGCAGGAGTTCGACCAGCTTCTCGCCGAGCCGTATGTGCGTGGCCGCGAGCTGACGACTGCGGTGCTGGGTGACCGAGCGCTGGGCGTCACGGAGCTTCGTCCCAAGTCGGGCTGGTACGACTATGACGCGAAATATACTGACGGCCTGACTGACCACATTTTCCCAGCGCCCATCCCGGACGACATCGCGGAAGCGTGCAAGACGCTGGCGTTGCGGGCGCATCAGCTGCTTGGCTGCAAGGGAAGCAGTCGAGCCGACTTCCGGTGGGACGATGAGCGAGGCGTCGAGGGGCTCTTTCTTCTAGAGGTGAATACGCAGCCCGGCATGACTCCGCTTAGCCTTGTTCCTGAACAAGCCCGGTATCTGGGCATCACCTATCCCGAACTGGTTCAGGCGATCGTCGATGAAGCGCTGAGGGACGACAAATGAGCCGCTCAGTAGCCCGTGGCGCGCCGCAGCGGCGACCGACGGTGCGCCGCACGGCACCGAAGAAGTCGCTGGGTGATCGCCTGCTTGCGGCAATGCCGGTCAGTGAGGCGGCGGTTCGCCGTGCGGTTACCTGGTCGATCCTTGGCATCGGCGGGGCGGTGGTGCTCGGCACGGCATCCTGGCTCGGCGTTCCAGCGGCGATCGGTACGGCTCTTGCGGACACGACCGGGCAGATCGGGCTGCGTGTCGAACAGGTCGATATCACGGGCATCAAGCGGATGAACCGTGAGACCGTGTACGCCGTTGCGCTGGAGGAACAGCCCAAGGCCATGCTGCGGGTGGATCTCGAACTGATCCGCCAGCGTCTTCTGGCTTATGGCTGGATCGCCGATGCCTATGTGTCGCGTCGTCTTCCGGATCGGCTGCTCATCCATATCGTGGAGCGTGAGCCAGCGGCGATCTGGCAGAATGGCGGTGCGTTGACGCTGATTGACGCGAAGGGCGTGCCGCTGGAGCCAGTCGACCCCAGCCGCATGCCCAATCTGCCACTGGTTATCGGTCCGGGCGCCGATCGGCAGGAGGCCGCGTACCAACGGCTGCTGGCCGCTGCGCCGGCACTGAAGCCGCGGATCAAGGCGGCCGCCTGGGTGGGCAACCGCCGCTGGGACATCACGTTCGACACGGGCGAGACATTGGCTCTGCCACAGGACAATGCTGCCGCAGCTTTGGTCAAGTTTGCGGAGCTCGACGGCGCCCGTTCGCTGCTTGGAAAGGGATGGCTGCGCTTCGACATGCGCGATCCTGCCAAGCTGGTGGCGCGCAAGCCGGGCGCGGACATGGAACAAGCGGTCCCGGCGACTGGGGCGGGAGCGGCGACGCAAAGTGCTCGCTTTGCGAGAATAGACGAAGTCTGAGACGGCGCACGGGGCAGGAACAGGGAACAGGGGCATGGCAAAGGCAGCACCGGAAGGAATCATCACCGCGCTGGATATCGGCACGTCCAAGGTGTCTGCGATGATCGCGCAGCGGGGCGATGGCGGCGAGCTGATCGTGCTGGGAACGGGCCAGCGCGAATCAAAGGGCGTGAAGCGCGGCTATATCGCCGACATGGCGCTCACCGAACTGGCCGTGCGCGAGGCAGTGGCTCAGGCCGAGCGGATTGCTGGCTTCAACATCGAGAATGTCTGGGCAGGCTTTTCTGCCGGTGGGCTGGTCAGCGATGAAGCCTTCATTGAAGTCGAATTGAACGGCCATCGTATCGAGCAGCAGGATATTGATGCTTTGCTGCAGGAAGGGCGCCAGGCCATCGATCCGCAGGGGCGCATGGTGCTGCATGCGCAGCCGGCGCTTTACACGCTCGACGGGCTGACGGGCGTGAAGAAGCCACTGGGTCTCCATGCCGACCGGCTGGGCGTTCACATTCATGTGATCGCCGCTGACGGTTCGCCGGTTCGCAACCTCGACCTGACGGTCCGTTCTGCCCATCTGGAGGTAAAGTCGATCATCGCGTCGCCGGTTGCGACGGGACTGGCCTGCCTCAGCGAGGAGGAGCGCGATCTCGGCGTCGCACTCGTGGAGATTGGCGCTGGCATCACCAACGTGTCCCTTTTTGCCGGCGGCATGCTTGTCGGTCTTAAATCCATTCCGATCGGCTCGTGCGACATCACGGATGACATTGCGTCCGCATTCGGCACTACTCGGGGCCAGGCCGAACGGATGAAGTGCTTCCACGGTTCGGCGAATGCGTCACCGCGCGACAATCACGAGATGATCGCGATCCGTCCGGGGCGGGCGGACGACGATGCCGATCCCATGCAGATCACGAAGGCGGCGTTGATCAGCGTAATCCGCACTCGGCTGGAGCATCTGATCAATGAAGTGCAAGCGGCGCTGCAGGAGCTGAAGTTCGAAGGCGCGGTCGGCCGTCAGGTAGTGTTGACGGGCGGCGGTGCCGAGTTGAAGGGCATCGCGGACTATGCGCAGCAGGTGCTCGGGCGATCCGTTCGGGTCGGTCGGCCGCGCGGGCTGACGGGGCTTCCCGACGCGCACGGCGGACCCGGCTTTGCGACACTGGCGGGACTTGCCTTTTTTGCCGCGTCCGATCCGGTGGATCTTCGCGGTCTGGTGCCGCAGCAGCAGATGGTCGTGCGACAAAAGGGTCTGACCGCGCTCAGGCGTTTGTTTCAGGCGGCGAAGGCAAATTATTGATCGGGCGGAGCCGCTTTTCGGCTGGCACCGGGCGTTTCAATGTTGCACTAAGTTTAATGGCGATGGCGGGCCAGTGTTTCGTGCCCGAAATGACGGAGTAAATTGGCGATGGGCATCGAATTCATTGCGCCGGACGTTGACGAACTTACCCCGAAGATTGCGGTGATCGGCGTCGGCGGTGCTGGCGGCAACGCAATCGCCAACATGATGCGGGCGGACGTGCAGGGCGTCGAGTTTCTCGTCGCCAACACTGATGCGCAGGCGCTGAAGCAGTCGATAGCGCCCCAGAAGATTCAGCTGGGTGCGAAGATCACCCAGGGCCTGGGCGCTGGCAGTCGTCCGGAGATCGGTCGCGCGGCGGCCGAGGAAACCATCGATCAGGTGTCCAAGCTGCTCGAAGGCGCACACATGTGCTTCATCGCGGCGGGCATGGGCGGCGGCACCGGCACGGGCGCCGCACCGGTCATCGCCAAGGCCGCGCGCGACATGGGCATCCTGACCGTTGGCGTGGTGACGAAGCCGTTCGCTTTCGAAGGCAAGCGCCGCGGCAATTCGGCCGAGCAGGGCATCGAGGAACTGCAGAAGTTCGTCGACACGCTGATCGTTATTCCGAACCAGAACCTTTTCCTGATCGCCAACGCCAACACCACGTTCAAGCAGGCGTTCGAGCTCGCCGACGAAGTGCTGCAGCAAGGTGTTCGCGGCATCACCGACCTGATGGTCATGCCGGGCCTCATCAATCTCGATTTCGCCGACGTGCGTTCGGTGATGCAGGAGATGGGCAAGGCCATGATGGGCACGGGTGAGGCAGACGGCGATGACCGTGCGCTGATCGCGGCTCAGAAGGCGATCGCGAATCCGTTGCTGGATGGCGTGTCCATGCAGGGCGCGAAGGGTGTGATCATCTCCATCACCGGCGGCGAGGACATGCGCCTGCTCGAGGTGGACGAAGCCGCAAATCACATTCGCGAGCTGGTCGATCCGGAAGCCAACATCATCTGGGGCTCCGCGTTCAATCCGGAGCTGGAAGGACGCATTCGTGTGTCGGTGGTGGCAACGGGTATAGAGGCCGTGGAGCGTACGGAGGCACCCGCCGCCGAACCTGCTCGCGCCTTCAGCTTCTCCGCGCCTCGCCGCGTCGAAGCCGCCCCTGCAGCTCCTGCACCTGCCGCCGCCGCACCGGCGCCCGCTGCGCCGGCGACACCCGTGCCGAGCCCGCAGCCCACGGGCGCGGCAGCCGGCGCAATGTCCGCCGGTGTGCCTGCTCCCGGCGCCGCGCCGAGCGTTCAGCCGACGGCTGCCGCGCGTGAAGTCGAGGAAGCGCCAGGCGACGAGCTGCTGCTCGGCAGCGACACGATGGTGCCGGCACCGCAATCGGCAAACGCGGCTTCCAAGCCGGCACAGCCGGAAGAGCCGCGGGTTTTTGGCGACGACGAGTCTGCCGAAGCACCCCGGCGCCGCTGGCTGTCGGGCGGGGAGGGCGGCGCCGAGGTGCCTCCGCAGCCGCGCGTGAAGCTTGGCGGCACGCTGTTCGAACGGATGCAGAATGCCTCCCGCGGAGCACAGCGTGGTGCGGAAGAAGAAAACAAGGATGCACTCGACATCCCTCGTTTTTTGCACCGTCAGAACAATCAGTAAGCAAGAGGTGAGCGACGGCGGCCGGCGTTCGTCGGCCGCCGCGTGCGGCTCGGCGCGTCGGCGCGCCATGATCATTGCTGGTTAATCCCGCCTCGTCTTAACGCGAACATCCATGTTGATCGCCCGTCCCTTGATCCTTGCGGCCGCGCTTGTCGGTGCGCCGGGCGCATTCGCGCAGAGCTATCCTGGCCAGCAAGCGCCGATGGTGCCGCGTCCGACGCCGGACGCTGATGCGCTTGCGGGAGCGATGCGGCGGCTCGGCGCCAATCCGCGCGATCTTGCCGCCTTGATCGAGGCTGCCGAGCTGTCGCTCAAGCTTGGTGACGTCAATGCTGCCGCTTCCCTGTTGAAGCGCGCCGAGAACGTCGATCCCATGAATGGCAGGGTTAAGGCGGGGATGGCGCGCATCCTTGTGACCCAGGAGCGCCCCGGTGAGGCGCTGCGCTACTTCGATCAGGCGGTCGGATACGGGCTCGACCCGCGTACCTTCGCCGGTGATCGTGGCCTGGCCTATGATCTGATCGGCGAACAGGAGCGCGCCCAGCGCGATTATCGTGTGGCGTTGCGGTCGGGCGGGACGGAAGAGGTGCAGCGTCGCTACGCCCTTTCTCTCGGGATTTCCGGCAAGCAAAAAGAGGCGCTCGAGATCATCGACGATCAGGTGCGCGGCAATGATCGCAGCGCCTGGCGGGTCCGAGCATTCGTACTCGCGATGACGGGTGACGTGCCGGGCGCGCAGAAGATCGCCGGCACGATGATGCCACAGGGAATGGGCGCCGCGCTGGCTCCCTTCTTCACCCGGCTCGCGACCTTGCCGGCGGCAGATCGGGCCTTCGCCGTTCATTTTGGCGAACTGCGCCCCACGCCGCAGCGGCTTGCCGACGCGCGGATGGTGCCCGCCTTGCCACCCTTGGCACCCGAGCCGGACCGCCCGGTTCAGACCGCCGCCGTCGCTACGCCCAGCGCGCCACCTCCGGCTGCAGATCGCGGAAGCGCGCGGAGCGAGGCGAGCAGGCGGCGCGAGGCAGCACGTGCCGAGCAGCGGGCGCGCCGGGCGGGCCGGAGTGACACGCGCACGGCCGCTGCCGTCACCGCGCCGGTGGTGCCACAGCCGCCTGTTGCAACCGCTGTTGGCCAGCCGCCGATGGCGACTGCCGTGCGACAGCCCGTTAATGAGCCAACCGCGTTTCAGCCACCCCGCTATGCCGGTGTTGCTTTCGCTCCGCCCAGGGCGGTGGTGCAGTCCGTGCCTGGGGCGGCAGATGATACGGCCAATCGGACGGGCGGCGCGGCGTCGGTCAGCACAGCTAGCACGCCGTCGGCATCTTCGCGGGTTGGAACCCCGCTTCCATCAGCGGGTCTTGCCCAATCACGCGCGCAGGACAGGATGGCCACGCCGGCTGGCGATACACTGGCCGCAGTACGTGAATCGACCAACCCGCCCGCGCCGACTGTAGCATCATCGACGCCCGCCGCCGCCGTGCCGCTGTCGGCCGCGCAAGCCACGGGTTCCGCGCCCGCAGCCTCGATCGTCGCCGCGACTGCTCCAAGCGTCGAATCTGTGGTGCCATCATCGGCAAACCCCAGTGTCGCTCCGCGAACGGAGGTGGTGACCTCTTCGCCGACGGCAAGGACCGGATCGTCAGGCCCAGCGCTCACCGAAGATACGATCCTCGCCCGGATCATGGCCGGCATCTCTATCCCGGGCGCCGAATTGGGTGTGGCGCCCATTCGTCAACCAGAGCCGATGACCCGGCCGTCAGCAGCGGACGTGCCGAGTCCCGGCGGAACGGTTGCCACGGCGAGCAGCATCGCCGCGGCAGAAACGGCGCGCAAGGCGGCCGAGGCGGAGCGGCTCGCTCAGCAGGAGCGAGCCGAAGAAGCGACCCGCGCCCGGCGGGCTTCGTCAACCGAGACCGTTGCTGCTCAGAACAAGCCCGAGCCCAAGGCTGGCGGCACCAAGCTGGCCTCAAACGCCGCTCGCGACAGCAAGTCCGGCAGCGAACAGGAAAGATCGTCGGTCGATCCGAAGCGCAAGGCTGCCGATGCGAAAGCAGCTGCCGCCAAGAAGCAGGCTGACGAGAAAAGGGCCGCCGAGGCGAAGAAAGCGGCTGAGGCTGCCAAAGCCGCCAAGGCGGATCCGTCGCGGATTTGGGTGCAGGTCGCTGGCGGTGCGAACAAGGAAGATCTTCCCAAAGCTTGGGCCGCCGCTCAGGAGAAGGCGCCGGCGTTGAAGGGCAAGGCCGCCTATACGACGCCTCTTCGGTTTACGAACCGGCTGGTGACGGGTCCGTTCAAGACTGATGGGGAAGCGCGCGAGTTCATCAACACGCTCTCCAAGCAAGGGGTTTCCGCGTTCTCATTCACCAGTGAGAGCGGGCAGAAGATGGTGAGGTTGCCGGCAAAGTGACGACGCTTGCGCCTTGGGCTTCTGTCCCGGCGCATAGCAAAGGTCGCCTCTACGAAGAACAAAGCAAGTCCGGCGGGCAAGGCGAGCGTGGTCCGCGCGACGCTTACCAGCGCGACCGCGACCGCATCATTCACTCGATCGCCTTCCGTCGCCTCAGGCACAAGACACAGGTGTTTCTCGCCCCGGACGGCGACCATTTTCGTGTCAGGCTGACCCACAGCCTTGAAGTTGCGCAGATCGGGCGAACAATCGCGCGCACGCTCGGTCTGAATGAGGATCTGACGGAAGCGCTGTGCCTGGCCCACGATATTGGCCATCCCCCCTTCGGTCACGCCGGCGAAGATGCACTGAAAGCTGCCATGGCCGGGGCGGGCGGCTTTGACCATAACGGCCATACGCTGCGGACGTTGATGCGCATCGAGCGGGCCTATCCGCGCTTCGACGGCTTGAACCTGACCTGGGAGACGCTGGAGGGGCTGGCCAAGCACAACGGTCCCGCACGTCATCCTGGCTGGGCCTTGGCAGAGGCTGATTGCGAAGCGGAGCTGGAGCTAGGCACCTACGCCAGCCTGGAAGCGCAGGTTGCAGCGCTGGCCGATGATATCGCCTACGACAATCACGACATCGACGATGGATTGCGAGCCGGGCTCCTGTGCGTCGATCAATTGCTCACGGTTCCGCTTGTTTGCGAGGGTTGGGATCGTGTGCGAAGCTTGTTTCCCGACGTCAGCGAGCGACGACAGGCGAGGGAGCTCGTCCGCAGCCAGATTGGCGTGATGGTGAACGATCTGCTTGAGGAGACCAGGCGCCGTATCGCTTTGTCGAAGGTGCGCACGGTTTGTGACGTTCGCAACGCCGGTCAGGCCTTGGTGGCTTTCTCGGATGCGATGCGCATCGCCGAGCGCGACCTGAAACGCTTTATGTACGCGAACCTTTATCACCATCCCAAGCAGCTAGAGGCTGCGGCGGCGGCGCATCAGATCGTGGCCGGCCTGTTCGCGGCCTTTCATGATGACCCCGAGACGCTGCCGCTTGAGTGGCGTGCAAGCCTCCCCAACGAGGAGCCTGCCTTCAGCCGACATATCGCGGATTACATCGCCGGCATGACCGATCGGTATGCGATCCGCGAATATGTGCGTGTCGTCGGCCCTGTGACGATGCCGGACGGGTTTTGACCAAGCCGACCGCACCGCGGGCGATGGCGCCTTAATTCTTCAGGCGCCACCCGCGACGCAACAGCACATAGCATAGAACGCCAAGCGCGACGTCGAGCGCGAGCACCACTGCGCTGCCGAGGACGACGGGTGAGTCCGCGATGCCGAGAAAGCCATAGCGGAAGCCCGAGATGATGTAGAAAAAGGGATTGGCATGGCTGATCGCCTGGAACACTGGCGACAGTCGATCCACCGAATAGAAGGTGCCCGACAGCAAGGTCAGCGGCGCAACGACGAAATTCGTCACCGCGGCTGCGTGGTCGAACTTCTCCGCCCAAATCGAGGTGAGCACACCGATCAGCGCCAGGAAGACGGAGCCAAGCAGACCAAACCAGATGACGGCAACGAGATGGGCGGGGACGACGTTTACGCCCGGCCAGAGCGCCATCGCGAGCCACACCGTCAGCCCAACCAGGAACGCACGCGTCACCGCTCCGCCGGTAAGCGCCACCAGCAGTTCGGCCGTGGACAGCGGAGGCATCAGATAATCGACGATCGTGCCCTGGATCTTGCCGACGAGCAGCGAAAAACTGGCATTCGCAAAGGCATTGTTCAGCATGCCCATGACGATGAGACCAGGAGCCACAAAGTCGGCGAAGGGAACCATCGCTCCGCCAAGGTGCACCTCTCCGCGGGCGCCCAGGGCGACGGTAAATATAACGAGATAGAGCAGCGTGGTGATCGCCGGCGCCCAGATCGTTTGCAGCTGGACCTTGAAGAAGCGACGCACCTCCTTCACATATAAGGTCTTCAGGCCGCCCCAATTGACGTTCCGAATTGACGGGACGCCTGGCGCGTTCCTGACCAAGGAATTGTCCTGGCCGCCGGATTGTTGGCCAATTGGGGGGTGGCTGCTCATCGCTTGATCGCGTAGTCGCTGCCGCCGCTTGCTGCAACCGGCGTAAGAAGTGAAGGAACGACAAGGCCCATGTCCTGGACCGAGGAACGGATCGATACACTGCGCAAGATGTGGGAAGGCGGGCAGACCGCCAGCCAGATCGCGGAGGCGCTGGGCGGGGTCAGCCGCAATGCGGTGATCGGCAAGGCGCATCGCTTGGGCCTGCAGTCGCGCCCGTCACCTGTCGTTCCGAAGGACGCGGAGGCGAAAGCCGCATCGGCGGCTGCTCCTGCTCCTGCTCCCGCAGCAGAACAGGTAAGCGCTCCGCCTGCGCCGCCACCGCCCGCGCCGCCGCCGCCGCCAGTTGCTGCGCCGGCAAGTCCGCCGGCGGTCACGCAAGTGTCGGCGCCCAAGCCGATCACCATCACGACTCCGCTGGAGCCGGAGCGGCCCGCTGAGTCGCAGCGCATGGTTCGGTCTGTCGGGCCGGGCGGTTTCGTGCGTCAGGCGCCAGGTGAGCAGCAGCCACCGATCGCGCCGGCGCCGCCGCGTCGTCTCGTGCCGGCGAAGCCGTCACCGGAGATCGCGGGAAAGACCAGTCTCCTCGATCTGAGCGACAAGGTGTGCAAATGGCCGCTCGGACACCCGGGCGAGCCTGACTTCCACTTCTGCGGCGATAAGGTGAACCCGGGTTTCCCTTATTGCGTGGAACATTGCGGTCACGCCTATCAGGCGCAGTTGCCGCGGCGTGATCGTCGTGCGGCTCCACTTCCGTTCGGCGGGCCGCGGATGCGCTGACGCTCACAAATTCTGTTTGCAGATCAGGCCACACCAGACCGCGGGTTTGGTGTGGCTTTTTTTGTAAGTGGTTCCGAGCGCTAGGTGTGGGGCGGCGCTGCGCTCACATGGGCGGCATTCAATACCTCGCGATGCGGCGGTGCGCTGCTATATGGGGGTATGGCTGATCCAGATCTGTTCCGCGCTCCAGTGACTTCCGCCGATTACGACGCATCTTCCATCGAGGTGCTTGAGGGGCTGGAGCCGGTGCGACGGCGGCCGGGCATGTATGTCGGCGGCACCGACGAGCGCGCGCTGCATCACCTCGCGGCCGAGGTGCTGGACAATGCCATGGATGAGGCGGTGGCGGGCCATGCCACCCGCATCGAAGTCACGCTATCAGCCGGTAACCGATTGACGATCGTGGACAATGGCCGCGGTATTCCGGTCGATCCGCACCCGAAGTTTCCGGACAAGAGCGCGCTGGAGGTGATCCTTTCCACCCTGCATTCCGGCGGCAAATTCACCGGCAAGGCCTATGCAACCAGCGGCGGTCTGCACGGCGTGGGCATCTCCGTCGTGAATGCGCTTTCCTCCGACACGGTGGTGGAAGTCGCGCGTGATCGCCAGCTCTACCGGCAGAAGTTCAGCCAGGGAAAGACGCTTGGCAGGCTGGAAACGGTAGGCGCAGCGCCCAATCGCCGAGGCACTTTGGTGAGTTTTGTGCCGGATACGGAGATTTTCGGCCCGGACCTCCTGTTCAAGCCTGCGCGGCTGTACCGACTGGCGCGATCAAAGGCCTATCTGTTCGCCGGAGTCGAGATCCGGTGGAAATGCGCGCCGGAGCTGATCAGCGACGATACGCCGGCCGAAGCCGTTTTTCAGTTCCCCGGTGGGCTTGCCGATCACCTGCGCGAACAGGTCGGTGGCCGCGAGTGTGCGACGGCTGACTTCTTCTCCGGGTCGCAGGAGTTCCACGACGAGGCGGGGCGGGTCGAATGGGCGGTTGCCTGGCCCCTGTGGTCAGACGGCAGCTACAGCTGGTACTGCAACACCATCCCGACGCCTGACGGCGGCACGCACGAGCAGGGCCTTCGACAGGCGCTGGTGCGCGGGCTGCGATCGTTTGGCGATCTGGTGAACAACAAGCGCGCCAAGGAACTGACCGCGGACGACGTGATGGTCGGCAGCGAATTGATGCTCAGCGTCTTCATTCGCGATCCGCAGTTCCAGTCACAGACCAAGGACAGGCTGACGTCGCCCGAGGCCGCAGGGCTCGTGGAAAAGGCCGTTCGTGACCATTTTGATCACTGGCTGAGCCAGAATATGGATCGTGGGCGTGCGCTGCTCGGCTATGTGCTGGAGCGGATGGACGAGCGGCTGCGGCGCAAGGCAGAGCGTGAGGTGAAGCGCAAAACCGCTACCTCCTCACGCAAGCTGCGCCTGCCAGGCAAGCTGACCGATTGTTCCACCGACAGCAACGAAGGCACCGAGCTGTTCATCGTGGAAGGCGATAGCGCCGGCGGGAGCGCCAAGCAGGCGCGCGATCGCAAGACGCAGGCGATCCTGCCGATCCGCGGCAAGATCCTGAATGTCGCCAGCGCGACCAGCGCCAAGATCCTGGCGAACCAGGAAATCGCCGATCTGATCCAGGCGCTGGGATGTGGGACCCGCAAAGAATGCAGGCCCGACAATTTGCGGTATGAGCGGGTCGTCATCATGACCGACGCGGATGTCGACGGCGCACATATTGCGACGCTGCTGATGACGTTCTTCTTTCAGGAGATGCCGGATCTGGTTCGCCGTGGGCATCTGTATCTCGCGCAGCCGCCGCTCTATCGCCTGACGGTCGGCGCCAAGTCGCTGTATGCGCGCGACGATGCGCACCGCGCCGAGATCGAAGCGACGGTGTTCAAGGGCAAGAAGGTGGAAGTTGCCCGGTTCAAGGGACTGGGCGAAATGAACCCGGCGCAGTTGCGCGAAACGACGATGGACACTGCGAGCCGCAGCCTGATCCGCATCACCCTGCCGCAGGAATATGAGGAGCGGGCTGGCGTGAAGGACCTGGTCGACCGGCTGATGGGCACCAACCCGGCGCACCGCTTCGCCTTCATTCAGGAGAATGCGGCGCGCATGGATGAGGAAGCGATCGACGCTTAGGCGCTTGCGGGCGAGCGGGCGGGTGACGGGGCGCCTGCAAGCCCCTATCTGTCGATGATGCGCAAACCAAAGGCCGGGCTGCCGAGCCGCCAGCAGATCCTCGACTTCATCGCGACCAGCGATGTCCCGGCCGGCAAGCGCGAGATCGCGCGCGCGTTCGGGTTGACGGCGCAGGAGAAGATCGGCCTCAAGGCCTTGTTGAAGGACATGAGCGACGAGGGCCTGATCGACAGCGCCCCTGGCCGCGCCTTTCACAAGATGGGCGGGCTGCCCAAGGTTACCGTGCTTCGCGTGGTGGACGTGGATGACGGCGGCAACATCTGGGCCACGCCGGAAAAGTGGGAAGCCGAGACGCCGCCGCCGCGGGTACGGGTGCGGGAGCGCCGCCGCGGGGAGATCGGCGTCGGCACGCGGGTGCTGGCGCGGACGGAAGAAGCTGGCAGCGGCTGGATCGCTCATCCGATTAAGGCGCTGGCGCCAGCGGCGGAGCAGATGATCGGCGTACTGCGCGGCGAGGGCGATCGGCTGTGGCTGCAAGGCGTGGAAAAGAAGGAGCGGCGTGAATATGCCGTTTCAGACGCTGGCGGGGCACAGCCCGGCGATCTCGTGCTGGCGGAACGGGCGGGCCGCCCGCCGCGGATCACGGCGCGGGTGGTGGAGCGACTGGGCGATCCGTTCGCCCCGCGTAGCTTCTCGCTGATCGCGATACATCGGCACGAGATCTCGCATGTGTTCGATCAGGAGACGCTGGACGAGGCGGCGCGGGTCGCGCGTCAGCCGCTGGGGGACGGACGCGAGGACCTGACGCACCTGCCGATTGTGGCGATCGATCCCGCCGATGCGCGCGACCATGATGACGCGATCTGGGCCGCGCCGGATGATGATCCCGGCAATCCCGATGGCTGGCGTGCGGTGGTCGCGATCGCGGACGTGAGCTTCTACGTGCGCGCAGGCTCCGCACTTGATCGTGAGGCACGACGCCGTGGCAATTCGGTCTATTTTCCGGATCGCGTCGTGCCGATGCTGCCTGAAGTGCTGTCCGCTGATGTCTGCTCCTTGAAGGAGGACGAGGATCGCGCGGCCATGGCTTGCCACCTTCAGATCACCAAAAATGGCGCGCTGAAATCCTGGCGCTTCACGCGCGCGGTGGTGCGGATCGCGAGTAACATCGCTTATGAGGATGCGCAGGCTGCGATCGACGGGGATGCCGACACTGCCGCGTTGCCTGAGCATTTGATGGCGGCGCTGCATAATCTATGGGGTTGCTGGAGCGCTCTGGCCCAGGCGCGCGACAAGCGGGAGCCGCTGGGACTCGACCTGCCGGAGCGGCAGGTCGCGCTGGACGAAAAGGGGCGGCTGCTATCAGTGGCGCCCCGCGAGCGGCTGGACGCGCATCGGCTGGTGGAAGATTATATGATCGCCGCCAATGTCGCGGCGGCCAAGGCGCTGGAGGCCAAGAAGGCGCCGGTGATGTACCGCGTGCACGAGCCGCCGACACGCGCGAAGCTGGCAGCGCTGAAGGATTATCTCGAGACCTTCGATATTCCCTTCGCACTGGGGCAGGTGATCAAGCCCGCCACCTTCAATAACATTCTCGAGCGGGTAGGCGACGCGGATTTCCGTCCCCAAGTGATGGAGCAGGTGCTGCGTACACAGACGCAGGCTTATTATGGCCCTGGCAATCACGGCCACTTCGGCCTGTCGCTCGGTTCCTACGCCCATTTCACCTCGCCCATCCGCCGCTATGCGGACTTGCTGGTCCATCGCGCGCTGACCAGTTCCTATGGTCTCGGTCCGGGCGGGCTGAACGGCGATGAGGATTTCGAGCGGCTGGGCGAGACGATCAGCAAGCTGGAACGCCGTGCGATGGAGGCCGAGCGCGAGACGATCGACCGCTATGTCGCGGCCTTCCTCGCCGAGCGGGTGGGCGAGATCGTTGATGCGCGGATCACCGGCGTACAAAACTTCGGCTTCTTCGCCACGGTCGAGGGGGTCGGTGGCGACGGCCTGATGCCGGTGAGCGACCTGGGCGGCGAGTATTTCCGCTATGATGAGGCCGCCATGCGTCTGGTGGGCGAAACCAGTGGCGACGAATATGTGCTCGGCCAGCGTTTGAAGCTCCGGCTGGCGGATTCAAACCCGGTCTCAGGTGCGCTGCGCTTCGAACTGCCGGAAGGTAAGGGCGCGCGCCCGGCGCGGCGCGGCGAGCGCGAAGCACGCGCGCCGCGGGTGCTAAAGCGACGCGGGCGGCCGGGCAACATCAGGCATCAGGGGCGGAGGAAGTAAGGTGGCGAATATCGTGATGCGCGCGGCGGAGCGCTATTCGACGCGCTCGCAGAACCGGATCGTTGAGCGCCTTCGCCGGGCCGGTGCCATCAAGCCTGCGAATGCGACTACCTACATGCCGACCGCGCGTGGCGATCGCCGGCTGCTGGCGAGAATGGTGAAGTTCGGCGCCGTTGTGACGGAGAGTGAGGGGCGCTATTGGCTGGACGAGCGTGCGCTCATCAATTTCCGCAAGGAAGAGCTGGCACGCGTGCTGGGCGCGATCGCTGTAGCCGGCTTTGCAGCGGCGGGTGCGATCGCGATTGGACGATGATCGGGGTCGCGAGCCTCGTCACTGACATTTGGAACGCCTCCCTCGCCAAAATAGCGTCACAGGCGAAAAGCGGCAGTCTATAAGCTTGGCCCGGCAAGGATCCCCGAGCAGTTGTACCTGAGTCCGCGTCGCACTTAATCGAACCGCCGATACTCAGCAGGCGGTGAAGGTGAGGCCGGCGTTCTTCTCCAGCCGGCTGCGCAGTGCGGGGCCCATCAGGGCACCGGGTGTCCAGATGCCGCCATCACCCGCAACATCCTGCACCAGACACAGCGCGCTTTCAGCGAGCATCTTGCTGGTTGAGCCATAGCCGGGGTCGCGATCCCCCGTCACCACTGCATCGATGCGCGTGCCGTCCGGCATCAAGCCGATGAAGAGCACGTCGTAATGACCGTTCTCGCGCTCTTCCTTGGTGGGACCCTCGCCTGGCTTGGGGCCGCTATCACCGGCGAACGGGTTGAGCTTGGCGATGGCTTCCGCGGCTGCCTTGCCCATGTCGCCCAGCCCGGCAACCATCATCTCGTCATACACGAAATCATCGCCGTAGCGGCCGCCGAGCAGGAAATTGGTTCGGTGCACGTTCTTGGTGTTGATCGGCGCCATGACAAAGGGTGCGACCCAGCAGTTGATGGTGGAGTCGAACTCCGGAATCATGCCGGTCGGCTGATGAGGCCCGCTGTGCCCTGGCGTGAGCGCAAACGGGCTGGCGAGCAGCGGGACGAGCGACGGATCCTTCGCCGCGGCGGCCAACGTCGCCTTGAGGCTGGCGGCGGTGCCACCGGAGAAGCCGCCCTTCATCACGCGAACGCGACCCTTCACTCGCGGCGCGGGTTGGCCGAACCGGGCGATCGCGGCCTCCTGCAGTGTCAGTACGCCGAGGTCGAAGGGAATGGAGTCGAATCCGCAGGAGAAGACGATGCGCGCGCCGGTGCGCTTTGCCTCCTCATGATGCGCATCGATCAAGCGGCGCATCCAGCCCGGCTCGCCACATAGATCGACATAAGCGGTGCCGGTGGCGGCACAGGCGGCAACCAGATCGCTGCCGTAAAGCTGATAGGGGCCGACGGTGGAAATCACCACGGTGGTCCGCTCGCACATGGCGCGCAGTGAGGCGGGGTCATTCGAGTTGGCGGTGATGAGCGGCAGGTCGGCGCTGATCCCCATCTCGGCGCGCACGTCCTGCAGCTTGCTGAGCGAGCGGCCGGCCATCGCCCAGCGAACGCCGGTGGGATAGGCGTGGGCGATATACTCCGCCACGAGGCGCCCGGTGTAGCCCGTTGCGCCATAGACGATCACGTCGAACTCGCTCGCCATCACTTCCGTCTCCTATGCCGCTTCGCTGAACTGAAGGCTGGCAAGTCGGGCATAGAGCCCGCTGCGTGCCATCAGCGCCGCGTGATCGCCTTGTTCGACGATCCGTCCGCCATCCATTACCACGATCCGGTCAGCCGCGCGTACTGTTGCCAGGCGATGCGCGATCACCAGCGTCGTACGATCGGCCATCAAGCGCTCGAGCGCTTCTTGCACCAGTCGCTCGCTTTCGGCATCAAGCGCGCTGGTCGCCTCGTCGAGCAGCAGGATCGGCGCATCACGCAGCAGCGCGCGGGCGATCGCCACCCGCTGACGCTGGCCCCCTGACAGTCGCGCGCCGCCCTCGCCGAGGAAGGTGTCGAGGCCATCCGGCAGATCGCGAAGGAAGCTGGCGGCATTCGCTGCATCTGCGGCGGCCCACAATGCATCGTCATCGGCCTTCCATCGGCCGTAACGCAGATTGTCGCGGGCCGACGCGGCGAAGATCACCGTTTCTTGCGGCACCATGGCGATTCGCGCGCGCACGGCCGCCGGGTCCGCCTCGCGCAGGTCCACGCCGTCGATCGCAAGACGCCCCTCGGCGGGATCGTAAAAGCGCTGGAGCAGCTGGAACAGGGTCGTCTTACCCGCGCCCGACGGCCCGACCAGCGCCACTGTTTCTCCCGGGGCGATCTGAAGCGAGAAGTCGTGCAGCGCGGCGGTATCGGGCCGCGTCGGATACCGGAATTCGACATGCTCGAACGTCACCGCACCGCGCGCCGGCTCCGGCAGAGTACGTGGGCGGGCGGGTGCGGCGATCTCGGGCTTCTCCGACAGCAGTTCGGCCAACCGGCTGGCAGCGCCGGCGCCGCGCAGCAGCTCGCCATAGACTTCCGTCAACGCGCCAAAGGCCCCGGCAACAATACCGCCGGTCAGCACGAAGGCAGCGATCGAACCGCCGGAAAGCCGCCCCGCAGCCACGTCCGTCGCACCTTCCCACAACACCAGCGTGATTGAACCGAAGACGAGGCCGATCACGATCGCGGTCATGATGGCGCGCAGCAGGATACGACGCTCGGCCGCGCTCATGGTCGCCTCCACCGCGCCGGCAAACCGCTCCGCCTCGCGGCGCTCCTGCCCGAACGCCTGAACAATCTTCATCGCCCCCAGTGTCTCGGTGACCATGGCGCCGACATCGGCGACACGATCCTGCGAGGTGCGCGAGTAATTGCGCACCCGCCGGCCAAGCAGCATGATCGGCAGGATGATCAGCGGAATGCCGAGGCACAACAGGCCGGCAAGCTTCGGCGAGATGGCGAACAGATAGACAAGGCCACCAAGGCCGGTGAAGGCGTTGCGCAGGGCCACTGATA
This sequence comes from Sphingomonas sp. OV641, assembly GCF_900109205.1. NCBI lineage: Bacteria > Pseudomonadati > Pseudomonadota > Alphaproteobacteria > Sphingomonadales > Sphingomonadaceae > Sphingomonas > Sphingomonas sp. OV641. The sequence continues at coordinate 1,749,433 of NZ_FNZB01000001.1, read as the reverse complement.
CGGTGGTGCCCACCACCATTTCGATCTGAGCTGTGTCCGCCGTCATGCGGCTGGCGATCTCCGAGGGGCGGTTCTCTTCGAAAAAGCGCGGGCTGAGGCTCAGGAGGTGGCGCTGCACGCTGCGGCGAATGTCGGCCACCACCCGCTCGCCAAGCCAGGACACGAAGTAGAAGCGCACCGCCGTGCCGATCGCGAGCACGGCCACGATCATCAGCATGTAATGAAACGCGCCGGCGACCGCCTCGCCCGTGTTCGCCCCGAAACCGCGATCAATCACGCGTTTGAAGCTGTAGGGGATCGCGATCGTTGCGGCTGAGGTGATCGCAAGCGCCGTCCAGGCGGCAGCGATCTGCGCTGGGTATCGCTTTGCATGGCGCCAGACGAGAGCGAGATTGCCGATCCGGCGCGTTGAAGGCGGCTCTACCGCCGCGTTGCTGGCCATGCGGGCGGCCCTAGCAGCGGGTGAAGTGTGGCTCAATCGCCACCGTCATGAAGTAATCGCCAACGCGCCTCGTTGTGCAGGTGCACAATACTTATATGATGCCGTCATCCTCCTGCGCTACAGGATACCCGATGCTCTACGATGCCTATGAGTTCCAACGCTCACTGCTCGCAACGGCAAGTGCAATGGCCAATTTTGGCGCAGGCATGTTGCAGAATCCGGCAAACCCGTTCACCTATTTCGGTGGCGGGCAGATCATCGCGTCGGCGCTTGAGGTGTTTGCTCATGCTGCGGCACCGCGCGGAAAACCGAGCTTTGGACTCGATCATGTCGAGGTCGACGGCCGAACCATTCCGGTGCGTGAGGAAGTGGTGCTCCATAAGCCTTTCGGCCAATTGAAGCGCTTCGTGCGCGAGGGGATTGAGGGTGGGCCCCGGCTGCTCATCGTGGCGCCAATGTCGGGCCACTTCGCGACCCTGTTGCGCGGCACGGTAGAGCGGATGCTGCCGTTTGCCGACGTGTACATCACCGATTGGGCCGATGCGAAGCTGGTGCCGGTGGCGGAGGGTAGCTTCGATCTTGATGACTATATTGATTATCTTATCGAATTTTTGGAGACGATCGGCGCGGGCGCGCACATGCTGGCGGTCTGCCAGCCATCAGTGCCGTCCTATGCCGCTGCCTGCCTGATGAGCGCGAGGCAGCATCCATGCCGGCCACGGACGCTGACGATGATGGGCGGGCCGGTGGATACGCGAGAGGCGCCGACCGCGGTCAACCAACTGGCGACCGAGCGGCCGCATTCCTGGTTTGAGCAGAATGTGATCGCGACGGTTCCCGCCATGTACCCAGGCGCCGGACGGCAGGTGTACCCCGGCTTCCTGCAGCTCACCGGCTTCATGTCGATGAACCTTGGCAATCACATGATGAGCCATTGGGAGATGTTCAAACATCTGGTGCGGGGCGACGGCGAAAGCGCAGACGCGACCAAGGATTTCTACGATGAATATCGATCCGTCTGCGACATGACGGCGGAATATTACCTGCAGACGATCGACAAGGTCTTCCAGACCCATGCGCTCCCGAGCGGCACCATGACCCACCGCGGCGTTCCGGTCGATCCTGCGGCGATCACCGACATCGGCATTCTTGCCGTAGAAGGTGAGCGGGACGACATTTCCGGACTGGGCCAGACGAAGGCGGCGCTGACGCTGGCGAGCAATCTGCCGGCGGACAAGAAGCGTTACTACATGGCCGAGGGTGTCGGCCACTACGGGATCTTCAACGGATCCAAGTGGCGCGAGCGGATCGCGCCCGTAGTCGAGGAGTGGATCGCGGCGCACGATTGAGGCAGTAGCGAAGAGAGGCTGACCGCTGAGGCCGCATACACGAGAATAGGCGGAGCATTTCTGCGGCTTCCGAGCGTTGCGCGACGTCACCTGGGCGAGAAAGCTCGCCCCGAAGGCAGGTCGACATATCAGTTTGCCCAGTTCTCGACGGCGGCGCGTCAGCACGCCCAAAACAATTTCTCCGGCTTGTCTCGGCGTGTACGTTGCCGCTGACGCCGAGCTGTTAAGTCGCGGAGCTTTGGACCCTGCACAAAACCGCCGTGGCGCGGGTGCAATCAGGCTCTTGCGAAGTGCCGCCTGATGTCAGGCTTCGGTGTTCCATCACTCAACATCTTGCGCTGATCCGCACCTGAGATGCTGGCACAAGTCCGGCGTGACGAAATTGATCACGCAAACGCCTGGTCTTTTCTCGAGAGCAAGGCTTCCGCTTGCTGCCAAGCGGAAGCCCTGGCCAGATAATCAGCCGATCGAGCCCACCTTGGCATGGCTGGACGATTCGGACGCGTCGATGGTGCCGCCGAACAGCATCTTAACCCGGCCGCTCAGCGCGACATCCGTCTCCCACAGTTCGGCGGACGAGACATCGAAGCGGTTCAGCCGGGCATCCGCCTTGCCGTTCGGGAACCATGCCTCCACGCGGTTGTCCCAGAGACGATCAAAGGTCGCCTGATCGGTTTCCTGAGACACCTGACCGGCAAGGCAGGCGAAGAAATCATGACCCTTGCCGACGAATTGCGCCATCGCCTTGCCGCCCTTGGCAATGCGATTGTCGTGAGCGGAGAAGATGAACAGAGTGTTGGGCTGAGTCTCGTCAAGTTTGACGTTCATCGGCTCTGAATGTTCGCCGTCCATCAGCCCGATCATCACGAACGGACTTTCTTCCAGCTTGCGGAGGAACGTCTCAGCAACTTCCTGCGGGCTGTCGTGATCGGCCATGTCATCGTCTCCTGCTTTGGATTTGGCTGGAGAACGAGGGCGGCGGTGGTTGGTTGCGTTGATGGCGCCAACCGCCTGATGATCGGCCACTTAGGCAGGTCCGACCGTCGACGGGGAGCTCGGAAAAAAAAAGCCCCGGCCGCCTGCGCGACCGGAGCTTTCCTTCATGTGCCAGGCCGGCGGCAGACCCGCGCCGGGAAAACAGACGGTCAGAGAACCTCGAAGAGGCCCGCTGCGCCCATGCCGCCGCCGACGCACATCGTGACGACGACAAATTTCGCGCCGCGACGCTTGCCCTCGATCAGCGCGTGGCCGGTCATGCGTGCGCCCGACATGCCATAAGGATGGCCGATCGAGATCGCGCCGCCGTTGACATTCAGCAGTTCGTTGGGGATGCCCAGCTTGTCACGGCAATACAGCACCTGCACCGCGAACGCCTCGTTCAGCTCCCAAAGGCCGATATCGTCCATCTTGAGGTTGAAGCGCTCGAGCAGCTTCGGGATGGCGAAGACCGGGCCGATACCCATCTCGTCCGGCTCGGTGCCAGCGACCGCCATGCCGACATAGCGGCCAAGCGGGGTAAGGCCCTTCTTCTCCGCGAGCTTCTCGTCCATCAGCACGCTGGCCGAGGCGCCATCGGAGAGCTGCGAGGCATTGCCTGCCGTGATGTTCAGATCGGGGCCGAGCACCGGCTTCAGCGACTTCAGGCCCTCCAGAGTCGTGTCCGGGCGATTGCCCTCGTCCTTCGCCAGCGTCACTTCCTTGTAGGAGACTTCCTTTGTCTCCTTGTCGGTGATCGCCATGCTGGCGGTGACGGCGACGATTTCGTCGTCGAACTTGCCGGCTGCCTGGGCGGCGGCGGTGCGCTGCTGCGACTGGAAGCCATATTCGTCCTGCACGTCGCGGCTGATGCCGTAGCGCTTGGCCACCACTTCGGCGGTCTGCAGCATCGGCATGTAGATGTCCTTGTGCATTGCGACCAGCTCCGGGTCGGGCTGCACACGCATCTGCGGCGTCTGGACGATGCTGATGCTGTCGACGCCGGCACCGATCGCCACGTCCATGTTGTCGACCATGATCTGCTTCGCGGCGGTGGCGATCGCCATCAGGCCGGAGGCGCACTGGCGATCAAGCGACATGCCGGAGACGGACACGGGGAGGCCGGCGCGGAGCAGCGAGGTGCGCGCAATGTTGGTCGCCTGTGCGCCCTGCTGAAGCGCGGAGCCCATGATCACGTCCTGGACCTCGGCGCCGTCAATCCCGGCGCGCTCCACGGCGGCCTTGAGCGCATGGCTGGCGAGGGTGGGGGACAGCGTGTTGTTGAAGGCGCCGCGATAGGCACGGCCGATCGGGGTGCGGGCGGTGGAGACGATGACGGCGGAACGCATGTTTATTGTCCTTGGGTATGGTTGGTTGCCGGGCCGCCCGTGGATGCGGGCGGCGCTTCCCGGGGAGGGCGGCGAGTAAGAGGGATCAGGTGAAGACCTGCGTGATCCACTCGGCGATCATTGCCGGTTTCTCGCTGCCTTCGATCTCGATCGTGGTTTCGGTGGTGAACTGGTACTGGCCGGGGCGCTTTTCATCAAATTCGGTAAGCTTGGAACGGCCGCGCACGCGCGAGCCCGAGGGGACCGGCGCAAGAAAGCGAACCTTGTTGCCGCCATAGTTCACGCCCATCTTCACGCCATCGAGACGCGGCATGTTCGGATTCTTCGCCGACAGAAGCGGCAGCAGCGACAGCGTCAGGAAGCCATGGGCGATGGTGGTGCCGAACGGCGTCTGCTTGGCGCGTTCCGGATCAATGTGGATGAACTGGTGGTCACCCGTCGCGTCGGCGAACTTGTTGATCATCTCCTGGGTTACCTCGACCCATTCGGAAACGCTTTCCTTGCCGATCGCGGCCTTCATCTCGTCTGCGGTCACGAAGACTCCCCTTGGCTTCCGCACCCCGTTCGCGGGTGCAGCGCACCTGTAGGCGCGAGGGCGCGGCCGCTGCAACCCTTGTTGACCGCGTAATGGAAACCGCTGGGGGACAAGAGCGTCTGGAGCGAACCCGAACTTCGAAAATGCCGCTACGGCACTGCCAGGCGCGCGACTCGCTTGCCTCCGCCACCATAAATAATGTTATGGTCACATCGGAGCTGCCGGAGGGGCGGCACGACAAGGAGAGGCAGCTTGGCGTACGAGCAGATCATCTATGACCTGAAGGACGGTGTCGCGACGATCACGCTGAACCGACCGGACAAGTTGAACGCGTTCACCGGCACGATGATGGCCGAGATGATCGACGCGTTCGACAAGATTGACGCGGACGATGACGTGCGCTGCGTGATCGTGACGGGGGCTGGCCGCGCGTTTTGCGCCGGCGCCGACCTGTCGGCAGGGGCCAAGACGTTCGACTATGACAAGCGCTCCGATCGTCCGGATCATGGCAGCGGGCAGGGTGGCCTGACCTATGAGATGGAAGAGGCGCGCGACGGTGGTGGTCGCCTGACGCTGCGCATCTTCGAATGCCTGAAGCCGGTGATCGCGGCGGTGAACGGCGCCGCCGTCGGTGTCGGTTCCACCATGCAGCTGCCGATGGACATTCGCATCGCCAGCGACACGGCACGGTTCGGCTTCGTCTTCGCCCGCCGCGGCATCGTACCGGAGGCGGCGTCCAGCTTCTTCCTGCCGCGCGTCGTTGGCATCAGCCAGGCGCTGGAATGGTGCTATTCCGGCCGGGTGTTCGACGCGCAGGAAGCGCTGAACGGCGGGCTGGTGAAGCAGGTGGTGCCGGGCGGCGAGCTGCTGGCCGTCGCGAACGCACTGGCGCGCGAGATCGCGGACAATACGGCACCGGTCTCGGTCGCGCTGACGCGCCAGATGCTGTGGCGCGGCCTTGGCTTCCAGCATCCGATGGACGCGCACAAGATCGACAGCCGTGCAATCCTGTCGCGCGGCCGCTCGGGCGATGCGAAGGAAGGCGTCACCTCGTTTCTCGAGAAGCGCACGCCGGCCTATCCGGACAAGGTGTCGAGCAACATGCCGGACTTTTTCCCGTGGTGGGCGGAGCAGAAGTACGGCTGACACGCCGTTGGCCCATCCGTGCCTGCCTGCGTTATGACGCAGCATGAGCACGGATGATGACAAGAGGCTGGCCGCGGAGGCGGCGGTGCAGGAGGTCAGCGACGGCATGGTCGTCGGCCTGGGCACCGGCTCCACCGCGGCCTTTGCCATTGCGGCACTGGCCCGGCGGACTGCGGGCGGGCTTGATATCCGGGCAGTCGCGACCAGCGAGGCGACCGCGAGAGCGGCGCGCGCGGCAGGCATTCCGGTCATCGACTTTGCGGCATGCACGTCGGTAGACCTCGCCATCGACGGCGCGGACGAGATCGACGCGCGGCTCTGGGCAATCAAGGGTGCCGGCGGCGCAATGCTGCGGGAGAAAGCGGTTGCGGCGGCGGCACGGCGCTTCGTAGTGATCGCAGACGGAACGAAACGGGTCGATGCGATCGGTGCCGCAAAGGTGCCGGTGGAAGTGCTGCCATTCGCGCGCGGCTTCGTTGTCGCGCAGCTGGAGGCGCTCGGCGCGGCGGTAACGGTGCGTCCGGACTATCTGACGGACAATGAAAACCTAGTGGCGGATTGCCGCTTTCGCGATCTCAGCGATCCGCGGCGACTGGCGGTATCGATCGCCGCCATACCCGGCGTCCTTGGCCATGGGCTGTTTCTTGATGAGGTTGATGCCGCTTACGTTGCAAGCGACGGCCGTGTTTCGAAGTTGGAGCGGGCGGTTCGTATCGTCGGACCTTGAATGGCTACCAATGGCTCAGGTGGACGGGGAGCGGATGCTCTAAAGCGCAGGACCGCCATTAACATGCCTTCTTTCGCGCCCGCCAAAAGAACCAAACCGCCTCCAAAACAAAGGTGAGTGGGAGGTCTACGAACATTGGACGTAGATCGACAGGACCGACCAACCCACTCCCGACCCCGGCAGTATCGATAATAGCGCTAGATTCATGAGGGTCTCACTTAACACCTCAAAGACGGATCTTGGCATCGCGGCAGAAACGCCAAAGCATATCAGGTCAGAACAGCGAGTGCTTAAGAGCCAGGTCCGATCGTGCGTGCTTATAAATGATCTTCAGGCCGGACCAGGCATCAACAAATAAATCGAGCCAGAGTAGTTTACGTTCAATCATCGGCTGAGGCGGGTAACTCAAATTCAAGATAGACAAAGAAGACGTCATCTCCTGACGATACGGCACCTCGCAAGCCAATCGCGCGGAAGAACATTGACTGCTACATTAGGAGGGAGACGATAAAAATTCATCCTTCGATAGCTGTACCCAAATGGAACGCAATTCTTCATTGCGCCGCCGTGTATCGAGAGTTGAAGTCCGGATGAAGCATCGCGCACAGACTGGAGAAACGTCCTTTGAAAAGAGTGATCGGCGTGAAAGGCTATGAAAGATTGGTTCCTACGATGATCAACATAGATCCCGACAAGGAAAAGGGAACCAAACAGGGAAACCGTCAAAAAACCAGGAATGCGCAGTATCGAGAGTCTGGACGGTAGGAAAAGTGCCGCCAAACCCATCGACAAGCACGCAAGCACTATTAACGGCCAATACGGCGCAGATAATCTCGCGGCGAAGAAAGAAACCGTAATTGGCTGTATCAAGCCGCCGAACGCTAGAGTGGAAATGGCAATGTACGTCGCGCATCCAACTAGAGCATGCTCCGCGCACCCGTCCTCGGCGGCCCTAATCATCGAAAATCCGATTGCATCGCTGCCGCGGTAGCTTTTTCTGACGTTTCCACAATCGCGAACTTAGCAAAAAGGCGCCTTCTGCGATCTAAGCCATCAGGCCGATCGCATTCCCGAAGTTGTGCAGCAGCACCGGGATCAGCACGCTTCCCGTCCGCAGGCGCAGCCACACGGCGATCAGTGACGGCACGGCGGTGAGGGTCATGTAGATCGGATCGAAACTGAAGCTGCCGTTGGCATAGCCAAAGGCGTGGGTGAGGCCGAACAGCGTGCAGGAGACAATTGCGCCCCAGCCCCAGTCGACGCCCATCAGCCGCTTGCGCGCCGTAAAGGCGCGGTCGAGCGCGAGCAGGAGCAGGCCGCGATAGAAAAGCTCTTCTTCCAGGCCCGGCATGGTCAGCTGAAAAGCGATTGTCTCGCCATTGGGTGGATCGTCGGGGAAGAGGGGTGCAATGGCGAGGAAGAAGGCGCAATAAGTGAGCGCCACGGGGACGGCGGCGCGTAGGCTGCCAGACACCTGGTGCAGCGTAATTCCTGCCTTCCGCCAGCCGAGTCCGGGCAATGCGGCGATCGCCAGGGTGGCGAGAAGCGCCAGCGCCTTTCCCTGCCAGTTCCAGCGACCCGGCAACACATCCGGGACTAGGCCATAGGCGTTGGTCAGAAGCAGATCGTTGAGCAGGATCAGGCCAGCCGCAATGGCCAGCCAGCGCCAGTGCACGCTTCCCGGTTGCAAGGTGACGATCAGCCCGGCCGCGGCGAACAGCATGGCGATGATGCTGGCGATGCTGATGACCGGATCCACGAAATGCCTCTCCCAAGCTGCCGCTGACAAAGCTGACGCGACGAACCTGTATGGTCGCTGCACGAAGTGTAGAATCGTCGCGCGACTGGAACGCGGCGAATGGAGCGACTAGAGGGGCCGCGACTCGGCAACCGGGCACACGCCCGGGCGTTCGATCCCATATCAGCGAGGCCCCCGATGACCGACACCGCCAATCCCGCGAACGTTCATGAGGACGGCACGCCAGAGCGCCTGGAGATCGACACGATCCGTACGCTGTCGATGGATGCGGTGCAGGCGGCAAATTCCGGCCATCCCGGAACGCCGATGGCGCTGGCCCCGGTCGGCCACACGCTCTGGACCAAGTTCCTGCGCTATGATCCGGCACAGGCGAACTGGCCGAACCGCGACCGCTTCGTTCTGTCGGTCGGTCATGCCTCCATGCTGCTTTACTCGCTGCTGCACCTAGCCGGCGTAAAGCAGCCGGACGGCGCGCCCGCCGTCAGTCTGGACGATATCAAGGCCTTTCGCCAACTCGGCTCCAAGACGCCGGGTCACCCGGAATATAGCCACACGGTCGGCGTGGAGACGACTACCGGCCCGCTTGGCCAGGGCTGCGGCAATTCGGTCGGCATGGCGATCGCCGAGCGGTGGATGGCGGCACGTTACAACAAGCCCGGTTTCACGCTGTTCGATCACGACGTCTATTCGCTGTGCGGCGACGGCGACATGATGGAGGGCGTCGCTTCGGAAGCCGCGAGCCTCGCTGGCCATCTGAAGCTGTCGAACCTGTGCTGGATCTATGACAGCAACCAGATCTCGATCGAGGGCGACACCGATCTCGCTTTCGACGAGGATGTGGGAAAGCGCTTCGAGGCTTATGGCTGGCACGTCATCCATGTGGACGACGCGAACGACGTCGCGGCGCTGACCAAGGCATTTGAAGAGTTCCGCGCCACCAGTGACAAGCCGACGCTGATCATCGTCAAGTCGGTGATCGGCTGGGGCTCGCCGCGGGCCGGCAGCGAGAAGGCGCATGGCGAAGCGCTGGGCGAAGACAACGTTCGCCTGACCAAGGAAGCCTATGGTTGGCCGGCGGACAAGAGCTTCTACGTGCCGGAGGGGGTGCAACAGCGGTTCGAGCAGGCGGTCGCCGGCCGCGGCGTGCCGCTGCGCGAGGCGTGGGAGGCGACGCTTCAGAAGTATCGCACCGACCATGCCGATCTGGCCAAGGAAGTCGATGCCATCATCAACGGTACGCTGCCCGATGGCTGGGACGCGGAGATCCCGACTTTCGAGGCAGATGCCAAGGGCCTCGCCAGCCGCGATGCCGGCGGCAAGGTGCTGAACGCCATCGCCAAGACAATGCCGTGGCTGATCGGCGGTTCGGCCGATCTCGCGCCGTCGACCAAGACCGACATCAAGGGCGAGGCGAGCTTCTCTGCAAGCGACTACGCCGGTCGCAACTTCCACTTCGGCGTGCGCGAACACGCGATGGGCTCGGTGGCGGTCGGCATGGCGCTGTCGGGGCTGCGTTCCTATGGCAGCACCTTCCTCGTCTTCCTGGACTATATGCGCCCGCCGGTGCGCCTGTCGGCGCTGATGGAGCTCGGCACCACCTGGATCTTCACGCACGATTCAATCGGTGTGGGCGAGGACGGGCCGACTCACCAGCCGATCGAAATGCTGGCGATGATGCGCGCCACCCCAGGGCTGGACATGTTCCGTCCGGGCGATGCGAACGAGGTGGCGGCGGCATGGCGGGCAATCGTCGAGACGCCTAAGCAGCCTGCCGCACTGGTGCTGTCGCGCCAGGCCCTGCCGACGCTCGACAGGTCGAAATATGCCAGTGCCGATGGCGTGAAGCAGGGCGGCTATGTCCTGGCTGACAGCGCCATGGAGAATGGGGGCACGCCCGACGTGATCCTGCTTGCTACGGGCAGTGAGGTTGGCCTGGCGATTGAGGCGCATGAGAAGCTGGTTGCGGAAGGTGTGAAGAGCCGCGTTGTCTCGATGCCGAGCTGGTACCGGTACGAGAAGCAGAGCGACGCGTACAAGGAAAGCGTGCTGCCCAAGGCAATTACCGCGCGTGTTGCGATCGAGATGGCGGGCGAGATCGGCTGGGATCGCTACGTCGGACTTGCCGGTAAGACGATCACCATGTCGACCTTCGGCGCTTCCGCGCCGATTGCGAAGCTTGCCGACAAGTTCGGCTTCACCGCCGATAACGTGGTGAAGGTGGCGAAGTCGGTGATGGCTGCCTAACTGCTAAGGACACCCCCGTCCGATCCGAGCGAAGTCAAGGATCGGGATCGGACGGGCCGGCGTTATCATACGCCAACGTGTCTCGACTTCGCTCGACACGAACGGACGGAGACAGGACAGATGGGCAAGCTCAACGATCTCGCGAACCTCGGTACGGCCGTGTGGCTCGACTTCGTCGATCGCAAGTTCCTGGAGGACGGCGGCCTGGAAAAGCTGGTCGCCGAGGATGGCGTGACTGGCGTCACCTCCAACCCTACGATTTTCCAGAAGGCGATGGGCGAGGGCACCGCGTATGACGCGACGCTTGCCGCGTTCGACAAGGCGCACCCGGCGGCGGCGGCGATGGACCGCTACGAGCATCTCGCCATTCAGGACATCAAGGCGGCGGCCGACACGCTGCGGCCGGTATACGACCGGCTGAACGGCAAGGACGGTTATGTCAGCCTGGAAGTCTCGCCGTATCTCGCGAACGACACCGACGGCACGATCGCGGAGGCGGAGAAGCTGTGGAAGGCGGTTAACCGCCCCAATCTGATGATCAAGATCCCGGGAACGCCCGCCGGCGTGCCCGCGATCGCGGCCACCATTGCAAAGGGCATCAACGTCAACGTGACGCTGCTGTTCTCGCAGCAATCTTATGAGGCGGTGGCGATGGCCTATGTCGAGGGGCTGGAGCAGCGCGTCGAGCGCGGTGAGCCGGTCGACCAGATTGCCAGCGTTGCCAGCTTCTTCATCAGCCGCATCGACAATGAGATCGACAAGGCGATCGACGGTGGCACTGGCGGCGAGGAGGCCAAGGCGCTGAAGGGCAAGGTGGCGATCGCCAACGCCAAGCTCGCTTACGCCTGGTATCAGGACTTCATCGCCTCGGATCGCTGGCAGGCGCTGGCGGCCAAGGGTGCGCAGCCCCAGCGGCTGCTCTGGGCATCGACCGGCACGAAGAACCCGGACTATCCCGATACGCTATATGTCGACACGCTGATCGGGCCGGATACGGTGAATACCATGCCGCCCAAGACGATGGATGCCTTTCGCGAGCGCGGCACCTCGGCCGTCTCGCTGACGCAGGACGTTGAGGGTGCGCGCAAGGTGCTGGCCGATGCCGAGCGGCTTGGGCTCGATCTTGCGGGCGTAACCGAGCGGCTGGTCGAAGAGGGTGTGGCCTCCTTCAGCAAGTCGTTCGACGATCTGCTCGGCTCCATTCAGGCAAAGCATCCCGCTGACGCTTGATTTGGCTTCGGAACGGAAGCCCGCCCTCCACCGTTCGCCTTTCACCTGACGAAGAGCGTGCCACGAGCCATGTTGCTTGCGGCGCGCCTTTCGGCAGGATCAGCCCCGATGGCAACTTCACGTGGAGCCTGAAAGTATGAAGATCGGCATCATCGGCCTCGGCCGCATGGGCGGCAACATCGCGCGTCGGCTGATGCGTGGTGGCCATGAAGTGGTCGTGTGGGACCGCAATAGCGATGCAGTGACGGATTTGGCGGGCGAGGGGGCGATCGGCGCCGATTCGCTGGTCGACATGAAGAGCAAGCTGGATGCGCCGGCGATCTACTGGGTCATGCTGCCCGCGGGCGCACCGACCGAGGAGACGATCGAAGTGCTGTGCGGCCAGCAATGCGCCGAGGGCGATATCATCATCGATGGCGGCAACACCTTCTGGAAGGACGATGTGCGGCGCGCCAAGTCGCTGGCCGAAAAGGGCGTCCACTATGTCGATGTGGGCACTTCCGGTGGCGTCTGGGGGCTGGAGCGCGGCTATTGCATGATGATCGGGGGCGACAAGGAGACGGTCGACTTGCTGGACCCGATCTTCGACACGTTGGCACCCGGCATCGGCAGCGTGGGACGCACCCCCAACCGATCCGAAGCATGCGATCCGCGTGCGGAAAAGGGCTATATCCATGCTGGCCGCGCCGGGGCCGGCCATTTCGTAAAGATGGTGCACAATGGCATCGAATATGGCCTGATGCAGGCCTATGCCGAAGGCTTCGACGTCCTGTGGGGGCGCAACGTCCCGCATCTACCGGAAGACGAAAGGTTTGACTTCAACCTCGCCGAGATTTCCGAAGTGTGGCGGCGAGGCTCGGTGATCTCGTCCTGGTTGCTTGATCTCACCGCGTCTGCGCTGGCGCAGGTCCGCCAGCTGGAGCAATTCTCCGGCAAGGTCGCCGATTCCGGCGAAGGCCGCTGGACGATCGAGGCGGCGATGGAGCAGGCGACGCCCGTGGCGGTGCTCACCACGGCGCTGTTCGCGCGCTATCGCAGCCGAATCGACGAAATGTTCGGGGACAAGCTGCTGTCGGCGATGCGCTACGGCTTCGGCGGCCATGTCGAGATCCCGCAATGAGCGCGCTTGCGTGACGCTGGTTATCAGCGACGTCGACGGCACGCTGGTCGACAAAGAGAAACGCCTGACACCCGGCACGCTGCAGGCGGTGCAGCGCCTGCAGGCGGCGGGTTTCGGCTTCACCATCATCAGCGCGCGGCCAATGTCCGGGCTCGCGCCGCTCGCCGAGGAGCTGTCGCTGGACGTGCCGATGGGCGCGTTCAACGGCGGCCTCGTGTTTCGCCGCGGTGGTGAGATCCTGTGCCGCCATTTTGTCGACGAAGCGGTCGCGCGCGGTGCTCTGGCGTTGGCGCAGAATGAGCCAGTGGACATCTGGGTCTTCGCTGACGACCAATGGTTCGCCACATCGGACACGGGATCGCATGTGCCGAGCGAGCGACGTGCGTCCAACCAGGAACCCAGGATTTGCAGCGGCTTTTCCAACCTGCTCGACCGTGCCGACAAGATCACCTTCGTCTGCGATGAACCGGCGGTGCTCGATGCGCTGCGCGATCGGATCGTGGCAGCGCACGACGGGGCAGCAACGATCGTCAAATCACAGACCTATTATCTCGATATAACGGCAACGACGGCGAACAAGGGAGAGGGAATCGCGCGGCTGGCCGATGCGCTTGGCGTGCGGCTCGATCGTACGATCGCGATCGGTGATCAGGCGAACGACCTTGCCATGTTCGAGCGCGCCGGGCGGGCGATTGCCATGGACAATGCGCCCGACGACGTGAAGGCGCAGGCGGCGGATGTGACGCTCGCCAACGATGCGGACGGCGTGGCTCATGCGATCGACAAATTCATTTTGGGGAGAATGATGTGAAGCAACTGGTGGCGTTCGATCTCGATGGTACGTTGGCCGAGAGCAAGCAGGCGATCCAGCCCGATATGGGCGAAGCACTGGCCGATCTGCTGACTGTCGCGCACGTCGCGGTAATTTCGGGTGGGGACTGGCCGCAGTTCGACAAGCAGGTCGCCAGCCGGCTGCCCGACCACGCGGATCGCTCCCGCCTGTGGCTGATGCCGACGACCGGCACCAAGCTGTACACCTTTCGCGAGGGCCAGTGGGGCACAGTATATGCCGAACTGTTCTCCGACGAGCAGAAGCAGCAGATCCTGACGGCGTTCGACGAGTCGCTGGAAGCCACGGGCTTCGTTCCCGAACAGACCTGGGGCGAACGGATCGAGGACCGTGGCAGCCAGATCACCTTTTCCGCGCTCGGCCAACAGGCGCCGATCCATGCCAAGGAAGTGTGGGATCCCGATTTCGCGAAGCGCAAGGTGATCCAGGCCGATCTCAAGAAGCGCCTGCCGGGCCTGTCGATCAATATGGGCGGGGCAACGTCGATCGACATCACGCAGGAGGGCGTGGACAAGGCCTATGGCCTCAAGCGGTTGCGCGACGAGAGCGGCATTCCGCTGGACGCCATGATGTTCGTCGGCGACGCGATCTTCCCGGGTGGAAACGACTATCCGGCAAAAGAGCTTGGGCTGGATACCGTGCGCGTTCGCGATCCGCAGGACACGCTGAGCGTGATCGCCACGGTGGTGGCCTGCCAGAAATGAGGGCTCGGCGCGGGCCTGCCGCCCGCGCCGGCTCAGGTGCCGGGCACCGGCTCAAGGATCGCGCGGGCGCGGACCGATAGCCGGTCCAGCGCCGCCTGGTGGATGCCGCGGCTGCTGGTAATCACGCCAAAGGCGCAGGGGTCGGGCTTGTTGAAGGCGAGGCGCGCGCCGAGCGCGTCGGTGACGGCGCCGCCTGCTTCGATCGCGATCAGGGCGGCCGCCGCAATGTCCCATTCATTGCCCCAGCGCAGCGTAGCGACAAGGTCCGCGCGATTATCCGCCACCATCGCCATGCGCAGCGCGATGGAGTTTGGCTTTTCGACCATGGTCAGATCCCGGTCGGCTTTGGGCAGCGCGTCCGTGGGAACGCGGGCGCCGGCGAAGGCATCGCGTTGACTGGCGATGAGTGGCCGCCCGTTGAGCGTCGCGCCGTGACCGGCAGCGGCTTGCCACACCTCATCGCGTACGGGCGCATCGAGAACGCCGATGACGGGGCGACCATCTTCGACCAGCGCGACCGATACTGCCCAGCCAGCGCGTCCACGAATATAGTCGCGCGTGCCGTCGATCGGGTCGACCACCCAGATGCGATGGCGTGACAGTCGCTCAGGATTGTCGGCCGTTTCCTCCGAAAGCCAGCCGGCATCGGGCAGGAGCGCGGACAGGCGCTGCCGCAGCATCTGGTCGACGGCGAGATCAACCTCGCACACCGGGCTTCCCGGCACCTTTTCCCAACGAGCGAAATCGGTGCGAAAGCGCGCCATGGCGAGTTGCCCCGCCTCGCGCGCGATCTTCGCGACCGAGTTCGCCAGATCATCCACCGGCGACGGTCATCCCATCGATCCGAACCGTTGGCACGTTCGTGCCATAGCGGAACTCGAGATCGTTCGCCGGGGTCAGATTAGCGAACATGTCCCTGAGATTACCGGCGATCGTGAACTCGGCAATCGGCGCTGTGATTTCGCCATTCTCGATCAGGAAGCCGGCGGCGCCTCGGCTGTAATCGCCCGTGACACCGTTCACGCCCTGGCCGATCAGTTCAGTGACATACACCCCGCGTGCGATGTCTCCGATCAGGGTCGCCACCGGAACATGGCCGGGGTGCATGTAGAAATTGCTGGTGCTGACACCCGGCGCGCCGCCCACGCCGCGCGCGGCATGGCCCGTCGGTGCCATGCCAAGCTGGCGGGCAGAGGCGCTGTCGAGCAACCACGTCTGCAACACGCCATCCTCCACCACGGCGCAGGGCGAAACGGGCAGGCCCTCGCCATCGAAGGGGCGGGAGCGAAGCCCGTGTGGGCGGTGCGGATCATCGGAGATGGTGATGCCGCTCGCGAAGACCGCGCTGCCGAGCGAATCGAGCAGGAAGGAGGTGCGCCGCGTGATCGCCTGACCCGATATCGCTCCGGTAAGATGACCGAGGAGCCCGGCGCCGACGCGCGGATCGAACACCACCGGCAGCGCTGCGCTTTCCATGCGGGCGGGATTGAGCCGCGCGACCGCGCGCTCGCCTGCCAGGGTGCCGACCGCATCCGGCGCATCCAGCCGATTGCGATGGCGCGCGGAATGGAAGCCGTAATCGCGCTGCATCCCGCTGCCTTCACCCGCGATCACGCTGGCGGATATGCCATAGCCGGTGGCCGAATAAGCGCCGCTGAACCCGTGACTGGTGGCGAGCGCCCACACGCTGCGGGAGGCGCTGGCGCCGCCGCCCTCGCTGTTGGTGACACCGCGGACGGCGCGGGCCGCCTCCTCGGCTGCCATCGCAGCCTCGCGCAGGTCGGCCGGCGCCACTTCGCCGCCATCGTCGAGATCCAGCAGCGGCGGGGCGCCGTGCATCAACCGGTCCTGCGGCGCGAGCCCGGCCCATTGATCCTCCGGCGCCTCACGCGCCATGGCGACGGCGCGCTCGACCAGGGCGTCCAGCGCCTCGGAAGAAAGATCGGACGTGGAGACGCTGGCCGAACGCTGGCCAATGAATACGCGCAGGCCCAGATCCTCGCTTTCGGAGCGGCCCACATCCTCCAGCTTGCCCAAGCGGACGGAGATTTCGGTGGAAGCGTCAGCGGCGAAAACGGCATCTGCGGCGTCGACGCCGGCCTTCTTGGCGCGAGCGACGATATCTGCGGCGCGATCCTGCGCCTGGGTCGGGGTCAGCATGGAAACGACTTAGGGGGCGGATGCTCCGGTTGCTAGTGTGCAACTTTCGGCCTGGCTGCGGAGAAAATCGGCCGCTTTCGGCCAGATCCTTACAAAGGCGTTCCCACGACCACGCAGCCGAGGAACATCAGCAGCCCGGCAAAGCGGTTGGCGCGAAAGCGGGCGAGGGCGCCGGCGCCGTCATCCGGCCGCAGCGTGGCAACTTGCCAGACAAGATGGAGCGCCATCGGGAGGAGCGCGAGCCAGACCAGTGGATCGGGGCGGTGCAGCCAGAAGGCGGCGGCCCAGAGCAACAGCGCGAGCGCATAGCAGATGAATGTGCCGCCGCGGACATGGCGGCCCATGCGCAGGGCGGAGGAGCGCACGCCGATCAGCGCATCATCCTCCCGATCCTGCAACGCATAAATCGTATCATAGCCGATGACCCAGAAGATCGTACCGCCATAGAGAAGCAGGCCGGCCGCCGTGAGCGTGCCCCAGCTTTCCAGCCAGCCGACCAGTGCGGCCCAGGAGAAGACGAGGCCGAGCCACGCCTGCGGCCACCACGTGATGCGCTTCATGAACGGATAGGCGGCGACCAGCGCGAGGCTTGCGATCGCGAGGATGGCGGTATCGAGGCGAAGCTGGAGCAGGACGATAAGGCCGATGAGGCACAGGACGAGCAGCCAGAGCCAGGCGGCTTTCACCGACACTGCGCCCGAGGCGATCGGGCGCGAGCGGGTGCGCGCGACACTGGCATCAAGATCGCGATCGACGATGTCGTTATAGACGCACCCCGCACCGCGCATGGCGATGCTGCCGACCAGCAACCAGATGATCAAGGTCCAGCGCTCCACGGCGCTGCCCGCCAAGGCGACCGCCCAGGCACCGGGCCAGAACAGCAGCCACCAGCCGATCGGTCGATCGAAGCGAGCAAGCAAGGCGAACGGGCGGATGCTGGCGGGCAAAGCGGCGACAAGGCCACGGTGTTCGCTGTCGGGCGTGATATCGGGAGCGGGCGTCACCCGGCCTGCGTACCGTCGCTGCCGTGGTTTCGCCACAGCGCTTTGCTATGGCCAATCGACAAGGCCGTTCTGGGCGCGAAGCACGTACGCCCGACGTGGAAGCATTTCACGCCAGGGGAGTTCAGCAAGGACCATGTCAGCAATGCGCCTTCTTGTCCCTGCCGCCATCATGCTCATCGCCGTACCCGCCAGCGCCCAGCGCACCGGCGGGTGGGAGGGACTGTGGCGTAACGCGGCGGACAGCGTGCGGATCAAGGTGGCCCGCTGCGGCCGAGGGCTTTGCGGCACGGTGACACAGGCAAGCGCGAAGGCGAGGGCGGATGCCGCAGCCGGCGGGACGGACCAGCTTGTCGGCACGCAGTTGTTCCATGATTTCCGCGAGGGCGAGGACGGGCTGTGGTACGGTCAGGTCTATGTACCTGATATCGGGCAGACGTTCGACGGCACGATCGAGCAGGTCGACCGCAACACGATCGTCGGCACCGGGTGCCTCTTCGCGAACTTCGGGTGCAAATCGCAGACGTGGCGACGTGTGCGCTGAATGATCCACCTGTCCGTCGCCATCGGCCGCTTCGTGGAGGCGCTCTTCTACGCCATCCTCCGCGTAGCGGGGGTGGTGACGGGGATCGTGCTGCTGATCGCGTTTTTCGGGTTGATCCTGTTTCTCATCGCGCGCTGGCTGATCGCGCGCGGGCGGCGTAAAGGCCCACGCCCATGATCGCCACTCCCGCCTGGCCGCCCCGCTCGACACCCCGCCTGTTCGTGGAGGAGCCGCTGGTCGCGGGGCCGCTGCGCATCGACGGACCACAGGCGCATTACCTGGCCGGTGTGATGCGGGTGAAGGCGGGCGATCCGGTGCGCCTGTTCGACGATGTCTCGGGCGAATGGCTGGCGACGGTCGCGCAGGCGGGCCGGCGCGATGTGACGGTGGACGTCACGGAAAAGCTAGCGGAGCGCGAAGCGGTGCCCGACCTGTGGCTGGTCGCCGCGCCGCTGAAAAAAGGACGCGTCGATTGGATGGCGGAGAAAGCGTGCGAACTGGGCGTGGCACGCCTTGTTCCCGTCATCACGCATCGGACGGTGGTGGATCGTCCCAAGGTGGAGCGGCTGCGCGCTCATATGATCGAGGCGGCGGAGCAATGCGGGCGTACCGCCCTGCCGCAGGTGGCGGAGCCGGTGAAGCTTTCGGCATTGCTGCGGGACTGGTCGGGCGACCGCGTGCTTTACTTCGCAGACGAGCTTGGCGGCACGCCGGCGCGCGAGGTGATGAAGCCTGGCCCGGCGGCGATCCTGATCGGCCCGGAAGGTGGCTTCGACGATGGCGAGCGCGCGGCCATTCGCGCGCTGCCGCAGGCCGTTGGCATGGGGCTGGGGCCGCGCATCCTGCGGGCGGATACCGCCGCGGCCGCGGCTGTCGCGATCTGGATGGCGAACGCCGGCGACTGGTGATCCGGCGCTGCTCCACAGCATCTAGCCCCGCCAGCAATCCCCCATTAAGGGCGCGCCATGACGACGAAAACCGTTTCGGACAGCAACTCGCCTGTCATCGAGTCGCGTGAGCAGCTGATTGCCAGTTTCGCGCGAGGCGAGAAGCCGAAGGAACGCTGGCGGATCGGCACCGAGCACGAGAAGTTCGTGTATTCCCGCGCCGATCATCATGCGCCGAGCTGGGGCGAGCCGGGCGGTATTCGCGCGTTACTGATCGAATTGCAGCAGCATGGCTGGAAGCCGGTAGAAGAGGGCGGCAACCTGATCGCGCTGACCGGCGCGGACGGCTCGGTCAGCCTGGAGCCAGCGGGGCAGTTCGAGCTTTCGGGTGCGCCGCTCGACAATCTGCATCAGACCTGTGCGGAAACGGGACGCCACCTCGATCAGGTGAAGGCCGCGGGCGAGAAGCTGGGCATCGGCTTTCTGGGCCTTGGCATGTGGCCGGACAAGGCGCGGAGCGAGCTGCCGATCATGCCCAAGGGCCGCTACGCCATCATGCTGCGCCATATGCCGCGGGTCGGCAGCATGGGCCTCGACATGATGCTGCGCACCTGCACGATCCAGGTGAACCTGGATTATGCCAGCGAGGCGGACATGGCGCAGAAGTTCCGCGTTGGCCTGGCGCTGCAGCCGCTGGCGACGGCGCTGTTCGCCAATTCGCCCTTCACCGAAGGCAAGCCGAACGGCTTCCTCAGCTATCGCAGCCACATCTGGTCGGACACTGATCCGGCGCGCACGGGAATGCTGCCATTCGTGTTCGAGGATGGCTTCGGGTACGAACGCTATGCCGACTATATGCTCGATGTGCCGATGTACTTCGTTTACCGCGACGGGCGGTACATTGATGCCGCGGGGCTCAGCTTCCGCGATTTCCTGAAGGGCGAACTGTCGGTCCTGCCGGGCGAGCTGCCGACGCTGGACGACTGGAACGATCACCTTTCCACCGCCTTCCCCGAAGTGCGGCTCAAGACATTCCTGGAGATGCGCGGCGCGGACGGTGGGCCGTGGAACCGCATCTGCGCGCTGCCGGCCTTTTGGGTGGGGCTGCTCTATGATCAGGGTGCGCTGGATGCAGCGTGGGACCTTGTGAAGCATTGGACGATCGACGAGCGTCAGGCGCTACGTGACGCTGCGCCCCGGCTGGGCCTTGATGCGCCGGTGCCGGGGCGCGGCACGCTGCGCGATATCGCGGGCGAGGTGCTGGATATTGCCGGCCGCGGCCTGGCGGCGCGCGCGCGGGTCAATGGCGCCGGCGACGACGAGACCGGCTTCCTCGATCCGCTGCGCGAGATCGTGAGGCTGGGCAAGGTACCGGCGGAGCAGTTGCTTGATCGTTACAACGGCGCCTGGGGCGGCGATCTGTCGCGGGTATATGCGGAGCAGAGTTTCTGAAGTCGACAAGCCGCTACGTGGCGAAAGCGGTTGGAGCGTGGCCTTGCCTTCTCCGCAGCCGGACTTGATCCGGTATCCAAGGCGCCCCGAGCGGTGGGGCAGGAGGCGCGAGCGGCAGCGCTTGCGGAGAATTGGATCCCGGATCAAGTCCGGGATGACGAAGTTTGGCGAGGGGGGCGCCCATGAGCCGCCGCCCGTATCGCATCGGCCTGCTTGGCGGATTCTTCAACCTGTTGCAGGTCTATATGGAGCAGAGTTTCCCAGGCGTACGATCCGCTACGTGGCGAGACCGGGTGGAGGAGGGCCTTGCCTCCTCCGTCATCCCGGACTTGATCCGGGATCCATGGTGCCTCGAACGGTGATGCAGGCGGCGCGAGCGGCAGCGCCTGCGGAGAATCGGACCCCGGATCACGTTCGGGATGACGAAGCGTGGCGAGGGCTTCGCCCATGAGCCGCCGCCCGCATCGCATCGGCCTGCTCGGCGGTTCGTTCAACCCGGCGCACAAGGGGCATCGCGGGATCAGCTTGGCGGCGATCGAGGCGCTGGATCTCGACGAAATGTGGTGGCTGGTGTCGCCGGGCAATCCGCTGAAGCCCGCCGCGGGCATGGCGCCGCTGGCTTCGCGACTCGCCTCGGCCCGCCGCATCGCGCGCGCCGCCCGAATTCGGCCGACCGACATCGAATCGCGGCTCGGCACGCGTTACACCGTGGACACGTTGGCCGCGCTGGTGCGCCGCTATCCCCGGCATCGTTTCCTGTGGGTGATGGGCGCGGACAATCTGGGCCAGTTTCACCGCTGGCGCGCGTGGCGACGGATCGCCCGTACGGTTCCGATTGCGGTGATCGCGCGTCCAGGCTATGATGCTGCTGCCCGCGCGGCACCCGCGATGGGTTGGCTGCGGCGCTTCCAGAGGCCCGCACGCCAGGCGAAGAACTGGACTGAGTGGAGTGTTCCAGCCCTGGTGCTGTTACGTTTCCGCCCTGACCCGACATCCGCGACGCAGCTTCGCGCCGCAGATCCTGCCTGGCATGAGCGCCATGCGCTTCCCATATCAGCAGCCAGACCTTTCACCCAGGAGTGAACTTGCCCGCTTCCGCCAACGCCTATCGATCGACCGACGCTGACAGCGTCGCCGCATTGCATAAGCTTGTCCTCGACAGTCTGGACGATGACCAGGCCGCCGACACCATCTCGATCCCGCTCGCGGGAAAGTCATCGATCGCCGATCACATGGTGATCGCCAGCGGTCGATCGACCCGGCAGGTCGCCTCCATGGCGCAGAAGCTGGCCGAGAAGATCAAGGGCGAGACGGGCAAGTCGCCGCGGATCGAGGGTCTGCCGACCGCCGACTGGGTGCTGATCGACGCCGGCGACGTGATCGTCCACCTGTTCCGACCCGAAGTCCGCTCCTTCTACAATTTGGAGCGCATGTGGTCGTTCGGTGACGCGCCGGCCGTGCCGTCCCCCGGGAACGCCTGATCTGATCCTGCATATCGTGGCGCGCGGGCGGATCGGTCGTTCGCCCGAAGCCGAACTGGTGGACCGCTATCTTAAGCGGATTGCCTGGCCGACCCGCGTGACCGAATTGCCCGATCGCGGCGGCAAGATGCCGGAGATCGCGCCCGCGACGCGGCGCATCATGCTGGACGAGACCGGCAAGGTGCTGTCCTCGGTGGAATTCGCCCGCATAATGGAGCGGTGGCGCGATGATGGCGTGCGCGAGGCGCGCTTCATGATCGGCGCTGCCGATGGCTTTGACGATGCCGAGCGGGCGGGCGCGGACCTGCTGCTGTCGTTCGGCCGGGCGACCTGGCCGCATATGATGGCGCGCGCCATGCTGGCGGAACAATTGTTCCGCGCCACCTCCATCCTTGCCAATCACCCCTATCATCGCGAAGGCTGATCCGCGATGCGGGTGGGGCGGACAGCGATGCTCACGGGCGCGGCGATGCTGCTCGCCAGCGCGACGACGGCGCCCGACGCGCTGTCGATCGAGCGGTCGCGGCTGAAGGCGGCCAAGGCGGAGGCGGTGCAGGCCGCCGCGCGCGCGTCCGATCTTCAGCGGCAGGCCGAGGCCGAACGTGACGCAGTGGGCAAGGCGCAGGCGGAGGAAGCCGCCGTGGGCGCGCGGATCGACCGGGCGGAGGCAACCGTCGCCGCGGCGCGGGCGCGCGTCGCCATCGTGGAGGAACTGCTGCAGCGGCAGCGTGCCGCATTGGGTGAACGACAGGCGCCTGTCGCACGGCTGGTGGCGGCGCTATCCTCATTGGCACGCCGGCCGGTCGCGGCGGCGATCGTCCAGCCGGGGTCGGTGAGGGATCTGGTCCATATTCGTGCGGTGCTGGGCAGCACCTTGCCCGCGATCCGGCGCGAAACGGCCGGGCTGCGGGAGGAGCTGGTCCAAAGCCGGCAGTTGCGGACGGCGGCGGCGCAGGCGGCGAGCGGGCTGGAACAGAGCCGGCGCGATCTCGTGACCGAACGCCGCGCGCTGGCGGCGGTGCGCGCGCGCCATGCGAGTGCGGCGGTGCAGCTCAACCGCGACGCGCTGGCGCAATCCGACCGTGCGATCGCGCTGGGCGAGGAAGCGCGCGATATCATCGACCGTATGGCGGCGATCGGTCAGACTCAAGCGACGCTGGAAGAGCTGGTCGCGCTGCCCGGACCGCCGCGTTCTATCATCGCTCCGGAAGCGCGCGCGCCGGCCTATCGTCTGCCGGTTGGCGGGCGGTTGGTGACGGGCTTTGGTGAGGTGTCCGACAATGGCGTGCGATCGCGCGGGCTGACCTTCGCCGTGGGGAGCGGAGCGACCGTAATGGCGCCGGCGGCGGGCCGGGTGATCCTTTCGCGGCCGTTCCGCAACTATCGAACGATCGTCATCATCGACCATGGGCAGGGCTGGAACAGCGTGGTCACCGGCATCGGCCAGGCACTCGTGAAGCGCGGTGCCTATGTGGCGGCGGGCGAGCCGGTCGGGCGGGCGCCGGTGGACGGCGAGCCGCTGGTGACGGTCGAATTGCGGCGACAGGGCCGGCCTATCGACATGACGGCGCTAATCGGGTGACCGTGTTTTCGCCTCAAATTCGGGAGGCGACAGATGGATCTTGCCCGCTCAGCCCCCGTTCACGTCGCCTGCGCTTTGATCGGCCACGCGAAAGCCGCTAAAGGCGATCAATCCGGTTCGCCCGAGGACGTGACCCACATGAAGTTTCCGCTGCTATCCGCCACTGCTCTGGCCGCGACGCTCGCGCTGGCGCCGCTTACCACCGGCGCAATGGCCGCCGTGGACGCCAGCGCCTATCGCGAGATGGAACGCTTCATGGACGTGTATAATCGCGTCAAGGCGGACTATGTCGACCGGGTGACCGACGAGCAGCTGATCAAGGGCGCGATCGACGGCATGCTGGCGGCGCTCGATCCGCATTCCGGCTATGTCGACGCATCCGACTTCGAGAATCTGCGCATCCAGACGGAGGGCAATTACGGCGGGCTGGGCCTGACCGTCTCGCTGGAGGATGGCGCGGTGAAGGTGATCGCGCCGCAGGAGGATTCGCCGGCATGGCGGGCCGGGGTGAAGACCGGCGACTATATCACTCACATAAATGGCAAGCTAATCTACGGCGGCACGCTGGACGAGGCGGTGGCGCAGATGCGCGGCAAGCCGGGATCGAAGCTGAACATCACCATCGTGCGGCCGGGCCGCGACAAGCCGATCGAGCTTTCGCTGGTACGCGAGCTGATCGTGCAGCGGCCGGTGAAATGGGAGGTGAAGGGCGACGTCGGCTACGTCAACATCAACACCTTCTCCGAAACGACCGGTGCCGACACGCGCGCGGCGATGATCGCGATTGAAAAGTCGCTGGGCCATCGGCCGCTCGGCTATGTGGTGGATCTGCGCTCCAACGGCGGCGGCCTGCTGACTCAGGCGATCGAAGTGGCGGACGTGTTCCTAGAAAGCGGCGAGGTCGTTTCGCAGCGCGGCCGCGAAAAGGGCGACGTCGAGCGTTATTACGCCAAGCCCGGCGACATGGCGCATGGTCTGCCGATCATCGTGCTGACCGACAGCGGCACCGCATCCGCTTCCGAAATCGTTGCCGGCGCGATCCAGGATCATCACCGCGGGCTCGTGATGGGCGAGCGCACCTTCGGCAAGGGATCGGTGCAGACGCTGCTCCAGCTCGGGCCGACCACCGCGCTGCGGCTGACCACCGCGCGTTACTACACGCCATCGGGCCGATCGGTGCAGGAAGGCGGTATTGAGCCCGATCTCGCCGTGCCGCAGATCAGCGATCCCGATTACAAGTCCCGCCCGGTGTTCCGCGAGGCGGACCTGCGGCGCCATCTGATCAACGAAGTGAAGGCCGACGACCGCATCCTTGAAGAGGATACCAAGGATGATCCGCGCTTCGCCGCCACGGCGGAGTCGCTGGAAAAGGACGGCATCGACGACTTCCAGCTCTGGTATGCGCTGAAGACGGTCGCCCGACTGGGTGGGCCGACGCAGGTGGCGGCGGTGACGGCATCGATGAAGAAGGATCTTGCCGCCAAGTGAGCTCGACCCAATCACGCGCGCGGTTCATCGCGCTGCTGCTGCCATTGCTGCTACTCGCCGGAGCCTGGGGATCGCAACTGATCGGCGGCCTGGTGCCGTGCGAGATGTGCCATTGGCAACGCTGGCCGCATTATGCCGCGGTGCTGGCCGCTGGCTTCGCCTTCATCGTGCCGGGCCGATCCAGCAAGGTGACGATGATCATCGTGGCGGCGGCGTTGATCGCCGTCTCCGGCCTGATCGGCGTGTTCCACGCCGGCGTCGAATATCATTGGTGGCAGGGCATCACCGCCTGCTCCACCATGGCGACCGGCGATGGCGTATCGACCGACGAGATGCTCCGGCGGTTGCTCGCGGCGCCCGTCATCCGGTGCGATGCGGCACAATGGACTTTGCTGGGCGTTTCTCTGGCCGGGTATAACGCGATCCTGTCGCTGGGCGGCGCGGCGGCGATCCTGTGGCTGATCGGAAGGGTGCGATGAACTGGAAACCGGGCGACCGCCGCCATGACACCAAGTCCATGATCCGCGTCGATCAGGCAGGCGAATATGGGGCCACGCGCATCTATGCCGGCCAGCTTGCCATCATGGGACACCGATCACCGCTGGCACGCGAGATCGCCGGCATGGCGCTGCAGGAAGAGCGGCATCGCCAATATTTCGATCGCCTGATGGCAGAACGCGGCGTGCGGCCCACCTTGCTCCAGCCCTTCTGGGACGTGGCCGGATTTGCGCTGGGCGCCGTTACCGCAGCGATCGGGCCGGAGGCAGCGATGGCCTGCACCGCCGCTGTCGAAACGGAGATCGACAAGCACTACGCCGATCAGCTGGTGGAGCTTGGCGCGGAAGAGCCTGAACTCAGTGCCGCAATCGCCGAATTCCAGGCCGAGGAGCTGGAACATCGCGATACGGCGCTTGCCAGCGGCGCGGAGGATGCGCCGGCCTATCCGCTGCTGTCGGCGGCGATCCGGCTTGGCTGTCGGGTTGCGATCGCGACGGCCAAGCGGATCTGAGAGGATGAACCGCATGCGATTGATCGGATCATCGGTGCTCGCCATGCTGGCCATGGCGGCTCCCCTTTCGGCGCAGGAAGCGAGTCAGGCGGTGGTGCCCCCGTCCAAGGTCGTGATCCTGCCACCCCCGTCGAAGCCGGTGGCGCTGCCGGGTGCGCCGCGCTCCAGCCGTCAGACGATTTCGGCCGAAACTTCCCGCAACGCTCCAGTGAATGGCGTGGTGGTACTCTACGGGAATGAACGCTGCCCCACGAATAGCAACGGCGAAGAGATCGTCGTGTGCCAGCGGCGCAGTGCCCAGGAGCAGTTTCGTATTCCCAAGGAAGTGCGGACGCTGGAGATCACGCCCGAGAACGAAAGCTGGGCGGCGCGTGAGAAGGGCAACCAGGATGTCGGGAATGTCGGTATCGGCACCTGTACGACCGTTGGAGCCGGCGGCGGCACGGGGTGCTTCGTGCAGAATGCCCGGCGGGCAAAGACCGAATCGCAGGCGCGCGACAAGGCGGCCACACCCGACCTCAGCCCCTATTGATCGGCGCCACGCGGCGGACGAGTTGGCAACGCCGTGCGTCGCGAACGGGGGAGCTGCGGAGTAGGCAGGCAGTTCCGCCCAACCGGGCTATTGATCAGAGCGGTCCCACACGCTTATTCTGGCGGCGGGCCGTGTGACTGGCGCAAATGCGGAGCACCGCAGGGGAGCACGGCCTTGCTGCCGCGCGCCTGGGCATGTCACTTCCGGCAAGGAGAGGCCCGATGCGCATTGCATTCCTGCTGTTTCCCTCGATCACCCAGCTTGACCTGACCGGACCGGCTCAGGTGCTGGCCCGCCTAGGCGGTGACGCTAGACTGGATCTTGTCTGGCGCACGATCGATCCGGTGATGACGGATGCCGGCTTCGCCATCGTGCCGACGGCAACATTCGATACGGTTCAATCAGCCGATATCCTCTGCGTTCCCGGCGGTATCGAGGTGAACGCTGTCATCGCGGATGACGACGCGATGAATTGGGTGAAGCAGATCGGCGCCGACGCCGATTGGGTGACCAGCGTCTGTACAGGGTCGCTAATCCTTGGTGCAGCGGGACTGCTGCAGGGATATCGCGCCACATCGCATTGGGCGTGGCGGGACATGCTTCCCCTGTTCGGCGCGACTCCGGTGGCGGAGCGGGTAGTGATCGATCGCAACCGGGTAACCGGCGCCGGCGTGACGGCCGGAATCGATTTCGCGCTTTCGCTCACCGCGCTGATCCGGGGGGAGACGCATGCCCAGGCCGTTCAGCTGAGCCTAGAATATGATCCGGCGCCGCCGTTTGACGCAGGAACACCTGACCGGGCGGGGGAGGCGATCGTGGCAGGTTTTCAGGAGCGCATGGCGAAGCTGGCACCCGGGCGCGAAGAGGAGTTGCGGTCGCTGGCGGTGCGGCGAGGCTTTTTCGGCGCATAGTGTGGAGCGGCGTCTGCGGCGCGAGGGCGGCGGCGCGGCGGCGTAGTCTGGGGCGCTCCTCGCGGGGTGGACCGTCACCCGATTTACAGCTCTGGCGATTGTCGGGGGCAATCTAGGGGAGTGCGTCTCTCTGAAGCCTTCTTGTGGAGCCTTTGTGAATGCTTTCACGTCACCACAGGTCGCCTGCCGCGTTGCTCAGCAAGGGCTCATGCTAAAGTCCATTATCCCAAAAACGCCAGTACTGAGGTCTGCGGCGCTTTGGAGGCCGGCACGTCCGGCATGAAGGAGTGGGCCGTGCAAAGGTTTCGCCCTCGTCGGGGAGAGCTCAGGAACGAAATCATCACCGAACCGTCACAAAGCTCCCCTGTGAAACTACGATGTTGCGCGACGGCGGGCATTCGCTCATCGGTGGACTTGATGGAACAGCAAGCAAGCACCGGCCTGATGAAGGACCTTGCGCGTCTGGCAGCGCCCGCTCGTCAGCGCCCATTGTCTGCTCTGGTTACCGTTCCGGTGGTAACAATAGGCGCAGCTTGCATACTTCCGGTGGCGGTGGCCGCATTCGGCCTTACCCGCCTGGCGCAAGGGCGATTGGAGGGCTTGGGATCGGACTCGGTTGCAGCCGCGCGCTCGCTGTGGCGCGCGAAAAGCGCAGCCGTGGGCGCTCTGACTAGCTACGCTGCACCTCGGAACTGAACACCGCGTCGGCAGAGCGCCGGGGTCGCGGTGACCAGCGCGCGAGAAGGCCGCCCAGATATTCGCGAAGGGCAGCCGGCTCTGTCGTCGCCATCACCGGCGTGGTTGCACGAACCTTGGCGAGCGCCGTGGCGAAATCCTGATCCTGATCCACCACGGCGAGAAGCCCGCGCTCCGCAAAGGCGGAAGTGACCTCCAATTGGTGGTCGTCATAATGTTCGCCAAGGTCGAACAGGCGAGGCACGGCAACGACCCGGCAACCGTTTTGCAGCGCCGTGATCAACGACCCCGTTCCGCCGTGGCAGACGACGATGTCAGCCCGGTGCAAAATGTCCTTCACCTCACCGAACGGAATGGAGGCGTGTACCTCCTCGACGCCGCGCGGCTCATAGGCTGACTCGCCGATCTGGAGGATGACCCGCTCCGGCAGGACGCCCTCGCGCTTGGCATCTTCCACCATGCGCACCAGCCGGTCGAAAGGAAGGGTCGCTCCGACGGTGGCGAAGACCAGAGGCTCTTTTACGGGCCGCTCGCCAGTCAGCACATGAAGCGGGTCGAACGTCTTGGTCGCCTTCCATTGATCGGCAGCGGCGGCCGATTGCGACACGCGCACATGGGCCAGCGGACCGGCGATACGCGCAAAGGCGGAGGGCGCCCGGAAACGGGCAAAGCTGTCGACAAGGACGACCTTCGCGCCCGCCAGTCGCGCGAAAAGCAGAACAAAGAACATGGAGCCAGCGCCGGTCGTCAGAACCACATCCGGCCGCTGGCGCATGACGATCAGGAACGACTGAAGGAGATTTCGGATGGCGGCCAGCAGCATCCGAAAGGGGGCGCCAAGACGTGCCTGGCCGAGAGCATAATGGGAAACAAAGTGTGTCGAATATTGATCGGCGATGGAGCGGCCAAGCGCAAGATCTTCCGTGACAAAGAAGAAGTCGTGCGGGCGCCAAACATCCTCGAGATCCAGTAGCTGCCGAACATGACCGCCGCCTGACGCGCACAAGGCAAGTCGCAAACCCCTGCGATCGCCGTCGCCATCACGGCGATGCAGGGTGGAGGCCCAGGGTGCAATATCACCAATAGATGTGAGCAGACGAAGCACGGTGACTTTACTCCCCCGAAGTATCGCGCGAACCTGCTTCGTTCGTCGGCGATCATTGCCGTAACGGCATAGCGCCTTCGGTTGCCTGGATGTGAATAGAAGTGTCCGAAATGGCGGCACTGCTGGCAGCGTATCTTGCCCGGAGATCCGTTCCGGGCGTTTATCACTGGTGCAAGCGCAATCAGTGTGCACGTGAACCTTGCTGCGGATTTCGGCGAAACATGATGAAGAGCAACTTCGCCGGCGGTTCCGATCATCGACTCGCGCCAATCATGCCGCTGCTACGCCGGACCTTTCTGGGCATAGGGATCGTCAGCGCATTTCTGAACGTGTTGCTGCTTGCCGGTTCGCTTTACATGATGCTGGTCTACGACTTCGTTATCCCCGGCAGAAGCATACCGACGCTGATCGGGCTGCTGCTGATGGTCATCGCGGCTTACGTGTTCCAGGGCCTGCTCGATGCCTTGCGCGGGCAATTGCTGATCCATCTGGCGAGCAGCGTGGACCTGCAGCTGGAAGCAAAGGCGCACGACGTGGTGGTCACGCTGGCCCGGCTTTATCCGGCGCAGGATCCGGGACAACCGATCCGGGACATCGATCAGGTTCGCGGCTTTTTGGGCGGGCCGGGACCCGTCGCACTGGTCGACCTGCCATGGGTGCTGTTCTTCGTTGGCGTGCTGTTCCTGCTGCATCCATGGCTAGGGGCAACGGTGCTGCTGGGGGCGGGGGTGCTGATCGCGCTGACGCTGCTGTCTGAACGCGCCACCCAGGCAACCATGGCGGAGCTTGTCCGGCTGAACCGGAATCGCCAGCAAGCCATTGATACCAGCCGCCGTCATGCCGAGGCGATCCACGCCATGGGAATGCAGGGGCAATTGCAAGGCATCTGGCGCGAGGCCAACGGAGCCTATCGCGACGCGCAGGTGACGATGAGCGGCAAGGCCAGCGCTCTGGTCACCGCCAGCCGGATGTTCCGCCTCTTCCTGCAATCAGGCGTGCTGACCGTCGGCGCGTTGCTGGTGCTGAGTGGAGAGGCGAGCGGCGGCGTCATTTTCGCCAGCTCGATCCTGTCCTCGCGCGCGCTGGCGCCGATCGAGGCGACCATCGCGAACTGGCGCGGCTTTGTCGCTGCCCGCCAGAGCTGGCGGCGACTGGGCGACATCATGGCGTTCGATGGAGAACGGCAGCCTGTCCAGATGCTGCCCCCGCCATCGCAGTCGCTTTCCGCCGAAGCCCTGACCCTAGCGCCGCCTGGCAGCGACAAGCCGCTGGTGTGGAGCATCAGCTTTCTCGCCTATGCCGGTGAAGCCGTAGCGATCCTGGGGCCGAGCGGCTCGGGCAAGTCGACGCTATTGCGCGGGCTGGCGGGAAGCCTCCCGCCGCTCAGCGGCGCGGTGCGGCTGGACGGGGCGATGATGTCCCAATGGCCGCGCCAAGTGCTTGGCCGCGGTATCGGCTATCTTCCCCAGAGCGTGGAGCTCCTTCCCGGGACCATCGCCCAGAACATCGCCCGCTTCGATCCGTCCAGCACCCCGGAGCGGATCATCGCTGCCGCCGAGCAGGCTGGCGTTGGAGACATGATCCAGGCGCTACCCGACGGTTACAATACGGAGGTCGGGATCGACGGCAGGAGACTGTCAGGAGGGCAGCGGCAGCGAATTGCGCTCGCCCGCGCGCTTTATGGCGACCCGTTCCTGATCCTCCTCGACGAGCCCAATGCGAACCTGGATTCGGTCGGTGAGGCAGCGCTGATCCAAGCGATCCGCTCCGTCAAAGCGCGAGGGGCCATCGTGGTGCTGGTGGCACACCGACCCTCCGTTCTGGTGGCGGTGGACAATGTTCTGACGCTGCGGGATGGACGAGCCCTATCCTACGGTCCGCAGCCGGACAGTATTCTCCAAGGAACACAAGCAAAATAGGGAACATACATCAAATATCGTCCCAGAAAACGTCAGGAAGCGTAATTGACGAAGTGTTGCGTCCGTTATCGATACGTCCCTCTCTGGTCGGCATTTAACTCAACGGCGTAGTGTTGTTGAAGACTCGGTAGGTGCCGCGTCCTCGAGCGGGAAGGCCGTTCACGTTAATGGTTCAGGAGGGTAACATGGTGGATTATGTCGCTGGAAACGATGCTACAGACGATGATCTGCGGGCATCCGTTTCCGGATCAATGGTCACCTGTGGGGACGGCAATGACGTTCTTCGTGGTGGTAAAACCGCTGACATTCTGATCGGCGGCGCGGGCGAAGACAAGCTTTGGGGCGGCGCTGGTGGCGATCAGTTCCGGTTCTTTGGCGACCAGATCGGCAGTCTGACAGATCCGACGGATGTAGACGCGATCTACGATCTGAACTTCGCTGATGGCGACCTGCTCGTCTTCGGCAAGTACAATGGCCTTTTCGGCACGGACGCGGCTGGCCTGAACGGCTTTGCCGCTGGTGACTCGGCGATCATCTCCAGCTTTGCCGGGCTTGCCGCCGCATGTGAGGCCTCGGGAGGGCGCATCACCTTCACCGGCAACGTCGGGGCGGATCTCCTGATGATCAGCTTCGACAATGGCGCTGGGTGTACGCAGACCATCCGCATCAGCCAGGGTTACAACGCCTTCGTGAGCGAGCTCTCGCCCGTTTAAGTCACAATCAGGTCCCCCGGCGGGAGGGGCGCTGCATTTGTGTGGCGTCCCTCTTCGCATTGTCACAGCCCGCGACCAAGCCCGATCTTGAGGCGCGGGATAGCGAAGGATCATGCATGTCGCGGCTGCTGAAGCCCGTCCTGACCGGAAGCGCCCGGAGCAGCCAGACCGTTCGCGCGTCAGGCCGAACCGCCGCCATGTCGGTGGCCCTGCTTACCCTGGCGATGTGGGTGATCCTGGCAGGCTATTGTCTGTACGTGATGCTGCTGCTGGACGTCGCGCTTCCTGGAAGGAGCGGAGAGACGTTGGCGGGGCTGGCGGCCATGGCAGGCGTGCTCGTGATTGGTCACGCGTATGTCTTGCAGACAAGACGACAGGCGCTCGCGGCCTTGGCCGCGGCCTGTGACGCGGCCGGAGAACGACTGAACCACATTGAGCAGGATGCTCTGCGCGAGGCTCTCCTCCGCGGCGGCGCGGCGGCTTTCGTCGATGCTGCGGCAATCCCGCTCGTGATCGGCGGCCTGGCCCTGATCGGCGGCTGGATAGCGGCAATCCCGCTGGTCGGAGCTGTTCTCGGCCTAGCCATCCTGTCGATCGAGGCGAATGCCGTCAGACGCTTCGGCCGGCTCGATGTGGCTCGCCGTACGCGCGATGGCGCGGCGTTGATCGTGTCGACCAATCGCCGACATCTCGGGCAGCTCGGATTGTACGAGCGGGCGATGGCGGTCGCGAGCTCCCACCGACGCACGGTCGCGCTGTCAGATGCCGAGACTGCTGCGGCGGAGGGACGGGCGCTTGGCGCCATCAATCTTCTGGCCGGCTTCTCCCTCGCCGGTTCGGCGGCGGCGGCAACGTCAATCGTTGCCAGCGACGCCGCGAGCATCGGCGGGCTTGCCGTCACATTGCTGATGACGTGTCTTGTCTTTCAGCCGCTGCGTCGCCTCGCGGCTCATCTTCCGACCTTGATGTTCGCAGCGCCGGAGTGGAAGGTTTTGCTCGCGGCGGAGGCGGAACCCAATGCCGCCACCGCCATGGTCGCGTTGCCCCGACCGGCGCGAGAGCTTGATGTGAGCGGCCTTACCGTGCCGGTAGCCGGAACGCGGCGACTGACGCTTCAAGACGTGACGTTCAATGCCACGGCCGGCGATGTGGTGGCGGTGATCGGGCCGGCGGCAGGCGGGAAGTCGACGCTGTTGGAAGCGCTAGTCGGTCAGATCCCCAATGCGTCCGGCGATGTCCGGCTGGACGGTGCGGCGTTGAACCAGTGGGACCGCGCTGCGCTGCGCCAGCATGTTGGCTATCTCCCGCAGCTTCCCGGATTGCTGCGGGGCACCGTCGCGCAGAACATCTCGGGCTTCGGGTCCGAACCTGGCGAGGCCATCATCCGCGCGGCGCAGGTGGCCGGCGTGCATGACGATATCGTCCGCTTGCCCGATGGTTATGACACGATGATCGCTGAGCCGGGGGCGCTGCCGCTGGCGCTGTCGCTGCAGCAACGGATCGCTTGGGCGCGCGCGCTGTTTGGCGAGCCCTTTCTCGTGTTGCTGGATAATCCAGCCTCTTTTCAGGACAATGACGGCCATCTCGCACTGCGCCGCTGCCTCGCCCGCCTGCGGGCGCGAGGCGCCGTGACGATCGTTACGGGAGATGCGGCGTCGATCATCGATAGTGCCAGCCACGTTCTTGTTTTGCGGCATGGCGGCGTGCTCGAATTTGGCACGACGGAAGAGGTGCGCGGAAAGATGGTCGAGCGACAGCGGCGCGAGGCGGAACGCCTGGCGAGCGTGTCAGTCTTTGCCGAGCCCCGGGAAACGCTGGCCGATGCGCCGCTGGTGGAGTGATGGCCATGTCAGGAGAAATCGCCCTGGATCTATCCGGATCGTCGCTGTTCGAACCGACTGCTTCGCATGATCCGCAACGGGCGCTTGATCGCAGCCTGCGCCAGGCGGTGATCCTGATTTTGGTGCTGGTTCTGATTATCGCAATGATGACGTCGGTGATCAGGGTGACCGGGGCCGTGATCGGCAACGGCCGGCTATCAGTTGAATCCAGCGTCAAGCGGGTGGCGCATCCGAGCGGCGGCGTGATCGCGCAATTGTACGTCCGAGAGGGGGACCGGGTCCGCAAGGGCCAGCCGGTCATGCGCTTTGACAATCGCGTGAGCGGCGACAGTGCGGCGACTCTAGGCCAGTCGCTGGAGCAATTACTGGCGGCGCAGGCGCGCTTGACCGCGGAGCGCGACGGAGCCGCGGCGATCCATTATCCGCAGGCGCTTGTCGCCAGCGGCGAGGGCTCAGCCCGGATGGCCATGGCGGAGGCCGATCGTCTGTTCGCCGCGCGTAGATCGCTTCGCGCGACGGAGCAGGACGCCATTCGCGAGAGGATCTATCAGGCGCAGCAGGATGTCGCGGCGACCGGCGCACAGCTGCAGGGCGCGGAGAACCAGCGCACCTTTCTCACTCCGGAACTGGAGGCGCTACGCGGCCTATACGCCCGCCAGCTCGTCACGGTGGCACGGGTCAACCAGCTCGAACGGACGGCGGCCGAGCTGAACGGGAGCATTGCGGCGCTGCGCGCGCGGATCGCGGAAAAGCGAGCCCGTATCGCGGAACTGCGCCAGTCGGCCATCGAGGCGGAACGCAACGCCCGCGTGCAGGCTGGGCAGGAGCTGGCTGGCGTCGTGACGCAGCTTGGCGATCAACGCGTGCGATCCATTGCCGCGAGCGATGCGTCCGAACGCTCGCTGCTGCGCGCGCCCTATGATGGCGTGGTCGACAATCTGGCTTATCAAACGATCGGCGGCGTAGTGCCTCCGGCCGAAACAATCATGGAGATCGTGCCTGATTTCGAGCCGTTGATCGTGAATGTCGCGGTGAATCCCACCGACATCGACCAGCTTCACGTCGGGCAGGAGGCAAGGATGCGCTTTTCCGCATTCAGCGCCCAGACCACGCCGGAGCTGAAGGGGCATGTTTTCTACATCGGCGCGGATCGAAAGAGCGACGAGAGGACCGGTGCGCCCTTTTATCAGATACGTCTGCGCGTGCCGGAAGCCGAGGTGCGCAAGCTGGGCGGGTTGACCCTGAAGGCCGGCATGCCGGTGGAAACCTATATGCAGACCCAGCGGCGCACGCTGATGAGCTATCTGGTGAAGCCGCTGATCGATCAGTTCAACCGGGCGTTTCGCCAGTGAGGGCGAGCGGCGGCCAGGTCAGTAAAAATGCTGCAGCGTCAGTTGCCGCTCCGGGCCATCGCACAAGCGCAGCCGGACCATGCGGCCCGGTGTGCCCGCGGACCAGGTGGCAAGGGGGTTGGTCGCGTAATCACGCGGGATCGGCTGACCGTCGATCGCGCAGATCGTCTCCCCCGCCGACCAGCCATCCCGCTCCGCAGGGCCGCCGCGCATGACGTGGAGGACGCGCAGACGATCACGATCGATTCCGACCAGCAAGCCGCTGGTGGAGCGCAGGGGCGGCCGATCAGCGGTGGCTCCCGGCGCCAGGATCATGCGACGCGCGGCCGGATCCAGAAGCA
The DNA here is from genome assembly GCF_900109205.1 of Sphingomonas sp. OV641. Taxonomy (NCBI): domain Bacteria; kingdom Pseudomonadati; phylum Pseudomonadota; class Alphaproteobacteria; order Sphingomonadales; family Sphingomonadaceae; genus Sphingomonas; species Sphingomonas sp. OV641. Next base: position 1,713,989 of record NZ_FNZB01000001.1, on the reverse strand, counting down.
CGCGATAGTTCTGGAGGAAGCCCGATCCGATCCTTCCGGCTGACTGGATCGTCTCGGAAAAACCCCCGGCGGGCTCTACCCGCACCTCCACGTTGCGCGCCGTCAGCTCACCGAGACGGAGCGTTGGCACGATCCCAATGGTGCTGGTGACCGTTCCTCCCAGGCCGAAGGAAATGGTGGTGGTGGTGCGTACCCCGGCGATCTTCGCCGCTGTCCATCCCGCATCGGTGACGGTGACGGATGATCCGTCGCCTGTATCCACAATCATCGGCTGAAGATGAGCGGCGCCAAGGCTGAGCGCGCTGACATAGACCAGGCGATCGCGGGAGATCGTCAAAGGTGCCGTGAACCCGCGGAATGGCATCCGCCCACTGGGCAACAGGCGGAAGCGGCGGCCGGCATAGTCGAGATCGAGTGCGAATTTCTCGATGAGATCACGGCCGACGAGAAGGTCGACCGGCTCCGCGCTACCGGTCGCCAGCGCGGGGAGGGTGGCCACGGCCAGGCCACCGCCCTGTCGCGTCAGGCTACCGAAGCTTACCTTCCGCGTGGCCGTCCAGCCGATCGACACGATGCCGCCGATCGCGGTGGCGCTGCCACCGGAGGTAACCTTCAGCGCCGCTCGTTCCGCAAAGCGGCGCGACAGCACCGAATAGCTGACGCCGGTGTCAAGGATGGCGGTGGCGGCGCGCCCGTCGATCTCGACGGAAAAGCGCAGCTGGTTGCCAGGGGTAAGATCGAAGGGAACCCAGCGGCTTTCGGCATCCGGCGCCAGCGCCGAGCTCCCCCGCGGCTGCGCGGCGGGCGAGATGGGGGGCAGGGGCGCTGCGGCGGTGGCAGCGGCAAGGAGCAAGGCCAGAAACACAGGCTTGTGTAGCGGCGCGAGTGGCGACCACCATAGGAAAGTTCGAGGCGGGCAGGAATGGCGCCCGCCACCCATTGCCTATGTGATCACCGATGATCGCAGCGGCAGAGCCCTAGCGATCATCGGCGCAGCGGCTCAGCCCTTGTTCGCCTGTCGCTTGGCCATGAATGCGAGCCGTTCGAACAGCATCACGTCCTGCTCATTCTTCAGCAGCGCGCCATGCAGCGGCGGAATTGCCTTCGTCGGATCGCGATTCTGCAGCACCTCAAGCGGCATATCCTCGTGCAGGAGCAGCTTCAGCCAGTCGAGCAGCTCACTGGTCGACGGCTTCTTCTTCAGCCCCGGCACGTCCCGAACCTCGTAGAAGATATCCATCGCCTTGCTTACGAGCATGCGCTGGATCCCGGGGAAGTGGACATCGACGATGGCCTGCATCGTCTCGCGATCCGGGAACTTGATATAGTGGAAGAAGCAACGGCGCAGGAAAGCGTCGGGAAGCTCCTTTTCGTTGTTCGAGGTAATGACAACGATCGGCCGCTCGGCGGCTCGCACGGTCTCCTTCGTCTCGTAGACGTGGAATTCCATGCGATCGAGTTCTTGCAACAGGTCGTTTGGGAATTCGATATCGGCCTTGTCGATTTCGTCGATCAGCAGGACGGGAAGCTGCGGCGCGGTGAACGCTTCCCACAACTTGCCCTTCCGAATGTAGTTGGAGATGTCGTGAACGCGCTCGTCGCCGAGCTGACCGTCACGCAGACGGGCGACAGCATCATATTCGTACAGGCCCTGCTGTGCCTTGGTGGTGGACTTCACGTTCCACTCGATCAGCGGCGCGCCGGTCGCCTTGGCGATTTCGTAAGCGAGTACGGTCTTGCCCGTGCCCGGCTCGCCCTTCACCAGCAGCGGCCGTCGCAGCATGACGGCGGCATTTACCGCGACCTTCAGATCGTCAGTCGCGACATAGCTCTGCGTGCCTTCGAAACGCTTCATGCCCTCATCCCGTCTCGTTCGAATATCCGGTTTGGGATGCGGGAAAATTTCGGCAGGTGCAAGCAGCTTGCCGTCGAACGCTATCAAAGCGCGTTGCGTGCCTCCGCACGGGCCGCAAGCAATTGCCAGAGCCCATGATGCTGCAGCGCGAGTTGCTCGGCGCCAAAGGCGAGCGCACGACCGTGCGCAGGATTGGTGGCGATGCTCTGTGCAGCGACGACAAGCGCGTCACGGGTGGGCAGGTTGTGCGGCAACAGAGCGACGCCGGTCCGCCGGGCCGCGGCCGCCAATATCTGCCGGATTGCATGCCATTCCAGAAGCAGAGCCAATGCGGCTCCGATTGCGCAGCCCGCACGGCTCGATTGCGCCAATATGCCCAGGGCGTGACGCTGTGCGCTGATCGCCGCTTCCGATTGCGCATGACGCGGCGTGGACGGGATCGGCCCCACTGCGGCCGTAAGGGTGATCAGAAGGTTGCGTTCCTGGTCCAAAACGGCCGCAGCCTCCGCCAGCCAGGGGATAGCCGAAGCTGCGCTGTCCGCCCGCGACGCCAGCTCGACAATCCCCGGCGGAGATCCGTGAAGCTGGCACAAGGCATGGACGGCATCCGCAAGATCCCGCGTCGCGACGCTAGAGGTGCAGATCGCAACGGCATGATTGCAGGACAGCGTTCCTTCTCGATCCACGATTTGATCGAGCGACCAGCGATTGCCTTCAACTCCCGCATTCGACGCCACGCTTCATTGCCCTCCCGGTGAAGTCCGGACCGGTGGGTGTCACAACAAGGTTAACAGCTCATTAAGCTTCCGAGGCGTTCATCACGACCGTCACCCCCACGACATGGCCGGCGCTGAGCAGCGGCGCTAGGCCGATCATGACACGGCGCAAGGCGGCACCGCCGACAAGGACGGAGCCCTCCAGCGATTGCGGTGATCGCTGATCGATCGCCGCCTCAAACGCATCGCCCAGCCGGCTGCGATCTCCCACGGTGACGAGCGAGACGAGGCGGGCTGCCGTTAGCGCCTCCACGGTTGCGCCGGTGAGGGACGCCAGCTTTGGTGAGGCATAATCGATGCGGCCACGCAGGTTGACGATCGCCGCCGCACCCCCGGCAGCCTCGCTGGCCCGGAAGAGGGACTCGTGCCGGTCGCGCCAATGCTGGCGCTCCTCCAGCGCCGTCGCGTCCTGAACCTGCAGAACGCTGCCGCCGGGGCCGCTGTTGATGGTGAAGGCCAACAGGCGATCGGGAAATCGGGCGGAGCGACATTCGACCGTTTCGGACAGGCCAGACTCGGAAACACGCATCACGGCCGTATGCAGTGCCTCGTCGGAAGGCGCGCACAGGCCGGTCAACGGTGCGCCATTCTCCACCAAGTCACCGAAATACCCGCGGGCACCGCGACTGGCGCCGACCACATTGTAATCCGGCCCAAGCAGGACGATCATCTCGGCAACGGCTTCCAGCAACGTCTTGAGGTGGCTGCCGTTGACAGGCTTGCTGGTATGGGGCGCACATAGCGCATCCATGACGTCCAGCGAGGTCAGGACCAGTCGTGGCCGTCCACGGTGAAGGATGTATACAGGCGCGCGCGTCGCCCGATCCTGCCAGATCCCGAAGTGGCGGACGAGATCCGACGCCGTCACCTGCTGTTCGATCCCGGCGGTTTGAGAAGCGTGTTTGGCCATGGTTACAGATTGTGGGACCGAATCGTGCCGGACAAGTAGATCATGCCGAATTGGCATGAGCAGGGAACGTAAATGCGAGATCGCTGCCAAAACGGTGCAGATATCTCGTCAGCGCCGAGATACTTCGCTGACTAAGTTTTACGTATTTGCTGATATTGGCCGGCACCGCCGCGCCGTCAAATCGTAAGGTTTCGCGACGAATAATTCTGCATGGGAGAGCGGTTTACCCGTTCTCCTTGCCAGTGAACGCGCCGACCCGCTCTCGTCCCCCGCCGGTCCGCCGCTTTCACTGCCACCGAAAGCGTCCTTTGGACGGTTCGGTCCGGTTCGAGTGGAGATGGTCCCCTCCACTGAACCGGTGTGCACGTGGCGCGGCGGCGAGCTCCCACTCCAGCCGTCGCGCCACAAGCCAACCGCTTGTGACGGCGCCACTCCTGGTCATCCGCTGACGGCGCCGGTGACGAAAAAAGGCGGGAAGATTGCTCTTCCCGCCTATCTAAACGCTTTCAGAGGCAGACTTACTGATCGAGGAAGCTGCGCATCTTCCGACTGCGGCTCGGGTGCTTCAGCTTGCGCAGCGCCTTTGCCTCAATTTGGCGGATACGCTCGCGCGTGACCGAGAACTGCTGGCCTACTTCCTCCAGCGTGTGATCGGTGTTCATGCCGATGCCGAAACGCATGCGCAGCACGCGCTCTTCACGCGGAGTGAGCGACGCCAGCACGCGCGTAACCGTCTCCTTGAGGTTCGCCTGGATCGCGGCATCCACCGGGATGACGGCATTCTTGTCCTCAATGAAGTCACCCAGGTGCGAATCCTCCTCGTCGCCAATTGGCGTTTCGAGAGAGATCGGCTCCTTGGCGATCTTCATCACCTTGCGCACCTTCTCCAGCGGCATGGAGAGGCGCTCCGCCATTTCCTCGGGCGTGGGCTCGCGGCCCTGCTCGTGCAGGAACTGGCGGCTGGTGCGGACCAGTTTGTTGATCGTCTCGATCATGTGCACCGGGATACGGATGGTGCGCGCCTGATCGGCGATCGAGCGCGTGATCGCCTGGCGGATCCACCACGTCGCATAGGTCGAGAACTTGTAGCCGCGGCGATACTCAAACTTATCCACCGCCTTCATCAGGCCAATGTTGCCCTCCTGGATGAGGTCCAGGAACTGCAGGCCGCGGTTGGTGTACTTCTTGGCGATGGAGATCACGAGGCGCAGGTTGGCCTCGACCATTTCCTTCTTGGCGATGCGCGCCTCGCGCTCGCCCTTCTGAACCATGTTGACGATGCGACGGAACTCGCCAAGCGCCATGCCGGTCTGCTGCGATATCTCGGCGATCTCAGTCCGGATGCGCTCCACCGTGCCCGCCTCGTTGGTGGCAAAGGCGGTCCACTTCTTGTCGAGCCCGTTGACCGTGGCGAGGAACGTATCGTCCAGCTCATGGCCCATGTAGCGATCAAGGAAATCCTTGCGGCTGACCTTGTGGCGCTCCGCCAAACGCAGCATCTGCCCGCCCAGAGCGGTGAGGCGACGGTTGTAGCTGTAGAGCTGATCGACGAGATATTCGATCTTCGCGTTGTGGAACTGAACGCTTTCGACTTCCGCAGTCAGTTCCTCGCGCAGCTTCTGATACTTGCGCTCGTCGGCCGTGGTCAGCTCGGTGCCGCCGCCCATGGCGTCGAGCCGGCCCTGCTGCATCTTGGAGAACTTCTTGTAGATCGACGTGATGTTGGCGAACTTCTCAAGCGCCATCGGCTTGAGCGTTTCCTCCATCTGCGCGAGGCTGAGGGTGTTGTCCTCTTCCTCATCGTCTGACGGCCGCGGCGCGCGGCGCTCGGTCATGTCGTCGTCATCGTCCGATGACGCTTCCTCGGGCTCGTCTTCTTCCTTGAAGCTGGCGCCGGCGGTCTTTTCGCTGATCTCCCCGTTATCGTCTTCCTCGGCGCCCTCGACCTGCTCGGCCGACGGCCCCTTGGAAAGCATCGCATCGAGATCGAGGATCTCCCGCAACTGCATCGTGCCTTCGTTGAGCTGGGTGGACCAGTCGATGATCGCGTTGAAGGTGATCGGCGATTCGCACAGCCCCATGATCATCGTGTCGCGGCCGGCCTCGATCCGCTTGGCGATGGCGATCTCGCCCTCGCGCGACAGCAGCTCCACCGCGCCCATCTCGCGCAGGTACATGCGCACCGGATCGTCGGTGCGGTCGACCGTTTCCTTCTTCTTTTCAGGAACCGGCGCATTGTCCGGCTCGCCGTCGACGGCTTCGACCTCGTCCTCGGCCTGCTCCTGTTCCTCGCCGTCCTCGCCCTGTTCCTCGTTCTCGACGATGTTCACGCCCATTTCGTTGAGCGCGGACATGATGTCCTCGAGCTGGTCGCTCGACATCTGATCCTGCGGCAAAGCGGCGTTCAGCTGTTCGTAGGTGATGTACCCGCGCTTCTTCGCACGGGCGATCATCTTCTTGATGTCCGCGTCATTGAGGTCGATCAGCGGGGCATCGGCCACTTCTGCGCCTTCATCTGCACCGCTACCGTTAACCTTCGCCATCAATCGTCCTCGGAATCAAAAGCGCGGGCGTCTTCGTTCGACTGAACGAGATTTGCAAGCCGAAGCTCCAGCGCCTGTTTCTCTCTCAACAACGCCACCTGCCGTTCAAACGCCTCGTCAGTGAAGCGCGCCTGCATGGCGGACGTTGCATCAGCCAGTGCCGCATCCACCTCAGGCCGGGCGACAAGGATCGCGATCGCTTCGTCAAGGTCTTCCCTGGCGCGCGTCACATCCCCCGTCGGCTGCGTGAAGGAATAGGGCATTCTATCTGCTCTCAGCAGGTCGCGAGCGACCGCCTCGAAGCCACTGTCGGCCAATATGGTGACAAGGCGGCTGCTATCAAGCTCCCGATCCTCCAAGGCGACATCGACCACAGCTTCGAACAGCCGTCCAAGTGCGCCGTCCGCCATGCGAAGCGATCCCAGCACCTCCATATGGCGGGCAATCTCCACGGGGTGGCGGATCAGCCCAGCCAGAACGGCCTTGGCGAGAACACGATCGATATTGCCGGCAGCATGGAGCGCCTTGGCATCTTCGGTGACGGGGGCGGGAGGCGGCGTCCATTTCTGCCCCGGGCGGCGCGGCACGAACGGCTGGCGCGGCTCGAAGGAGCGGCCGCGCTCGAAAGGACGGCGCTGATTGCCGAATTGTTCGTCATATCGGCGGCGAAATTCGGCGTGATATTCCGATCGCACCACCGGATCGCCGATCGTCTTGGCAAGCTCACCCATGCGCGCGCGAAAGCCGGCGCGCTGCTCGGGCGTGGTGAGCGGTTCTGCGGCGAGCTCGTGCGCCCACAGGCGATCGACCAGCGGCGACGCCTCCCGGACGAGCGCCTCGAGGGCGCCCGCGCCCTTTGCCCGGATCAGGTCGTCCGGATCCTGCCCGTCGGGTAAGGTCACGAATTGCAGGCTGCGGCCGGGCGCGAGCAACGGCAGGGCCCGGTGAGCCGCCCGCATCGCCGCCTTCTGTCCGGCATTGTCGCCGTCCAGGCAAAGGGTCGGCACGTCGGCGATCCGCCACAGTCGTTCAAGCTGATGCTCGGTCAGCGCGGTGCCGAGCGGCGCGACCACTTCGCCGATCCCCGCCTGTGCCAGGGCGATCGCATCCATATACCCCTCGACCACGAACACCCGGTCGGCCTTGCGCGCGGCAGGCAGGGCGCGATCGAGGTTGTAGAGCGTCCGTCCCTTGTCGAAGAGCGGGGTGTCGGGGGAGTTCAGATATTTCGGCTCCCCATCGCCGATGATCCGCCCGCCGAAGGCGATCACACGCCCTCGCGCATCGCGGATCGGGATCATCAGGCGGCCGCGAAAGCGATCATACGGCTCCTTGCCTTCGACACTGATGAGCAGCCCGGCCTCGATCAGCATGGCATCGCCGAACTGCTTGAGCGCGGTGCGCAGCTTGCCGCGGGCGTCGGGGGCGAAGCCGAAGCCGAAATTGCGTTTCGTCGCGTCGGAGATACCGCGCCGCTCCAGCAGGTCGCGCGCGGGCGCGCCTTCGAGTCCGTCGAGCTGCTGGCGAAACCAATCGGCCGCCGCCGCCATCACATCATGCAGCGACTGCGCCCGCTCCGCCCGCTCGGCGGCGCGCCTGTCCTGCGCGGGCATCTCCATGCCAGCGGCCTGCGCCAGTTCCTTCACCGCATCGATGAACGGCAGACCGCGCTGATCGGTCATCCAGCGGATCGCGTCGCCATGCGCCGAGCAGCCGAAGCAATGGTAGAAGCCCTTGTCGTCGTTGACGTAGAACGACGGGGTCTTCTCGTTATGGAACGGGCAGCAGCCCTTATACTCGCGCCCGGCCTTGGTGAGCTTGGTAGTCTTGCCGATCAGCGTGCTGAGCGACGTGCGCGCGCGGAGCTCGTCGAGGAAGGCGGGGGTCAGGGACATGGTTGTTCGGTCTGCTTGGCACGTCCTTCGACAAGCTCAGGACGAACGGGCGAGGGGGCTGCCAAATCTAATTCCGTTCGTCCTGAGCCTGTCGAAGGACGTGCCCCATACGCCACAGCCAGTTGCGACACCCGTTCCCAATCTCCAGCGATGAGCGCTTCCTTCTTCGCCCGAGACCATCCCTTGATGCGGCGCTCGGCCTCAAGCCGCGAGGGGAAATCCTGACACCACACCAGCGAAACGGGCTGCCGTCGCGCCGTATAGTCGCTGCCACGCCCGATCTGATGCTGGCCGATGCGGTGCTCCAATGCATCCGTATGCCCAGCATAGAAGCTGCCGTCCGAACAGCGGAGCAGGTAGGCCCAGAACGGCATCCCGCCTGTCTGCCAGATAGTGTTGGACCGGTCGAGAGGGCGGCGCGTGGAACACGCCCTTCGACAAGCTCAGGGCGAACGGGGAGAGGAGCGCACGACAAGGAGGTGGGACGCCAAAAGAAACCCGTTCGTGCTGAGCCTGTCGGAAGCACGTGTCCCAGACGCTAACCCACCCTCAAGCCAACGCCGCCTTCACCAACCCGCTTGCCTTGGACATATCCAGGACGTTTCCGTGTCGCGCTTTCAGCTCGGCCATCACCCGGCCCATGTCCTTCATTCCCGAAGCGCCGATTTCCGCCTTGATCGCCTCGATCGCCGCCGACGTTTCCGCCTCGTCCATTTGCTTGGGCAGGAAGCGGTCGATCACCGCGACCTCCGCTTCTTCCGCCGCCGCCAGTTCCTCGCGGCCGCCGCTGCGGAACATCTGAATCGATTCGATCCGCTGCTTCTTCATTTTCTGGAGCACCTCCACGACCAGCGAATCGTCGTCGGGCGCCTGGGTGGCGGTGCGGGCCTCGATGTCGCGATTCTTGATCGCGGCTTGGATCAGGCCGATCGCGGCGCGGGTTTCCTTGTCGCCGGCCTTCATGGCGGCGATCTGGGCTTGCTTGATATCGTCTCGAATCATGGTGCGCCCGCCCATATCAGATTGACGTGGCCGAGGGTGGGGTTTAGCGCGCCGCTCTTAACGTACATCGCCGCTTACCCAGGAGTGCCCGCCCCCATGGCCGACGCCAAGCCCTCGCACGCGCCTCAACCCGATGGCGCCACCGGCGTCCTCGTTCTCGCATCGGGCGACGTATTGTGGGGCCATGGCTTTGGCGCTGAGGGTCAGGCCGTCGGCGAGGTGTGCTTTCACACCGCCATGACCGGCTATCAGGAGATCATGACCGATCCGAGCTTCGCCGGTCAGATCATCACCTTCACCTTTCCGCATATCGGCAACGTCGGCGCGAATCCCGATGATGTGGAAGCGGACGAGCCGCACGCTCTGGGCATGATCGTGCGCGAGGATCCGACCGCGCCGTCAAACTTCCGTGCGGCGGAGAACCTGTCCGGCTGGATGAAGCGTCACGCGCGCATTGGCTTGGCCGGAATCGACACGCGCGCGCTGACGCGGCGGATCCGCAGTGGCGGCGCACCCAACGGCGTGATCGCGCACTCGGCGGAGGGCAAGTTTGACCTTGATCTGCTGCTGGCGATGGCGCGCGAATGGCCGGGGCTGGAGGGCATGGACCTCGCCAAGGCAGTGACCCGCGAGACGCACGGTACGTGGGGTGAGGATCGCAGCGGCGGCATCTGGCGGCTGGGGTTCGGTTATGAAACACGCTCTTCGACAAGCTCAGGACAAACGGAGGAGAAGGATGATCCTCTTAACTCCGTTCGTGCTGAGCCTGTCGAAGCACGTGCCCGGGAGCACCGCCCCCATGTCGTCGCGATCGATTACGGTAGCAAGCACAACATCTTCCGCAATCTGGTGCAGGCCGGGGCGAAGGTATCCGTGGTACCGGCCGAGACCGATTACGACGCGATCATGGCGCTGAACCCCGACGGCATCTTCCTGTCGAACGGTCCAGGCGATCCTGCTGCGACCGGTGAATATGCCGTGCCGGTGATCCAGAAGCTGCTCGATACCGGGAAGCCCATGTTCGGCATCTGCCTCGGCCACCAGCTGCTCGGCCTCGCGGTTGGCGCGCGCACGACCAAGATGTTCCAGGGCCACCGCGGTGCGAATCATCCCGTCAAGCGCCTCGCCGACGGCGCGGTCGAGATCACCAGCATGAACCACGGTTTTGCGGTCGAGCGCGACAGCCTGCCGGCCAATGCGCGTGAGACGCACGTCTCGCTGTTCGACGGCAGCAACGCCGGATTGGAGCTGACCGACAAGCCCGCGTTCAGCGTGCAATACCATCCCGAGGCAAGCCCAGGGCCGCAGGACAGCTTCTATCTGTTCGAGCGGTTTGTCGGATCGCTGCGGTGATCGGGCCGGGCCGGCTTGCCGCCCCGGTGCTGATCCTCGCCTTGGCCGGCTGTTCGCAGGCGGCTCCGGCGAACCAGCACCAGTTGCAAGCGCGGCTTTCGTCGATCCCCAACACCTGCGGGGTGGACGGAGCGCGGCTGAGAGCGACCTCCGCCTCTGACGTGACGATGGAATTGCCGGGCGACATGCCAGTGGCGGCTGCCGAACGTGCCGCCGCTTGCATCGCCGCCGAAGTGAAGAAGATTTCGGGAGCCAGCCTGACGCCGATCGGCGCCGGGGCAGGGGCGGCCGAGTAGGACCAAGAGAGACATAATGCCCAAGCGCACCGACATCTCCTCCATCCTCGTCATTGGCGCGGGTCCGATCGTGATCGGCCAGGCGTGCGAGTTCGATTATTCGGGCACGCAGGCGATCAAGGCCCTGAAGGAAGAGGGCTATCGCATCGTCCTGGTCAATTCGAACCCGGCGACGATCATGACCGATCCCGAGCTCGCCGACGCCACCTATGTGGAGCCGATCACGCCGGAGATCGTGGCAAAGATCATCGAAAAGGAGCGGCCCGACGCCGTCCTCCCGACGATGGGTGGCCAGACCGCGCTGAACACCGCACTGGCGCTGTTCCGCGACGGCACGCTGGAGAAGTTCGGCGTTACCATGATCGGCGCCGATGCGGAGGCGATCGACAAGGCCGAGGATCGGCAGAAGTTCCGCGATGCGATGGACAAGATCGGGCTGGAAAGCGCCCGTTCGGTAGTCGCGCATACCGAGGCGGAGGCGCTCGCCGGACTCGAGGTCACCGGGCTGCCGGCGATCATCCGGCCGTCGTTCACTTTGGGCGGCACCGGCGGCGGCGTCGCGTATAACCGCGAGGAATTCCTGGAGATCGTGCGCAAGGGGTTGGATGCCTCGCCGACCACCGAGGTGCTGATCGAGGAGTCGCTGCTCGGCTGGAAGGAGTATGAGATGGAGGTGGTCCGCGACCGCGCGGACAATTGCATCATCATCTGCTCGATCGAGAATGTCGATCCGATGGGCGTCCACACGGGCGATTCGATCACCGTCGCGCCGGCGCTGACGCTGACCGACAAGGAATATCAGATCATGCGCAACGCCAGCATCGCGGTGCTGCGCGAGATCGGCGTGGAGACGGGCGGGTCGAACGTCCAGTTCGCGGTCAATCCGAAGGACGGCCGCCTCATCGTGATCGAGATGAACCCGCGCGTGTCGCGGTCCTCGGCGCTGGCGTCCAAGGCAACCGGCTTCCCGATCGCCAAGGTCGCGGCGAAGCTGGCGGTAGGCTATACGCTCGACGAGATCGAGAATGACATCACCGGGGCGACGCCAGCGTCGTTCGAGCCGACGATCGATTATGTCGTCACCAAGATTCCGCGCTTTGCCTTCGAGAAGTTCAAGGGCGCGGAGGCCGTGCTCTCGACCGCGATGAAGAGCGTCGGCGAAGTGATGGCGATCGGGCGCAACATCCAGGAATCGATGCAGAAGGCGCTGCGCGGTCTGGAGACGGGCCTCAGCGGCTTCGACCGTGTCGAGCGGCTGGTTGGTGCGCCGCGAGCCGAGATCGAGGCGGCGCTTGCCGTGGCTTCGCCCGACCGCCTGCTCGTCGCCGCCCAGGCGCTGCGGGAGGGCTTCACCGTCGCCGAGGTGCACGCGATCGCCAAATACGATCCTTGGTTCCTGGAGCGGATCGAAGAGATCGTGCGGGCGGAGGAAGAGGTTTGCCGCAACGGCCTGCCGATCGATTCGGCTGGCATGCGCCGCCTGAAGGCGATGGGCTTTTCCGACAAGCGCCTGGCCTGGCTTGCACTTCAGTCCGCCAACCTCCGGGGCATGCGCCGCGGTATCGCGCAAGGGTCCGGCCTCATCCACGAGGCGGTGAAGGCCATGACGGGCGGCGTGACTGAGCAGGAGGTGCGCGAGCATCGCCACAAGCTCGGCGTGCGCCCCGTCTTCAAGCGCATCGACACCTGCGCGGCGGAATTCGACGCCAAGACGCCGTACATGTACTCGACCTATGAGGCGCCGACCTTCGGCGAGCCGGAAAACGAGGCGCTGCCGTCCGAACGGCGCAAGATCGTGATCCTGGGCGGCGGGCCGAACCGGATCGGGCAGGGGATCGAATTCGACTATTGCTGCTGCCACGCCTGTTTCGCGCTGGCGGATGCGGGCTTCGAGACGATCATGGTAAATTGCAATCCGGAGACGGTTAGCACCGATTATGACACGTCGGATCGGCTCTATTTCGAGCCGCTGACGGCCGAAGACGTTCTGGAAATCCTGCATGTCGAACAGTCGAAGGGCGAGCTGGTCGGCGTGATCGTGCAGTTCGGCGGGCAGACGCCGCTCAATCTGGCACGCGCGATCGAGGCGGCGGGGATCCCGATCCTTGGCACGTCGCCCTCCGCGATCGACCTGGCGGAAGATCGCGAGCAGTTCGCTGCGCTGGTCGACAGGCTTCGCCTGCTCCAGCCCAAGAACGGCATCGCCCGGAGCCGCGAGGAAGCGCTGACCGTGGCCGAGCGCGTCGGCTATCCGGTGCTGATGCGGCCCAGCTTCGTGCTGGGCGGGCGCGCGATGGAGATCGTAGACGGGCCGCAGCAGCTGGAGGATTATATCCAGACCGCGGTGCAGGTGTCGGGCGACGCGCCGGTGCTGATCGACCAGTATCTGCGCGATGCCATCGAGGTGGACGTGGACGCGATCTGCGACGGCGACGATGTCGTGGTGGCTGGCGTGCTGCAGCATATCGAGGAAGCCGGCGTGCACTCGGGCGACAGCGCCTGTTCGATCCCGCCCTATTCGCTGCCGGCCGAGATCATTGCCGAGATCGAGCGTCAGGCAGAGGCGCTGGCGCGTGGCCTTGGCGTGCGCGGCCTGATGAACATCCAGTTCGCGGTGAAGGACGGCAAGGTTTACCTCATCGAGGTGAACCCGCGCGCCAGCCGAACGGTGCCGTTCGTCGCCAAGGCAATCGGCGCGCCCATCGCCAAGATCGCCGCGCGCGTAATGGCCGGCGAGAAGCTGAAGGATCTGCCGCGGATCGACCGCCACATCGATTATGTCGCGGTGAAGGAAGCGGTGTTCCCGTTCAACCGCTTCCCCGGGATCGATCCGGTGCTCTCGCCGGAAATGAAGTCCACCGGCGAAGTGATGGGGATCGATCGCGATTTCACGACCGCCTTTGCCAAGTCACAGCTTGCCGCCGGCAACGTGCTGCCGACCAGCGGCGCCGTGTTCGTCAGCGTGAAGGACGGCGACAAGGCGGCAATTGTCCCGGCGATCCGTGAGCTGGTCGATGCCGGCTTCACCATCGTCGCGACGGGCGGCACCGCCGATCACCTGCAGCGCGCTGGGCTGCCGGTGGAACTGGTGAACAAGGTCGCGCAGGGTCGGCCGCACATCGTTGACCGGATCAAGGACGGCGATATCGGCTTGATCTTCAACACGACGGAAGGGTGGCAGAGCCTGAAGGACTCCCAGCCGATCCGTGCATCTGCGGTAAACCAGAAGATCCCCTACTTCACGACCGCGCAGGCCAGCCTGCAGGCGGCCAAGGCAATTGGATCTGCCACGCGAAACCTTGAAGTACGGCCGCTTCAATCCTATTATTCGCAACCGCACAATTGACCCCCGACAATTTACGACGACGTGCGAAGCGACCCGGAAGGGTCGCTCGGGGTTCAAGGTTTGGACGAAGGATAAGGCGCGATGGCGACCGTCGAGAAGATGCCGATGCTGCAGGAAGGCTATGAGAAGCTGAATGCAGAACTGAAACGGCTGAAGATCGAACGGCCTCAGATCGTAGATGCGATCGAGGAAGCACGTGCCCATGGCGATTTGTCCGAGAACGCCGAATATCATGCCGCCAAGGAGCGGCAGGGCCAGATCGAGGCGACCATCGCCGATATCGAGGACAAGCTGTCGCGTGCGCAAATCATTGATCCGCGCGACCTGTCCGGTGACAAGGTGGTATTCGGCGCGACCGTCACGCTGCTCGATGAGGACGACAAGCCGATCAAGTATCAGATCGTCGGTCAGACCGAGGCGGATGCCAAGTCCGGGCGGATCAGCTACAACTCCCCCATGGGGCGCGCGCTGATCGGGCGTAGCGTCGAGGACGAGGTGGAGGTGTCGGTGCCGGCTGGCGACCGCTATTACGTCGTCTCAAAGATCGAGTTCATCTGAGGCCGCGGTCCGCCGCAGCGATCATTGCCCGTCGGAGAGGCGGCAGGTTTCTTCAGAATGTGCATCCCGGCCCTGGGCCGGGATGTTAGGTGTGAGCCGTAGGGCGCGTTGTTCGCCGCGAGGCGAACGGCGCCTTCTGAGCCGAACTTACTGAGCAGCGGGCTTCAGCAGGTCCGGTTCGAGCAGGCGGTGCAGGTGCACCACCACATACTTCATTTCCGCGTCATCGACGGTGCGCTGCGCGGCAGCGCGCCATGCCTTTTCAGCCGACGCGAAATCTGGAAACACACCCACGATGTCGATCGATTTCAGATCGGCGAAATCAAGGGTGCGTGGGTCGGAAACCCGACCGCCGAAGACGAGGTGAAGCTTGCTCATGGCGGCTCCCTTACTGTCTAGGCGCCCGGGTTTGAACCCTTCAATGCGCCGTTTTGATATGCTCGCGTCCGGCCTCTGCCGCCGCACTACCGGCATGCGACGCTGCCGTAGCGACGCCCTGGAGCAGCGACTTTGCCTTCTCCTGCGCGCCGTCCTTGGTCAGGCCAAGCTCTTCGAGCTCGCCCTTTCCGGCTTCCTTGGCGGCCGCAAACGCCGCAACCGCAGCCATGCCGACCTTCTTGCCGACGGGCGCTAGCAGCTGCTTTTCGCGCTCGCTGCGGGGCAGCAGTGCACCGACCAGGGCACCGAGTGCGAGACCGCCCGCCAGGACGCCTAGGGGGTTGCTTTCCACGAAGTCACCCGCCTGGTGGGCGGCGTCGCGCACTGCCTCGCGCGAGTGATCGGCGGTCTCTCCGGCGCGCGCGACGGCGTTCTCATAAGCGTGAGTCGCGCGGTCGCGCAGCGTTTCCTGCTGGTCGTTGCCGCCGTTCGTGCCGGCTGTCTTGTTATGAGCGTCGGTCATCTGTTGTTCCTCTCGGCCATCTGCGGCCAGTCACCGGGGATTGAACGCGCTAGCTGCGCGGCGGTTTCGGCCTGTTTCGGCCGCTTTCGGCCAAGCGCTGCCGCAATTTGTCGACGGGCGAGCCAGGCGATCACCAGCGCGGCACCCCAGACCATGTGATCCGGATGAGCTCGGGCGCGCTGAACACCGGCACGCAGCACCTTCTCCCCGCTTTCCTGAAGGTTTTCGACGGCGTCGCGCGCCACAACGCGCGGGCTGAGGCGCGCCTGCAAGGTAGCGAGGCTGTCCGTCAGTCGCTCGCGCGCGGCGGCCGCCCGCTGCTCTGCCAGGGCGACGGTTGCCGCCTGCGGATCGCTGCTCAAGACCTCACCTTCCGCGCCAGTTGCGCCTTGCCCAGCAGGCCGAGCACGCCCGCAATGCCGAATACGCCCAGCACCACTGCCAACGTGGCCCATCCCGGACCAATCAGGGTGGCCAGTGACATGATGAGGCCCACCAACAGCGCGATGAGCCCGGCAAATGCCAGCACGCCGGCCGCGCCGAAATATACCGCAGCCCATTTGTAGCGCGTAACGGCAAAGCCGGCGCGCGCCTTGACCAACGCGACCTCAGCCTGCGCCGCCTCCTTCGCGTCGCCAGCGAGCTGCGATACAAGCTGGCTGATACCCGTGTCCTGTGCGCCGGCTCTTTCCAGCAACATCAGGTTTATGCCTTGTCGCGATGGTCGAGCCCGGAAGAGACAAGGCGGGCCGCCACAAAGCCCACCGCTGCCGCGACGCCAAGCGCCGCCGCCGGGCTCTTGCGCACGAGATCACGGGCGTCGTCCAGCAGCTCCTCAACGCTGCGGTCGTTCAGCGAGGACGAAAAACCCTGCACCTGCTCGGCAGCGCTGCGGGCATATTGCCCATATTGCTCGCCCAGCTTTTCATCGACCTGACCGGCGGCATCGTGGAGCATCGACACCAGCTGGTCGAGCGCGCCCGTCGCCTTGGTCTTGCCCTGATCGGCATAGGTGCGCGCGCGATCGCCGGCTTCGCTCTTCAGCTTGACGATGCCGTCGCTGAGCGCCTGGCGAGCGGACGTTGATCCACCGTCGTTGGTGGTGCCGCCCGTCTGGCCGCTGCTCCCGCCGCCGGCGCTCGTGCTGGCGGTCGAAGGGTTTGCCAGTGGATCGCCGGCGTCGCTGTCCTTGCCTTTCAGCGGGTCACTCGGTTGGAGCGCGTCCGTCGCAGCAAACGGATCGGCGACCACGGGCGCGACGTCCTTGTCGGTCATTGGCTTGGGGGTGTCGTCGGCCATCGAAGAATCCTTCCTTGATCGATCGGGAAAACCCCGCTGTGCGCATCGGGGTTCCATCCCGAATTGCCGCAGCGCTCCGGGCTCGTTATCGGGCATGGCGAACCCGTCTTCGCCATCGTAGAAGGATCATTACGTGACCGCAATCATCGACCTGCAGGGCCGTCAGATCATCGACAGCCGCGGTAATCCCACGGTGGAAGTCGACGTGTTCCTGGAGGACGGCAGCTTCGGTCGGGCAGCCGTGCCGTCGGGCGCATCGACCGGCGCACACGAAGCGGTCGAGAAGCGTGATGGCGACAAGAGCCGCTGGCTCGGCAAGGGCGTGGACAATGCGGTCGAGGCGGTGAACGGTGAGATTGCCGACACCATCCGCGGGCTTGAGGCCGAGGACCAGATCGAGATCGACGCTGCGCTGATCGAGCTGGACGGCACCGAGAACAAGGGGCGGCTGGGCGCCAATGCGATCCTGGGCGTCAGCCTGGCGGTGGCGAAGGCGGCGGCGGACGCGCGTGGCCTGCCGCTCTATCGCTACGTCGGCGGGGTCGGCGCGCATGTCCTGCCGGTGCCGATGATGAATATCATCAATGGCGGCGAACATGCTGACAATCCGATCGACTTTCAGGAATTCATGATCATGCCGGTGGGTGCGGACAGCATCCTTGAGGCGGTTCGCTGCGGTTCGGAAATCTTTCACACGCTGAAGAAGGGCCTGCACGAAAAGGGCCTCGCGACGGCTGTGGGCGACGAGGGTGGCTTTGCGCCGAACCTGGCCAGCACCACCGACGCGCTCGACTTCATCATGCAGTCGATCGAAAAGGCTGGTTACACCCCGGGTGAGGACGTCATGCTGGCGCTCGATTGCGCCGCAACCGAGTTCTTCAAGGACGGCAAGTACGTCATTTCCGGCGAGAACCTCACGCTCGAACCGGGCGCCATGGCCGATTATCTCGCCGACCTGGTCGCGCGCTATCCGATCCTTTCGATCGAGGACGGCATGGCGGAAGACGATTTCGAGGGCTGGAAGGCGCTGACCGATGCAGTGGGCGGCAAGGTCCAGCTGGTCGGCGACGATCTGTTC
Source organism: Sphingomonas sp. OV641 (assembly GCF_900109205.1). Classification (NCBI taxonomy): domain Bacteria; kingdom Pseudomonadati; phylum Pseudomonadota; class Alphaproteobacteria; order Sphingomonadales; family Sphingomonadaceae; genus Sphingomonas; species Sphingomonas sp. OV641. The sequence goes on along the minus strand of NZ_FNZB01000001.1, from coordinate 1,696,177 downwards.
GTGACCAACCCGGCGCGCCTGCGGGACGGCATCTCGCGTGGGCTCGCCAATTCGCTACTGGTGAAGGTCAATCAGATCGGTACCTTGTCCGAAACGCTTGAGGCGATCCGGGTCGCCGAGCGCGCCGGCTATACCGCCGTAATGAGCCATCGTTCGGGCGAGACCGAGGATGCGACGATCGCCGATCTCGCGGTGGCCACGAATTGCGGGCAGATCAAGACGGGCAGCCTCGCGCGGTCGGACCGGCTCGCGAAATACAACCAGCTCATCCGCATCGAGGAGGAGCTGGGAACGGTTGCTGCCTATGCTGGCCGGGATGTGCTGCGCACGCGCTGAAATCCCTTGAATTCACGGGGGCTTTCGGCGAGAATCTAAGAGTGAACCGCCGCAAGCCCTCATCCTTTCCCGCCGTCCTCAAGCGGGCCGCATGGCCGGCGGCGGCGTTGCTGGTGATGGCCTTCTTCGGCGGCTATGAGGTGCTTGGCGCGAACGGCCTGCTAGCGTTCGGGGATTACAAGCGCCAAGTGGCGAAGCGTGAGCTCTATTATGCGGCGCTCGACCATAAGCGCGAGAAGCTGCGCAACCGCGTCGCCCTGCTCGATCCGCGCCATGCCAATCCAGACATGGTCGATGAACTGGTGCGCCGCGAACTGAACGTCGCGCACCCTGACGAGGTGATCGTCCCGCTTAAGTAAGCGTGGCAGCGTCGTGCCGGTGGTGGGCCGGAACGCGAAGTTCTGTGGGCGCCAGCTTCACCAAGTCGCACGACATCGCCAAGCCACGATCGTCATGCCGGGCTCGTCCTGGCACCCAGCCGTCCGCACATCAGATTATGGGGGTGTTCGCCGAACGCTGGATGCCGGCACAAGGCCGGCATGAGGGGGCCGGCATGACGGGGAGGTGAGGGCAGGGTCTCACACGACCTCCGGGCTGGGCGGTACCTTGGATCCCGGCGCAAGGACGGAACGGCGTGGCGTTTGGCGCGGCCGCCCCGCACGACCCTGATCAACGGCACGAGCCTCTTCCCCGCGCCCCCAATCCGCGCCATGCTTCAGCACCAAAGGGGGCGAAATATGGCGATACTCGACATTCTCTGGCCGACATTTGCATTGGTGGCGCTGGTCTTCGCCGTATGGTTCACGCTCTTCTTCCAGCGCATGAGCCATATGCGTCGCAACCCGCCGCGGGCTGACGATTTCGTGAACGGCGAGGCGGCGCTGCGCTACTTCCGGCCGGTCGAGATGCCGGCGAACAATCTGGCCAATCTGTTCGAGATGCCGGTGCTCTATTTTGCGCTGGTTCCGCTGCTGATCCTTACCGCGCAGGCCAACTACATTCAGGTGACGCTTGCATGGCTGTTCGTTCTTGCACGGGTTATCCACAGCTTTATCCACATCGGGCCGAAGAAGGTGCAATGGCGCTTCTTCGCCTATCTGGTTTCCACCGCGTTGCTGATGGCGATGTGGATCGGGTTCTTCGTTGATATCGTCCGCGCCGCGAGTGAGTATCACCGCGTCATGGACGCCATGGGGGGTGTTCTTTGAAGTCGATGCTGCTTGCCGCCGCTGCTGTCATGGCGGCCGTTCCTGCTGCCGCCGAGACGGTGGTTGTGACCGCCGCCCGGATGCTTGATGTCGAGAAGGGGGCCATCGTCCAGCGACCGATGATCACCGTCACTGATGGGCGCATCACCGCCATCGGTGGCACGCCGCCGGCGGATGCCAAGCGCCTCGACCTCGGCGACGTGACGCTTGTCCCCGGCCTTATCGACATGCACGTCCATCTCGACAGCACGCCGCTATACGGTGGCTATACGGGGCTGCAGTTCACCGACAATTTCTGGGCAGTGCAGGGCGTCGGCAATGCGGCGGCGATGCTGCGCGCCGGCTTCACCTCCGTGCGCAACGTCGGCTCGGAGAATTTCAACGACGTCGCCTACAAGCAGGCAATCGAGGAGGGGCTGATGATCGGCCCGCGCATCGTGCCCGCGGCGCATGCCCTGTCGGCGACAGGTGGGCATTGCGACAGCACGTTCTTTCCGCCCAGCTTCAACCAGCGCGGCAAGGCGGTCGGCGACACGCCCGATGAGCTGCGCACCCACGTTCGTCAGCAGCGCAAATATGGCGCCGAGGTGATCAAGGTCTGCGCAACCGGCGGTGTGTTCAGCCACAATACCGAGCCTGGCCAGCAGCAGCTGTCCGAGGGCGAATTGCGCGCGATCGCGGACGAGGCGCATCAATGGGGGCTGAAGACCGCCGCGCATGCGCATGGCGCCGCTGGGATCAAGGCCGCGATCCGCGCCGGCATCGACACGATCGAGCACGCCAGCCTGATCGACGACGAAGGCATCCGCCTTGCCAAGGAGCGCGGCGCCTATCTGTCGATGGACATCTACAACACCGAATATACCCAGGCCGAAGGCGCGAAGAATGGCGTGCTGGAGGACAATCTTCGCAAGGATCGCGAAGTGGCGCAGATCCAGCGCGACAATTTCCGCAAGGCCAATGCGGCCGGCGTGAAGATGGTGTTCGGCACCGACGCTGGCGTCATGCCGCACAAGGATGCCGGCAAGCAGTTCCGCGTCATGGTCCAATATGGCATGACGCCGCTCCAGGCGATCCGCGCTGCCACCGTCACCGCTGCCGAGGCGCTCGGCCGCAGCAGAGACGTCGGTGCGATTGCGATCGGCCGCTACGGCGACATGGTGGCGGTGGCCGGCGATCCCCTCGCCGACGTGACCGTGCTGGAGCGCCCGGTTGCCGTGATCAAGGGCGGCGCGCGGGTCGACTGAACCCGGAGCTGTCCTCGTCGGTTCATCGGCGTGAAGGAGCATGCCGATGGCCGACAATGATCGCGAGCAGATCTACAAGGATTTCAACGAGGCGGTGAACATGCCGCCGGCCGAGATCGAGAAATTTCTCGACACGGCGGAGTCCAAGCGCGTCGGCTGGAAGGGCGAGGACGGGCAGGGTGAGGGTGAAAGCGTCGGCCATGCCTCTGGCCGCAGGATCGTCGCGATCAAGCGCACCAAAAAGGCCGATCTGACCGACGATGATTATGCGCACATGAAGAAGGTGGTGGGCTATGTTCACCGCCACATGGCGCAGGGTGGCCCGGAAGAGGACAAGGAGCATAGCAACTGGCGCTATTCACTTATGAATTGGGGCCACGACCCGCTCAAGCCATAGCACCAGCCGCAAAACGTGGTTAACGGGCGTAAAGCTTGAGCAAAGGGGGCGCGAAACGATGCGGGCATGGCAGGTGATCGGTGCATTGGCGGGCGCGGCGATGCTGATGGGCGCGACCCCTCCCGAACCCGATTTCGGTCCCAATCTCGAGCGCTTCACTTATCCCTGGCCGGTGCAGACGATGACCGTTGACGTGGCGGGCCAGCCCGCGACCATGGCGTTCATGGATCTGGCGGCGCAGCGACCCAACGGACGCACCGTCGTGCTGCTGCATGGCAAGAACTTCTGCGGCGCCACCTGGGGCTCGACGGCGCGTGCGCTGACCGGCGCGGGCTATCGCGTGATCATCCCCGACCAGATCGGCTTCTGCAAATCCTCCAAGCCGCGCGCGGCGCAATACAGCTTCGCCATGCTGGCAACGCACACCAAGCGCCTGCTCGCCTCACGCGGTGTTGCCAGGGCGACGGTGGTCGGCCACTCGATGGGCGGCATGCTGGCGATGCGCTATGCCATCATGTTCCCGGAAGCGGTGGATCGCCTGGTGCTGGTCAACCCCCTGGGGCTGGTCGACCGCTCCGAAGAGGGCGTGCCCTACACCGATGTGGATACGCTCTGGGCGGGCGAGAAGAAGACCAGCTACGCCTCGATCAAGGCGTATCAGCAGAAGAACTATTATCACGACACTTGGAAGGCGCCGTACGATCGCTGGGTGTGGATGCTCGCGGGCATGTATGCGGGGCAGGGGCGAGACACGGTGGCGCTTGCCCAGGCGAAGACCAGCGAAATGATCCGCACCCAGCCGGTCGCGCACGAGCTTTATCGCATCAAGCCGGCAACGACCGTGATCGTCGGCACGCTGGACAAGACGGCGTTCGGCCGTGCCCAGGCGCCGGCCTCGCTGCAGCAGTTCCTGAAAGCGATCCCGCTGGTCGCGCCGGATGCCGTGCGCAAGATGCCCAGGGGCACGCTGATTCGCCTGGAGGGCCTTGGCCATTCGCCGCAGGTGGAGGATGCCGCCCGGTTCGAGAAGACGCTGCTGACGACGATCGGCTGAGCGCTGAACCCTTCCGTTTGAGATGAGCGCCGTCAAGGCATGGGCAGCAAGCGCTTCTGGGTGTGGCACGTCGCTCAGCGTTGATCGGGGCGAACGAGAGTGGGAGGTGCCCCGTCCTCACCATTGACCCTCCGCGACTCCCCGCGTATAGGCGCCCCCGTTCGCGTCGGGTCCGCCCGTCCGGGCAAGCTTGAACATTGCTGGATGCTTAGAGGACCCGGGAGGCTGACATGCGGCCGCCCCAAGGTCCTTTTCGTATTCCAAGTGCTGTCAGGGCTCCAGCAAAGTAACCTAGACGAAAGGTGAAGGCTTCAATGCCGACGATCAACCAGCTGGTCCGCAAGGGCCGCGAACCGCAGAAGGCCAAGAGCAAGGTCCCTGCGATGGAGCAGAACCCGCAGAAGCGCGGCGTCTGCACCCGTGTCTATACGACGACCCCGAAGAAGCCGAACTCGGCACTCCGCAAGGTGGCCAAGGTTCGCCTGACCAACCAGCGCGAAGTCATCAGCTACATCCCGGGTGAAGGCCACAACCTGCAGGAGCACTCGGTGGTGCTGATCCGCGGCGGCCGTGTGCGCGACCTTCCGGGCGTGCGCTACCACGTGCTGCGCGGCGTGCTCGACACGCAGGGCGTCAAGGACCGTCGCCAGTCCCGTTCCAAGTACGGCGCGAAGCGTCCGAAGTAAGCCGGTCGGCTTTTTACGTTCGACCAATACGGCTGAAGTTTAGAAGGAAGATATCAGATGGCACGTCGTCGTCGTCCCGAGAAGCGGGAAATCCTGCCTGATCCCGTTTACGGGGATGAGGTTCTGTCGAAGTTCATGAATTCGGTGATGCTGGACGGCAAGAAGTCCGTCGCGGAAGGAATCGTCTATTCCGCGCTGACCACCGTCGAGACCCGCGCCAAGCGTGACCCGCTGGGCGTGTTTCATGACGCGCTGAACAACATCAAGCCGGGCATCGAGGTCCGCAGCCGCCGTGTCGGTGGTGCGACCTATCAGGTGCCGGTCGAGGTTCGTCCGGAGCGCGCGCAGGCACTGGCGATCCGCTGGCTGATCGCCGCGGCCCGCGGCCGCAGCGAGAACACCATGGATGCGCGTCTGTCGGGCGAGCTGCTCGACGCTTCGAACAACCGCGGCAACGCGGTGAAGAAGCGCGAGGACACGCACCGCATGGCCGAAGCGAACCGCGCCTTCAGCCACTACCGCTGGTAATGGCTGCGGCTTCCGTCTTGGAAGCGCAACGCACCTGAACTATATCGTGGGGAGCCGGCCGAGGGCCTGCTCCCCACATCGCTAAGGAAAGCCCGACATGGCCCGCAGCCATCCGCTCGAACTCTATCGCAACATCGGCATCATGGCGCACATCGACGCCGGCAAGACGACGACGACCGAGCGCATCCTCTACTACACCGGCAAGTCCTACAAGATCGGCGAAGTGCATGAAGGCACCGCGACGATGGACTGGATGGAGCAGGAGCAGGAGCGCGGCATTACGATCACGTCGGCTGCCACCACCTGCAAGTGGAAGGCCGAAGAGGGCAAGGGCCCCGAGCACCTGATCAACATCATCGACACCCCGGGCCACGTCGACTTCACGATCGAAGTCGAGCGTTCGCTGCGCGTGCTCGACGGCGCTGTGGCATGCTTCGACGGCGTTGCCGGCGTGGAGCCGCAGTCCGAGACGGTGTGGCGCCAGGCTGACAAGTACGGCGTGCCGCGCATGTGCTTCGTCAACAAGCTGGACCGTACCGGTGCCGATTTCTACTTCTGCGTGCAGTCGATCATCGATCGTCTCGGCGCGAAGCCGGCCGTCCTGTATTTGCCGATCGGCATGGAAGGCGGCTTCAAGGGCCTGGTCGACCTGGTCGAGAACCGCGCGATCATCTGGCTCGAGGAATCGCTGGGCGCGAAGTTCGAATATCAGCCGATCCCTGACGACATGGCCGAGAAGGCGGCGAAGTATCGCAGCGACCTGATCGAGCTGGCCGTCGAGCAGGACGATGCGGCGATGGAGGCGTATCTCGAGGGCACCGAGCCGACCGCGGCCGAGCTCAAGAAGCTGATCCGCAAGGGCACGCTGAACATGTCCTTCGTGCCGGTGGTCTGCGGCTCGGCGTTCAAGAACAAGGGCGTGCAACCCCTGCTTGACGCGGTTGTCGACTTCCTGCCGAGCCCGCTCGACGTTCCCGCCATCAAGGGCGTGAAGCTCGACGGCGAGACGCCGGACGAGCGTCCGTCTTCGGACGAGGCACCGTTCTCGGCGCTGGCGTTCAAGATCATGAACGACCCGTTCGTCGGTTCGCTCACCTTCGCCCGCATCTACTCGGGCGTCCTCACCAAGGGCAGCTATCTGAACTCGGTGAAGGACAAGAAGGAAAAGATCGGCCGTATGCTCCTGATGCACGCGAACTCGCGTGAGGACATCGAGGAAGCGCGCGCTGGCGACATCGTCGCGATCGCGGGCCTCAAGGAGACCACGACCGGCGATACGCTGTGCGATCCGGCCAAGCCGATCATCCTTGAGCGCATGGAGTTTCCCGAGCCCGTCATCGAGCTGTCGGTGGAGCCGAAGACCAAGGCCGACCAGGAGAAGATGGGCATCGCGCTCAATCGTCTGGCCGCCGAGGATCCGTCGTTCCGCGTGTCGACCGATCACGAATCGGGCCAGACGATCATCAAGGGGATGGGCGAGCTTCACCTCGAGATCCTCGTCGATCGCATGAAGCGCGAGTTCAAGGTTGAGGCAAACGTCGGTGCGCCGCAGGTGGCTTATCGCGAATACCTCAAGAAGAAGGTCGACATCGACTATACGCACAAGAAGCAGTCGGGCGGCTCCGGCCAGTTCGGCCGCGTGAAGGCGACGTTGGTGCCGGGTGAGCGCGGTTCGGGCTACCAGTTCTTCGACGAGATCAAGGGCGGCAACATTCCGCGCGAGTACATCCCGTCGGTGGAGAAGGGCTTCAAGGAGACCGCGGAAACGGGTCACCTGATCGGCTTCCCGATCATCGACTTCGAGGTTCACCTGACCGACGGCGCGTACCACGACGTCGACTCGTCGGCGCTGGCCTTCGAAATCTGTGCCCGCGGCGCGATGCGCGAAGCGGCGGCCAAGGCGGGTATCACCCTGCTGGAGCCGGTGATGAAGGTCGAGGTCGTGACGCCGGAAGATTATCTCGGCGACGTGATCGGCGACATGAACTCGCGTCGTGGCCAGATCCAGGGCACCGACACGCGCGGCAACGCGCAGGCGGTGACGGCGATGGTGCCGCTCGCGAACATGTTCGGCTACGTCAATCAGCTGCGCTCCTTCACCCAGGGTCGCGCCAGCTACTCGATGCAGTTCTCGCACTATGATGAAGTGCCGCAGAACGTTGCTGACGAAGTGAAGGCCAAGATGGCCTGACCCGTTTCTCCGCCATCCGGCGTCGTCGGGTGGCGGAGAGGGTTTGCGAAACCGCAATTCAGCCGCTATGGGGCCGCCTTCACGGCGAGTCCTCGTGCGGCTCAAGTGGAAATCCAGAAGGTAGGACAACAATGGCTAAGGCTAAGTTTGAGCGGACCAAGCCGCACCTGAACATCGGCACCATCGGTCACGTCGACCATGGCAAGACCTCGCTGACCGCAGCGATCACCAAGGTTCTGGCTGACCAGGGTCTGTCGGAAAAGGTCGACTTTGAGAACATCGACAAGGCGCCGGAAGAGCGCGCCCGCGGCATCACCATCTCGACCGCGCACGTCGAGTATGAGACCGGCAACCGCCACTATGCGCACGTCGACTGCCCGGGTCACGCCGACTATGTGAAGAACATGATCACCGGCGCGGCGCAGATGGACGGCGCGATCCTCGTCGTGTCGGCAACCGATGGCCCGATGCCGCAGACCCGCGAGCACATCCTGCTCGCCCGTCAGGTCGGCGTGCCGGCGATGGTCGTGTTCATGAACAAGGTCGACCTGGTCGACGACGAGGAAATCCTCGAGCTGGTCGAGCTGGAAGTTCGCGAGCTGCTGTCCTCGTACGAGTTCCCGGGCGACGACATTCCGATCATCAAGGGTTCGGCAACCGCCGCGCTCTCGGGTTCGGACGACAAGCTCGGCAAGGACGCCGTTCTCGAGCTGATGCAGGCCGTTGACGACTACATCCCGCAGCCGGAGCGTCCGCTCGACAAGCCGTTCATGATGCCGATCGAGGACGTGTTCTCGATCTCGGGTCGCGGTACGGTGGTTACGGGCCGCGTCGAGACCGGCATCATCAAGGTTGGTGAGGAAGTCGAGATCGTCGGCATCCACCCGGAAGTCCGCAAGACGACCGTCACCGGCGTGGAAATGTTCCGCAAGCTGCTCGACCAGGGCCAGGCCGGCGACAACGTCGGCGCGCTGATCCGCGGCGTCGCTCGCGACGAGGTGGAGCGTGGCCAGGTGCTCTGCAAGCCGGGCTCGATCAAGCCGCACACCGACTTCTCGTCGGAAGTGTACGTGCTGTCGAAGGAAGAGGGCGGCCGTCACACGCCGTTCTTCGCCAACTACCGTCCGCAGTTCTACTTCCGCACGACCGACGTGACCGGCACCGTCGAGCTGCCTGAGGGCACCGAGATGGTCATGCCGGGCGACAACGTCGCTCTCGGCATCAAGCTGATCGCGCCGATCGCCATGGACGTGGGCCAGCGCTTCACGATCCGCGAGGGTGGCCGTACCGTCGGCGCCGGTGTCGTCAGCGGCATCACCAAGTAAGATCTTTTCCTAAGATCTGCGGTTCGCCGCAAAGCTGCCGCCCGGCACGCCAATAGGTGTGTCGGGCGGTTGCCTTTTTATGAGAGCGCGGTTATTGGCCGCGCCTTCGCAAGTTTTCACGAACAGCAAGAGCCGCGTTCACGTGGCCCGCTCTTTCGCATCGGTAGGGATTATGGACAGCAACATCCGCATTCGCCTGAAGGCGTTCGATCATCGTGTGCTCGACCAGGCGACCGGCGACATCGCCGACACCGCCCGACGTACCGGTGCCCTTATTCGTGGTCCGATCCCGCTTCCGACGCGAATCGAGAAGTTCACGGTCAACCGTGGCCCGCACGTGGACAAGAAGAGCCGCGAGCAGTTCGAGGTGCGCACCTACAAGCGCATGCTGGACATCGTTCAGCCCACCCCGCAGACGGTCGACGCGCTGATGAAGCTCGACCTCGCGGCAGGCGTTGACGTCGAGATCAAGCTGGCGTAATGGCCAGCCTCCCGCGGTTGACGTGAGTCCCGCGGGTTTGTCGTTTCCGCAGGTATGGAAACGCGTAGGACCCGAGAAGGGCACCTAGAGCAAGAGATACCGCCAGCCATCCCGATGGCTGGGACAGCGTCTCCCGTCTGCCTCTACCAAGGGGCGACCAGCCCGGGACGGGGGCACGCTTCGCTTATACCGGGTTGGAAATGGGATGCTCCCTTGAAGGGGGCGTCACAAGCACCTGTGGGATGGGCCCATGGGTGCCTCTGTTGAGGAGCTACGGATCATGCGTACCGGCGTGATCGCGAAGAAGATGGGCATGACCCGCCTGTTCCAGGACGACGGCCGCCACGTGCCGGTCACCGTCCTGCAGCTGGAAGGGCTTCAGGTCGTCTCTCGCCGCGAAACAGAACGTGACGGCTATACGGCCGTGCAGCTTGGTGCAGGTGTCGCCAAGGCAAAGAATGTCGCCAAGCCGCAGCGCGGCCACTTCGGCAAGGCCGAAGTTGAGCCGAAGGCGATCGTCCATGAGTTCCGCGTGACCGAGGAAAACCTCCTCGACGTCGGCGCGGAGATTTCGGCCGATCACTTCGTTGCTGGCCAGTTCGTCGATATCCAGGGTCGTACCCAGGGTAAGGGTTTTGCCGGCGCCATGAAGCGCTGGAACTTCGGCGGTCTGCGTGCAACGCACGGCGTGTCGGTGTCCCACCGTTCGCACGGTTCGACCGGTAACCGCCAGGATCCGGGTCGCGTCTTCAAGAACAAGAAGATGGCCGGCCACATGGGTGACAAGAACCGCACCCAGCAGAACCTCGAGATCGTCGGCACCGACGTCGAGCGCGGCCTGATCTTCGTCAAGGGCTCGGTCCCTGGCTCGAAGGGCGGCTGGCTGTTCGTCAAGGACGCCGTGAAGCTGAAGCCGCATGCCGACGCGCCGCGTCCGGCCGGCCTGAAGGCTGCCAATAGCAACAACGCAGCGGCTGCTCCGGCACCCGAAGCGACCGACGGCCAGGAGGGCTGAACGTGAAGGTCAAGGTTTCCTCCTTCGCCGGGAATGAAGCGGCGGACGTCGAGCTGTCGGACGAGGTCTTCGGCCTCGAGCCGCGCGCCGACATCCTGCACCGCGTCGTAACCTGGCAGCTCGAGAAGCGTCGCGGCACTGCCCGTGGCACGCGCGAGCGCTCGGACGTCGCCCGCTCGGGCAAGAAGCTTGGTCGCCAGAAGGGCGGCGGTGTGGCCCGTCACGGTGATCGCCGCGCTCCCGTCTTCATCGGCGGTGGTAAGGCTCACGGTGCGCGCGTTCGTGACTTCAACCCGGGTCTGAACAAGAAGGTTCGTGCGCTCGGCCTCAAGATGGCTCTTTCGAGCCATGCCAAGGCTGGCTCGCTGATCGTTCTGGACGGCTTCCAGGTCTCCAAGACCAAGGAGCTGAAGGGCCATTTCGAGACGCTGAACGTTGGCAAGCGCACGCTCGTCATCGACGCCGAGACGGCTGAGGGTTTCCGCGCAGGCTACAACCTGCCGGGCGTGGACCTGCTGCCGGCGGTTGGCGCCAATGTCTATGACATCATCAAGGCCGATACGCTGGTGCTGACCCGCGCTGCGGTCGAGAAGCTGGAGGCTCGCTTCAATGGCTAAGCAGCAGAAGGCGATCGACAACCGTCACTATGACGTGATCGTCGCGCCGCACATCACCGAGAAGTCGACCCTTCTCTCCGAGCAGAACGCGGTTGTGTTCAAGGTCGCGCCGGGCGCGTCCAAGCCGGAGATCAAGGCGGCGGTTGAAGCGATCTTCGACGTCAGCGTCGTTGGCGTGAACACCATCGTCCAGAAGGGCAAGACGAAGCGCTGGAAGGGCAAGCCCTATTTCCGGTCGGACATGAAGAAGGCGATCGTCACGCTCAAGGACGGGCAGTCGATCGACGTCACCGAGGGGGCCAAGTAAGATGGCACTCAAGCATTATAACCCGACCAGCCCCGCCATGCGCGGGCTGGTGCTGATCGACCGTTCGGGTCTGCACAAGGGCGCGCCGGTAAAGGCGCTGACCGAGGGCAAGCGCAAGAGCGGCGGTCGCAACAACAAGGGTCACGTGACCAGCCGCGGCATCGCGGGCGGCCACAAGCAGAAGTATCGCTACATCGACTTCAAGCGTCGCAAGTGGGACGCCGAGGCGACGGTGGAGCGGCTCGAGTATGACCCGAACCGCACCGCGTTCATCGCGCTGGTGAGCTATGCCGATGGCGAGCAGGCCTATATCATCGCGCCGCAGCGCCTTGGTGTCGGTGACAAGATCGTTGCCGGCAAGAAGACCGACGTGAAGCCGGGCAATGCCATGGAGCTGGGCCAGGTGCCGGTCGGCACCATCGTCCACAACGTGGAGATGAAGCCGGGCAAGGGCGGTCAGATCGCGCGTTCGGCTGGCACCTATGTGCAGGTCGTTGGTCGTGATCGCGGGCTGGTGATCGTTCGCCTGAACTCGGGCGAGCAGCGCTACATCCGCAGCGATTGCATGGCCACGGTTGGCGCGGTGTCGAACCCCGACAACCAGAACCAGAACTTCGGCAAGGCGGGTCGTACCCGCTGGATGGGCAAGCGTCCGCTGACCCGTGGCGTCGCGAAGAACCCGGTCGACCACCCGCACGGCGGCGGTGAAGGCCGCACCTCGGGCGGCCGTCACCCGGTCACCCCGTGGGGCAAGCCGACGAAGGGTGCGCGCACCCGCCACAACAAGGCGACGGACAAGATGATCATCCGCAGCCGTCACGCGAGGAAGAAGTAATGGCTCGCTCCGTCTGGAAGGGTCCGTTCGTGGACCTTCATCTGCTGAAGAAGGCAGAGGTGGCGCAGGATCAGGGCACCCGCGCAGGTCCGATCAAGACCTGGTCGCGTCGTTCGACGATCCTCCCGCAGTTCGTCGGCCTGACGTTCAACGTCTACAATGGCCGCAAGTTCGTGCCGGTGTCGGTGAACGAAGAGATGGTTGGCATGAAGCTGGGTGAGTTTGCGCCGACGCGCTACTTCCCGGGTCACGCCGCTGACAAGAAGGGCAAGCGCTGATGAGCAAGCCTCAGTCCCCCCGCAAGGTCGGCGAGAAGGAAGCGCTCTCGGTCGGCACGCAGATCCGTGGTTCGGCGCAGAAGCTGAATCTGGTCGCTGGCCTGATCCGCGGTCGTTCGGCTGCTGACGCGATGAACATCCTCGCCTTCTCCAAGAAGGCGATGGCGGTTGACGCGCGCAAGGTGCTGGCTTCGGCCATCGCCAACGCCGAGAACAACCACAACCTCGACGTTGACGCACTCGTCGTCGCCGAGGCCTCGGTCGGCAAGTCGATCACCATGAAGCGGTTCGCCACGCGCGGCCGCGGCAAGTCCACCCGTATCCTGAAGCCGTTCTCGCGGCTGCGGATCGTCGTGCGCGAGCAGGAAGAAGCCTAATGGGTCACAAGAGCAACCCGATCGGTCTGCGCCTGCAGATCAACCGCACCTGGGACAGCCGCTGGTACGCCGACGGCGCCGACTATGGTCGCCTGCTGCTGGAGGATCTGAAGATCCGTCAGTACATCCTGAAGACGCTGCCGCAGGCCGCGATCTCCAAGGTGGTGATCGAGCGTCCGGCCAAGCTGTGCCGCATCTCCATCTTCGCCGCGCGCCCGGGCGTGATCATCGGCAAGAAGGGCTCGGACATCGAGAAGCTGCGCAAGACGCTCGGCGCGATGACCAGCTCGGACGTTTCGCTGAACATCGTCGAGATCCGCAAGCCGGAAGTCGACGCGAAGCTCGTCGCGCAGGGCATTGCCGATCAGCTGGAGCGCCGTATCGCGTTCCGTCGCGCCATGAAGCGCGCGGTTCAGTCCGCGATGCGCCTGGGTGCCGATGGCATCCGCGTTGCTTGCGGTGGCCGTCTCGGCGGCGCCGAGATCGCACGCTCGGAAAGCTATCGCGAAGGCCGCGTTCCGCTGCACACGCTGCGCGCGAACATGGACTATGCCGAGGCGCAGGCCCACACCGCTTATGGCGTGTGCGGCGTCAAGGTCTGGATCTTCAAGGGTGAGATCCTGGGCCATGATCCGACGGCGACCGATCGCCTGATGATGGAGGCCCAGACCTCCGGCGTGCGCCCTGCGCGCGATGACCGCCGCTAAGGAGTAGAAGAAGTGCTGCAACCAAAGCGCACCAAGTTCCGCAAGGCGTTCAAGGGCCGCATCAGCGGCGACGCCAAGGGCGGTACCGCGCTCAACTTCGGGTCCTATGGCCTGAAGGCAATGGAGCCGGAGCGCATCACCGCGCGTCAGATCGAGGCGGCTCGCCGCGCGATCACGCGTCACATCAAGCGTCAGGGTCGCCTCTGGATCCGCGTGTTCCCGGACGTGCCCGTGTCGGGCAAGCCGGCCGAAGTCCGCATGGGCTCGGGTAAGGGCTCGCCGGAGTTCTGGGCGGCACGCGTCAAGCCGGGCCGTATCCTGTTCGAGCTGGACGGCGTTCCGGGGCCGCTCGCTGCCGAGGCGTTCGAGCGCGCGGCAATGAAGCTCCCCATCAAGACCAAGGTCGTGGCGCGCCTCGGCGACACGTCGCACCTCGGAGGCGAGTGAGATGGCAAACAAGACCGATTTCAACGGCCAGTCGGACGACCAACTGTCCGAACAGCTGGGCAACCTGAAGCGCGAGCAGTTCAACCTGCGCTTCCAGGCGGCGACCAACCAGCTCGAGAAGCCGAGCCGCGTGCGCGAGGTCCGCAAGGACATCGCCCGCATCAAGACCCTGCAGGCGCAGCGTTCCGCTGCCGCCGGCAAGTAAGAGGACCACAGCCATGCCGAAGCGCGTGCTGACCGGGCTGATCGTCTCCGACAAGGGCGACAAGACGGTGGTGGTGAACGTTGAGCGTAAGGTGAAGCACCCGCTCTACGGCAAGATCATCCGCCGTTCGAAGAAGTACCACGCCCATGACGAGGCGAACGAGTACAAGCAGGGCGAGACCGTGCGCATCGAAGAGACCGCGCCGATCTCCAAGCTGAAGACCTGGAAGGTCGTCGATCGGGTCAACACCCATGCGACGCCGGAGCGGGTCGAGATCGACGAGCCGGCCTCGGCGTAAGCCGCAGGCCCGGGTCGAAGACCAGGGCGCTTTTGTCAGTATCGGCCAGGGTCCGGGTAAAGCCGGAGACCAGTCGAGGGGCAGGGGCGATCGAGAGCAGGTAAAGGTGCAGCCCCGCGGGGCCTTGCCTTTTTCCTGTGGAGCGGCTAACGGGCCGCTCCCCCTGGACGCGCTGAGCCGCGGCCGGGGTCATTTTTTTAAGGCGGGGTTGGGTCGGTATCCACCCCATAGCGAGAAGGAAGCGGATCAATGATCCAGATGCAGTCCAATCTCGACGTCGCTGACAACAGCGGTGCGAAGCGGGTTCAGTGCATCAAGGTGCTTGGTGGTTCCAAGCGCCGCACGGCCAGCGTCGGCGACATCATTGTCGTGTCGATCAAGGAAGCGCAGCCGCGCGGCAAGGTGAAGAAGGGTGACGTGCACCGCGCCGTCATCGTTCGCACCGCCAAGGACATTCATCGTGCGGACGGTTCGACCATCCGTTTCGATTCGAACGCCGCTGTGCTGGTCAACAAGAACGAGGAGCCGATCGGCACCCGTATCTTTGGCCCGGTGGTGCGTGAGCTTCGCGGCAAGAAGCACATGAAGATCATCTCGCTGGCTCCGGAGGTGCTGTAATGGCCGCCGCAAAGATCAAGAAGGGTGATCAGGTCATCGTTCTGTCCGGCAAGGACAAGGGCAAGACCGGCACCGTGACCGCCGCCATGCCGAAGGACGGCAAGGTTGTCGTCGCCGGCGTGAACGTCGCAACCCGTCACACCAAGCCGTCGCAGATGAACCCGCAGGGCGGCCTAAACCGCTTTGAAGCGCCGCTGCACATCTCGAAGGTCGCTCACGTCACTGCCGATGGCAAGCCGACGCGCGTCCGTTTCGAGACGCAGGACGGCAAGAAGGTTCGTGTTGCGGTCAAGACCGGGGAGAAGATCGATGGCTGATGGCTACACGCCCCGCCTGCGCAAGCAGTATGACGAGACGATCGTCAAGGCGATGGTCGAGAAGTTCGGCTACAAGAACGTGCTCGAGATCCCGCGGATCGAGAAGATCGTGCTGAACATGGGCGTCGGTGAGGCGACCCAGGACAAGAAGCGCGTCGAGCAGGCTGCGTCCGAGATGGAGCTGATCGCTGGTCAGAAGCCGGTGATCACCAAGGCGAAGAAGTCGATCGCGCAGTTCAAGCTGCGTGAAGGCATGCCGATCGGCGTGAAGGTAACCCTTCGCCGCGAGCGCATGTACGAGTTCCTCGACCGCTTTATCACGATCGCGCTGCCGCGTGTTCGCGACTTCCGCGGCCTGAACCCGAAGAGCTTCGATGGTCGTGGCAACTATGCCTGCGGCCTGAAGGAACAGATCGTGTTCCCGGAGATCAACTATGACCGCATCGACAAGGTGCGCGGCATGGACGTGATCGTCACCACGACCGCCAAGACCGACGAGGAAGCGCGCGAGCTGCTTCGTCTGTTCGGCTTCCCGTTCCCGCGGGATGAGGCGGATGAAGAGAAGAAGGCGGCGTGAGCCCCTTGGCAACGAATTGAACGAGAGAGCTTAAGTCCATGGCGAAACTGAGTTCCGTGAACAAGAACGAGCGTCGCAAGAAGCTCGTGAAGCAATATGCCGGCAAGTATGCGAAGCTGAAGGCGCAGGCGAACGACAAGTCGCTGGATGAGACCGAGCGTCTCATCGCGCGGCTCAAGATGGCCGAGCTGCCCCGCAACGCGAACCCGACCCGCGTCCGCAACCGTTGCGAGATCACCGGTCGTCCGCGCGCTTACTACCGCAAGTTCCGCCTCGCCCGCGTGATGCTGCGTGATCTGGCCAACAAGGGCCTGATCCCGGGTCTGACGAAGTCGAGCTGGTAAGGATCACGAAGATGGCAGTGACCGATCCCCTGGGTGACCTGCTCACCCGCATCCGCAATGGCCAGCGCGCGCGCAAGGACAGCGTCGTATCGCCGGCTTCCAAGCTGCGGACCCGCGTGCTCGACGTGCTTCAGCGCGAAGGCTACATTCGTGGCTATAGCGAGGAAGATCTGGGCCCCGTGAAGGGCGTCCGTATCGAGCTGAAGTATTTCGAGGGCCAGCCGGCGATCAAGCATGTCGCCCGCGTCTCGAAGCCTGGTCGTCGCATCTACAGCGGGTCGCAGGACCTGCCGCGCGTGATGAATGGCCTGGGCATCACCATCGTCTCGACGCCGCGCGGCGTGCTTTCCGATGCGGAAGCACGTGAGCAGAACGTCGGCGGCGAAGTGCTGGCGGAGGTGTTCTGATGAGCCGCATTGGTAAAAAGGCGGTTCCGGTTCCGGCTGGCGTCACCGCCACCGTTTCTGGCAACCAGCTGTCGGTGAAGGGGCCCAAGGGCGCCCTTTCGCTGACCATGTCGGACCTGATCACCTACGACATCCAGTCCGATGGTATTTCGGTTCAGCCGGCGAACGACTCCAAGCAGGCGCGCTCCTTCTGGGGCATGCAGCGCACGCTGGTGCAGAACCTGGTTACCGGCGTGACCGAGGGCTTCACCAAGAAGCTGGTCATCACCGGCGTCGGCTATCGCGCCTCGGCGCAGGGCCGGAAGCTGAAGCTTCAGCTCGGCTACAGCCACGATGTAGACATCGACGTGCCGGAAGGCATCGAGGTGAAGACCCCGGATCAGACCACGGTCGAGATCTCGGGCGCCGACAAGCAGAAGGTGGGCCAGCTGGCCGCCGAGATCCGCCGCTGGCGCAAGCCCGAGCCGTACAAGGGTAAGGGCATCAAGTACGACGGCGAGTTCATCTTCCGTAAGGAAGGAAAGAAGAAGTGAGCAAGGGCCTTTCGCTTTTCGAGAAGCGGCGTCGCCGCAACCGTACGGCGCTTCGTGCGCGCAGCGGTGGGCGTCCGCGCCTGTCGGTTCATCGTTCGGGCAAGCACATCTATGCCCAGGTGATCGACGATGCGCAGGGTCGCACCGTCGCCTCCGCCTCGACCCTGCAGGGCCACGAGGGCGCGACGTCGAACGTCGATGCGGCCTCGGCCGTGGGCAAGCGTATCGCCGAGGCCGCGAAGGCGGCTGGCGTCACGCAGGTCGTGTTCGATCGTGGCGGCTTCCTCTTTCACGGCCGGGTGAAGGCGCTGGCGGAAGCCGCGCGCGAAGCCGGACTGGAGTTCTAAGACATGGCTGACGAGAACAACACCGAAGTGCAGGCGACGGCGCCTGAGGCGAATGCCGGTGCCGGTGAGGCTCCGCGCGGTCGCGGTGGTCGCGGCCGTGGCGGTGACCGTGGTGGTCGCGGCGGACGTGATGGCGGCCGTGGCCGTCGTGATGACCGCAACCGGGACGAGGGCGGTGAAGAGCTGATCGAGAAGCTCGTTCACATCAACCGCGTGTCCAAGACGGTGAAGGGCGGTAAGCGCTTCGGCTTCGCAGCGCTGGTCGTCGTTGGTGACGGCAAGGGCCGCGTGGGCTTCGGCCACGGCAAGGCGCGCGAAGTGCCGGAAGCGATTTCCAAGGCCACGGCCGCTGCCAAGAAGGCAATGGTTCGCGTTCCGCTGAAGGAAGGCCGCACGCTGCACCATGATGGCAATGGCCATTTCGGTGCAGGCCGCGTAACCGTTCGCTCGGCGCCGCAGGGTACCGGCATCATCGCCGGCGGTCCGATGCGTGCGATTTTCGAATCGCTGGGCGTCGCCGACGTGGTGACCAAGTCGATCGGCACGTCGAACCCGTACAACATGATCCGCGCCACCTTCGAGGCGCTGAACAGCCAGACTTCGCCGAAGTCGGTTGCGCAGCGTCGTGGCAAGAAGATCGCCGACCTGCTCGGTCGCGGCCATGGCGCTGATGCGCAGACCGCCGCTGCCGAAGCCGCGGCCGTCACGGAGTAAGCCGACATGGCAACCATCAAGGTCAAGCAGACCGGATCGCCGATCCGTCGTACCAAGGATCAGCGCGCGACGCTGATCGGCCTGGGCCTCAACAAGATGCACCGGGTTGCGGAGCTCGAGGATTCCCCCGAGGTTCGTGGCATGATCCGGAAGGTGCAGCACATGGTCGAGGTTCAGGACTGAACGTCCTCACCTGACTAGTGACAAAATGCGGATGGGGGGCTATCGGCCCCCCTTCCTTTATTCAGCGCGAAAACAGCGAAAGCGAGTGCACACATGAAACTGAACGAACTGCGGGACAACGAAGGCGCCCGTCATCGCAAGATCCGCGTCGGTCGCGGTATCGGCTCTGGCAAGGGCAAGACCGGTGGTCGCGGCCAGAAGGGCCAGAAGAGCCGTGAGGGCGTGTCCATCGCGGGCTTCGAGGGTGGCCAGATGCCGCTTCACATGCGCCTGCCGAAGCGTGGCTTCAACAACATCTTCGCCAAGGACTACGCCGAGGTGAACCTCGTCGCGATCCAGAAGGCTGTCGATTCGGGCAAGCTGACGGCAACGGACGTCGATCACGCAGCGCTCAAGGCCGCTGGCCTCGCACGCGGTGGCAAGAATGGCGTGCGCGTGCTCGGCAAGGGCGAGCTGACGGCCAAGCTGAACTTCACCGTCGCCGGCGTGTCTGCCAGCGCCCGTGAGGCGATCGAGAAGGCGGGTGGCTCCGTCTCGGTGATCGAGGTTGTTCCTGCTGCCGAAAAGGCTGCCGCGAAGAAGGGCAAGGCGCGCGAGGCGCGGCTCGCCGACAAGGCCGCCAAGCAGGGCAAGTAATCGTAGCTGCCACCCCGGCCACCGCCGGGGTCCAGTTACGGGCCGCTCGCGACTGGGCTCCTGGCATTGCCGGAGCGGAAATTGCTCGGTGGGTTAGACAAGCCTTCGAGCGCGACTATATGAGCGGCGGGGCGGGGGCATCAGCACCTTCTCCGCCGTTTCTGTTTCAGACCAAGGCCCAAGGCTATTATGGCATCCGCAGCCGACCAGATGGCGCAAAATCTCAGCCTCGCGAAGTTCGCGCAGGCCACCGATCTCAAGAAGAGGCTGTGGTTCACGATCGGTGCGCTGATCGTCTTCCGTCTGCTCAGCTACGTGCCGTTGCCCGGCATTGACCCGACCGGGCTTGCCGCGCTGGCGCAGCAGACCAAGGGCGGCGTGCTTGATTTCTTCAACACCTTCTCGGGCGGCGCGCTGGAGCGTGCCTCGCTGATCGCGCTCGGCGTGATGCCGTACATCACGGCGTCGATCGTCGTGCAGCTCGCGACCTCGCTGTCGCCGCAGCTCGCCGCGATTAAGAAGGAAGGCGAGAGCGGGCGCAAGAAGCTGAACCAGTACACGCGCTACGGCACGGTGCTGCTGACGGCGATCCAGGGTTATGTGATTGCGACCGGCCTTGAGGCTGGGGGCGCGGTTGTCGAGCCAGGCATGCTGTTCCGCGTTGCTGCGGTGATCTCGCTGATCGGCGGCACCATGTTCCTGATGTGGATCGGTGAGCAGATCACCAGCCGCGGGATCGGCAACGGCATTTCGCTGATCATCATGGCCGGCATCGTTGCGCACCTGCCCACGACGCTCGTCAACCTCCTCGAAGGTGGCCGCACCGGCTCGATGAGCCCGGCGGTGGTGATCGCGATCATCCTGGCGGTGGTCGGTCTGATCCTCTTCATCTGCTTCATGGAGCGCGCGCAGCGCCGCATCCTGATCCAATATCCCAAGCGTCAGACCGCGCGCGGGGTGCAGGCGGACCGGAGCCACCTGCCGCTGAAGATCAACACGGCCGGCGTGATCCCGCCGATCTTCGCCTCCTCGCTGTTGCTGCTTCCGCTGACGATCACGCAGTTCGCCGGCAATCGCGTGTCGGGCGAGAGCTGGTGGGGCGATACGATCATCTCGCTCAATCAGTGGCTCCAGCACGGCAGCCCGCTGTACATGCTGCTCTACGGTGCCGGCATCATCTTCTTCTCGTTCTTCTACACCGCGGTCGTGTTCAACCCGGAAGAGACCGCGGAGAATCTGAAGCGCTACGGCGGGTTCATCCCGGGCATCCGTCCGGGCAAGAACACCGAGCAGTATTTCGATTACGTCCTCACCCGTATCACGGTGATCGGCGCGGCCTATCTGGCGGTGATCTGTCTACTGCCGGAATATCTGGTGTCGGCGCTGTCCATCCCGTTCTATCTCGGCGGGACGAGCCTGCTGATCGTCGTGAACGTCACCATGGACACGGTCACGCAGATCCAGTCGCATCTGCTGGCGCATCAATATGGCGATCTCATCAAGAAGGCGAAACTGAAGGGTGGCCGGCTGCGCTGAGGCGGGCCGACAACACACACAGGGGAGGCGTTTTCGCGTGAACATCATTCTTCTGGGGCCGCCGGGGGCGGGCAAGGGGACTCAGTCCGAACGGTTGGTCGCGGAGCGCGGCATGGTTCAGCTGTCGACCGGGGACATGTTGCGGGCTGCGGTGAAGGCCGGCACACCGGTCGGTCTCCAGGCGAAGGCCGTCATGGATGCGGGCGAGCTCGTCTCCGACGCGATCGTCTCGGCGTTGATCGGGGAGAATCTCGATCGCCTGGTGCAGGGTGAAGGCGCGATCTTCGATGGCTATCCGCGCACGGCAGCGCAGGCCGATGCGCTTGACCTTCTGCTCGAGGAGCGGTCCCGTACGCTCGACCATGTGATCGAGCTCGCCGTCGATGAAGATGCGCTGGTGGAGCGGATTGTTGGTCGTTTCACCTGCGCCAATTGCGGCGCGGGCTATCACGACACGTTCAAGCAGCCGAAGGTCGCGGACACTTGCGACATATGTGGCGCGCATGAGTTCAAGCGTCGCCCCGACGACAATGAGGAAACGGTCCGCACCCGCATGGCGGAATATCGCGCCAAGACCGCGCCGATTCTGCCGATCTACGAGGCGCGCGGGCTGGTGCGCCGCGTCGACGGCATGGCGGACATCGCCGAAGTGACCCGGTCGATCGAGGCGATCCTCGACGGTAGATAACGTCGTCCGGTATATCCCGTGCATCGGGAGGGACGAGGATGCAGACGAGACTCGGGTGCGCGATTGCGGCCGCGGCGCTGTCCACGGCCGCGGGGCAGGCGCGAGGCGATGTGATCGCGGTTCATCCGGGCGGCTTTGAGACGGCCGCTGTCGTGTCCATTGCCGCCCCTGCGGAGCGGGTGTGGGCGACATTGCAGTCGCCGGCGCTCTGGTGGGAGCCCGAGCACACCTATTCCGGCGACTCGGCAAACCTCAGTCTGGGCGCGCAAGCCGGCGGCTGTTTTTGCGAGCGGCTGCCGGGCAGTGGAAGTGTCGAGCACGCCCGGGTCATCTATATCCAGCCCTCCCAGGTTCTGCGGTTGCAAGGCGGACTGGGTCCGCTCCAGGCCGAGGCCGTCACGGGCGTGCTCACGTTCGAGCTGCTCGCCCAGGAGACGGGGACAACGCAGGTCAAGATGACCTATCTCGTCAGCGGACATCTGCGCGCCGGATCGGAGAAGCTGGCGCCGCTCGTAGATCAGGTTCTGACCTTGCAGTTGCAGCGGTTGAAGGCGGCTGCGCTCAAGTCGTTGCGGTGAGGCAAACGTCCGACAGCGAGACGGAACCGGACGCTTGACATCGCGTTTGCGCCTGCTTAGTTGACCGCCCTTCCATCAATCGGGTACCGGCAGCGTCTTGCGCGCTTGCCGCTTTCCTGCGTGGTGGAAATCTTGCGAGGAGATGGGGTGCGTGAACCATGCCGCACCCCGTGGAGCACGAGGAGAAAAGTTTCATGGCACGTATCGCGGGTGTCAACATCCCGACCAACAAGCGCGTCCTGATTGCGCTGCAGTACATTCACGGCATTGGCCCGGCAAAGGCCAAGGAACTCACCGAAAAGCTTTCGATCGCGCCGGAGCGCCGCGTGCAGGACCTGACCGATCAGGAAGTGCTGCAGATTCGTGAAGCCATCGACGCCGGCTACACCGTTGAGGGTGACCTGCGTCGCGAAACCGCGATGAACATCAAGCGTCTGATGGACCTCGCTTGCTATCGTGGCCTGCGCCACCGCAAGGGCCTGCCGGTCCGCGGCCAGCGCACGCACACCAACGCGCGCACCCGCAAGGGCAAGGCGAAGCCGATCGCAGGCAAGAAGAAGTAAGCGTTCACGCTTTCTCTTCGGTCGAGGGCCGGTCGCAGGCGTCACGCCTCCCGGCCTCCGCTTGAAACAAAGGTCAGGATTACCAAATGGCACAGGCACCGCAGCGTATTCGCCGTCGCGAGCGCAAGAACATCACCGCAGGCGTGGCGCACGTCAACGCCAGCTTCAACAACACCATGATCACGATCACCGACGCGCAGGGTAATGCGATCAGCTGGTCGTCGGCCGGCATGATGGGCTTCAAAGGTTCGCGTAAGTCGACCCCTTATGCCGCCCAGGTCGCCGCCGAGGACGCCGGCAAGAAGGCCGCCGAGCACGGCGTTCGTACCCTTGAGGTCGAGGTGAAGGGTCCGGGTTCGGGCCGCGAGTCGGCGCTTCGCGCGCTGCAGGCGGTTGGTTTTCAGATCACGTCGATCCGCGACGTGACCTCGATCCCGCACAATGGTGTGCGTCCGTCGAAGCGCCGCCGCGTCTGATGATTTCTGGCCCCCGGCTGACGAGTCGGGGTGCCCTTTATTTTCCCGGCTGGTCGCGCCCCACGACTGGCCCAACATCAGGGGACACGAGCCTTGTCCGTCAACGCAAAGAACTGGCAGGAACTTAAGAAGCCCAACGCGCTCGAGAAGAAGGGCGGCGATGGCAAGCGCAAGGCGACCTTCGTTGCCGAGCCGCTGGAGCGTGGCTTTGGCCTGACGCTCGGCAACGCGCTGCGTCGCGTGCTGCTGTCGAGCCTGCAGGGCGCGGCCGTCACGTCGATCAAGATCGAGAACGTGCTGCACGAGTTCTCGAGCCTGGCGGGTGTTCGCGAGGACGTCACCGACATCGTCCTGAACGTGAAGCAGATTGCGCTCAAGATGCAGGGCGAGGGCCCGAAGCGTCTGCAGCTGTCGGCTACTGGCCCGGCAGAGGTGAAGGCTGGCGATATCGCAGTCTCTGGCGACATCGAAGTGATGAACCCGGAGCTGGTGATCTGCCACCTCGACGAGGGCGCGACGTTCAACATGGAACTGACCGCCGACACCGGCAAGGGTTATGTGCCCGCGACGGTGAACCGTCCGGCAGACGCACCGATCGGCCTCATCCCGGTCGACGCACTGTATTCGCCGGTGCGCCAGGTCAGCTACAAGGTCGATCCGACCCGCGTTGGCCAGGACCTCGACTATGACAAGCTGACGCTGACGGTCGAGACCGACGGCACAGTGACGCCGGAAGACGCGCTTGGCTATGCCGGCCGCATTCTTCAGGACCAGCTGGCGCTGTTCGTGCACTTCGACGACTCGGCCGTCACGCGCTCTGCGCCGGTTGGCGTTGCTGCTCCCGCGGCAGGAGCCGAGCCGGCGAGCGACACGCAGCAGATCAATCGTTACCTGCTCAAGAAGGTTGACGAGCTGGAGCTGTCGGTCCGTTCGGCGAACTGCCTCAAGAACGACAACATCATCTATATCGGCGATCTTGTCGGCAAGACCGAGGCCGAGATGCTGCGTACACCGAACTTCGGCCGCAAGTCCTTGAACGAAATCAAGGAAGTGCTGTCTTCGATGGGGCTGCGGCTGGGGATGGAAATCCCGGGCTGGCCGCCGGAAAACATCGAGGAAATGGCCAAGAAGCTCGAGCAGGAAATCATGGGCTGATTTCATCCCCGGTGCAGCAATGCTGCGCCGGGGGCGAAGCTGGCCTGGCCGGTGGCTCGGCGATGTCGAGCCTGATTGGCGGCGCGGCTTGGTCGCGGCGCCACCCGGCTAAAGGTTAAGCGGGACTTCGGCTTGAGGCCGGAGTGACGATATTTGGGTGGCCCGCGCGTCCCACCCGGCTTGGGGTTCCGTCAAACGGCCCCCTGACGAACGAGAAGGAAATACCATGCGCCATCGTGTAGGCGGTCGTAAGCTTCAGCGTACTTCCGCGCATCGCGCCGCCCTGTTCCGCAACATGTCGGCCGCGCTCATCAAGCATGAGCAGATCACCACCACGCTCGCCAAGGCGAAGGAGCTTCGCCCGTACATCGAGAAGCTGATTACTTTGGGCAAGAAGGGCGGCCTGTCGAACCGCCGTCTCGCCCATGCCCGTCTGCTTGACGATGCACAGCTGGTGAAGCTGTTCGACGTGCTGGCGCCGCGCTACGCCGATCGCAACGGTGGTTACACCCGCGTCATCAAGGCCGGCATCCGCGCGTCGGACGCGTCGCCGATGGCGATCATCGAGTTCGTGGATCGCGACGTGTCCGCCAAGGGCCAGGACTCCGGTCCGGTAATGAACGACGAGGATTTCGACGAAGCCGCCTGAGCGTCGCGTCGTAAACAGGAAAGGGGTCGCTTCGGAAACGGGGCGGCCCCTTTCGCATGTCTGGCTTCACAGGGGACGGTGAAGGAGGCGCACGCTGCCCCTTCCGGGAATCGCTCCGCGCCGCTACAGGCCCGCCATGGAACACTCCGACAGCATCCTCATCATCGACTTTGGCAGCCAGGTCACGCAGCTGATCGCCCGGCGCGTGCGCGAAGCAGGCGTGTACAGCGAGATCGCGCCGTTCCAGTCCGCCGCCGAGGCCTTCGAGCGGATGCAGCCAAAAGGCGTGATTCTCTCCGGCGGCCCAGCTTCGGTAGTTGACGAAGGAAGCCCGCGCGCGCCGCAGGCGGTGTTCGACAGCGGTGTGCCTCTGCTCGGCATCTGTTACGGCCAGCAGGTGATGAACACTCAGCTCGGCGGACGGGTTGAGAAGGGTTATTCCGGCGAGTTCGGTGAAGCGTTCGTCCAGGTGGATACGGCCTGCGGCTTGTTCGACGGCCTGTGGCGCGAAGGTGAACGGCACCAGGTGTGGATGAGCCACGGGGATCATGTGGCCGATCTGGCGCCCGGTTTCGCTCCCGTTGCATCCTCGGCGGGCGCGCCCTTTGCCATCACGGCCGATGAGCAGCGTCGGTATTATGGCATGCAGTTCCATCCTGAGGTGGTCCACACGCCGGACGGCGCGAAGCTGATCAAGAACTTCGCGCGCCATGTCTGCGGCCTGACCGGTGACTGGACCATGGCGGAGTTCCGCGAGACCAAGATCGCCGAGATCCGCGCGCAGGTCGGCAAGGGCAGGGTGATCTGCGGCTTGTCCGGCGGGGTCGACTCGGCCGTGGCCGCGGTGCTGATCCATGAGGCGATCGGCGATCAGCTGACTTGCGTATTTGTCGATCACGGCCTGATGCGCAGTGGTGAGGCCGAGCAGGTCGTCAGCCTCTTCCGCGGTCATTACAACATTCCGCTGGTCCACGTGAACGCCGAGACGTTGTTCCTGAGCGGCCTCGCCGGCGTGACCGATCCCGAGGCCAAGCGGAAGTTCATCGGCAAGACATTCATCGAAGTGTTCGAGGACGAAGCGCGCAAGATCGGTGGTGCAGAGTTCCTCGCGCAGGGGACGCTTTACCCGGATGTGATCGAAAGCGTCAGCTTCACCGGCGGGCCTTCGGTGACGATCAAGAGCCACCACAATGTGGGCGGGCTGCCCGAGCGCATGAACATGAAGCTCGTCGAGCCGCTGCGCGAGCTGTTCAAGGATGAGGTCCGCGAACTCGGACGCGAGCTCGGCCTGCCCGATGTTTTCGTTGGCCGCCATCCGTTCCCCGGGCCCGGCCTTGCGATCCGCATTCCCGGCGAGGTGACGCGCGAACGCTGCGACATTCTCCGCAAGGCGGACGCGATCTATCTCGAAGAGATCCGCAACGCCGGCCTGTACGATGCCATCTGGCAGGCCTTCGCCGTGCTGCTCCCCGTTCGGTCGGTCGGCGTGATGGGCGACGGCCGGACCTATGACAGCGTGCTGGCGTTGCGGGCCGTGACATCGACGGACGGCATGACGGCGCAGGCGTTTGAGTTTCCCGGTGGTTTCCTGCCGCGGGTGGCGACGCGCATCGTCAACGAGGTCAAGGGCATCAACCGCGTGACCTACGATTATACGTCCAAGCCGCCGGGCACGATCGAGTGGGAATGATGGTGGCGCCTTCGTCAGCAGACTGATCCCGAGCGCCTGTTTGGACGGGCTGACCTGACGTTGTCGGCCACGTCTGCCCGCTGCTCGGCGCGAGATTGGTCGAAAGCGGTTGTAATCCGAACATCTGCGCCGGACTTTCGGCAAACACGTGCACCAGAGCGCGAGATAGCCGCGGCACGAGCCGCTGCCCCGCGCCAGGTGACGGGGGCGCACAGCGATGCATGGCCGGGCGACAGTTGGCGCGAACCAACGTGAGGCGGCGCATGAAGGGCGGCCGATTACGATTGGTCTGCTCTGGCACTCACTGAATTCCGGCAACCTTGGTGTCGGTGCGCTCACCGTGGCCAATCTGACAATCGCGGCGCAGGTGGCGGAGGAGATTGGCCTCTCCCCGCGCTTCGTGATCATGGGTGCGCGGGATGAAGCTCAGCCGGTCATTCCTCTGCCGGGGGCGCGCTGTGTGCCGATCGACTGGCGGGCGCTTCGCCCCGGTGGCGCCCTCTGGCGGGCGATGGCGGATGTTGATTGCGTTCTGGATATCGGGGCAGGGGACAGCTTTGCCGATATCTATGGGCCGCGCCGCTTTTCCTTTCTCCTGATCAGCAAGCTGCTCGCCCTCGCCCGCGGCAAGCCGCTGATCTTATCGCCGCAGACGATCGGCCCTTTCACAAAGCGCGCCTATTCGCGGGCCGCGTCCTTCGTCATGGGGCGCAGCCGTGCCATCTTTGCGCGCGACGAGCTTTCCCGCGACGTTGCCCGTCGGATGGCGCCGGGCACCGACGTGCATCTTGCCGTCGATGTCGCGTTCGAGCTTCCGTTCGAGGACCGGTCGCACTTGCGCGGCGGGCCGCTGCTTCGCATCGGCGTGAACCCCTCCGGTCTGCTGTTCACCGAAGCAGAGCAGGGCAGCAACCGCTTCGGACTCGGCTATGATTATGCGCGCTTCACCCGTCGCCTGCTCACCGATCTGTGTTCGCGCGATGACGTGGAGGTTCACCTTGTTCCCCATGCCACCAGCAACAGGGACCCTTCGGATGATGACGGTGCCTTGTGCGATCGTCTCGCTGCCGAGTTCCCGGCCGCAATCCGCGTGCCGAACTTCGCCACGCCGTCAGCGGCGAAAAGTCACATCTCAAGCCTTGATCTGCTGATCGGGGCGCGAATGCATGCGTGTATCGCGGCATTTTCATCCGGCGTGCCGGTCGTCCCGGTGGCCTATAGCCGCAAATTCGGTGGGCTGTTCGGGCTGCTTGATTACGATACCATGATCCCGGTGAGCGGGATGAACGAAGACCAGGCGATCGCCCTGGTGCTGCGCTCGCTCACTGACCGACATGCCTTGGCAACGGCCGAAGCGGCGGGAATGGCGCGGGTCCGCAGCCTGCTGCAAGGCTATCGCGACGTTCTGCGCACCACATTTACCGCGGTGGGTGCGCGGACGTGAAGACCGTCTCTCCAACCGTCGCGCGTGTTCTGGCGGCCGATCTGTGCACTGGCTGCGGCCTGTGCGCAGGCGTGTCGGCGGGCGCGATTACGATGATTTCCGACCGCGGCTTCGCCCGGCCGCGCCAACATCGCCCGATCACCCGCGGTGCGGAGGCGCGGATCGCGGGATCCTGTCCCGGCAGGATCGTGTCGCCCTGGCCGCAAACGGCCAAGCGGCATCCGTTCTGGGGATCATGGCGACAAGTGCTGACGGGCGCCGCAAGCGATCCGCAAACCCGTTTCGCCGGAGCGTCGGGCGGCGCGCTTTCGGCGCTGTTGATCCACGCGCTGGATACCGGCCAGGTCGATCGCGTGCTCCATGTCGAGGCGGATCCGTCGCGGCCCACTGGCAACCGGATCCGGTGGTCTTCCTCGCGGGCAGAGGTGCTTGCGGGGGCTGGTTCTCGCTATGCCTCCTCATCCCCCTTGGTGGCGATCGAGCAGGCGCTGTCCGAGGGCGGGCGCTTCGCCTTTGTTGGAAAGCCTTGCGACGTGTCCGCGCTCCGCCAGCTCGGCCGCTATGACACGCGGGTCGCCAGCCATGTGCCGATCATACTCTCGTTCTTCTGTGGCGGCCTGCCGGGCAGCGCCGGGACGGACGAGATCCTGCGCTTCATGGGCCTTGCGCCGGAGGAGGTCACCGAATTCCGCTATCGAGGACAAGGGTGGCCGGGGCTGACCGTTGCACGCACGGCGGACGGCAGGTCGGGAGAAATGTCCTATGCCGATAGCTGGGGCAGGCACCTCAGCCGGCAAGTGCAGTTCCGATGCAAGATCTGCCCCGATGCGGTCGGCGGCGTGGCGGACATCGCCTGTGCGGATGCGTGGTACGGCGATGCGGCCGGATATCCCACGTTCGAGGAGCAGGACGGGCGCAGCCTCATCATCACCCGCACACCAGCAGGGGAAGCATTGCTGCGGTCTGCCGAGGCGGCCGGCGCGATCGAAACGGCGCCGCTCGCGATCGAAGAGGTGGAGTGGATGCAACCGGCCCAGGCGCAGCGCAAACGCATGATCGCTGCCCGTACGGCCGCAGTGCGCGCATCGTTCCAGCCGGTGCCGATCATGCGCAGTCTCGATATCTTTGCAGCGGCTCGGCTGGGGCGCTTATGGGATTCCGGGCATAACTTCCTCGGCACGATGCGGCGGGTGCTGCAACGGCGGACGCGCGGCCGACGTGCGATGGCAGCGGCGGAGCAAAGCGCGTGACCCTCGCTTCCGGCTGGCAATCGAGGCTCATCGCCGCACTGGCCGCCGCCCTCCCCACCGGCGCTGCAGCACAGGTGGAGGTTGATCGCGGCCGCACGTTTGAGGCGCCTGCCCGGGCATTCACCCTCTCAGTTTCGAACGATCTGCTGTACGACACCAACGTTGCTCGGGGAAATGAAGCCGCTGCCCTGCGGCGGGGGGTTGAAAAAGAGGACATTCGCCTCTCGCCCACGTTGGCGGTCGATTTGGCGCTGCCGAGCGGGCAGGCCCTTTTCACGGCGCGTGCCAGCCTTGGTTACGAGGCATATGTGCGCAACGACCGGTTGAATCGCGAACGCGTGGATGCGGCATTCGGAGCAAAGCTGCCGTTCGCGATTTGCGCACTAAATCCGGAACTCGGCTATGTTCGGCGGCAAAGCGATCTTGCTGATCTTGCGATCGACCCACTCGCGTCGGTCGCATCGACGGTGAACGTGCAGACCAGGGCGGATGCGGCTGCTGCGCTTACCTGCGGGCCGGACCTTGGAATTCGCCCGACCGGCTTCGTCCGCTACACCACGATCGACAATAGTGCGTCGCGGCGCAGGGCTCAGAATGTGGAGATCACGGGCGCAGGCACCGGGCTGAGCTACGTCAATCCACGTGTCGGCATCATCACGGCTTATGTCGAGCGGCTCGATTTCGAATATGATCAACGTCCGGCAAATGGCCTGCTTGGCGGCGACCGGTTCCAGCTCACCAGCGCCGGACTTCGCTTCGATCGCCGGCTCGGCGCGCAATTGCAGCTCGTCGGGTCACTCAGCTACGCTGATGCGGCGCTTCCAGCTTCCCTCGGATCGAGCGAGCGGTTCGATGGCCTGACGTGGAACCTGTCGGCGTCGCTGCGTGCTGGTGACCGGCTGATGCTGGCGCTGGCTACCGAACGGGCAATTGAATCGACGCCGGGGTTCTTCGCCAACTTCGTTCGCAAGACCAGCTATGGCGGCCTGGTCACCTATGCCGTGTCACCGCTGCTCCGCGCTACCGCGTCCCTGTCGCGGCGAGCGCGCGATTTCGAGATAACAGCGATCCAGCCGGGCTTGGCGATCAGCAACGACTCGATCGACTCGGCCACACTGCGTTTCGACTATCTACGTTCGCGTGTCCGGCTGCGCCTCGATGCTTCTTATCAGCGCCGCGATGCGGATCGTGACGCCTATGATTATGATGCGCTGCTGCTCACGTTCGGCGTGAGTTACGTCTTCAAGCGTTGAAGCCGCATCTAAGCGTCAAGAAGTCGAAATGAGCAACGACGGTCCAGGCCTGCTTACGCTCAAGGCCTTGGAGCTGCCGTTCTGATATTCAGATATTGCGGATCGGGCCTCAGCGCGCCCGCCGTGCAATAAGAATCATGAAAAGTCCGATCACCGCGACCCCGGCGCCGCGATCGGCCCAAACTCTCTGGTCGAGCATGAAGCTCGATCGCGGCCAACCGATATATCCCAGCCCCTGGCCGATGAAGAGCAGGCCGACCAGGGCAAGCGCGGCGCCCAGCGCGATCAGCACCGGGCGCCAGCGCCGCACCTCAGCGCTCGTTGAGCGAGACGTAGTCGCGGGCGGTCGGGCCAGTGTAGAGCTGGCGCGGACGGCCGATCTTCTGGTCCGGATCGGTGATCATCTCGTTCCACTGCGCGACCCAGCCGACGGTGCGCGCAAGGGCGAACAGAACGGTGAACATCGACGTCGGGAAGCCGATCGCCGACAGGATCACGCCCGAATAGAAGTCGACGTTCGGGAACAGCTTCTTCTCGATGAAGTAGTCGTCGCTGAGCGCCAGTTCTTCCAGCCGCAGCGCGGTTTCGAACAGCGGATCGTTGACCTTCAGCGCGTCGAACACCTCGCGCACCGTCTTCTGCATCACCGTCGCGCGCGGATCGTAATTCTTGTACACGCGGTGGCCGAAGCCCATCAGACGGAACGGATCGTTCTTGTCCTTGGCGCGCGCGATGAACTCCGGAATGCGATCCGGCGTGCCGATCTCCTGCAGCATGTTGAGCGCTGCTTCGTTGGCGCCGCCATGCGCCGGGCCCCACAGACAGGCGATGCCCGCCGCGATGCACGCGAACGGATTGGCGCCCGACGAGCCGGCGAGACGCACGGTCGAGGTCGAGGCGTTCTGCTCGTGATCGGCGTGGAGGATGAAGATCCGGTCCATCGCCTTCTCGACCGCCGGATTTACCTCATAGGGCTCGGCCGGCACGCCGAAGGTCATCTTCAGGAAATTACCGGTGTAGCTCAGCGAGTTGTCCGGATACTGGAAGGGCTGACCGACGCTATACTTATAAGCCATCGCCGCGATCGTCGGCATCTTGGCGATCAGCCGGTGCGACGCGATCATGCGCTGCGTGGGATCGTGGATGTCGGTCGAGTCGTGGTAAAATGCGGAAAGCGCGCCAACGACACCGCATAGGATCGCCATCGGATGGGCATCGCGACGGAAACCACGGAAGAAGGTCGCGAGCTGCTCGTGGACCATCGTGTGGCGGGTAATCGTGTTCTCGAACTTGTTCAGCTCGTCGCCCTTGGGCAGCTCGCCGTTCAGCAGGAGATAGGCGACCTCCATGAAGCTCGACTTCTCGGCGAGATCGCCGATCGCATAGCCGCGGTGAAGGAGGACACCTTCGTCACCGTCGATATAGGTCAGCTTCGACTGGCACGAAGCCGTCGAGGTGAAGCCCGGATCGTAGGTGAACGCGCCGGTCTGGCCGTAGAGCTTGCGGATGTCGATCACATCCGGGCCCACGCTGCCCGACAGCACCGGATAGCCGAAGTCCTTATCCGTGAGGGACAGCTTGGCGTCAGTCATTGTTTTGGTCCTTCCCCTGGGCGGCCGTTTGATCAGCGGCATGATCGGCGATGCGGGCGAGACTTTCGTCCCGGCCAAGCAGAGCGAGCACGTCGAAGATTCCGGGCGAGGTCCGGCGGCCGGTGAGTGCGGCACGGAGCGGCTGGGCGACCTGGCCGAGCTTCAAGCCCTGCGCTTCGGCAACCTGCCGCACCGCTTCTTCAAGCGCCTCCGTATCCCACTTGGCCACCGCGTCAAGCGCAGCATGAACCTTTGCCAAGGTCACGCGCGCATCGCCGGCAAGCAGCGGCTCCGCATCGGCGGCGATGTCGAGCGGGCGAGTGACGAGAAGGAAGCGAGCGCCGTCCGCCAGTTCGTTGAGGTTTGCAGCTCGCGGCTTGAGCGCCGGCATGGCGGCGACCATCACCGATCGACGATCGTCGTCCTGCGAAAGCCCGAGGTGGCCGCACACCAGCGCCGCCAACCGTTCGTCGTCAGCACTGCGGATGTAATGGCCGTTCAGGTTTTCGAGCTTTTTCAGGTCGAACCGCGAGGGTGACTTGCCCACGCTGCCCAGATCGAACCACTCGATCGCCTGGTCGCGGCTGATGATCTCATTGTCGCCATGGCCCCAGCCAAGACGCAGGAGATAATTGTCCAGCGCCTCGGGAAGGATGCCCAGCTCGTCGCGATAAGCCTCGATCCCCACGGCACCGTGCCGCTTCGACAGCTTTGCGCCGTCGCTGCCATGAATCAGTGGGATGTGGGCATAGACCGGCTCCGGCCATCCCATCGCCTTGATGATGGGGAGCTGCCGGAAGGCATTGTTGAGATGGTCATCGCCGCGGATGATGTGGGTAACGCCCATGTCATGATCGTCGACAACCACCGCCAGCATGTACGTCGGCGTGCCGTCGGAACGCAGCAGGACAAGGTCGTCCAGCTCGGCATTCTGCACGGTGACGCTGCCCTGCACGCGATCCTCGATCGTCGTCGCACCTTCGGTCGGTGCCTTGAGGCGGACGACGTAAGAAGCGTCGGCGTCGTTGTTCTCGCGATCGCGCCACGGCGAGCGGATGCGCAGCGGCTGCTTCTTCGCCTGCGCTTCGGCGCGCATCGCGTCGATTTCCTCCGGCGTCATGTAGCAGCGGTACGCGGCGCCGGCGGCGATCATCGCCTCTGCCACTTCCGCGTGACGAGCGGCGCGGGTGGATTGATACACCTCCTCGCCATCCCAATCGAGGCCAAGCCAACGCATGCCGGAAAGGATCGCCTCGATTGCCGGCTGGGTCGATCGTGCGCGGTCGGTATTCTCGATCCGCAGCAGAAAGCGGCCGCCATGATGGCGCGCGTAAAGCAGGTTGAACAGCGCAGTACGCGCGCCGCCCAGATGAAGAAAGCCCGTCGGCGACGGGGCAAAGCGGGTTACGACAGCAGGCGTGCCGGTATCTGTGGTTGCGCTCAAGCGCGCTAGCTCCCAGGCTGGAAAACGATCATGGCGACAACTGCCGCGCAGCCCCCTAGCACGCACCTTTCGGCGCTTCAAACGGCGCTCGCATGGCTGGAGAAGCGCCTGGAGGCGGAGCGTGACCAGCTGCCGCTCTGGTTGCCCGTCATGCTCGGGGCAGGGGTTGCCGCCTGGTTCATCCTTCCCGACAGCCGCCTGTGGCGGGTGGCGCTGCTCGCCGGCCTTTCGGCTGCGCTGCTGGCGCTGGCGGTGGGGCGTGGCGGAAGAGGCGGGCGCGCCATCGCCACGGCATCCATCGCCTTCTCGATCGGCGTCGCCTTGATCTGGACAAAGGCGGACCGCGCCGCCGCCCCCGTGCTCCAGCGACCGGCGATCGCCCGCCTGACCGCTCGGGTGGAAAAGATTGATCAACTGCCAGCCCGCGGGCTGGTGCGGCTGCGACTGACGGACCTGCAATGGATAAACGCCGCTCCGCTCCATGCGCCGACACGCATTCGGGTGAACGTGGCGGATCGGGATGCGCCGGCGAACCTGGCGCCCAACGCGGTCGTGGCGTTGCGCGCGCGCCTGATGCCGCCGCCGCCGCCCGCCGTGCCCGGCGCCTATGATTTCGCCCGCGTCGCCTGGTTCGAGGGCATCGGCGCCACCGGTCGCACGCTCGGGCCAGTGACGGTGATGTCAGGGGGTAACTCTCAAACGCCGGTGCGTACCCGTTTGGCCCAGCACATCCAGGCCCGCCTCGCCGGCAGTGCAGGGGGCATCGCGGCCGCACTCGCCACGGGGGACACCGGCGGCATCGCTGAACCGGATCAGGAGGCGATGCGGGCATCGGGTCTGGCGCACCTCCTGTCGGTCAGCGGGCTTCACATCACGGCGGCGGTCGGGCTGACCATGCTGCTGGTCAGCCGCCTTCTGGCGCTCAACATGCGGCTTGCGCTGACCGGCCGGGTGCCGCTGATCGCTGCCGCCGCCGGCGCAGCAGCGGCGCTCGGCTACACCTGGCTGACCGGCGGCGAAGTACCCACCGTTCGAAGCTGCATTGCGGCCCTCCTGGTGCTAGCCGCCATGGCGCTGGGGCGAGAGGCGCTGACGTTGCGGCTGGTCGCTGCGGGCGCGATGGTGGTGCTGCTGCTGTGGCCGGAGGCGCTTGCCGGCCCGAGCTTTCAACTCTCCTTCGCTGCGGTCACCGCCATCATCGCGCTTGCCGAGCATCCCCGCCTACGCGCCTGGTTCGCGCCACGTGAAGACGGCTGGCCCGGCCGACTGTTGCGCGGCGGCGGCTCGCTGCTGCTCACCGGGCTCGTGGTGGAGATCGCGCTCATGCCGATCGCTGTCTTTCACTTCCACAAGGCTGGCGTTTACGGTGCTCTGGCCAATATGGTCGCCATCCCGCTGACGACCTTCGTGATCATGCCGCTTGAGGCAACCGCCCTGTTGCTCGACGCGCTCCATCTGGGCGAGCCGTTCTGGTGGCTGGCCGGGCAAGCGCTGACGCTGCTGCTCTTCATTGCTCACGTCACCGCCCAGGCACCCGGCGCTACGACCGCACTCCCTGTGATGCCCGTCCCCGCCTTTGCGCTGATCGTGGCTGGCGGTTTGTGGCTGGCGCTGTGGCGAACCGATTGGCGTATCCTCGGCCTCCTTCCCATCGCGTTCGGTGTGCTTTGGACCGGGATCACGCCGCCGCCCGATATATTGGTCACCGGAGACGGCAGGCATGTGGCGCTTCGACTGCCCGGCGGACGCATCGCGCTGCTACGCGACAGGGTGGGCGATTATGCGCGCGACATGCTGGCCGAGACCGGGGGCGCAGAGGAAGAGCCCGTCACCCTGTCGGATCAGGCCGATGCCGCATGCAGCCGGGACCTGTGCCGATCGGATCTGTTGCGGGGAGGGCGGCGATGGCGGATCCTGGCGACCAGAAGCAGCTATCTGGTGCCGATCGCTGACATGCTGGACGCCTGTCGATCGGCGGACATCGTCATCAGCGAGCGCTGGCTACCGCGTGGCTGCACACCTCGATGGTTGCGCCTTGACCGGGCAGTGCTGGCTCAAACAGGCGGCGTGGCGATCACGCTTGAGGCGGCGGATGTCCGTACCGTCCACCGGGCCGGCGATACTCACCCGTGGGTGCTGGCAGCAATCAATGCAGAGCGCCCGCGCTGATTGTCACCCGTTCGGTCTGACCCTCATCGGTCAGCACGCGCGCTGAGTTTCGACCGGTCCGACGTTCGTCTCCATACGCCATCCGGATCCCACCCGGATCAGGAGTAGCGGCGCAGTATCCCGGCGAGCTTGCCCTGCACCCGCACCTGGGCGGGCGCATAGCGCTGCGGATCATAGGAGCGGTTGGCCGGATCCAGCCGGATCATCGCCCCCTCGCGCCGGAAATACTTCAACGTCGCCTCGCTATCCTCAATCAGCGCCACGACGATTTCCCCGTCACGCGCCACGTCCTGCTTGCGGATCAGGGCGAAGTCACCGTCAAGAATGCCGGCCTCGACCATCGAGTCGCCGGCAACTTCCAAAGCGAAATGCTCGCCGGATCCCAGCAAGGCAGCGGGAACCGGCAATGTGCTCGCCCCCTCGATGGCCTCGATCGGAACACCGGCGGCGATCCGGCCATGCAGCGGCACCTCCACCACGTCGTTGGCGGGCTCCGGCACGATGCGCCGCGTGGAGGCAGGCGCCGGCGAGGGCTTCGCCTCCGACCGCTCCGGCATCTTCAGCACTTCCAGCGCGCGGGCCCGATTGGGCAGACGCTTCAGAAAGCCGCGTTCCTCCAGCGCCGAGATCAGGCGATGCACGCCGGACTTGGACTTGAGGTCCAGCGCCTCCTTCATTTCCTCGAACGAAGGGGACACGCCGGTCTCGGCCAGCCGGTCATTGATGAAACAGATCAGCTCGTGCTGTTTCCTGGTAAGCATCGCATCGCCTCCGCCGCGAACAGACGAGGAACCTTTAAGGAACGATAAAGGTGGCGTCAAGCGATCATCAGGATTTCCGCCGATTCGCCGCGCTGTCGGGCCGGGTCATGGGGAGGGCGTATGATCAGGCAACCTGCGCGTGCCAGGGTCAGCAGCATCGAACTATCCTGAATGCTGGCCACGAATGCCTCTCCGCCGCGGAATTCGGCCCGCATGTAATCGGTCCGCGGGCCATTCGCGGCGATGTCCTCCCCAAGAACGGCATGGGTGGTGATGGGGAAGGGCCTAGCCGCGCCGGCCAGATGGGCCACCAGCGGCTTGACGAAGAGGATGGTCGTCACGAACGCGGAAACAGGATTGCCGGGCAGGCCGAGCACCGCCATGTCGCCCAGCCGTCCAGCCATCAGCGGCTTGCCGGGGCGCAGCGCGATGCGCCAGAAATCGATCGTGGCGCCCGCCGCACGCAGGGCTGGCTGCACCAGGTCGTGATCGCCGACGGAGGCGCCGCCCGTGGTGACCAGAAGGTCCGCCTGAACCCCGGTGAACGCATCGCGCAGCACCTCAAGCCGATCCGGCAGAATGCCAAGATCGATGATCTCGACCGGCAGGTCAGCGAGCAGCGCGCGCAGCAGCAGCCGGTTCGATTCCGGCAGCACGTTCGGCGTGAACGGCGTGCCCGGCTCGACCAGTTCGTCTCCGGTCGCTGCGATTGCCACACGGACGCGGCGCCGCACCGCCACGTCGCCCGCGCCTCCGGTCGCTGCCACCGCCAGCCGCGCCGGCGTCAACCGCTCGCCCGCCGCGACCAATGTGTCTCCTTCCGTAAAGTCGAGGCCCTGGCGCCGGACATTGCCCCTCCGGCGCAGCGGCCCTTCGCCGCCGAGGATCAGCCGCTCACCCTCGCGGCCGGCTTCTTCCTGTATCAGCACCGTGTCCGCGCCATCCGGCATTACAGCGCCGGTGAAGATCCGCACTGCTTCGCCCGACGCGACCGAACCGGTGAACGGCCGGCCGGCGGCACTTTCCCCGATAACGCGCCAAGGCCCCGGTAGATCATCGAAGCGCAGCGCATAACCGTCCATCGCCGACAGATCATGCGCGGGCTGCGTTCGCCGGGCGGTGATCGGGGCTGCCGCCCAGCGGCCGAAGGCCTGCGTGATGGGCAGCCTCTCGGCCGAAACCGCCGGGCTGTCTGCAAGCAGGCGCGCCTGCGCTTCGGCGACGGGAAGCAAGTCACTCATGCGCGAACGAGTGGCAGATCGGCGGCGCAAGTAACAGCCTGATCGCCGCGATCATCATGAGGTGGGAAGAAGCTTCCCGGCGCGTGTCCGCTCAAGCGACGAAGTCGCCGGATTTCCCGCCACGCTTGGCTAGCAGGCGCACGCCGCCAATGGTCATGCGCTTGTCGAGCGCCTTGGCCATGTCGTAGATCGTCAGCAGCGCGGTCGAGACGGCGGTCAGCGCCTCCATCTCCACGCCGGTGCGGCCGGTGGTCGCGACAGTGGCGGTAGCCGAGACGCCTTCCGCCTCCACGGTCAGATCGATCGTAACCTTCGACAGGGGCAGGGGGTGGCACAACGGGATCAGCTCGCTGGTCCGCTTGGCGGCCATGATCCCGGCAACACGGGCCACGGCCAGAACATCTCCCTTTGCCACCGCCCCCTGTGCGATCGCCTGCGCAGCCTCCGCGGACATGGCGATACGCCCCTCCGCCACCGCCTCGCGCGCGGTTTCGTTCTTGCCGCCAACATCCACCATGCGCGCGGCGCCCGCCTCGTCCAGATGCGTGAGCCGCGTCATGCAATCAGCGCGCGCGTGGCGGCGGCGACATCCGGCTGGCGCATCAGCGATTCGCCGATCAGGAAGCAGCGCACATCATGCTCCGCCATCGCGTCGAGATCGGCGCGCGTGTTCAGCCCGCTTTCCGCGACAAAGGTGCAGCCCGCGGGCGCGCGTCCGACCAGTTCGTAGGTGCGGTCGAAGCTGACCGAAAAATCGCGCAGGTCGCGATTGTTCACGCCGATCAGGCGTGAGCGAAGCGCCAGCGCGCGCTCCAGCTCCGCCGCATCATGCACTTCGACCAGCACATCCATCTCGCGTTCGATCGCCGCTGCCTCGATCTCCGCGGCGGCGCCGTCGTCCAGCGCCGCCATGATGATGAGGATCGCATCTGCTCCGATCGCGCGCGCCTCGGCGACCTGCCAGGGATCGACCAGGAAATCCTTGCGAATGACCGGCAGGTCGCACGCGGCGCGGGCGGCGACCAGATAATCCTCATGTCCCTGGAAGTACGCGTGATCGGTCAGCACGGACAGGCAGGTCGCGCCACCCTCGGCATAGGCGCGGGCATGCGCCGGCGGGTCGAAATCGGCGCGGATCAGCCCCTTGGACGGGCTGGCCTTCTTGATCTCGGCAATCAGCGCATAGTGCGGACTGGGCGCAGCCTGATCCTGCTGGCGAACCCGGTCCAGCGCTGCCTTGAACCCGCGCGGCGCCGTCTGTTCGCGGGCAAGCGCGTCGAGGTCGGCGATGGAGCGCGTGCTACGCCGAGCCGCCACTTCGTCGCGCTTGGTGGCGAGGATGCGATCCAGGATCGTCATGCCCAGGCGATCCAGCGGTTCAGCAAATCGTTGGCAGCGCCGCTGTCGATCGCCTCGGCCGCCCGGCGCGCGCCGCTTTCCAGCGGCTCACCAACCAGCGTCAGTGCGACAGCGGCGTTGAGCAGCACTGCATCGCGATAGGCACCTTGCGTACCGGTCAGCAATTGCCGAAGCGCAGTTGCATTGTGCGCCGGATCGCCGCCGCGGATCGCGTGTATGGGATGGCGCCGGACCCCGGCGTCCTCCGGTTCGATCCGATTGCCGAGCTGTACCGCGCCGATGGCGACCGCGATGGTCGGACCCGCGCCCGATACTTCGTCCAGCCCTTCCTCTCCCGAAACCACCAATGCCGCTTCGGTCCCTAGCTGCTCCAGCGCATCGGCATAGACGGGCGCGTAATCGGGTCTGGCGATGCCGATCAGCTGCCGCGTGACATGCGCCGGGTTGGCGAGCGGCCCCATTAGATTGAAGATCGTGCGCTTGCCGATCTGCCGGCGGATCGGCGTGATCCGCTTCATCGCGGGATGATGGTTCGCTGCAAACAGGAAGCAGATGCCCAGTTCGTTGAGCGTTTCTTCGGCAAGCGCGCCTGCCCGCTCCATGTCGAGGCCAAGCGCCTCCAGTGTGTCGGCCGCACCAGCCTTGGAAGAGGCCGCTCTGTTGCCATGTTTCGCCACGGGCACGCCGCAGGAGGCCACCACCAGGCTGACGGCCGTCGACACGTTCAGCGTGTGGTGCCCGTCGCCACCGGTGCCGCATACGTCGATCGCACCCGCCGGGGCACTGATCGGGATCAGCCGGTCCCGCAATGCGCGCGCCGCCTCGGCGATCTCGATCGATGTCTCGCCGCGGTCGGACAGGTCGATGAGGAAACGTGCGATCGCCTCCTCGGTCGCGCGCCCGTCCAGAATGTCGCTGAACGCCTGCGCCGCGCTCTCGCGCGACAAGGGGCTGGAAGGGTTGGGCAACAGGGAGATGGTGGTCATGATCCCGCCTTAACCCCGGTCAGGGCGACGAAATTCGCCAGCAGGTCATGGCCATGCTCCGTCGCGATGCTTTCGGGATGGAACTGAACGCCGTGGATTGGCAACTCGCGGTGCCGCAGCCCCATTACCGATCCGTCCGCCGCCACGGCATTGGGAACCAGCACCTCCGGCACATCCTCCACCACGAGCGAGTGATAGCGCGTCGCCGTGAAGGGGCTTGGCAGGCCGGCGAAGACACCTGTCGAATCATGCTCGATCGGGCTCGTCTTTCCGTGCATCAGCCCGCCACGCACGACGCGCCCACCAAAATGCTGCCCGATCGCCTGGTGCCCGAGGCAAACGCCCAGCAAAGGGCGGCGCGCCTCCGCGCAGGCCGCCACGAGATCAAGGCTGATTCCCGCCTCATTGGGGGTGCAAGGCCCCGGGGACACAAGAAAGCCGGTCGCATTGGAGGCCAGCGCCTCCGCCGCGGTCAGCGCATCGTTGCGCTCGACGCGTACCTCGGCGCCCAGCTCCATGAGGTAATGGACCAGGTTCCAGGTGAAGCTGTCGTAATTGTCGACGACCAGGATCATGTGCCTGGTCAATAGCGCAACCCCCGCGTCCCGCAACGACTGTTGCGCGAGCGTAATTTCGCCTAGGCGCGAACGCGACGTTCACGCGGGATAAAAGCCGCGGCTGCGATCGTTGTGTGATTGCCCAGGAGGTCGCCTTCCATGTTTCGCTCTCTCGTTCTGCCCGCTGCCGTGTTCGCGGCGATGGTTCCCGCAAGTGCCATGGCCCAGTCGCAGGCGGAAAGCGGGCAGCCGCCGCAGCGGATTCGGCAGGTGACGCTAACCGGGGATGAGAAATGCCCGACGGCGGCAGCGGACGAGATCGTGGTGTGCAGCCGGCTCGATCCGAACGAGCAGTTTCGCGTGCCCAAGCAATTGCGTCGCCCACCGGAAGTGCCGGCGCAGAATCAGAGCTGGGTGAACCGCGCGGCGACGGTTGACCGCGTCGGGCGCGTTGCCGGCGGCCTGCCGAATACCTGCTCGCCGGTGGGTGCCGGCGGCGCGACCGGATGCGGCGTCGCGGCCGGCCAGGCGTGGGCGGCGGAGCGGCAGCAGGCGCGCCGGGAGCAGGAGGCCGGGGCGCCGGAAACCCGCACCGACATCGACGTGGAGGAAGAACCCCAGCGCTAACACGGTCTTAGACTGGCTCAGAACGAGCGGATCAGGGTAAGTGGGAACCGCTCAGAGCTGCATCTGGGTGGAGGGCTGATATGGTCAGACTTACGGCTCGCCGGCCGGCGCCGCCATCAGCCGGGCAAGATCGGCCTTCCAAAACTTCGCCCAAGTATGCGTGCCGTGCCCCTTCGTCTCCGGGGTCGCCTTGATCAGCCGGAACGTGGCTCGCGGCATGCGCTTGGCGGCTGGTTCGGTGATGCCATAACCAGCGGGATTGATGAAATCGTCTTCCGAGTTGATCCAAAGCACCGGTACCTTGATCTTCTCCAGCGCCGGTGACGGATCGTAATTTCGGGACGCATCCACCTGATAGATATAGTCGTTGGCGTCTCGGCCGGCGCTGTTGCGGGCGAACGCCTGTGCCAGGAACGTCTCGGCCGCGGCGCGGGTGGGATATTGCGTCTGCAGCGCCAACGGGTTCGAGCCTGCGATGATGGACAGGCTCGCCGCGGTGCGCAGGCCCTGCTCCGGCTGGCTGGTATAATTGCCGCCGTTCCACGCCGGATCGGCCTGGATCGCATCGATCAGAAGCTTGCGCCACATGCGGTTCATCCCCGCAATGGGTACCGGCAGGCAGGCGAAGGGCGCGAGCCGCTCCGCAAAGCCGGGAAAGGTCTCGCCCCAGACGAACGCATGCATGCAGCCCATGCTCGTGCCCAGGATCACGTTCAGCCGCGTGACCCCCAGCTTCTCCAGCATGGCCTTCTGCGCCGCGACCATGTCGATATAATCATATTTGGGAAAGGCCATGCGCTTGCCATCGGATGGCTTGGAAGAAGCGCCATGCCCGATATTGTCCGGCAGGATCACATAATGCGTGCGAATGTCGAAAGGCTGGCCGGGGCCGTAAAGTTCGTCGGCGAATTGCGGCGACAGGAACTGCTTGCCTGATCCTCCGGTGCCGTGAAGCACCATCACGGCATTTTCGATCCGCCCATCGGCGCCGCGCCGGGGTGAGCCCAGTGTTGTGTAGTGGATCCGCACATCCATGGTCTCGCCCGTGTTGAACCGAAACGAAGGCAGGGTGACGTCGCCTTCCCTCGTTGGCCAGGACGCGGGAGCCGGCGCTGGGTTGGCGGGAGTGGCCAGGGGCTGGGTGATCTGGGCCGAAGCGGGCGGTGCAGTCGCAAGCGCGACGGGCAGGGCGAGAAGCGGAAGAAAGCGCATCGGAGTAGCCTATCGACGGTACGGCGCTGGGAAAAGGGTCGTTACACGTCCGTGCCGGGGCGCAGCGGCGTGGCGGCATCGGCCCCCACCACGGTGAGCCAGGGCTGGACACGCCATGAGCGGACCAACCCCTGCGAGACATAGGGGTCGGCCGCGGCGAACGCTTCCGCGCTAGCGCGATCTCGAAATAGCAGCAGCGCCGATTCCACGGGATCGCCAACTGCCCCGCCCAGCACCAATCCACCTCGGTCCGCCGCTTCCCAAGCCAGCCGCAGGTGCTCCTCGCGAAACTGTCCGCGCCGGCTGAGATAATCAGGCGCCAGGTCGTAGATCAGCAGCTGGTGGGTGGGGGCATTCACTGCCCGAATCCGCCAGCACTCGCCTGCGCTATTGCCTCCCGGGCGGCGGCGAGAAGCGCGCCGGACTTGGCTTCGCACTCGCGCTGCTCATAGGCTGGGTCGCTATCTGCGACGATGCCGGCACCCGCCTGAACATGCATGGTGCCATCCTTCACGACGGCGGTGCGCAGCACGATGCAGGAGTCCATCGATCCGTCAGGGGAAAAATAGCCCACGCCGCCGGCATAGGCGCCGCGCTTCTCGCCTTCCAATTCGGCGATGATCTGGCACGCCCGCACCTTGGGCGCGCCGCTCACCGTTCCAGCCGGGAAGCCGGCGAAGAGGGCGTCGATGGCATCGCGCTTCGGATCGAGCCGGCCGACCACGTTCGATACGATGTGCATCACGTGGCTGTAGAATTCGACGGTATAGCTGTCCGTCACAATGACAGACCCTGCGGCGGCGACGCGGCCAACGTCGTTGCGGCCGAGATCCAGCAGCATCAGATGCTCCGCCCGCTCCTTCGGATCGGCAAGCAGGCTGTTCCGGTTTGCCTCATCCTCGCTCGCCGTCTTTCCGCGCGGCCGTGTTCCGGCAATTGGCCGGATCGTCACTTCACCATCGCGCACTCGGACCAGGATCTCGGGGCTCGAACCCGTCAGCGCAAAACCAGGCAGGTCGAGGTGATAGAGGAAAGGCGAGGGATTGATCCGCCGCAACGCGCGGTAGAGTTCAAACGGCGGCAATGCGAACGGTGTGGTAAATCGCTGGGCAAGCACGACCTGAAAGATATCGCCCGCGACGATATACTCCTTCGCCGCCCTGACCATTTCGCCATATCGGCCCTCGGGCAGCACGGGAGTCAGCGCGATATCTGCTGGTTCACCGCGCACGCGCGGCGGCAGCGCGGTCTTCTCCAAGCGTGCTTCGATTGCGTCGAGCCGATCCTCCGCAGCCGCGACGATCGCATCCTCCGTCCGGCTCGAGTCCGGCCATACCGGCGCGACAAGGAACAAGGCATCGGCAAGGCGATCGAAGACCAGGATCACCGTTGGCCGCACGAACATCATGTCCGGCAGCCCCAAAGGATCGGACTTGGGCGCGGGGAGATCCTCGACAAGGCCGATGGTCTCATAGCCGAAATAGCCGACCAGGCACGCCAGCGCCCGAGGCAGCTCCTCCGGCACGTCCATGCGGCAAGAAGCGACCAGATCGCGCAACGCCGCTAGTGTCGGCGCTTCGCAAGGCTCGAACGCCTCGCGATCGGCGAGCCAGCTGCGGTTGATGGCGGCGCGACTGCCTTGCGCGCGGAACACGAGGTCCGGGGCAAGCCCGATCAGGCTGTGCCGCCCCCGCACCGCACCACCCTCAACCGATTCCAGCAGGAAGTCGCCGCGGCCCGGTTCGATCAGCTTGAGCGCCGCCGCGACCGGCGTCTCAGTATCCGCGATCCGGCGCCGCCATATCAGCGCCGGGCGCCCCTGCGCGAGCGCCTGACGGGCGGCAGCGTTACGGATTGGAACCACCTTGGCCGGCGAGGCTGGCCTTCACACGGGCAATCGCATCGGGATTCCGACTGGCGTTCATCGCCTTCTTCACGGCCTCGGTGAATTGCTGAGCATATTCGCCGCCCACCACACGGCCCAGGTCCTGGCGTGTCGCGGCGAGGACCTGCGGCATCTTGGCGGCGTCGCCCGGTGTGATCTGCTCCAGTTTCACGATCAGCCAGCCATTACCGGTCGGTGATTCCAGCATCTTGGCCGTTCCGCCCTTCATGCTGAACATCAGCGCCAGCACCGGATTGGGGCCGCGTGGGTCCGCGTTCACCTGCGAACGGGCTGCTACCACCCGCTCAACCT
Source organism: Sphingomonas sp. OV641 (assembly GCF_900109205.1). Lineage (NCBI taxonomy): Bacteria > Pseudomonadati > Pseudomonadota > Alphaproteobacteria > Sphingomonadales > Sphingomonadaceae > Sphingomonas > Sphingomonas sp. OV641. The sequence continues at coordinate 1,651,535 of NZ_FNZB01000001.1, read as the reverse complement.
TGCCGCCACGTGCGCCGGCATCGGCGAGCGCCTTGTCAATTGCCGTACCCTCGTTGATCGCGGCGAGCGCCTTGCTGGCCGCGGTACGGGCTGCACGGCGGGCGCGATCGGCGGCAAAGTCCTGCGCCACCTGATCACGCACGGCAGCGAGCGGGCGCGGTGCCGCGCGGACGATCCGGTCCAGCGCGACGATCGCGAAGCTGCCATCGGCCGCCGTTTGCACTACCTGAGGATCATCGCCTTCCTCGGACTGGAACGCGGCGGACAGGATCGGCAGCAGCGCGGGATCTGGCTGAGCCGCCGGCTTTTCCGGGTCGCCGCCCGTTGCCGTCAGCGCGGGCGTGGTCAGCGCCGTCAGCTTCTGATCGGCAACGAGTTCGGAGAAGTTGGCATTGTCGGCGATCGCATCCTCCAGACCGTCACGGATGGAGGCGAGGGCGTCTGCGGTCTTCTTCTGGGTCAATTCCTCGACAATGGTCGGGCGCGCTTCGGCCAGAGACTTGCCGGCCACCTGCGCAACGGCATCCACCTTGCCGACCACAAAGCCGATCGGTCCGCGCACCGGGCCGATCACGCCGCCACGCTGCGCGCCGAACAGGGCCTCGGCGATAGCACCGGAGGTTGCCTTGGTCAGCGCCTGCTTGTCCTGGGCCTCAAGCCGGCGTGCCTCCAGGCCGGCGGCGCGTGCCGCGTCCGCCACGGAGGTGCCAGCACGAATCTTGTCCGCGAGTGCGGCGGCTGCCTTCTGATCAAGCACGGTAACGATCGAAACCGAGCGGGTCTCGCGGGCGGCCCAGCGCGCCTTGTCGCCGTTGAAGGCAGCGGCGACTTCCGCATCGGTCGGGATGGCGCGCGCCTTCACCGTTTCGGGCGTCACGATCGCGTAGCGGGCTACGCGGCGCTCTGGCAGCGAATATCGCGAAACGTTGCGCTTGTACCAATCCTGAATTTCCGCGTCGGTCGGCGCGCCGCCAGCAGTGAGGGCGGACGCAGGGATCAGCGCCACCTGACCCGCGCGACGCTCCAGCATCAGCGAGGCGAAGGGGAGGGCCAGCGACTGCGGAACCTGGCTGGCGCCCATCTGCGGGCGAAGCAGGAACTGCACCATGGTTTCGCGGGCGATATCGGCTTGCACCTGCGCATCGGTCAGGCGGTTGCGGGCCAGCACCTGCTCATAGATCGTCTGGTCGAACTTGCCGGTCGGCCCTTGAAGCGCGGGGATGTTGCGCAATTCGCTGCCGACCAGGGCACGGCTTACCACCATGTCCTGATCTTCGCCGAATTCCTGCAGCGCGAGGCCGTTCAGCATCCGATCCAATACGCTTTCCACGCCGCCGGCGGCCAAAAGCTGGCTCATGTCGACGGAAGGATTGCGCTGCTGCGCACCGCGCAGTTCATCCTGCACCCGGCGCGTCAGATCGGTCTCGGAAACGCTCTCCCCACCGACCTTGGCGACGGTGGCGCCGCTGACCCCGGCGCTTTGCAGGCCAGTGATGTCGCCCAGCGCGAACGCCAGGGCGATGACGCCCAGCACGCCCATCGTGATGATGATGCCGAAGCGCGAATGAATGATACGTCGAAAGAACCCGAGCATGCAGCGCCAATCCGTTGAACGGCGCTCGCTTTAAGGGCGGCTCTTCGTTACCGCAACGGCGCAACCGACAAGGGGGAGAGAGCATGCGTCGCAAGTTCGTGGCTGGGAACTGGAAAATGAACGGCAATCTCGCGGCCCTGGCTGAGCTTGACGCCATCGCGAATTCGATCGACCCGCGTGTTGATGTTGCTGTCGCAGTGCCCGCCACCCTGATCCAACCCGCTGCGCAGCGTGCTGAATTTCCGATCGGTGCCGAGGATGTTCACGGCGCCGACAGCGGCCCGCACACCGGCTGCGTCTCCGCTGCGATGATCAAGGAGGCCGGCGCCGCTTTCTCCATCGTGGGTCATTCGGAACGCCGCCAAGCGCAGGGCGAGACGAATGCCGATGTGAAGGCAAAGGCGGAAGCCTGCCACCGCCATGGCCTGGACGCGATCCTGTGCGTGGGCGAGACGCTGGAGCAGCGGGAAGCCGGTGAAGCGGGAAAAGTCGTGACGGCGCAGGTCCTTGCGTCTCTTCCGGCGGACGCGGACGGGCAATGGCTGGCGATCGCCTACGAGCCGATCTGGGCGATCGGCACTGGAAAGGTCGCCACGGTTGAAGACGTGGAGGCGATGCACGCGGCTATCCGCGGTGCCTTGGTGGAGGCGCTCGGGGCGGACGGCGGCAGCGGCATTCGTCTGCTGTATGGCGGTTCGGTCACGGCGGAGAATGCAGCCGGCCTGCTCCACGCGGCGGAGGTTGATGGCGCGCTTGTGGGCGGCGCGAGCCTGACGGCGGCGAAGTTCGGCCCGATCATCACGGCCGCCATCCGCTGATCCAATCACAGGCTCAAGCATCGGATCGCTGAACGGAATACGGCGATCCGATGCCCGGGTTGGCTTCAGCTGATGAAGATGGCGCGCAACTTATGGGCGCATTCGGAACTTTAAGCTTGCCAATCTCGACGGCGAGGCCCGACCGTGGCTCAGCGGCCCGCTGGTGGCTTCGATCCGACGAAAGGCCGCTCATTGGCGTGACGAGCGAAGAACCACCACTGGCCGTCCTTCCACAGCCAGACGTTGGTGAAGCGGCGTTCCACGGCGCGCCCGCCGTCGGCGCGGCGCTTGCCCGCGACGCTGTTTGCCGAGGGTTGAACGATCTCCCGCCCGGCGACCACGCCGACGTTTCCGTCCAGCGAAGTGGTCTCCACGAAGCGGTCAAACCGATCGTGACCGATACCGCCGTCGCGCCACATGCTCACCGTTTTCTCTCGCGACCACATCTCCCCTTCCGGGGAGTTCACCTGAAACATCGGGTGCATCATCGCTGCCAGCGCATCGGCGTTGCGGGTACGAGCTGCCTCATGCTGCGCGGCATCGGCCCGGCGCAGGCTTGATTCATCCTGGGCAAACGCAGGACTGGCGGTAGCGAAGGAAAGGCAAAGCAGAAGATTTCGCATGGTTGTCTCCTGGCCCATTCGGCGGTCCGGCAACCTACCACGGCGCGAACCTCAGCCGTAGCGCTTCTTCAGCACGCCCCAGGCTGCCCGAAGGCCAAGTGCCTCGCCGCCTTTTGGCCGACCCGGCTTGGCGGCGGGGCGCCACGCGAAAGTATCGACATGAGCCCAGGCGATCTGCTTCGGGACGAAGCGGCGGAGGAACAATGCGGCGGTGACGGCACCGGCAAAGCCGCCGTCCGGCGCATTGACCATGTCCGCGATGTCCGACTTCAGCATGTCCTCATATCCGTCCCACAGCGGCAATTGCCACATCGGATCATGGGATGCCGCGGCCGCCTCCAGGAAATCCGCAGCCAGGCCATCGTCATTGGCAAAGACCGGCGGCAGATCCGGTCCGAGAGCGACGCGCGCCGCGCCGGTCAGGGTGGCATAGTCGAGGATCAGTTCCGGCGCACTTTCGGCCGCTTTGGTGAGCGCATCGGCCAGGATCAGGCGACCTTCGGCGTCGGTGTTGGTGTTTTCCACGGTCAGCCCCTGCCGCGTGCGCAACACGTCTCCGGGTCGGAAGGCATCGCCGGCAATCGCGTTTTCCACTGCCGGGATCAGGAGGTGCAGCCTCACCTTCAGCTTGGCGGCCATGACGAGGCTGGCCAGCGCGATCATGTGCGCGGCGCCGCCCATGTCCTTCTTCATCAGCCGCATGGCGGAGGACGGCTTGATATCGAGGCCGCCCGAATCGAAGCACACGCCCTTGCCGACCAGAGCGATCCGGGGATGCGCCGGATTGCCCCATTCAAGTTCGATCAGCCGCGGGGCACGGCTCTTCACTGCGGCCTGCCCCACGGCATGAATCATGGGATAGCCTTCGGCGAGTGCGTCACCCCTGATGCAGCTGAACGCAGCGCCATGCTTCTTCGCCAGCGCCTCTACCACTGCCTCGAGTTCGGCCGGGCCAAGGTCCGACGCGCCTGTGTCGACAAGGTCACGGACCCACGCGGTCGCCTCGGCAAGGCGGACGATCTCTTCGATACGAGCCGGTTCGCCGGACAGCAGCACGCGCGGGCCGTGTGGTTCGGTCGTGCGGTAGCGCGTGAATTTGTGTTGTGCGAGCGCCCACCCCAGCATGGCGGCACCGGGCTCTCCCGCTGCAAGGCGATAGGTGCCCTCCGGCAGGCCATCGCCAAGGGATGCGATCCGCCAAGGCGAACTTTCCGCTTCGTTGCAGACCAGCAGCATCGACCAGTCCTCCGCCGTGTCACCGGGGAGAATGGCGCGGTTGCCGGCCTTTCCCGTCACCTTGCTGGCGGCAACGGCGGTTCGGCTGCGGGCGGGTTGCTGTGCCAGCCACTCGGCAAAATCATCCGGATGGACGACATGAATGAGGCGTGCTGGCTGGCCCAGATCGGGTGCGAGGAAGGAGCTGAAGTCGGTCATTGCAGCCTTTGTCTCTCCTCCGGGCAGATGGAGGATTTCGGAAGCACGAGTCTGTGTCGGCCTTCGGACATGCCCGTCCGCCCCGGAGCTCGCAAGCGGGCCCTGGCCGAATGGTTCCCTTGATCCACCGCGCATCCTACATCGGGCGCATGACGACACATTCGACTCGCATGCTCATCCTCGGGTCCGGCCCGGCTGGACTTTCCGCAGCCATCTATGGTGCGCGCGCCGGGATGAAGCCGATTCTGGTTCAGGGCATCCAGCCCGGCGGTCAGCTGATGACCACGACCGACGTGGAAAACTATCCGGGCTTCGCGGATGTGATCCAGGGTCCGTGGTTGATGGAGCAGATGCAGAAGCAGGCCGAACATGTCGGCACGCAATTGATGTGGGACACGATCGTCGCGGTTGATCTGACGCGCCGGCCTTTCCGCCTCACCGGCGACGGCGGCGACGTTTACGAGGGCGACGTGCTGGTCGTGGCCACCGGCGCGCAGGCGAAGTGGCTGGGCCTGCCCAGCGAAGAGGCGATGAAGGGCAAGGGCGTTTCCGCCTGCGCGACGTGCGATGGCTTCTTCTATCGCGGGAAAAAGGTCGCGGTGATCGGCGGCGGCAATACCGCGGTCGAGGAGGCATTGTATCTGACCAACCACTCCGATGACGTGACGCTGATCCATCGCCGCGACAGCCTGCGTGCAGAAAGGATTTTGCAGGAACGGTTGTTTGCTCACCCGAACGTCACGGTTCTGTGGAACAAGGAAGTTCGGGAGTTCGTCGACGGCGGCGGCAATGCCGGGCTCGTCGCACTTGACCTGCGCGACACTGTGACGGGCGAGCATTCCCGACTGGACGTCGAGGGCGGTTTCGTCGCGATTGGCCACCACCCGGCAACCGAGTTGTTCCGTGGCCATCTGGAGCTTGATGAGGACCATTACATCAAGGTCGAGACCGGCTCCACGCGGACCAGCGTTCCCGGCGTTTTTGCGTGCGGCGACGTGATGGACAAGGTCTATCGTCAGGCCGTCACGGCAGCGGGTACCGGCTGCATGGCCGCGCTGGATGCGGAGCGCTTCCTGGCGGAAGCCGATTTCGAGAAGATGGCGGAGGCAGCCGAATAAGTTCCCAATTCGTCGGGCCGGGCTTGTTCCGTTGACGCTGGTGTCGCAAACGCCAGAGTGCACAACGGTGCGCATCGTTGGGGATCGCAAGATGCCCGGCACGACAGACATCTGGGGGGTTGCTTGAAGCTGAAATTCGTACTGGCGGTTACCGCCGCCATTGCCGCGCCGCTTGCCGCACAAAATAGGCCCGAGACCAAGACTGAACGCGCCGATGATGCGGTGATCCCGCCGCCGGTAGTTTCTATCACCCGCCACAGCGGAACTTTCGGTGGCACGCGCATCAACTATCGTGCGATCGCCGGTGAAACGTACCTGAAGGACAAGGATGGCAAGCCGCTCGCTGCCATCACGTCTTACAGCTATATCAAGGAGGGGCCGGTCGATCCGAAACGGCCGGTGACCTTCCTGTGGAATGGCGGGCCAGGCTCCGGGTCGCTGTGGCTGCATATGGGCGCTTTCGGGCCCAAGCGCGTGGTAATTCCGTCGGACGCGCGCGACGATGGCGCGCCGCCCTATCCGATCGTCGACAATGTCGATTCGCTGCTGGACGTTACCGATATCGTCTTCATCGATCCGGTAGGCACCGGCTTCAGCCGCGCACTTGGGAAGACCGATCCGAAGGATTATTGGGGTGTTACCAAGGATGCCAAGTCCATGGCGGCCTTCATCCGGCTGTGGCTGAACGAGCATGGACGCTGGAACGCCCCGAAGTTCATCGGCGGTGAAAGCTACGGCACGACCCGGTCCGCCGCCGTCATCAACGAGCTTGAAGGAACCTACACCGATGTTTCGGTGAACGGGATCATCCTCATCTCTTCGATTCTGGATCTGAGCGCGGCGGCAGATACGCCGGGCAACGAGATCGGCTACATCACCAACCTGCCATCGATGGCGGCCACGGCCTGGTATCACAACAAGGTTGCCGATCGTCCGGCGACGGTGGAACAGTTCGTTGCAGAGGCGAAGGCGTTTGCCATCGGCCCATATGCCGCAGCCCTGCTGAAGGGGAATGCGCTGAGCGCCGAGGAACGGCAGGCGGTCCTGCCGCAGCTCTCGCGCTACACCGGGGTGTCGCAGGACTATCTCGCGCGCGCCGATCTGCGGCTTGCGCCTGGTCGTTTCTACAAGGAGCTATTGCGCGATCGTGGGCAGACGATCGGTCGTCTCGACACGCGATACCTGGGCAAGGATTACGACAATGCCGGTGAGGAGCCGGACAATGATCCGAGCTTCTACGCGATCGATGGTGCCTATACCGCAGCGATGAATGCTTATGCCCGCGAAACGCTGAAATATTCGCCGGACCTAACCTATGTGTCGATCGGCGGCGTTCGGGACTGGGACTGGCAGATCGGCGGCCCGCGCGGCGGGGCGGGATATGTCAACGTCGCGCCTTACATCGGCCGGGCCATGCGAGAGAACAGTGGGCTGCGCGTGTTCGTCGGCCAGGGCTATTACGACTTCGCAACGCCGTTCTTCGGCGCTGAATATTCGCTCAGCCGGACCGGGATTCCGAACGACGGCCGGATCACCTGGCATTGGTACAATGCCGGCCACATGATGTACGTTCGCGATGAGGATTTGCGGAAGCTTTCCGCTGACGTGCGAGCCTTTATCAAAGCTCGCTAAGAACGGTCCGGATGGCGTGCTCCAGGGCCTCGCCATCCTCCGGCCGAGCGAAGCTGTGTGACCCGGTGGGAATGGTGACGGTGCGCGGGGCAATCCCCGCGCGCCGCGCCGCATCGGCATAGGCGACGGCGGTTCCATCGCTTTCGGCCAGAATGATCGTTGCGTCTCCGTGCCAATCCGTGATCGCCCGCATGGTGCGAGTGGTAAGATCCTCTTCGATCTCGGGGACAGCGAGCCTGTGCAATCCGGCGATGAGTTTGCGCGGCGAGAGGCCGCGTGTCGCAATCCGCTTCCAGGCGGAGGGGCTTCGCAACTGAGAAAGATAGTGTGCCTTGATCGCGGCGCGCGGGGGAAGGGTCGAGCTGCCCTCCACGACCCAGGGGTTGGCGAGGATCACCGCGTCGCAGCCTGCTTCCCGACCCCACCAGGCGAGGCAGGTCGCGGCGTCGCAATTGCCGAAGCCGACCAGGCGCTTCACCTGTGGCGCGTTCGCCCGAAATATGGCGGCGGCGGCAAGAAGGTCCTCGCGCGCGCTTTCGAAACCGCCGTTCCGCCCACCCGAGTCGCCCACACCGCGACGGTCATAACGGAACACCGGCGTTCCCGTGGTTGCGAGGCGTCTCGCGAGAAGCGCCATGCCGCGATGGGCGCCAGCCCTGATCTCGTTCCCGCCGGTGACGATCAGCAAACCGGTCCCACCCATGGCTTGGTCCAGCGTGCCGAAGAGCATTTCTTCGGCAACGGGAAAGGCGATGTGACGGCGAGCGGTCATCTACGGGTCATCCGCGACGCGGATCGATGACGAAGATCATCATCCGGGCTGAGCTTTGATCCAGGCGAAAAGATCGTCCGCGACAAGGCTTTGTAGAGCAGCGTCGGTACTTGGCTCGCTGCCCCGCCATAGCGCCCGACCGGCCAATTTCCGGTCCGCCGCCTTGGTGTCACTGTCGAGGCGCACCACCCGAAGCGGGCCGCTCGTCATGGGCTGCGCCGATGCCAGCGCCGCGAACATCTCGTCCGACACTATGTTGCCTGCCACGTCGGCGCTGCCGGCCAATGCTCGCACACGCGTCAGTTCGCGGACCAATCCCTCACCTGTTTGAGGTGACAGATACCAGCGCGAGGCAGCATCAGCGTCACCGTCGACCAACGCACCGCTGCGCCAGGCACAAATATGCACCGGATCTCTCACGTGCCGGCAGGCGGCCGCAAACGCGTCTCTCCAGGTCTGAAGGGCGGCATCTTTCGTTTCGATGGGGCTTTCACCGGTGCCCGGCAGGTCCGCGAGGGCAGCGCCGATCCCGCGTGCCGCCAATTGTCGAAGCACGTCGACCAAAGCGGCGCGAGTCCGGTTGCCTTCTTCGAACAGCGGCAATGCGGCCATCACGCGCGGCCCGCTTTCCGGGCCGAAGCAGAGCATCATTTCGCGTCCGCCGGCCCAATCATAATAATCGATGCGCGGGCCGGGCGCGCCCGCCATGGCTCAGACCAGCGACTTGCTGGCGGCAAAGGTGGTGAGAGCGCCAAAGGTCTCGAGCATATCCCCATCGACCTCATCATCATCGATAACGATCCCGAGCCGATCTTCGATCTCGGTCAGAACGCCGGCGACCGCCATGGAGTCGAGTTCCGGAAGCGCACCGAACAACGGCGTCGAATCATCAAAGGCCGAGACACGCTCGTCAGACAGGGCAAGTACGTCCTTGAGCACGGCGCGAACGGTTGCGTCGACTTCGGGTTTGCCTTCCGGAATCACCTGCGTCCCCTCAAAATTCTTAAGTGCCGTTAAGCCGGGGGGATGAAATCCGCAACGCCCCGGCGCTATGACAGGCTGATGGTTGCGGTTGATGAGACGCCCCGGCGAATAGATCATGTCCTGATGGGCGACGGCAGTGCCCCGGCGCTGGTCGATCGTGCGGGCGTGCTGACCTATGCCGATGCCGAGGAGCAGGTCGGCAGGCTGGCGGGCTGGCTGGCAGGACAGCGGCTTGCAGGACAGGGGCTGGCGGCTGGCGACCGCGTGGCCACGTGGCTTCCGAAAACGAGGGAGGCTTGCCTGATGCCGCTGGCGGCGGCGCGGGCAGGGCTGATCCATGTTCCCGTCAACCCTTTGTTGAAGCGGGCTCAAGTCGCCCATATCCTGGCAGACAGCGGGGCGCGGTTGCTTTTGACCCAGCCTGCACGCGCAGCGACGCTGGAGCCGCAGGATGTAGCCCAGGTGGCCGTTCACCATGCCGCCGGGGTTGGAGACAATCTTCCGCGATCAGGGGGCGACACGAGCGCTCTTGCCGCCATTCTCTACACGTCGGGGTCCACGGGGCGGCCGAAGGGCGTCATGCTCAGCCATGCGAACCTTTGGCTCGGGGCGAACAGTGTCGCGCATTATCTGCGCCTTGCAGCCGATGATGTTGTTCTGGGCGTGTTGCCGCTTAGCTTCGACTATGGTCAGAACCAATTGTTCTCCACTTGGCTCGCGGGCGCATCGGTTGCCCCGCTAGATTATTTGACGCCGCGCGACGTGGTGAAAGCGGTGGAGCGCGTGGGCGCGACAACGCTTGCCGGCGTGCCGCCGCTGTGGGTGCAACTGCTCGAAACGGACTGGCCCGACGCGGCCGCTAACCGGCTGCGCCGCCTTACGAATTCCGGCGGCGCGCTGACCATTCGCATGGTTCGCGCCTTGCGGCAGCGGTTCCCTGAAGCGGATTTATATCCAATGTACGGCCTTACCGAAGCCTTCCGGTCAACGTTCCTCGATCCGGCCCTGGTCGACTTCCACCCGGAGTCGATCGGACAGGAAATCCCGCACGCCGAGGTGATGATCGTTGACGCGACCGGTGCGCGAGCGGCGGTCGGCGAGCCAGGCGAACTGGTCCATGCAGGGCCGTTGGTGGCGCAGGGCTATTGGCAGGATCCGGAGCGTACTGCGCAGCGGTTTCGGCCTGCTCCGGCCTTTTCACAATATGGGGGGACCGCTGTCTGGTCCGGCGACAGTGCGATCCTGGAGAAAAATGGCCTGCTGCGTTTCGTCGGGCGAGACGATGAGATGATCAAGTCAGCGGGCAATCGGATCAGCCCCGGGGAACTCGAGGAAGCGGTGATGGCGGGCGGCGAGGCGGCGGAAGCGGTCGCGGTCGGCGTGCCGGATACGCGTCTGGGCCAGGCCGTTGTGCTGGTGCTGCGAGGGGATCAAGCACGGGAAAGTGGCCTGCGCGATCGATTGCGGCGCGACCTGCCGAATTTCATGCAGCCTGCCCGGTTCCACTGGCTCCAGACGTTGCCGCGCAATGCCAACGGCAAGCTGGACCGCGCGGCCATTCGCGCCTTTGTTCACGACCAAAATGGCGAGCGGACGACACTGGCGCAGGACCCAAAAGAATGAGCAAGCCGTTCGGCCCCTTGCCGCCGGAGTTCGCCACGCAGACCGGCGAGCTGATCATCGGCGGGCGTGCTACGAGCGCCTGGGTCGCCGAGTTCGGCTCGCCGTTATTCGTCTATGATCCGGCGATCGTGGCGGCGCGGGTCGATGCGTTCCGCGCGGCGTTCCCGGCAGTCGACCTTCATTATGCCATCAAGGCGAACCCGCATCCCGGATTGCTGGAGGTGGTTGCACCTCTGGTCGACGGACTTGATGTCGCGTCCGCGGGCGAATTGCAGAAGGCATGTGCGGTTAAGCCCGCTCACGCGATCAGCTTTGCGGGGCCAGGCAAGCGCGATGCTGAGCTCGAGGCCGCCATCGCCGCCGGCGCCACGCTGAACGTCGAGTCCGAGGGCGAAGCGGCTCGCGCGATCATCATCGGGGACCGGTTAGGCATCGCGCCGCGACTGGCGGTGAGGGTCAATCCCGACATGGAGCTCAAAGGCTCCGGCATGAAGATGGGCGGGCGACCGTCACCCTTTGGCGTCGATGCCGAGCGCGCGGCCGCGCTGGTCAAGGAGGTCGTTCGCGCCGGTGCCGATTGGCGGGGATTCCACATCTTCGCCGGAAGCCAGGCGTTGGACAGCCAGGCGTTGATCGAGACGCAGGCGGCAACGCTGATGCTGGCGGAGCGCCTGAGCGTTGAAGCTGGGCACCGGCCACCTTTGGTCAATCTGGGCGGCGGGTTCGGCGTGCCCTATTTCGCGGGCGACTTGCCGATCGATCTCCATGCGATTGGCAATGCGCTGGCGGAGAACATCCGTGCTTCATCGCTTGCTTTGGCCGGCACGTCGTTTGCCATCGAACTGGGGCGGTGGCTGGTCGCTGAATCCGGTGTCTACCTGACGCGGATCGTGGATCGAAAGGACAGCCGCGGCGAAACCTTCCTGATCGTCGACGGTGGCCTTCACCATCAACTGGCTGCCAGCGGGAATTTCGGCACGGTCGTGCGCCGAAACTATCCGGTTGCGGTTGCCCAGCGGCTGGGAGCGACAGCGCAGGATGAGGTGTCGGTGGTCGGATGCTTGTGCACCCCGCTCGACCGGCTGGCAGATCGCGTGGCCCTGCCAACGGCAGACGTAGGCGATGTGATCGCGATCTTTCTGGCGGGGGCGTATGGCGCAACGGCCAGCCCCAGTGCCTTTTTGGGACACCCGTCCCCCACCGAGGTGGTTGTTCGGCGCTCCTAACGCTATCTTCACCTCTTACTTTCAAGAGGAAGTTGGCAGAAACCGGTAGGGGATAACCCTCCCTGTACCGATGGTTTGCGCCTGACGGAGGTTATTTGATGCGCGTATCGCGAGGGTACATTTCCTTGCCTGCAGCCCTGCTCGCTATGACGATGCTGGCCGGATGCGCGAGCGTCGCGAGCAACCGACCGGAATTGCCGCCAGCGGCGTTCGTCGCTCAGCGCGAACAGCCGGGTGACGAATATATCATCGGCCCGCTCGATTCTCTCCAGGTCTTCGTGTGGCGCAATCCGGAACTGTCCGCGAAGGTGCAGGTGCGGCCGGACGGGCGCATCACGACCCCGCTCGTCAACGACATGCCCGCCGTCGGCAAGACGCCGGCAATGCTCGCCGACGACATGAAGCTCGCGCTGCGGGAATATATCAAGGATCCGATCGTCAGCGTCATCGTGGACAGCTTCTCCGGCACGTACAGCCAGCAGGTGCGCATCGTTGGCGCGACGGAAAAGCCGGCAGCGCTGCCCTATCGCGCGAACATGACCCTGCTTGATGCGATGATCGCTGTCGGGGGATTGAACGAATATGCAGCCGGGAACCGCGCGCGCCTGATCCGATATGATCGCGCCACCGGCAAACAGGCTGAATATCAGCTCAACATCAATCGCTTGCTCAAGGACGGCGACTCGAAGGCGAACGTTCGGCTGGAACCGGGTGATGTGATCATCATCCCCGAGAGCATGTTCTGAAGGCGCGCTGGTGACCGGGCTGTACGAAGAGGTCAGGATCGCGGTTCATGCCGTGTGGACCCGGCGCTGGTTGGCGCTCGGCGTCGCCTGGGCCATTTGCCTGCTTGGCTGGCTGGCCGTCAGCCAGATTCCCAGCCGGTATGAAAGCCGCGCGCGCGTGTTCGTGCAGATGCGATCGGTCCTGCCGTCCGTTGGCGATGCCAGCGCGATGGGCGATCAGCAGCGTGACATCGATACCGTTCGCCAGACGCTCACCTCTTCGGTGAACCTGCAAAAGGTCGTCCGCGGCACCGATCTGGCGAAGACCGCCTCCACCGATCAGGAGGTCGCCGACCGGGCGGCGGGCCTGCAGAATGCGATCAAGATCACCGCCCAGCAGGACAATCTCTTTGAGATCGTCAGCACGGCGGCCACGCCGAAGCTCGCCTCCAGCATTACGCAGAAGCTGATCGACATCTTCGTCGAGACGAACCTGTCGGACGATCGCGCGCAGAGCACCCAGACGCTTCAGTTCCTGGACGGGCAGTTGCAGTCGCTGGGCGCCAAGCTGCAGGATGCGGAGGCGAAGCGGGCAGATTTCCAGAATCGCTATCTTGGATCGCTACCCGGCACCGGATCAGTCAGCGACCGGATCGGCGCGGCCCGTGCGCAGATGAGCCAGGTCGACGGGGATCTGGCAGCGGCAAGCTCCAGCCTGTCAGCGCTGCAGGGGCAGCTTGCGGCAACGCCGCAAAGCATCGCTGGCGCGGCTGGCACGGCGGGCGTTGGGCCAGCGCGAGCCCGCCTGGCGGCGATCCAGGGGCAGCTCGCCGACGCGCGCGGCCGAGGATATACGGACAATCACCCCGACGTGATCGCCCTCAAGGCGCAGCTGACCCAGGCGCAGGCCGCGGTGCGGAGCGAGCCCTCGGGTGCAGCTTCCGGCGGCGTGCCCAATCCCGCCTATCTTTCGCTGCAGTCGATGCTGGCCGACCGGCAGGCGAATGTCGCGGCGCTGCGGATGCGCAAGCAGCAGCTCCAGGCCGATCTCGACACGTTGTCGGCCAAGCTGTCGGAGGACCCGGAGGTTGCCGCACAGCAGGGCGAGATCGAGCGTAATTATACCGTGCTGAAGGATCAATATGACCGCCTTCTCGCGCAGCGTGAGCAGGTGAACCTGCGCAGCCAGGCGCAGTCGCAGACCGACGCGGTCAAGTTCAGCGTGATCGATCCGCCAACGCAGCCGCGCACACCCTCTGCGCCCAACCGGCCGCTGTTGCTGACCGGCGTGCTGATCGCCGGGATCCTCGGTGGCATCGGAAGCGCCTTCGCCATGTCCAAAGTCCAGGCGACCTTTCCGACCGCCCAGCGGCTCGAAAAAATGTCCGGGATGCCGGTCATCGGCTCCATCGGTGAAATGCTGACGCGTCAGCAAGCGGAGCTGCGGCAGAAGCAATTGAAAGTGTTCATCGGTGGGGTAGGGGCGCTCGCCGTTGGCTATGTGGCGCTGCTTGGCGTCGAAATGCTTCAGCGGGGTCTTGCAGCATGACGAACGCCGACAAGAAGCATGATGAGTCGCTCATCGAGCGTGCGGCTCGGGTCTATGACTTCGGGGCGCACCTGCGACGGCGGGACGCGCCCGATACGGCGCAGGTTTCCGCTCCCGAGATCGCGGAATCCGCACCAGTCGTACAGGCACTGGCATATGCTCCGGAGCAGCAGATCGACGGCATGGCGGCGGATACAGCCCCGGTGCCTCCTGCAAAAGATTTCGGTCGTACGGAGAGCGAGGCGGCGGCAGACGATCCTGCGTTCGACCTGATCGCGGCTGCGCCGCCGGCGCCGGAAGGCGCGGAAACGCTGTCGCGCGAAGCCGCCGCGACCCTGATGGCGATCCCATCGGAGTTGCGGGCTGGCGCGGAGCCCGAAGAAGATCCGGTGCTCTTCCTTGACGGGATCGCGCATGTTGATCGGGCCATGCTGGCGGAAAAGGGCATGCTGGTTCCCGGCGCGCCGATCGGTGCGCTCGCGGAAGAATTCCGCCTGGTGAAGCGTCAGCTTCTTCTGGGCGCCCGCGCGCTCGCGTCCGGGCCTGCGGGCGAGCGTTCGCGGACCATTCTCGTCGGGTCCGCAAAGCCGGGCGAGGGTAAGACCTTCTGCGCGATCAATCTTGCGATCAGTCTGGCGGCAGAGCGCGACGTCGAGGTGCTGCTGATCGACGGCGATTTCGCGAAGCCGAACGTCATGGCGACGCTGGGCCTGGACGATTCTACCGGCTTTCTCGACATACTTGCCGATCGGAGCCTTGATCCCGAACAATTCGTGGTGCGCACCGACGTGCCGCAATTGTCACTTCTCCCGGCGGGCAAACGCAGCCACTCGGATACCGAGTTGCTCGCGAGCGCGCGTACGCGGGAGGTGGTGGAGCGCCTGCTGGCGAACGATCCGCGCCGCATCATCGTCTTCGACACGCCGCCCGCGCTCGCCGCGTCGCCCGCATCTGTCCTGGCGCTGCTTGTCGGACAGGTGATGCTGGTCGTGCGGGCGGACCGGACGACCGAGGCGGAGATCCGTGAGGCGGTCAATCTTTTGGACGGTTGCGAGCAGATCAGCCTGGTACTGAATTCACGATCCTACGAGCCCGGCCGCGGCCGGTTCGGAAGCTATTACGGTTAGGAAGGCAGCGTGCTGAGGCTTCAAGAGAGGGCACTGGGTTGCAGCGTCACGTTGGTGATGCTTCTTGCTGCGACCAGCGTCCAGGCACGCGATCGCTACGTCGCACCTTATATCGAGGTTGCGCAGGTTCTCGACGTGGGTCTCAGCAACGACGAGGTGCTGACCTATTCGCAGGTGGCGGTGGGCATCGATGCCGGGATCAGCGGGCGGCGTGTCGAAGGGCAGGTAAGCTACCGCTACGAGCGCCGGATCCAGTGGGACGACCGCATCGCCGACGACAATGTGCATACCGGCCTGGCTCGCGCATCAGCAACGCTTGCGCCGGGATTTACGGTTGAAGGTGGTGCCGTCGCGACCCGAGCGCGGGCCGACATTCGGGGGACGGCGCCGGGCAGCTTCGTTGGCAATGTCGACAATGTGACCCAGGTATATTCGGTCTACGCCGGCCCCAGTCTCACCACCAGGGCGGGGCCGGTGGAGATCGCCGCCGCGGCGTTCGGCGGCTACACCAAGGTAGAAGCGCCGGTGTCGACGGGCTTGGCAGCCGGCCAGCAGCGGCTCGACTATTTCGACGATTCGAAGAGCGTGCTGGCCCAGGCATCCGCTGGCGTGCCGGTGGGCGCCGTGCTGCCCGTGGGGGTAACGGTCAGCGGCGCGTATGAGCGTGAGGAAGCTGGGCAGTTAGATCAGACGTACGAGGGTTTTTACGCGCGCGGCGACGTGACCATGCCGGTGAGCCGCACTGTCGCTCTGCGCGCAGGTGCGGGATACGAAAAAATCACGGCTTCCCAGCGCGATGCGCTGCTTGATGCCAGCGGCAACCCGGTGGTGGACGATAACGGACGGTTCGTCACCGACCCTGCCTCGCCGGAACGGATCGCCTACAATACGGACGGACTGATTTATGACGCAGGCGTCATCTGGCGTCCGAGTCCGCGCTTCGAACTGCAGGCAAACGCCGGCTACCGCTATGGCGGCGAGACCTATTTTGGTTCGCTGAACTGGCAGCTCGCCCGTGACAGTGGGCTGCAGATCGTCGTCTATGATGGGATCGAAACGTTCGGGCGGCAGCTGCGCGATGGTCTCCGCACCTTGCCAACCGCATTCCAGGGCACGGCCAACCCCTTCGGGCAACAGTTCAACGGCTGCATTTTCGGCGGCAATCCTGGGGCCGGCGGGGCCGATGCCGGGGGATGCCTGAACAACGTCTTTCAGTCGATCTCGACCGCAAGCTACAGAGCGCGCGGCGTCGACGGGGTCATTTCCGCGACGCGTGGGCGCACCGCTTATGGTCTGGGCCTTGGATATGCCAATCGGCGGCTGAACACGCCGGATGTCGCGCCCGGCACCGTCGCCCTCGGCGTCACCGACGAGAGCTATTACGCCCAGCTGTTCTGGTCGCGGGCATTGAGCCGGGTGTCGCAAGTCGACGCCAACCTCTTCGCGAATTACTATGACAGCGGCCTGCCGCTGGCCAATGGCGTGTTCAATCTTGGCGCGACCGGCACCTATTCCCACCAATTCGGCCGTTTGGGCACCGTCGCGTCGCTCGGCCTTTATACCTTCGATCAAGAAGGTTTTGATAGCCAATGGTCGGCGCAGGCGCTGCTTGGCGCGCGTTACACGTTCTAACCGGACAGCAATCTAAGGGGTCGCCCGGCATGTATGAGGAACATTTTGGCCTGACCGAACGGCCGTTCCAGCTGACGCCCGATCCGCGTTACTGGTTCGATTCGGCCACGCATCGGAAGGCAATGGCCTATCTCGGCTATGGTCTGGCCCAGGGCGAAGGCTTTATCGTCATCACTGGTGACATCGGCGCGGGCAAGACGACGCTGGTGGGCCATGTCACAGCCCAGATCGATCCGGCGAACCTCAACGTCATCACCATCGTCTCGACCGCGATCGAGGGCGACGACCTGCTGCGGGTCGTCGCAACCGGGCTGAACATCGAGCCGGCGGGTCGATCCAAGGCGGAGTTGCTGACGCTGGTGGAGCGCGGGCTTCACGCCGTCGCGCGCACGGGCCGCCGTACCCTGCTGATCGTGGATGAGGCGCAGGCGCTGCCCGTGTCGGCGTTGGAAGAGCTGCGCATGCTTTCCAACTTTCAGGCGGGCGGGCGAGCGCTGCTGCAAATATCCCTTCTCGGCCAGCCGGAGTTTCGCGAACGGCTGAACGGATCGGACAGGCTGGAGCAGCTGCGCCAGCGCGTGATCGCCATTCATCATCTGGAGCCGATGGGACCCGATGAAGTGGCGAGCTACGTCACGCACCGGCTCGGCATCGCCGGGTGGCAGGGCGAACCGAGCTTCGCGGACAATGTCTTCCCTGTCCTGCACCGCGCGAGCGGCGGCGTTCCGCGTCGCCTGAACCAGCTGATGGGGCGGGTGCTGCTACATGCCGCCATCACCGATGCCAAGGTGATCGACGCTGCGCTGGTCAACGCCGTGCGGGCGGACGCCGCCAAGGATCTGCCCAGCGCCTCCGGCATTACGCCGACAGTGCGCGCCGTGCCGAAGGCTGCACCGGAACCGTCGCGTTCCACGGAGGGCGGTTCGCCGGCCGGATCCGATCCCGAACTGCTCGGTCGCATCGCCCGGCTCGAGCAGCAGGTGAAGGAGCAGGATGCCGCGCTTCGCCGCATGCTGACGCTGCTGGTCGACTGGGTGGAAAGCGACGCGCCGGCACCGCGCGGCAGCTTGGAGGCGGTGCGCGGCGCTGCGGCCTGATGATCGTTCCCGGTAGCGAAAATGTCGCAAACGCGGCGCCGATCATCAATGGCATGTCGGTGGACGTGGAGGAATGGTTTCAGGTCGGCGCGTTCGAGAACACGATCGACAAGCAGTCGTGGGGCGATCTGCAAAGCCGGGTCGTCACCAATACCAGCGCCGTACTGGATCTGTTCGCCGAATTTGGCGTGACCGCGACATTCTTCACGCTGGGCTGGGTGGCCCACAGACACCCTGCGCTGATCCGCCGGATCGTGGACGCGGGCCATGAAATTGCGAGCCATGGCTGGGATCATCAGCGCGTCTTCACCATGAGCGCGGCAGAGTTTCGCGCCGATCTCGGCCGTGCGCGCGCCGCCCTGGAGGATGCGGGCGGCGTTGCCGTCACCGGATATCGCGCGCCGAGTTTCTCGATCGATACGCGAACCCCCTGGGCGCACGCGGTTCTTGCCGAAGAGGGGTATCTTTACTCCTCCAGCGTCGCGCCCGTCGCTCATGATCATTACGGATGGCGCGAAAGCCCGCGATTCGCGTGGCAGCCGCTATCCGACAGCGACATGATCGAATTGCCCGTGTCGGTCGCCGAGCTCGGACGGCGGCGGATGGCGGTGGGTGGCGGATTCTTTCGCCTGCTGCCCGCGGCACTGACCGATCTCGCGGTGCGCCAGGCGAATGGCGCGGGCCATGGCGGCATGTTCTATTTTCATCCCTGGGAGGTGGATCCCGACCAGCCACGGGTCTCCAACGCGCCGATGCGGTCCCGGCTGCGGCATTACAGCCGGTTGGGGGCGATGAGCGGCAAGCTGCGCGGCCTGTTGAAGCGACATAGCTGGGGCCGAGTCGATGCGGTGGCAATGCAGGAGCGGCGCGGGTGAAGACGCCTGCCGCTGCGGGCGGAGAAGTGGTCGTTCGTGAAGCAGTGGCGGAGGACGCTCGCATCGATGCGTTCGTTGCCAATCATCCCGAAGCCACGCCCTTCCACCTGACCGCATGGACGCGCGCGGTGGAGCGTGGCTGTGGGCCGCGGGGGCGCTTTCTGGTGGCGGAGCGCGCCGGCGACATCGTCGGTTATCTGCCGCTCAGCGAGATGCGTTCGCCCCTCTTCGGTGCGGCGCTCGTTTCGGCCGGTTTCGCGGTGGATGGCGGCGTGCTGGGCGAAGGGGTCGAGCCGCTGGCGGCCGCGGCGCGCGCGATCGGCTATCCCGCAGTGGAATTGCGCGGCGGACCGGTGCCTGCCGGCTGGACCGTGGATGAAGACACCTATCTCGGCTTTGTCCGGCCGCTGGCGGAGGACGAGGGTGCCGAGCTTCTCGCCGTCCCGCGCAAGCAGCGGGCCGAGGTGCGCAAGGCCCTGTCCGCCGATCTGGAGGTCGTGACCGGGGGGCTGGCCCTGGCCGACGAGCATTACCGCGTCTATGCGGAATCGGTCCGGAACCTGGGAACGCCGGTCTTTCCGCGATCGCTGTTCCGATCGGTATTGGAGATGATGGACGCGGATATTCTGACGGTGCGGCACCAGGGTCGTGCGGTCGCGAGCGTCCTCAGTCTTTATTTCGGGGGAACGGTGTTTCCTTATTGGGGCGGCGGCGTTGCGGCCGCGCGTCACCTGCGCGCCAACGATCGGATGTACTTCGCGCTGATGACGCACGCACGCGGACGAGGCTGCACACACTTCGATTTCGGGCGATCAAAGACGGGCACGGGGCCAGCCGCATTCAAAAAGAACTGGGGCTTTCTGGGCACGCCGCTGCGCTACGCCAAATGGTCTGACGGACCCGTGCGCGAGGTAAATCCGCAGAACCCCAAATATGCGATGATGGTGCGTAGCTGGAAGAAGCTGCCGTTGCCGGTCGCCAACCTTGTCGGTCCATGGATCAGCCGAGGGCTGGGCTGACGTGGATATCCTGTTTCTGGCGCATCGTGCGCCATTTCCGCCAGATCGCGGAGACCGGATCCGCAGTTTCAATGTGCTCAAATATCTGGCGGCGCGGGCCCGCATTCATTTGATCTCGTTCGTCGATGATGATGCGGCGGTGACGGACGAGCATCGCGCGATGGTCGAAACCTGCACATTGGTGAGGCGCAGCAAGCCCCAGCTTCGTGCCGCGGCGGAAGCGCTGGCGCTGCAGAAGCCAGTGTCGCTGACCGCCTTCGCCGATCGGCGCGTGAGCGAGGCGGTGACGGATGTTCTGTCCCGCCATCAGATTGATGCGATGTACGTCTTTTCCGGGCAGATGGCGCAATATGCCCCGGTGCCCGGACCCAGGATCGTGATGGATTTCGTTGATCTGGATTCGGCCAAGTTCGCCGCCTATGCCGAGGATGCGAGCGGACCGATGCGCTGGATGATGCGGCGCGAGGCACGGCTGCTGGGCGCGTATGAGCGGGCAGTGAGTGCGCGGGCGTCTGCCTCTCTGTTTGTCAGCGCGCCGGAAGCAGCGCTGTTGCCGGGAAGTCGCGTGCTGGAGAACGGCATCGATACCGTCCATTATGATCCCGGCGTCGCAGCTCCGGTCCAATGTGCACGGCCGTTGATCGTCTTCACCGGCCAGATGGATTACCGGCCGAACGTGGATGCAGTGAGCTGGTTCGCGCAATCGGTGCTGCCGCTGTTGCCGAACGCTCATTTCGCGATTGTCGGGCGAGCGCCGACAGCGGCGGTCCGCGCTCTGGCGGGTGCGCAAGTGACGGTCACGGGAGAGGTCGCGGATGTTCGCGGCTGGCTTGCGGCGGCGGATGTGGTGGTCGCCCCGCTGCACCTGGCCCGCGGCGTGCAGAACAAGGTTCTGGAAGCCATGGCCATGGCCCGGCCGGTGGTCGCCAGCCACGCCGCTGCCGAGGGGATCGATCATGCCGGGACGATCCGGACCGCGGCGGGCGCGAAGGAATTCGCAGACTGCGTTGCGGCGCTCCTGCACGATCCGGCGGGTGCGACGGCCCTTGGCGCAGCGGCCCGGCAACAGGTGATCAAGCGTTACGCTTGGGAGGCGCGGCTTGCTCCGCTGGATGCCATGCTGGGCCTGTGTCTGGCGGATCGCGCCCAGTGACTCCTGCGGTGCAGCTTCGAAGCGCTGACGAGGTCGCCGCTGGATGGCGCGTTCATCTGGCCGCGCTTGGCGCTTCATGCTTGTGCGTCCTGGCGCTGTTCCACCGTGACGTCGCCGATCTGGTGCGGATGTGGTGGACCAGCACGACCTACGGCCATTGCCTGTTTATCCTGCCGGTGGTCGGCTGGCTGGTGTGGATACGGCGGCGCGAACTCGGCGCGATGAACCCCGCTGCCTGGTGGCCGGGGCTTGCCTTGGTTGCGGCGGGCGGGTTCGGGTGGTTGCTGGGCGAAGCGGCCGGGGTGGCGGGTGCGCGGCACTTCGGCGTGCTGATCGTCTTGCAGGGCAGCGTGGTGGCAATCCTGGGGCCGCATGTTGCGCGCGCGCTGCTATTTCCGCTGTCTTACGCGTTCTTTGCGGTGCCGTTCGGCGCATGGCTGGAGCCCCCGCTACAGCAGGTGACGGTGGCGATGGTCATGCCGCTGCTCCACCTCGCCGGCGTGCCAGCAGCGGTGGAAGGCGTGCTGATCCATGCCGGGCCCTATTATTTCGAGGTTGCCGAGGCATGTTCCGGCTCCAAGTTCGTGCTGTCGATGCTGGCATTTGGTGCGCTGGTGGCCAACACCTGTTTCCGCTCATGGCGACGACGCGGGATCTTTCTGGCGGCTGCCCTTGTGGTGCCGATACTCGCCAATGGCATACGCGCGTTCGGCACCATCTGGGCAGCGCAATTTCTAGGGCTGGAGGCGGCGACCGGCTTTGATCACCTCGTTTATGGCTGGCTGTTCTTCGCCGTGGTCATGGCGGCGGTGATGGCGGTTGCGTGGGGGTGGTTTGATCGCGCGCCCGATGACGCGGCCTTCGATCCCGCCCGCTTTTCCGCTCCGCCGCAGCATCGCATTGGGCCGATCCATCCAGCCTTGCTGTGCGTCGTAACGCCGGCGTTGTTCGTCTCCTGGGCGGCCGCGATCGGGGGGCGTGTGCAGTCTTTGCCGCAGCAGCTTCAACTGCCAGCGGTGCCCGGTTGGAGCCGCGCGCCGCTCAGCACGCGCGCGCCATGGGCGCCATTCTATCCCAGCGCGGATCACCGGCTGATCGGCCGCTATGTCAATGATCGAGGCGACGCAGTGGACCTCGCCGTCGCTGTCTTTGCGCGGCAGGAGGAGGGAAGGGAAGTGATCTCCTATGGCACGGGCGTGCTGCGGGAGGGCGACCGCTGGGTGCGAGTGGCGTCCTCGCCGGCGATTGACGGGGGAACGGCGATGCGGATCACGGCGCCCGGGCCGGTGCAGCGGGTCGTGGTGACCTGGTATCGCGTGGACGGGACGGTGACGAGCGCCCCGGTCAGGGTCAAGCTGGCGACGCTGAAGGCACGGCTGCTCGGCGGGGAGCCGGGGGCGGTGGCGCTGCATCTCTCCGCCGAAGAGCGGCCGGGCCATGATGCGAGGAGGGCGGTGGCACGGTTCCGGGCGGACCTCGGCGCGCTGGACCGCGTATCAGCCGAGATCATGCGCTGATGTGCGGGCTGGCCGGCCTTTACTATCCCGAGACGCCCAAGCCGGTGGATCCGGCACGCATCCGCGCGATGACGGAGGCAATGGCGGTGCGCGGGCCGGACGGGGAAGGCGTGTGGACGGCGCCGGGCGTCGGGCTTGGGCATCGGCGGCTGTCAATCATCGACGTGGAGGGATCCCCCCAGCCGATGCATGACGAGACGGGCGCGTGCTCCGTGCTCTTCAATGGCTGCATCTACAATTATCGTGAACTACGGGCCGAACTTGGCGCAAAAGGATGGGTCTTTCGGACAGAAGGCGACACGGAGGTGCTGCTTGCCGCCTGGGCTGCCTGGGGGCCGGGGATGCTGGAACGGCTGAACGGCATGTTCGCCTTCGTCATCCATGATGCCCGCACTCAGCAGTTGTTCATGGCGCGCGACCGGATGGGCGTGAAGCCGCTGCACTATACGCGGTTGGCCGATGGAGCTTTGGCTTTCTCTTCCGAGCTCAAGGGCTTGCTGGCACACCCTCTGATGCGGCGAGTGCCGGATCTGCGCGCGATCGAGGACTATCTCGCGTTCGGCTATGTGCCGGACGATGCCTGCATCGTGGCGGGGGTGAGCAAGCTGCCGGCCGGCCATTACCTCCTGGTGCAGCGCGGCAAGCCGGTGCCGGCGCCAGTGAAATGGTGGGACGTGTCCTTCGCCGACCGGGCAAAAGGCTCCGCCAAGTCATTGGAAGAAGAGCTGATCGCCCATATGCGCGAAGCCGTGCGGTCGCGATTGGTGGCCGATGTGCCGCTTGGTGCCTTCTTGTCCGGCGGCGTCGATAGTTCCGCGGTGGTCGCGCTGATGGCGGAGGCGAGCCCGCAGGCGGTGCGCACCTGCACGATCGGTTTTGCGGAAGCCGGCCATGACGAACGGGCCTATGCCGCAGCGGTCGCGGAGCGGTTCCGGACGGATCATGACACGCGTGTGGTGGATGCGGAGAATTTCGGCCTCATCGATCGCGTGGTCGCCGCTTTCGACGAACCGTTTGCCGATGCGTCGGCGCTGGCCACCTATCAGGTCTGCGCGCTCGCCCGCGAAAGGGTGACGGTGGCGCTGTCGGGCGATGGCGCGGATGAGATCATGGCCGGCTATCGTCGCTACCGCTTCCAGGCGGCGGAGGAGCGGGTGCGCGCGCTGTTGCCGGTACGATTCCGCAGCCAGGTGTTCGGCACGCTGGGCGACCTTTATCCCAAAGCCGACTGGGCGCCGCGCCCGCTGCGGGCGAAGACAACGCTGCTGGCGCTCGCCGACGATGGCGCGGAGGCCTATGCCCGGTCGGTCGGTGTGACCACGCCCGCGCTGCGCGCACGGCTGTTCAACGATGCCGCTCGGCGCGCGCTGAACGGGCATCGCGCCGAGGACCGCTATGTTGCGGCGATGCGCGATGCGCCGGCGCGCGACCCGATCGATCGGGCACAATATGCCGACATGAAGATCTGGCTGCCCGGCGACATATTGGCGAAAACCGACCGGACCAGCATGGCGGTGAGCCTGGAGGCGCGCGAGCCGCTGCTCGACTATAGGCTGGTGTCCTTCGCCGCCCGCCTGCCCGCATCGATGCGGCTGCGGCACGGCGAGGGCAAGTGGCTGATGAAGAAAGCCATGGAACGCTATCTGCCGCGCGACATCCTCTATCGCCCCAAGATGGGCTTCGTCACGCCGGTGAGCGACTGGTTTCGCGGGCCGCTAGCCGGGGAAGCGGCGGCGCTGTCTCGATCGCGCGTGCTTGCCGACACGGGCTGGTTCGACATGGAAGTGCTGCGGTCACTGGCGGAGACGCACCGCGCCGGGCGCGAGGAGCATGGGCGGACGCTGTGGCAGTTCGTGATGCTGGAACGGAGCCTGAAGCGGTTGTTCGGGTGAGGGCTGTTAGACGAGGCGCATCGGCTTCGCGGCTTTGCTCGGGAAAGCATGTCACGCTTCCGGACCAGTCAGCGGGTTGCGGCGGATGAGGTAAAAGCGGGGCGGCGGACCGGCGTGAAGTGGGAAGAGCGGCTGTGGCGATGATCATGCGCGGGACGGCGTTGTGCCGGTGCAAGTGACGGCATACCTCCGCCGGAAGGTACGGACGAAGAGGTGAAGGTTGCTGTCGATCGCATTGCTCCTGCAAGCTGTTCCAGCCGCGCCGCCCGCGCCAGTTCCGCCGCTTCATGGCGGTCCGGAGTACATGACTTGTCCAGTAGGCGGCGAGCAATTCGCCGCATGGCAGCCGTCGATGTACAGCACTTACGGCGAGCGACCCGATGGTCGGCCATACAGCTATCTGCCGTTTCCGCTTCCTGTTCCTGAATGCCCGAGCAATAAACTAATCGCGTTCGACAAGTTTTCAGAAGCAGAGACACAGAAGCTCGCTGGCCTAATAACAAATGGCGAGTACAAACGCTTGGTCGAAGCCGATACGACCTATTATCGTGCCTACTGGCTCGCGACGGCACTGGGCCGGCCCAAGCCGCAGGCGCTCGGATTGCTCCTTTCCGCTATCTGGCAAGTGTCGCCAGGCGAGTTGGCCGGAGAGGATGGCGAGACGGGCGATCCGCGCCTGGAGCGGTACCAGGACACGTTCATCAGCGAAGTGCGTGCGCTGGATGCCACGGTTGCCACCACAGACAGGGTATGGCTTCAGGCGCGCGCTGCGAATGCCGCCCGTCAGATGAAGCAGTTTGGCAAGGCGGAACGCTTGAGGCGCGAGGCTGAGGAAATGCTTACGCGGATCGATGAGAAACGTGGCTGGAATGGCTACCTTTCCAAGCTGCGCACGGTGATCAGGCGTGGCGATGCGAGCGTCGAACCGCTCGACATGATTCCGCGGCAACAGGTGGCATCAGCATGTATTCGCCTGCATGCGCCGAACCCATTCGATCGAGCAATCTGTGGCGAGCCTGAGATATCCACCCAAATTGCCAATCTGCGCAAAATACTGTCGAAGTCGCGCGAAGCTAAGCAATAGCTTTTGCACTGCCGCTGCTCTCGTCACACGCGGTTGAATTGTACGGGATGCGGCGGTCCCCGTTGTCGGTGTCTCTGCGGATTGATGAATGTTATGGGCGAGCGGCCGCTGTCTGTCGGGCCTGCCACGCCTGCAATTGTTCCACCGCGACCGATCGCCGCAGGACGCGGGCCATTGGGTCGATCACGACATGGGCGCCGGCGGGTATGGTCAGCACGCCGCGGCCGCCATCCATGGTCAGCCTTTCGATGCGGTCGCCGACCTTCACCTCGATCGGCATCGCGAACGGGCCGCCGGCGCGCCATTCCAGCGTGAGCTGGTCGCCTTGGCGTGTCTCCACCAGTTCGGGCAAAGCGGCGCGGCGTAGATAGGCGTTGAAGAACCAGTCGAGATCGCGGCCGGCCTCCTCCCTGACCAACGCCTCGAACTCGCGCGTGGAGGCGTAGCGCGGCGTGAAGTTGCCGGGCTGGGGATCGGGGCGGCCATAGACGAGGCGGCGCGTGGCGGCGAAGAAGGCACGGTCGCCGATCAGCCAACGGAGCGTGTGGAGCGTCCAGGCGCCTTTGAAATAGATGTCGGTGCCCGCGCCGCCCTTGGTGGGCTCGTACACCTCTTCCTCGGTCAGCAGCTTGTCGCGCACCACGGGCGCGATGTTGGTGATGCGATTGCGCTGTGCTTCCAGCATGACGAGGTAGCGCGCGTCGCCTTCGCGCCACTGGCCGTAGAGCGGCTGCATATATTGCGCGAACCCCTCGTGGAGCCAGTAATCGTCCCAGTTCGCCACCGTCATCTGATTGGCGAACCATTCGTGGCTCAATTCGTGCTGGAACAGCCAGTCGAACCCCTCCGGCGCCTTGGCGTATTTGTTGCCGTAAGCGTTGATGGTCTGGTGCTCCATGCCCATGTGCGGCGTCTCGACCACGCCGAGCTTCTCGTCCGCAAAGGGATAGGGGCCGATCATCTCTTCGAAGAAATCGAGGGTAGGGGCGAATTCGGCGAAGAGCGCGCGCGCCTGCTCTTCCTTGCCGGGCAGATGCCAATAGTGGAGCGGAATCTTGTTGCCGTAGCGGCTCTGATAGGTGCCAGTGATCTCCTCGAAGGGTCCGACCGCCAGCGAGATGGCGTAGGTGTTGGGCTGGCGCGCCTGCCAATTCCAGCGGGTGCGGCCATCGGGAAAGGTTTCGACGCCGGTGAGGCGACCGTTGGAAGGCGCCTTAAGCCCGGCCGGCACGATAATGTGCAGATCGACGGCGCGCGGCTCGCCCGAAGGGAAATCGAGGCAGGGCCATAGCAGATCGCAGCCATAGCCCTCGGTCGTGCTGGCCACCCATGGCTTGCCATCGGCGGTGGTGCTCCAGACCATGCCATCGGCCCAGGGCGGATTGACCGCGACATGCGGCGTGCCGGCATAGTCGATCCGGGCGCTGACCTTCTCGCCCGCGGCGAGCGGGCGGGGAAGCGCGATGGTTAACTGCCCATCGGGGTTCGACCAGGCGCGTTTTGGCAGCGCTTGCCCGTCGATGGCGATGGCGGACACCGGCAGGTTCCGGTCCAGATCGATGACGAGACGGGCGAGCGGCGCGCGCGCGGTGAAGGACAGGGTGGCCGATCCCTCGATCCGCCGCTGCTTCGGGCGTACCTCGATCGACAGGTCGGCATGGTCAAAGGTCACGCCCGTTTGCTCCGATGGGCGCGGGCCGCCGGAGATCTGCGTCTGTGCGGTGAGTGGCGGCTCGCCCTTTTGTGGCAGGCCGGCCGGACCGGGCGCCGATACCGGGGGGAGGAGCAGGGCGGCCAGCCACAGGGATGGAGAGATCATGTGGTCCTAAAATGCGATCAATGGGCGCTTTGCTCCATGATCATTGCGCGATGATTGATGGAAACGCCGCGCACCCCATATAAAAGAAGCATGCCGCCTGTTCGAAGCGGCACCGGAGTGTTCATGACCCAGACCTTCCCCGTTCTTCCGCTGCGTGACATCGTGGTGTTTCCGCACATGATCGTGCCGCTGTTCGTCGGGCGCGACAAGTCCGTGGCGGCGCTTGAAGCGGCCATGGCTGCCGACAAGGAGATCTTCCTCGTCGCGCAGCTCGACCCGGCCGAAGACGATCCCAAGGCAGACGATCTTTACGACATCGGCGTGACGGCAACCGTGCTGCAGCTGCTGAAGCTGCCCGACGGCACGGTACGCGTGCTGGTGGAGGGCAAGCAGCGCGGACGGCTCGGCGGGCTGGTGGATGCCGGCACCTACATGACCACCGAAGTAACCTCGATCGAGGAGGTCACGGCGGAAAGCACCGAGATTTCCGCGCTGATGCGTTCGGTGATCGACCAGTTCGAAAATTATGCCAAGCTCAATCGCAAGCTGCCCGCGGAAACCGCCTCGCAATTGGGTGAGATTGAGGATGCCTCGCGCCTGGCCGATGCCGTGGCGGGCAATATCTCGATCAAGGTGGCCGACAAGCAATCGCTGCTGATCGAAACCGATCCGGCGCGGCGGCTGGAGATGGTGTTCGCCTTTATGGAGGGCGAGCTGGGCGTCCTTCAGGTCGAGAAGAAGATCAAGAGCCGCGTCAAGCGCCAGATGGAGAAGACGCAGCGCGAATATTATCTCAACGAGCAGCTGAAGGCGATTCAGCGCGAGCTGGGCAACGAGGGTGAGGAAGGCGAGGGCGACGAGGTCGCCGAGCTGACCCAGAAGATCGCGACTCTCAAGCTTTCGAAGGAAGCACGTACCAAGGCGACCGCCGAGCTCAAGAAGCTGAAGACCATGGCACCGATGAGCGCCGAGGCGACCGTCGTGCGCAATTATCTCGACGTGCTGCTCGGCCTGCCGTGGGGCAAGAAGAGCAAGCTGAAAAAGGACATCGCCGCCGCGCAGGCGATCCTCGACGAGGATCATTATGCGCTGGAGAAGGTGAAGGACCGGATCGTCGAATATCTCGCGGTTCAGGCGCGCACCAACAAGCTGAAGGGGCCGATCCTGTGCCTCGTCGGCCCGCCGGGCGTGGGCAAGACCTCGCTGGGCAAGTCGATCGCGAAGGCGACCGGGCGCGAGTTCATTCGCCAGTCGCTGGGCGGCGTGCGCGACGAGGCCGAGATTCGTGGCCACCGGCGCACCTATATCGGCTCGCTGCCGGGCAAGATCGTGACGAACCTGCGCAAGGCGGGCGCCGCGAACCCGTTGTTCCTGCTCGATGAGATCGACAAGCTGGGGCAGGATTTTCGCGGCGATCCGGCGAGCGCGCTGCTCGAGGTGCTGGACCCGGAGCAGAACAGCAAGTTCAACGATCACTATCTGGAGATCGACATCGATCTCAGCGACGTGATGTTCGTGTGCACTGCGAACACGCTGAACCTGCCGCAGCCGTTGCTCGACCGCATGGAGATCATCCGGCTCGAAGGCTACACCGAGGACGAGAAGGTGGAGATCGCCGAGCGGCATTTGATCGCCAAGCAGGTCGAGGCGCATGGGCTGAAAGACGGCGAGTTCACGCTGACGCCCGAGGGCCTGCGCGCGCTGATCCAGCGCTACACCCGTGAGGCCGGCGTACGTACGCTGGAGCGCGAGATCGCCAAGCTCGCCCGCAAGGCGCTGCGCCAGATCCTGGAAGGCAAGGCGACCAGCGTCACGATCACGCCGGAGAACCTCCACGAGTTCGCGGGCGTGCAGAAGTTCCGCCATGGCCTGTCCGAAGAGGAAAACCAGATCGGCGCCGTCACTGGCCTCGCCTGGACCGAGGTGGGCGGCGAACTGCTGACGATCGAAAGCGTCACGGTGCCCGGCAAGGGCGCGATCAAGCTGACCGGCAAGCTGGGCGACGTGATGAAGGAATCGGCGGAAACGGCGATGAGCTTTATCAAGGCGCGCGCGCCGTCCTATGGGATCAAGCCCAGCCTGTTCCATCGCAAGGACGTCCACGTTCACCTGCCCGAGGGCGCAGTGCCGAAGGACGGGCCGTCGGCGGGTATCGGCCTTGTCACCTGCATCGTCTCCACGCTGACCGGCGTGCCAGTGAAGCGCGAGGTGGCGATGACCGGCGAGGTAACGCTGCGCGGCCGCGTGCTGCCGATCGGCGGGCTGAAGGAAAAACTGCTCGCGGCACTGCGCGGCGGGATCACCACCGTGCTCATTCCGCAGGAAAACGAGAAGGATCTCGCGGACATTCCGCAGAACATCAAGGACGGCCTGAAGATCGTGCCTGTCACGCATGTCGACGAGGTGCTTCGCCTGGCGCTTACCGATCCGCTGGAGGCGATCGACTGGACCGATGCGGACGAGCTGGCGGCACAGCCTCCGGCGCCGATCGCACCGGCCGGCGGCGAGCTTCATCATTAAGTCTATCGACTTGTAAGGTAACGGTAACCACGGCGGTTCATCGCAGCCGCCGTGGTTTCGTTTGACACTGAACCGGCCAGCCGTCTTACTGGTACGACCGGCCCTGCGCGGCCGAATCCACTTTTTTGAATATCCGCACAGCGAAACGGGGGTCGTTGCATGAATAAGCAGGAGTTGATCGCGGCGGTTGCGAATGTGTCTGGGCTCGCAAAGAACGATGCGACCCGGGCCGTCGAAGCCGTGTTCGATACGATCAGCGCGCAGTTGAAGAAGGGCGATGAAGTGCGTCTCGTGGGCTTCGGCACCTTTGCGGTGACCAAGCGCAAGGCATCCACCGGCCGCAATCCGCGGACGGGCGAGCCGATGACGATCAAGGCATCCAGCCAGCCGAAGTTCAAGGCGGGCAAGGTGCTGAAGGATTCGCTTAACTGATAAATTTCGATCCGGGCTGGACAGGGGGTGCAGCGCCCCCTAAAGGCCCGCTTCCGGTTTCAACCGGGCGCGTAGCTCAGCGGTAGAGCACACCCTTCACACGGGTGGGGTCACAGGTTCAATCCCTGTCGCGCCCACCATATACAAGCCCCGCGGTCTTGATGACCTGCGGGGCTTTTTGGTTTTCAGATGATGTCGCGGCGCCGCCGCCTGGGACGGTTTTTGGCTCATGTGAGGGTCGTCTGTCATACCCGTTGTGGCAGGCGCGGGTGCGCGCACTTCAAGCGGTGCTTGCAGGCTCAGAACCCGAGCTGTTCCGCATCGTAAATGGCGGGGGCGTGCTGACACCTGGATGCCGGGAGGAGCCCGGCGTCACGGTGTGGCTTGGAGCGGGCCTCGCATTGCTGCGCGACCATGACGCCGAGGACCTTGCGGTGCTTTCCTGCCGTCGGAAGCGGCTGCAGACGCACGGGAGCGCTGGCGGACCATCAAGGCGCGATGCGGGCCTGGGCTGCCGGTAAGTCGTTGGCGAGCATTTCGCGCGGAGGGCCGGCTGTGGCCGGCCCGAGATCGGTTCAGTCTTTCCAGCACCAGTAGAGCTGGGCCGGCGGTACGTTCCACCATTCCATGTCGTGATCGATGCGCGCGAAGTGCGGCGACAGGAAGTCGCGGACCTTGGGGCTGAACTGATAGACCAGAAAGGCGCCGTCCGGACGGATGACGCGGTGCGTGGCCGCAGCGATCGCCGGGCCGACGCCGGGCGGCAGCGTTGAGAAGGGGAGACCCGACAGGACGTAATCGGCCGATTCGTGGCCACGATCAGCCACGATCGTCTCCACGTCGGCCGCCGAACCATGCACCGCCTCAAACCGCGAATCCGAGATGGTGTGATTGAGATAGCGGATGAAATCCACATTGGTGTCGATCGCGATGAGCGAGGCGTCCGGCGCCATCCGTTCGAGGATCGGGCGGCAGAAGGTGCCCACGCCCGGCCCATATTCCACGAACAGCTTGCAATTTGCCCAGTCCACGGGCGCCAGCATCTTGTCGATCAGCTTTGCCGACGAGGGGATGACGGACCCCACCATCACGGGGTGCTTCAGAAAGCCGGAGAAGAACATCTGCCACGGCTTGGGCACGCCATTGGCGCGGGTTTTCACGCGGCGGGCCGCACTGGTGGAGCTTGACATGAAGGAACAACAACTCCCCGAAAGATCGTAACCATGCCGAACGCGGCACGAGCAAGAGAGTTGCCATAGCGGGGTTGCGCGCGGCCCCCAAGCGCCTAATCGAAGTTCCATGACAGTGAATCCGGCACAGGAGAGGAGCGCCGCGAGACGGCGCAAACGGCCACGCCGGACTTTCGACAAACGATTCGCCCTGATGTTCATGGTCATGCTGACCATCGCCGCCGGTAACACGGCGCTGCAATCAGTGTTGCCCGCGCTGGGCCGATCGCTGGGCGTGGCCGACAGTGCGGTCGCCGCGGCATTTTCCGTATCGGCGCTGCTCTGGGTGATCGCCGCGCCATTCTGGGCCAACCGGTCCGACCGGCATGGCCGGCGCATGATGATCCTGCTGGGCATGGGCGGTTTCTGCATCAGCCTTGCCACATGCGGTGTCTTCCTGGCGGCCGGGATCAATGGCTGGATCAGCGGAACGGCGGCATTCATCCTCTTCATCATGGGGCGCCTGATCTACGGCACCTTCGGTTCGGCCGCGCCGCCGGCCGTGCAGGCGATGGTGGCCGGCGACACCACGCGGGAGGAGCGAACCCGCGCCCTTACGCTGATTGCCAGCGCCTTCGGCCTAGGCACCATCCTGGGGCCGGCAATCGCACCCTATCTGATCCTGGGCAGTATCGGCGAGATCGAGGTCGGCCTGGCCGGGCCGGCATTCGTCTTCACCCTGTTCGGTGTCGCCATGTTCCTGACGATCCGGGCGATGCTGCCCGACGACCGTGCCATGGCCGGGGGAACCCACGGCGGCACGACCGGCTATCCGTCCATCGGCGGGCAGGGGACGGGCGCCAGCGTGCGCAGCGCCACCGAGCCAAAAGGCGGCGCAAAGATCAGCTATTTCGACCGCCGTATCCGCACCTGGATGATTGCCGGGCTGGTGATGGGCCATGCACAGGCGATGACCGGGCAGGCGATCGGCTTTCTGGTGATCGATCGGCTCAACCTGCCGCCGGCGCTTGCCCTGGAGCCCACCGGGATCGTGCTGATGATGGGGGCGGGCACTGCGCTGCTGGCGCAATGGGGAATCATCCCGACGCTGAACCTCGCGCCGCGGGCGCTGGTACTCGTCGGGCTGGTGCTGGCGGCGGCGGGCACGGCGCTTACCGGGCTGGCCAGCTCGCTTTATGGCATCGCGACCGCTTATGCGCTGGCCAGCCTGGGCTTCGGGTTCACGCGGCCGGGCTTCACCGCGGGGTCGAGTCTGGCGGTCGGGCCGCAAGCGCAGGGCTCGGTTGCGGGCAAGGTGACCAGCATAAACGGCGCAAGCTTCGTGCTGGGGCCCTCGATCGGCGTGGGGCTGTACGAGGTGTGGCATTCGCTGCCGTATCTGGTGGCGGGGATCGGGTGCGTCGCGCTGTTCATCTACTGCTGGTTCGCGCTGCGCGAGCCCGATGAACAGGAAGTCGCCGCCTTTGACGATCCGGTGATCTGAAGGGAGATTAGGCGCACATGGCGCCTGGCCATAACCGCGGGTGATCAACGGCTGACCCCGTAAGCCTTGTCGGGCGCTTCAACTAATCCTAGACGCGCGCGCCATGACCGACTCCTCCATCAAGCGCCCCGCCGGCGATGCCGGCATTAACCGGGTCGTCCTCGCCTATTCAGGCGGTCTCGACACCAGCGTCATCCTGAAATGGCTGCAGCAGACCTACAACTGCGAAGTCGTGACGTTCACCGCCGACCTCGGCCAGGGCGAGGAATTGGAACCGGCGCGTCGCAAGGCGGAGCAGGCCGGCGTGAAGCCGGAACATATCTTCATCGACGATCTGCGCGAGGAGTTCGTCAAGGACTACGTGTTCCCGATGATGCGGGCCAATGCGATGTACGAGGGGCTGTATCTTCTCGGCACCTCCATCGCGCGGCCGCTGATCGCCAAGCGCCAGATCGAGATCGCGCGCCAGGTGGGTGCCGATGCCGTCAGCCATGGCGCGACCGGCAAGGGCAACGACCAGGTCCGCTTCGAGCTGGGTTATTACGCGCTTGCGCCCGACATCAAGGTAATCGCGCCGTGGCGCGAATGGGATCTCACCAGCCGCACCCGCCTGATCGAGTTCGCCGAGCAGAACCAGATCATGGTGACCAAGGACAAGCGCGGCGAATCGCCATTCTCGACCGACGCGAACCTTCTGCACACCTCGTCCGAGGGCAAGGTGCTGGAGGATCCGTGGGAGGAAGTGCCCGATTACGTCTATTCTCGCACGGTGAACCCGGAGGATGCGCCCGACGCGCCGGAATATATCACCATCGATTTCGAGCGCGGCGACGGCGTGGCGCTGAACGGCGAGGGCTGCTCGCCCGCGACGCTGCTTGCCAAGCTGAACGAGCTTGGCCGCAAGCATGGCATCGGCCGCCTCGACCTGGTCGAGAACCGCTTCGTCGGCATGAAGAGCCGCGGCATGTACGAGACGCCGGGCGGCACGATCTATCACCTGGCGCATCGCGGGATCGAGCAGCTGACGCTGGATCGCGGCGCGGCGCATCTGAAAGACGAGCTGGCAGTGCGCTATGCCGAGCTGGTCTATAACGGCTTCTGGTTCTCGCCCGAGCGCGAGATGCTGCAGGCGGCCGTTGATTACAGCCAGGAGAAGGTTACCGGTACCGTGCGGCTGAAGCTCTACAAGGGCAATGTCGGCGTGGTCGGCCGCAAGTCGCCCCATTCGCTGTACAGCGAAAAGGTCGTGACGTTCGAGGACGACCAGGGCGCCTATGACCAGCGCGACGCGGCTGGCTTCATCAAGCTGAACGCGCTTCGCCTGCGCCTGCTGGGCCGTCGCGACCGGGATTAACTCATCGCATGGCGTCACCCGTCGTTCCGGCGCGCGGCCGGGATGATGGGGGCGCTGGGGCCGGAAGGGCAGGCCGATCAGCCGCCCCCGTTTCCACGGCGGCGCATCCCGCGCCGCCCGATCGTTGCCCTTCAGGAACGATCCTGCCTCGATCGGCGTTCTTCTTTCGCCTGGGGCGGCTCAAGGCCCCTAGTTCGAGGGAGATTGCGATGAAGGGTGCAACAATCGGCGCGCTGCTGCTCGGCGCGACCGTGCTCACCGCTTGTGCAAACAACCGGGAAGAAGTGGTAGCGCCGGCTCCGCCGCTTGGCCCCGGTGCGCTGGCCGGAACCGTGGCTGCCGACCGCGACGGCGACGGGATGGTCGACGGCTATTACACGCCGGACGGCACCTACGTCCCCTTCACCGCGCCGCCGTGCCCCACGCCGCCGCCACCCCCGCCGCCGCCCACGCCGCGCGGCGAGCGAGGCTGAAGTTGCTGGCCGGCCGCGGCGCGCCGGCCCGGCGCGCGGGCCGGCTGGCACTCTCACTCATCCTGCTTGCGTCGACGGCGGCACTTCCAGGTGTCGCCGCCGCGCAGGAAGACGTTGAAAAGACCGCCGAGGGCAACGCGGTCGCGCAGGAGATCCGCCAGCAGGTCGGCGGAAAGCTGAAGGAATTCTATCGCGCACGCGGCTATTGGCCGCTGTGGATCGTCGGAGAAGCGCCCGGTCCACAAGCGAGGGCGCTGGTCGACGTGATCGAGACGGTTGAGGTGGATGGCCTGGATCCGGATCGATATTCGCCGGATCGCCTGCGGCGATACATCGAAGCGGCGGAAGGCGGTGACCTTCGCGCGCTTGCCCATCTCGAACTCGCGCTGAGCGGCGCGCTGGCGGATCTGGTGCGCGACATGCGCGAGACGCGGATCGAGATCAGCTACCTCGAGGACTCGCTGGAGCCGACCCGAGCCAAACCGGATGCCATTCTGCGCCGCGCTGCGCTGGCCAAGTCCACGCTGGACTATGTTCGCAACCTTGGCTGGATGAGCCCGCTCTACACGCAGCTTCGCGAGGCGTTGCTGAGTGCCGATCCTGACATGGGCGACGCGAATGTGCGGGTGCCTGGCGGACCGCTTTTGAAACCCGGCAT
Source organism: Sphingomonas sp. OV641 (assembly GCF_900109205.1). Taxonomy (NCBI): domain Bacteria; kingdom Pseudomonadati; phylum Pseudomonadota; class Alphaproteobacteria; order Sphingomonadales; family Sphingomonadaceae; genus Sphingomonas; species Sphingomonas sp. OV641. The sequence continues at coordinate 1,616,112 of NZ_FNZB01000001.1, read as the reverse complement.
GACTGGCGAGCGGGTGCTGCTGTTGCGGGCGCGGCTGGGTCTGCCGGACGGCGACCAGTATGACGATGCGCTGCGCGCGCGGGTGCGACGGTTTCAATCCGCGCACGGGCTGCCGGTCGACGGGATCGCCGGCGCTCGGACGATCACGGCGCTCAACGGCGGCTCGGGACGGCGAATCGTGGATCGGCGGGATATCCTGCGGCTGAACCTTGAGCGCGCGCGCCTGCTACCCGACGCCTGGACCCGCCACATCGTTGTCGATGCCGCCGCCGCCAGGCTTTGGTATTATGACAGCGGTGCCGAGCAGGGGACGATGCGGGTCGTGGCCGGCACGCCCGAGACGCAGACGCCGATGATGGCCGGCATGGTGCGTTACGCCACGCTCAATCCTTATTGGAACGTGCCGGTCGATCTGGTGCGCAAGCGAATCGCGCCCAAGGTGCTGGCGGGCGTATCGCTGGAGCGGCAGGGGTATGAGGCGCTGTCCGACTGGACTGCGGAGGCGCGCGTGATCCCCGCATCGACCATCGACTGGCGGGGCGTGGAGGCAGGAACGGTCGAGCCCCGTGTGCGCGAGCTTCCCGGTCGGGGCAATTCAATGGGTTCGGTGAAGTTCATGTTCCCGAACGACCTTGGCATCTACCTGCACGATACGCCGCAGAAGAAGCTGTTTTCCAAGCCGGATCGGCACTTTTCCAACGGGTGCGTGCGGCTGGAGGATGCGGGGCGGCTGGGCGAATGGCTGTTCAACCAGCCGCTGAAACCGGACAGTTCCGCGCCGGAGCAGCACGTGCCGGTGCCAGAGCCGGTCCCGGTCTATCTGATGTATTTTACCGCCAGTCCCGATGGGGGTGGGGTGAAATATGTTTCCGACGTATACGGTCGCGATCGGCCGGCGTTGCAGCACCTGGCGAGCCGCTGAGGCATCAAAGGCCGGGAGCGATGAAACAGGTTTGGCAAGTTGCTGAACCTGCCAGCAGTTCTCGTCGTCGTTAACCACAGCTCAACCATCCTCCGGCATTGCACGATACGCACTGCTATGGGGCTGCACACAGATGGCGAATACGAACGGCGCGGTTGACGTTGCGATCATCGGCGCAGGGCCGGCGGGCCTCACGGCAGCGTATCTGCTCGGCAAGGCCGGCTATTCAGTAACGGTGATCGAGAAAGATCCGCGTTATGTCGGCGGGATCAGCCGCACGGTCGAGCATAATGGGTACCGCTTCGACATCGGCGGGCATCGCTTCTTTTCGAAGTCCCAGGAAGTGGTCGATCTCTGGAACGAGATCCTTCCGAACGACTTTATCGAGCGGCCGCGAATGAGCCGGATCTATTACGAGGGCAAGTTCTACAGCTATCCGCTGCGCGCGTTCGAGGCGCTGTGGAACCTCGGCATCTTCCGTTCGGCACTGTGCATGGCGAGCTTCGCCAAGGCGAAGCTGCTGCCGAACCGCAAGGTGAAAAGCTTCGAGGACTGGACGGTCAATGCGTTCGGCTGGAAGCTGTATTCGATCTTCTTCAAGACCTACACCGAGAAGGTGTGGGGCATGCCGTGTGACGAGATGAGCGCGGACTGGGCGGCGCAACGGATCAAGGGCCTGTCGCTTTGGGGCGCGGTGAAGGACGGGCTGAAGCGTAGCCTCGGCCTCAACAAGCGCCCGAACGACGGCATGGCGGTGAAGACGCTGCTGGAAAGCTTCCGCTATCCGCGGCTTGGCCCGGGCATGATGTGGGAAGCCGCGCGTGATCTGGTGATCGGTCATGGCAATGGCGTGCTGATGGGGCACAAGCTGAAGCAGCTCGCCTTCAACGACGTGACGCAGCAATGGACGGTCACGGCGATCGATCAGGACGGCGAGCCGGTAACAATTCGCGCCGCTCATGTGATTTCATCCGCGCCGATGCGCGAACTGGCGAGCCGGCTCCATCCGCTGCCGGCGACGCTGCCAGAAGCCGCGAACCTCAAATATCGTGACTTCCTGACCGTGGCGCTGATGATCCGCTCGCCGGATCTCTTTCCAGACAATTGGATCTACATCCATGATTCCAAGGTGAAGGTGGGGCGGGTCCAGAACTTCCGCTCCTGGTCGCCGGAGATGGTGCCGGATCCCGACTTGGCGTGTGTTGGCCTGGAATATTTCTGCTTCGAGGGGGACGGGCTGTGGGCGTCCAGCGACGACGAACTGGTCGCGCTTGCAACGCGCGAGATGGCGCAGCTCGGCCTGTGCCGCGAGGACCAGATCGTCGGCGGCACGGTCGTGCGACAGGAAAAGGCCTATCCGGTATATGACGAACATTATGCCGCCAACGTCGAGATGATGCGGCAGGAGATCGAGGCGCGCTACCCGACGCTTCACTGCGTCGGGCGCAACGGCATGCACCGTTACAACAACCAGGATCATGCGATGATGACCGCCATGCTGACGGTCCGCAACATTGAGGCCGGCGCGCGCGTGTACGATATCTGGGCGGTGAACGAGGACGCCGAATATCACGAGAGCGGGCGCGAGGGAGAGCAAGCGGCGCTGGGCAGCCTGCGCGCGGTGCCGGAGCGGCTGAAGGCGGCCTGAAGCGAGGGACGGCGAGGGGCGAAGCCAACGGCAGAGCGCTCGACTGTCCCGCGTGGGCGTTCTCGAAATGAAAAGATGACGCGTTGAGGCGCGGGGGACGCGATGAAACGGGCTTTGTCTAGCGCGCCGCAGAGCGGCGCGGCCGCTACCAGAGTGGCCGATGCCGGCATACTGCGGCCGGTCCTTGTGGCATGGGCGATCGCTGCGATTATCTTCGTGATGATCGGTGCGAAGGACATTCTGATCCTTCGCTTCAACGATCCAGATGATGCGATGCGGCTGCTGGAAGTGCGCGACTGGCTTGCCGGGCAGAGCTGGTGGGACGTTGCGCAGCACCGGTTCAATCACGGTGCCTTTCCCATGCACTGGTCTCGCCTAGTCGATCTTCCGCTAGCGGCGATGCTGGTGGCTACGACGCCTTTGCTGGGGGAGCCGGTGGCAATCCGGCTGACGGTGACGGTCGTGCCGCTGCTGACGCTGCTGGCAACCATGCTGCTCCTCGCCCAGATTACGCGCCGCACCGCTGGCTTCGAAGCGGCACGCTATGCCGCTTTGATCACGCCTTTGACCCTGCCGTTGATGATCCAACTGCGACCGTTGCGCATCGATCATCATGGTTGGCAGATCGTCCTGACACTAGGGGCGATCCTCTGTCTTCTCCGTCGACCGACATGGAGAAATGGCGCGCTTGCCGGGATGGCGCTGGCTGCACTGCTGACGATTTCTATTGAAGGCCTGCCCATAGCGGTGAGCATCGCCGGCGTTGCCGCGGCGGCCTGGGCCTGGCAGCCTGAGCGGAAGCCGTTCTTGCTGGCGCTGATGTGGAGCCTGGCAGGAGGCGCAGTTCTTCTCCACCTGCTGACGCGAGGACCGGGGTTTTTCGCGACGGCTTGCGATGCAATGTCGCCGGCATGGCTGGTGACGTTGAGCTTTGCTGCTTTGAGCACCACGATCGCGATGGTCGCGGGACGATCGGCGTTGATCTTCCGCCTAGCGGCGCTTGCAGCCGCAGGCGGGCTGACCGGCGCTGTGCTGTTCCTTTATGCACCGCAGTGCCTTGCCGGACCGTTCGCGACGCTTCCGCCACTCGCCTATGAATTCTGGTATCTGAACGTTCTGGAGGGCCGACCGGTCTGGGAGCAGCCATTTTACCAGGCGTTCGTGACCATGGCAGTGCCGGTGGTCGGAGTGGTCGCCACCGCCGCAGGCCTGGGCAAGGCGGATGATGAGTGCAGGCCACGTTGGGCAATATTGCTCGTCCTGCTTGTTGCGGCCACCGCTGTAACGGTGTTCGTCGATCGTGCGGGAGCAACGGCCAATGCACTGGCAGTACCGGGCGTCGCCGCTATGCTGCTGGCCTTGCTGATCCGTGCCCGCCAACTGTCCAATGTCGGTCTGCAGGTAGTGGCAACGGCGGCAGCGTTGATCATTGCCTCGCCCGGTTACCTCGCCATTGCTGGCTTAGCTTGGAGCCGAAGCAGCGACCCGGCGTGGCAGGAGATTTCACGGCTGAGAGACGCCGGGCAGACGTGCGCGCAGATAAGCGACATCAGGCCGGTGGCCGAACTGCCGCCGAGCCTGCTGTTCTCACCGGTCGACATCGGACCGGAGATTGTTTCCACAACTCACCACCGCGCGATTGGTGCAGGCTATCATCGCTCTCCCGAGCCGATGACGCTGATCATCCGCACCTTCACGGGTACGCCATCACAGGCGCGGCAGATCATCTTCGCCAGCAAAGCGGACTATCTGGTGGTGTGCCCGGGGCTGGGCGAGCTTGATCACTATCGCGAACGCTTCCCCGACGGCTTGTGGGCGCGGCTGGAGCGTGGCGAGCGGTTTGCGTGGCTGGAGCCAGTTGTGGTTCGCGGGCCGGCGCAGGCATGGCGTGTCATTCGGCCCTTGCCCTTGGCGACACCCCGCCCGTAAGACGGTTTGATGGACCAATCGGGGGCGCCCCTTCGTTGGTGGCAGACGCGTACCTTTGTCGCGCTTGCCACGCTGATCTCCATCGTTCCGCTGCTGTGGCCGGAGATTCCGCCGCTGGTCGACCTGCCCGGGCATATGGGGCGGTATCGCGTGCAGCTGACGCCGCTGGACCAGGCGCCGTGGCTTGCCGACTGGTATAATTTCGAATGGTCGCTGATCGGCAATCTGGGCATCGACCTTCTGGTGGTGCCGTTTGCCGCGCTGTTCGGGCTGGAGCTTGGCGTCAAGCTGATCGTGATGACGATTCCCGCGCTGACCGCCGCAGGGTTGCTGTGGATCGCACGCGAGGTTCATGGACGCATCCCGCCCACCGCAATGTTCGCGCTGCCGCTGGCCTATAGCTATCCGTTCCAGTTCGGATTCGTGAACTTCTCCCTGTCGATGGGCGTGGCGCTCTGCCTCTTCGCCTTGTGGTTGCGCATGGCGCGTCTGCGCCGGATCGGCCTGCGCGCAATCGTCTTCGTGCCGCTCTCATGCCTGCTGTGGTTGTGCCACACCTTCGGCTGGGGGGTGCTGGGCGTACTCGCCTTCTCGGCCGAGATGATCCGCCAGCATGATGCGCGCAAGGATGCGGGATCGGGTCATTGGGTCGAAAGCTGGATCCGCGCGGGCCTGGGCTGCGTCCCGCTGGCGCTGCCGATGGTGCTGATGATCTTCTGGCGTTCCGGTGACCATGTTACCGGCCAGACGGCCGACTGGTTCAACTGGCAGGCGAAGGTCGCCTGGGTGATGATGGTCCTGCGCGACCGGTGGGAGTTCTGGGATGTGGCGTCGACCGCCGTGTTCCTGCTGGTGCTGTTTCGGGCCGTGCGCGACCCGGCGATCGAATATTCTCGCAACCTCGTCCTGTCCGCGCTGTTTCTCGCAGCAGTCTATCTGCTGCTGCCACGGATCGTATTCGGCTCGGCCTATGCCGACATGCGTCTTGCGCCATTCGTCGTCGCCTTCGCCTTGATCGCGATCCGGCCGCGGGTCGGCATGACCGTTCGCCACGCCGGTGTCGTCGCCCTGCTGGGCATGAGTTTCTTCCTGGCGCGAACGGCGGGCACGGCCGCCAGCTTCTGGCTGTTTGATCGCGATTACGACACTGAACTCGCCGCGCTGGACAAGGTGCCCGAGGGCGCGCGCCTGGTGTCCTTCGTGGGAACGAACTGCCGCAACGAATGGAAGATGAGCCGTCTGGAACATCTGCCCGCCATCGCGCTGGTACGGCGGCTGGCCTATACCAACGATCAATGGTCCATGCCGGGCGCGCAACTGCTGACGGCAAGATACAAGACGGCCGGCATGTTCGCGCATGATTCGTCGGAGATCGTGACGCCTGGCTGGTGCCCGCGCGAATGGTGGAAGCCGATCGACTTTTCCATCGCGCGCTTCCCGCGAGAGGCGTTTGATTATGTCTGGCTGATCCGCACGCCGCCGTTCAATCCGCGCTATGCCAGCGATCTGGACCGGATCTGGCGGTCTCCCACCGGAGCAAGCGCGCTGCTGACGGTGAACCGAAGCCGGCCGACGCCGCAGATCACCGACGAGGAGCTGTATCCGCGTTGGTTCCTGGAACTGCGCGCCCGGCGGATTCGCGAACGCCAGCTGCAACTTCCGCCACCGCCAAGATCGTAGCAGCCGCACGAGAGCGCTGCGCCGCAAAATATTTGCTGCGACGCGGCACTTCTTCTTCAATCATGTGTTCAGACCCTCAAAGGGGAGGGTCGCACTTTGAAGGGAAGCGTGGCCGCGGGAGCGGCGGTGTTGATGTGCCTTTCGACGGCTGCAGAAGCCGACACCAACCACGGGGGGCAGATCTGGGGCAGCGTGCAGGTCACCGCCCCGATTGCGGACGATGTGTTCCTGACCGCGGAAATGCAGCCGCGTTTCTCTACACGCAATGCTGCGACTGCGCCGATAACCATCATCCCCCCAATCGTTTCATGGCGGAAGAGCGAGTCGCTGATCCTGTCCGGCGGTTATCTTTACGCCTTTATCGATGGTGCACGGCTGCCGCACGACCTGCATGAGAGCCGCTTCTTTCAGCAGGCGTCCTATCGATTGGGAGTGATCGGGCGGTTGGGTATTCGCGCGCAGACCAGGGTGGAGCAGCGCCAGAGATCGACCGGCAAGGACTGGAACCTGCGCGTCGCGCAACAAATCCTTCTCGCCACGCCGCTGACCCGGAAGGAGAGCGGCGGTCCGGTAGGGGTGGTTTCGGCCGAGCTCTATTGGAACCTCACCGACGCGGACTGGGGTGCGCGCAAGGGATATGATGACCTTTGGACCTTTATCGGGGTACAATATCCGGTGTCGTCGACCACGGCGTTCGAGCTTGGCTACCTCAATCAGCGGCAGCGGCAGGTGAACGGCCAGGCGAACATGAACCACGCCGCCGTGATCGGCGTGTCGTTCCAACTCGCGGGCAAGATCGTGCCGCCGAAAGTGGTGCCCACGACCGGCCCAGGCCTGCAGCCGCTGCCGGATCGCGAACCTGTTCGCTAGCCTCAATCTCCCTTGCGAAAGGGGGTGAGCCGCTCGAGGAACTGCTGGTCCATCTCGACCGCTGCGCGTTCGCGCACGAGAAAGTCGGCCACCGCACGGCGGAAGCCCGGATTGGGGATGTAGTGCGCCGACCAGGTGGAAATTGGCGCATAGCCGCGGGTGAGCTTGTGCTCGCCCTGGGCGCCGGCCTCCACCGTCGTGAGGCCGCGCGCGATCGCAGCGTCGATGGCCTGATAATAGCAAAGCTCGAAATGGAGGAACGGGACCTCCTCGGTCGCGCCCCAATAGCGGCCATAGAGTGAATCCGCGCCGATCAGGTTCAGTGCGCCAGCGATCGGCTCACCGTTCCGATACGCCAGGATCAGCAGCAGGCGATCACCCATGCGCTCGCCTAGCAGGGGAAAGAAGGACCGCGTGAGATAGGGCCGGCCCCATTTGCGGCTGCCGGTATCCTGGTAGAAGGTCCAGAAGGCGTCCCACTCGCGAGCGCCGATCTCCGCGCCGGTCAGATGGCGGATCTCCAGCCCCTGGACGGCCGCCGCGCGCTCCTTGCGAATCGCCTTCCGCTTGCGGCTGGCGAGGGTGGCGAGGAAATCGTCGAACGTGCCGAACCCGTCATTGCGCCAGTGGAATTGCGTGCCCTCGCGGATCAGCCAGCCGGCAGCCTCAAAAGCGGGCACTTCCTCCGGTAACACGAAGGTGGCGTGGGCGGAGGACAGATCGTGCTGGTCGGTCATAGCCTCCAGCGCGGCGATCAGCGCCGGGGCGGCCGCGGGATCGCGCAGCAGCAGGCGAGGGCCGGGCACGGGCGTAAAAGGAGCGGCGATCTGAAGCTTCGGATAATAGGCGCCGCCTGCACGCTCCCACGCGTCCGCCCAGGCGTGATCGAAGACATATTCGCCCTGACTGTGCGACTTTGCATAGGCCGGGGCGATTGCGACGGGGGCGCCGTCCGCACCATCCACGATCACGGGAACTGGCTGCCACCCGGTGCGGCCGCCGACACTTCCCGATTCCTCCAGCGCGGAAAGGAAGGCGTGGCTGACAAAGGGGTTGGCGGCGCCCGCGCAGGCATCCCACAGATGCGCGGGAACCTCTCGGACGCCGGTTGCCACACGGGCGGTGACGTTCATGTCCATCGACGCGCTCTCCGGCTTGGACGATGTGGGAGCGGTGCGGCGCCGGTAACGAAAAGGTCTGTGGATCGCCACTCACCACCATTCGACGGACGCGAGATGGATGGTGAGCGGAGATCAGGAAAGCGCATGCTCAAGCCGAACGGCGGAGCGGCAATGAAGTTCAGCCCGCCACCGCGATGATGGCATCCACCTCGACCGCGGCATTGCGCGGCAGAGCGGCGACACCCACCGCAGCGCGGGCATGCTTGCCCGCATCGTCGAACAGCGCGACCATCAGGTCCGACGCACCATTGGCGACCTCAGGCTGATCACCGAAGCCGACAGCCGAGTTCACGAAAACGCCGAGCTTCACGATGCGTGCGACGCGCGAGAGATCGCCGAGTGCCGCCTTCGTCTGTGCGACGACCATCAGCGCGCACAGCTTGGCCGCTTCCTGACCGGCGGCAACGTCCAGATCGCCACCGAGCTGGCCAGTGACGACCTTGCCATCGCGGAACGGGAGCTGCCCGGAGACATGAAGAAGACCTCCGGCCTCGACGGCCGGGACATAGGTGGCAACAGGGGCGGCGGCGGTCGGCAGGGTAAGGCCGAGCTCCGCGAGCTTTTGATCGATACGGTCAGTCATGCGCGCAGTTTCAACACCAGCGATCAGCGCGGGTCAATGCTGCGCTGGTTGTCCTGCCGCGAAGCGATCCGTGATCCAGGCGAGCGCCTCCGGCCATGCGTCAATGCGGGCATGAGCCGCGGGGGCGGGGGGCACGCCGGGCGCAAGGGTCGGCTCTGCCACCATGTGCAGCCGGTGTACCTCCGGCGCATGCTCCGCCACCGACTGATGATGCATGGGCAGATCATCGATGAAGACGGTGACCGGATTGCCATGCTCCGCAACGAGAGCGGCGACCGGGCCGCCCTTTGGCCCCTGATTGCATTCCACGCGATGTTCGATGCCGAAGGCGGCGAGCTGATCGATTCGATGGCTGCGGCATTGATCCTGAAGGTTGGTCAGGATCACAATGTCTGCCACCTCCGCGATGCGCGCCAACGCTTCCCGCGCGTGGGGCACTAAAGTCTGCCGGTGCATTTCCCCCGGGAAGAAGCCGTCGAGAAAACCCATCATTTCCTCGCGGGAGGGAACAGCACCGTCGTGCCGACGACGCATGTTGCGGCCCAGCTCCCAGCTGGTCGGCTGGAAATCGATCTCATGCGCTTCGTCTAGCCAGGTTCCGAAGTGCCGCACCATGTGCAGCAGCACCTCATCACAATCCGAGATGAGCAGCGGGCGGGCGGATCCTGTGGTCATAACGACTCCAATTGGTGACGAGCGCGTACCAGCGCCTCCGGCCGGACGTCGAGCGATTGTGCGCAGGCGACAAGATCGGGCTCGTGCGCCTCCAGGAACTGGAGACAGGCGGCGAGCACGGCCGAATCGGTCAGCCGCGCGCGCAGATCATCCGGGTCGAGCCCGGTCAGCGACAGCAGCCGCCCGGCGCGATCCGGATCGGACAGCGTCCAGGCAAGAGCGCGAAGGGCGAGCGCGTCGGCCGGTTCTTCGTTTGAAACGCCTCGATTCATTGCCTATCTTCGCCTGCCAAGATCGGGGGGATGACCGCGCGTGGCAAAGAAGGTGCTCGTTGTCGAGGACAACGAACTGAACCTCAAGCTGTTCTGTGACCTGCTCCGCGCGCACGAATATGCCGCCGAACCGGTACGCGATGGCCGGGAAGCCGTGTCGCGCGCCCGGGAGCTTTCACCGGATCTGATCATCATGGACATCCAGATGCCGCATGTGACCGGGTATGAGCTGATCCTGGAGCTGAAAAAGGACGGCGACCTGCAGTCTATCCCGGTGATGGCGGTGACCGCCTATGCCGGGCGCGATGACGAGGAGCGCATTCGCGCAGCCGGGGCCGAAGCTTATGTGTCGAAACCGATCAGCCTGTCGCGCTTCATGGATGTGGTCGGCACGCTAATCTAAATCAGGCCGAGCTCGGCTAGCCTGCCGAGCAAGGCCGGCGGCAGCGCGGCCATGCCGGTACCGTCGCCACCCAGGTCCGCCGGTGCGTCCGCATGCTCCAGATAGCGCCACCCCTGATGCGCGCGCTTGGGCCGAGCGGCGACCAGCCGGATCGCAGGGTCGATGTGGATCGCGACTCGGCCGCCCTCCGCTTCACCGAACGACAGGATCGGCGAGCGCGCGACGAGCTGATGCTTGATGATCCAGAAGAGCGAGCCGCGGCCGGCGATTTCCTCGTGCCGCTTGGGCAGGTAGCGCGTGGTAAGGAACAAAGGCCCGTCGGCGCCGCGCTCCTTCAGGCGGTACGCGAGAAGATCGACACTGGTGTGGCCGAAGGCGACCTTCGTGATGTGCAGCGGCGGCAGAGGGGGCGGAGCTTCAGTTTGGGACGGCATGGAAGCCGCCATGTGGGGAGCCTCAGCCGACGAGGCCAGAGGCAGTCGCGAGACCAAGGAACGCCAGAAAGCCGATCGAGTCGGTTGTCATCGTCACGAACACGGATGACGAGACGGCGGGGTCCGCGTTCAGCCGTTCCAGCATCACCGGCACTAGGACGCCCGCAAGACCGGCGACGAGGATGTTGGTCATCATCGCCGCGGCGATCACGCCGCCCAGCATCGGGTTCGCGAAGATGACGGCCACACCGGTTCCGATTACCAGCGCCACCGTTACGCCGTTGAGCAACGCGACCCGGATTTCACGCACGATCGCGCGCGCGGTGTTCGACTGCGTCAACTGATTAGTCGCCATGGCGCGGACGGTGACGGCCAGCGTCTGCGTACCGGCATTGCCGCCGACCCCCGCAACGATCGGCATCAACGTCGCCAGCGCCACCATCCGCTGAATCGTGGTCTCGAAGCGCGAAATGATGAACGAGGCGAGCAATGCGGTGAACAGGTTGGCGATCAGCCAGCGCACGCGTGCCTTGTAGCTGTCCATCACCGGTTCGTTGATGTCGCCTTCGCCGGCCCCCGACAGCAGCAGCGCGTCCTCGCCCGCTTCTTCCTGGATGATGTGAACGATATCGTCGACGGTGATCATGCCGACAAGGCGGCCGGAACCATCGGTCACGGCGGCGGAGATCAGCGCATATTTCTGAAAGCGAAGCGCGACTTCTTCCTGATCCATGTCGACCGGGATCAGCGTCTGCTCCCGTTTCATGACGTCCGACATGGAGACGGAGCGGGGCGTGCGCAGGATCCAGGAGAGGGCACAGGTGCCAACCGGCTTGTGCGCCGGGTCGACCACGAAAACCTCCCAGAAGTCGGTGGTCAGCTCCTCATGGCCGCGCAGGTAATCGATCGTGTCGCCAACGGTCCAATGCTCGGGCACCGCGATCAGCTCGCGCTGCATCAGACGGCCGGCAGATTCCTCCGGATAGCTCAGCGCCTCTTCGATCGCGGCGCGATCATCGGGCTCCATCGCCCGGAGCACCTCGCGCTGGTCCTCGGCGTCGAGATCCTCGATGATCGCGACCGCGTCGTCGGTATCGAGTTCGGAGGCGATGTCCGCGACCTGACGTGCGTCCAGCGCATCGATCAGCTGTTCGCGAACGTAATCGTTCATTTCGGCGAACACGTCGCCGTCGAGCAGGTCGGCTACCGCGGCAGCCAGCGGTGCGCGCTGATCCTCCGGGGTAAGCTCGAACAGGTCGGCGATATCTGCGGGGTGAAGCGGTTCGACGAGCCGCTTGGCTTCCTCCCTCTGGCCAGCCTCGACCGCCTCCAGCACCGCGTTGACGAATTCCGGCTTCAGCCGATCATCCTCGTCGAGCTGGCGCTCGCCTTCTTCGATACGGTCATCGCCGCGGAGTTCGGTATCGCTCATCGCCCGCCTCCCAACCGGCTGCCTGCTCTTGTCGCGCCTCTAGCCGGCCAGTCTGTCGGTGCCAACCGTGGCGATTTGCGTTCATGCCGGGGCGCGAGTAGGGCGCCGCATTCCCGATGACCCGGAAGGAGCCTGCCATGGCTGATACGTATAGCACGCTGGTGATGACGCTGGACGACGGCGACGTCACAATCAAGCTGCGCCCCGATCTGGCGCCCGAGCACGTCAACCGCATCGCCGAGCTTGCGAATGAGGGCTTTTACGACGGCGTCGTGTTTCACCGCGTGATCCCGGGCTTCATGGCGCAGGGCGGCGATCCGACCGGCACCGGCATGCACGGGTCCGACAAGCCGAATCTTCGCCAGGAGTTTTCCAAGGAGCCGCACGTGCGCGGCGTCTGCTCCATGGCGCGGACCAATGATCCGAACAGCGCCAATTCGCAGTTCTTCATCTGCTTCGACGATGCGCGGTTCCTTGATGGCCAGTACACCGTCTGGGGTGAAGTGACCGGCGGCATGGAGCTTATCGACGCGCTGCCCAAGGGTGAGCCGCCGCGCCAGCCGGGCAAGATCGTGACCATGCGCGCTTCCTGAGCGGAAAGCATTCCAGGTTGATCGCGGGGCGCCAGTTACGACACGGGCGTCCCGCACAACCGGTACATCAAGAGCATTCTCACGGGCGTCGAGACGCCCAATCGTCAGACCGCCTCGGACCCCAGCGTGGTGATCAGCCAGTCGCGGAAGATGCGCACTTGCTTTAGTTGCAGCGCGCGCGGGCGGCAGACGAACCAATAGCTGTACGGACTTTCCACCTCGACATCGAAGAGCCGGACGAGGCGGGGATCGCCGGCGTCCAGAAAATGGCTTTCATGCATGAAGGCAACGCCCAGGCCCTGAGCCGCGGCCTCCAGCATCAGCGCGCCGGAATCGAAATGGTCGACGGCAAGCGGCTCGATATCGTGCAAGCCGGCAGCGGTTCGCCAGGCGACGAACGTATCCGGCATTTCGCGGTGAACGAGCGCGGTGAGCGTTGCGAGCTGCTGCGGATGGATGATGGGATCAGACCGCTCGATCAATGATCGGGCACCGATCACATAGACCATGTTTCGGTCCAGTCGCCGTGCATAGAGGCCAGGATCGACATCGCGCGCCAGGGCGATCACGGCGTCCAACCCTTCGCCCAGCCGCGCCATGCCATGGGCGCCGGTATCGATGTCGAGGTGCAGTTCTGGGTGAGCGGAGCGCAATTCCGCCAGTCGTGGGAAAAGGCGCTGAGAGGCGAACAGCGGCAACACGCCGAGCCGGAGCCGAAGGACCTCCGCCGCGCTGGTCATGGATTCGACGGCGTCGGACAGTTGATCGAGAAGCGGCGCGATCTGCGCCAGCAGACGATCGCCGTCGCCGTTCAGGACCATGGCCTGGTGACGACGATCGAACAGCGGCCGGCCGAGAAAACGTTCCAGCGTCTGCAATCGACGGCTGAGCGCCGGGGCAGACAGCGCGAGTTCCTCCGCAGCCGCCTTGACCGATCCAAGCCGCGCGACGGCAACGAATGCCTCGATTGCGGTCAGCGGCGGCAGTCGGCGCATGGGAGTAGTGATCCTTCGCCGAGCACCGGATCGTTCGATGCCCATCAGCGATGATAGCGATAACCACATTTGCAGAAAATGCAATTGTGGTGCGTTTCTTCGCACTTGCACAATGGGGCGGCATCAACCAAATCAGGCGTGCCTTTCAGGCATCCTCTCCTAAAAACTTTCAGGGCCGGTCCACGTGACCGGCCCCTTTTTTTGTCCGTTCCATAGCAGGATCGGCGTCGTCACCTCTGCTGGACCGACGAACGAAACGTAGGAGCCGCAAGCCGCTCTCCTCGGTCGGGGTCGCCCGACGAGAACACACGAGAATACAAGCGCCCTTCGGAATATGGCCAGCGAGCACCGGAAAGCGGTCCTGCCCCCCTCCAAAACGCGCGTCGCGCCTTTATCTATCAGCCTCGACGCACAAAGGAGAAGCGCATTGGCCGATGGCGAACCCGCTACGACCCAGAAGCTGCAGGTCGCTAACGCGCGGCCGGAAGACAGCGGAAGAGGCATCGCACACCTGCCACGCGCCTTCATGGCATCGCTCGGGCTGACCGAAGGCGATGTGATTGAGATCATCGGCAAGAAAACGACGCCGGCACGGGCCGTTGGTCCCTATCAGGAGGATGAGGGGCTAGCGATCGTCCGCATTGACGGTTTGCAGCGCGCAAATGCGGGCGTTGGCTCCGGCGACTTCGTGGAAGTGCGCAAGGCGGAGTCGAATCCGGCGACTCGCGTCGTCTTCGCACCGGCGGCGCAGAACCTCCGGCTTCAGGGCTCCACCGTGGCGCTGAAGCGCACCTTCATTGGCCGGCCGCTGGCGCAAGGTGACGTGGTGGCGACCGCCGGCCACCAGCGCGTGGCGAACATGCCGCCGGGCATGCAGCAGTTCGTCAACGCGCCCGCCTATGCGCTGCAGGAGATCCGCCTTGTCGTCGTATCTGCTGCGCCCAAGGGTATCGTCCACATCGACGAGAATACCGAGGTTGAGCTTCGTCCCGAATATGAGGAGCCGAACGACGCACGGCGCGCCGACGTCACGTATGACGATATCGGCGGCATGGCAGCGACGATCGATCAGCTGCGCGAGATGGTCGAACTGCCGCTGCGCTATCCCGAGCTGTTCCAGCGGCTGGGCGTCGATCCGCCCAAGGGCGTGCTGCTGCATGGCCCGCCCGGCACCGGCAAGACGCGGCTTGCCCGCGCGGTCGCGAACGAGAGCGACGCGCAATTCTTCCTGATCAACGGCCCGGAGATCATGGGCTCGGCCTATGGCGAATCCGAAGGGCGGCTGCGCCAGGTATTCGAGGAAGCGTCCAAGTCTGCGCCGTCGATCGTCTTCATCGACGAGATCGACTCGATCGCGCCCAAACGCGGGCAGGTGTCGGGTGAGGCCGAGAAGCGCGTTGTCGCGCAGCTGCTGACGCTGATGGACGGGCTGGAGGCGCGCGCGAACCTGGTCGTGATCGCCGCGACCAATCGTCCAGAGGCGATCGATGAGGCGCTGCGCCGGCCAGGCCGATTTGATCGCGAGATTATTGTCGGCGTGCCCGACGAGCGCGGGCGCCGGGAAATTTTGGGCATCCACACGCGCGGTATGCCGCTGGGCGACAAGGTCGACCTGAACGAACTGGCGCGGACCACGTTTGGTTTTGTCGGCGCAGATCTGGCGGCGCTGACGCGTGAGGCAGCGATCGAGGCGGTGCGACGGATCATGCCGCGGCTGAACCTGGAGGAGCGCACGATCCCGCCCGAGGTGCTCGATACGTTGGCGGTGACGCGCGAGGATTTCATGGAGGCGCTGAAGCGTGTCCAGCCGAGTGCCATGCGCGAGGTGATGGTGCAGGCGCCGACCGTTCGCTGGGAGGATGTTGGCGGGCTGGACGATGCGCAGATGCGGCTCAAGGAAGGCGTCGAGCTGCCGCTAAAGGACCCGGATGCGTTCCGGCGTCTCGGCATTCGGCCGGCGAAGGGCTTCCTGCTGTATGGGCCTCCGGGCACGGGCAAGACCCTGCTCGCCAAGGCGGTGGCGCGCGAGGCGGAGGCGAACTTCATCGCCACCAAATCGAGTGACCTTCTGTCGAAATGGTATGGCGAGAGCGAGCAGCAGATCACGCGGCTATTCGCCAGAGCACGGCAGGTGGCGCCAACGGTGATCTTCATCGACGAGCTCGACTCGCTGGTGCCGGCGCGTGGCGGCGGCCTTGGCGAGCCGCAGGTGACCGAGCGGGTGGTGAACACGATCCTCGCCGAGATGGACGGGCTGGAGGAATTGCAGTCCGTGGTCGTGATCGGGGCGACCAACCGGCCCAATCTGGTCGATCCTGCGCTGCTGCGGCCGGGACGCTTTGACGAGCTGATCTATGTCGGGGTGCCGAATGCCGCCGGGCGCCGTCGGATTTTGGCCATTCAGACGCAGAAGATGCCACTGGCCGATGATGTCGACCTGGATGTGATCGCCGAGCGCACCGATCGCTTCACGGGCGCGGATCTGGAGGATGTGGTGCGGCGCGCCGGTATGATCGCGCTGCGCGAATCACTTCAGACGAAGGAAGTGCGTCAATCGCACTTCCTCGCCGCGCTGGAGGAGTCGCGTGCGAGCGTTACGTCGGAAATGGAGCGCGACTACGAGCAGATTGCGGCCAAGCTGAAGCAGGACGCGGCGTCGATCCAGCCGATCGGGTTCATCACCCCCGGGCAGCTGACGCCTAGGGGAGAGAAGAAGGACTGACTAGGGCTCCCCTCCCGCTTTCGCGAAGGGCGGGAGGAGGGCTTGTCCTTGCCAGGACCTGCGCGACAGACTCTCTCCTAACCCCTCACGCAACCGGGAGGGGGACAGAGATCATGCCTCCGCCGCGGCGGCTTCGCGATCCATTTGAGCGCGGCTCTTGCGTTCCGCAGCGGTCTTCAGCTGACCGCAGGCGGCGTCAATGTCACGACCCCGCGGGGTGCGAACAGGCGCGGAGATGCCGGCCTCGAACACGATGTTCGAAAAGGAACGGATCCGCTCCGGCGTGGAGCATTCATAATTCGCGCCGGGCCAGGGATTGAATGGGATCAGGTTCACCTTCGCCGGCAGCTTGTAGTGGCGCAGCAGGCGGACGAGCTCACGAGCGTCGTCGTCCGAATCATTCTTGTCCTTCAGCATCACATATTCAAACGTAATGCGCCGCGCGTTGTTGGCGCCGGGATAGTCGGCACAAGCCTGCAGCAGTTCCTCGATGCCGTATTTGCGGTTGAGCGGCACGATCTCATCACGGACCGGCTTGGTGACCGCATGGAGGGAGACGGCAAGGTTGACCCCAATCTCCGCGCCGGCGCGCGCCATCATCGGCACGACGCCAGAGGTGGACAGGGTGATGCGGCGCTTCGACAAGGCGAGACCGTCGCCGTCCATCACCACGGACAGCGCGTCACGGACGTTCTCGAAATTATAGAGCGGCTCGCCCATGCCCATCATCACGATGTTGGTGAGCATGCGGCCCTCGGGCTGGCTGGGCCATTCGCCGAGGCCATCGCGCGCCAGCATGACCTGGCCGACGATTTCGCCGGCGGTCAGGTTGCGGACCAGCTTCATCGTGCCGGTGTGGCAGAAGGTGCAGTTCAGCGTACACCCGACCTGGCTCGACACGCACAAGGTGCCCCGATCGGCATCGGGGATGAACACCATCTCAAAGTCCTGCCCATCGTCCGAGCGGAGCAGCCACTTGCGGGTACCATCAGAGGAAACCTGCGCCTCCACCACTTGCGGGCGGCCGATCACGAACCGTTCCGTCAGCCAAGGATGCTGCGCCTTGGCAATGTCGGTCATCACCGAAAAGTCCGTGGCACCCCGATTGTAGATCCAGTGCCAGATCTGCTTGGCGCGCAGCTTCGCCTGCTTGGACTCCAGCCCGGCGGCGGCGAGCGCCTCCCGCAGCTCTGTCTTGGAGAGACCGACAAGGTCCACGCGGCCGTCCGCGCGCGGCGTTATCGCGCGTGCCACGGGCACGGGATCGATGTGCCCCGGGATGGGCATGGGAGCGGCCGACACTGTCTGCATCGCGTGCACATAGTGGAAAATGCCGGCGATTTCCAGCCATCCACGGCAATGGATCGGCGCAAATCGGCTGGTGTCAGCGCGGGCGGCATTCCAGCGTGGCGGCGTCAATCGCGGTCGCCGCTCCGCCCAAGGCATAGCTGTCCGCAAAAGGGCGTCCGCGCAAGCTGACGGCTGAAATGCTCATGCTGCGTCCGCCGCGCATCGCAGAGATAATCGCACGATCGGTGGCGGCGTCCGCTGCCCAAGCCGCGCCCGCATTACCAGAGAGGGTGAAGCGGCGATCCCCGATGGAAAGCGTGACCGGCGCCGCCTGCGCCCGGGGGCGGGACAGGCGGATGTAGATCGCCGGTCGCCCGGTGCGCCCGAACCGCGCGGCGACGCTCGCGAAGCCATCGGATCGCGCGCGGATCGGAGCAGTGATAGCGTAGCAGCGCGCCGGCTGCCCCTGACGAAAGGCGCCCCAGGCACCATAGACGCCGACCGTCGCGCGATCCCCGGCGAGCAAAGTGGCCAACCCCCAGACGAACGACCAGACGAACGGCAAGAGGTCAGGCCGGGGCGTAGCCGGTGCCGAGGTGCACCACCGTTTCGCGTCCGCGCTCAATCATAGTTACCGTGCCTTGCGGATGCGCCGGAAGAACTGGGGCGCCGCATGGATCGACCGGCGCGCCGGTCATCACGCCGCGCATCACGCGGCTGGAAATGCCATGCATGATGACCAGGCGGTCACCATCGTCGTCTTGCGTGTCACCCAGCCACCCCGAGACGCGTGCCGCGATCGCTTCATACCGTTCACCGTCAGGCGCACACCGCAAGAGGCCGCGCTCGTCCACTACGGGGCCTACTTCGCCGATGACGTCGGCATAATATCGGCCGCCCCACGCGCCCATGCCGATCTCGATCAGGCGATCATCGTGCCGCGCGTCGTGCCAGTCGAGCTCAAGATGCTCGGCGATGATCGCCAGCGTCTGCAAGGCGCGTCCCGCGGAGGATGCCCACATGGTGAGCTTCGGCTTGGGCCCTAAGTAATCGCGCAAGGCGCGTCCCATCTCTTCCGCCTGCGCGAAACCGGCGCGGGTGAGCGGAGTGTGAGGCGCGTCGCCTTGCAGCCGGCGGGCGGCGTTGAAGACGGTTTCGCCGTGCCGGGCGACGAAATCGCGACCGCGTCGCTCGAAAGGACTCATCGTCATGGGTGCGTCATTGGTCGCTGCGGGCGCGAAAGCAACGGCTTTCGGCGCGGCCGGGTGTCAGGCGCGGTGGAGACTAAGGAAGGAAGCGGGGCGAGGCCGCCACCCGGCGGTTGTTCGACAAAGAAAGGGAACCTCGATGCGCCTTCTGCTTATCTCCACCGCGACCATTGCAGCGATGATGGCCAACCCGTGCGCCGCACAGGACAAGCCGGACTTCAGCGGCTTCCGCCTCGAAGCGCTGGGCGGTTACGACAACATCTCCAGCGGCGGTGAGGGCGATGACGGGTTCGTTTATGGCGCGGCGGCCGGCTATGATGCTGCACTGGGCCGGACGCGGCTTGGCGTGGAAGGCGAGATCACGGACTCGACGGTGCGCGATCGCAGCCGTGACGTGCTTACCGCCGGCGACCGGCTGCGATCCGATGCCGGTCGTGATTTCTACATCGGTGTTCGCGCCGGTTATGTGATCTCTCCGAAGCTGATGGCCTATGCCAAGGCCGGGTACACGAACGCACGGGTCACGACGCGCTACAACAGTGCTACGGAAGCCACACGTGATTCCGAGAATCTAGACGGCTTTCGCCTCGGTGCGGGCCTGGAATATGCGATCTCGCCGCGCTTTTTCGTAAGGGGTGAGTATCGTTACTCCCACTACGGTGATCAGAACGGCGCTGACATCGATGCCGATCGCCATCAACTGATGGCAGGTGTTGGCGTGCGCTTCTGAGCCGCCGCCTTCGTTCGTGCTGGGCTTGTCGGATCACCTGCTTGGGACGGGTATTTCGACGAGTTCAGCGCGGGCTGATCGAGGATCGGTAAGCCGGTCAAATTGCGGGCGTGCGCCGGCGATGTGAAGCGAATGCTCCAAAACCGTGCTGCGCGCGATAGGCCAGCAGCTGCCGAGTTCAAGGCAGTGTGGCGCAAAAACAACGAAAATGCCCGTTTATCTGACGTTCATGCAACATCCCGGCGGATCGCCCATTTCCGCCCTGCCCGCCGAGGTTGATGGCGGACAGTAGATGGAGTTTGATTATGCGTAACCTCATCCTGGCGACGCTTGCCGCCACCACCGCTCTTGCTGTTCCTGCGGCGGCGCAGGATGCCGGGCCGTTCACCGGCCCGCGCGCTGGCGTGATCCTCGGTTATGATGGCCTGCGTCCGGGCGAAACCGAAGACTCGATGATCAACGGAGACCAGGGCAGCGACGGATTCCTGTATGGCGGCGAGATCGGCTATGATGTGGCGTTCAACAATCTTGTCGTCGGCATCGAGGGTGAAATCACCGGCTCGACCGGCCGCGTCGACAATGATCCGAACGATCCCAGTGATTTCGGCTATGGCCGCGTGAAGGCGGGCCGCGATCTGTACGCCGGTGCCCGCATCGGCTTCCTCGCGACCCCGCGCACGCTGGTGTACGGCAAGGTGGGCTATACCAATGCCCGTCTCGACCTGACGCGCAACGACACGACGACCGAGACCGGCCGTAACTTCAACCTGGACGGTTATCGCCTGGGTGCGGGCGTCGAGCAGTCGCTCACGCCGAACACCTATGCCAAGCTCGAATACCGCTATTCGAACTATGGCGACGCCCGCCTGAACTACCCGAATGGCGCCAGCACCGGCACGTTCGGCGTGGACACCGACCGTCACCAGGTGGCAGCAGGTGTTGGCTTCCGCTTCTGAGCGGCAGATACAACTATCTGGCGAAAAGGAGGGTCGGGGCGCTTGCTCCGGCCCTTTCTGTTTGGCTAGGAAACAGGCGAGTTGCCCCTGGTCGAATCCGGCGGGCCGGGGGATGAAGTGATGAAGGCGACGATCGAACGCGCAACGCTCCTGAAGGGGCTGAGCCATGTCCAATCGGTGGTGGAACGCCGCAACACCATTCCGATTTTGTCCAACGTGTTGATCGAGGCGACGGCCGAAGGATCGCTTCGCCTGATGGCGACCGATCTGGATCTGCAGATCAACGAAAGCGTGGCCGCGGCGGTCGATCAGCCGGGCGCGACGACCGTGTCGGCGCACACCCTGTTCGATATCGCCCGCAAGCTGCCGGAGGGCGCGCAGGTATCGCTCACCGCGGCGGAAGGCCGAATGACGATCGTAGCCGGTCGGGCGCGATTTTCGCTTGGCACGCTGCCGCGCGACGACTTCCCGGTGATCGCGGAAGGAGAACTGCCGACGCAGTTCGAAATGCCGGCCGAAGCGCTGAAGCAGATCATCGACAAGACGCGCTTCGCGATCTCAACCGAAGAGACGCGCTATTATCTGAACGGCATCTTCCTGCACGTGTCCGAGGACGGCGGCTCGCAGCCGGTGCTGAAAGCGGCTGCGACTGACGGCCACCGACTGGCCCGCGTTACATTGCCGCGGCCGGAAGGCGCGGAGAACATGCCCGACGTGATCGTGCCGCGTAAGTGCGTCGCCGAACTGCGCAAGCTGCTGGACGAGATCGACGGTTCGGTGGGCGTGTCGCTGAGCAGTACCAAGATCCGTTTCGACCTTGGGCAGGCGATCCTGACCTCGAAGCTGATCGACGGCACCTTCCCGGATTACAGCCGCGTCATTCCGACCGGCAACGACAAAATCCTGAGGCTCGATCCGTCCGCCTTCATGGAGGGCGTCGATCGAGTGTCGACCATCGCCACCGAAAAGACACGCGCCGTGAAGATGGCGCTCGACCGCGACAAGATCACGCTTTCGGTGACCAGCCCGGAAAACGGCACGGCCGCCGAAGAAGTGCCGGGCGAATATGTCGCGGCACCGTTCGAGATCGGGTTCAACAGCCGTTACCTGCTGGACATCCTGGGCCAGATCGACGGCGATCTGGTGGAGGTGCATCTGGCCGATGCGGCAGCCCCGACGCTGATCCGGGAGAATGACAAGGCACCGGCGCTCTATGTGCTAATGCCGATGCGGGTCTGATCCGGCCGCGATCTGACCGAAAGAACAGAGGACCGGGCGAGGAATTGCCCGGTCCTTTTTCTATGCTTCCCAGACGGTGACGGATCAGACCTTTGCCTTGGCAGAGCCGCCCTCGGCATAGAGGGTGGCGTAGCGGCGGGTGACGACCGGCAGATGTTCGTCGATCCAGCGCGCCATCGCTTCCTCCTCGCCAAGCGATTGCTTGAGCAGGGGCATCGCCCTTGCGAAGCCGCCGTCCTCCGCCATCACCAGCAGTGACTTGTATGCTGCGATTTCAAAATGCTCGAAGGCGTAGTTGGCGAAGCTGTTCTTGACGATCTCGTCGCCAGCGACGGTATGCGCAAGCGCCGCCATGCTGCCCGACATGCTGAGGCCCATGTCCTTCAGCGCGGATCCGCTGCTGTCGAACTCGGCCAGGATTTCGTCCAGCCGCGCGATCTGCCCATTGGTTTCTTCGATGTGCAGCCGAAGGCGGTCGGCCACCTCGGGATAATTCTCGATCCGGGTCACCTGGGGCGTCATGATCGATAGCGCCTGTTTCTCCACGGCATGGGCGTTCTTCAGCCCGGTAACGAACAATTCCTGCAGAACATCTCGGCTTGCCATACTTCTCGGCTCCTTTGCTGAAGAGTTTTGCTGCGTCACAGCGGATTGCCCGCCTGGCATCGTTCCAGCTCGACCGGATCGTGCGTGCAGGTGATCGTAACCTCGTCGCGGCGCTCCACAGACAGCGCGCGAAGCCGCGCCTGGTTTCCCATTCGGCTGTCGGCGTCGACTTCCATGAGGCGCTGGTAGGCGCGCAGGCCCGGTGTGCACTTGCGCCGGGCCGAGCGCATCTCGCCCCGGTAGAAATAAGCGTCGCCGGCGTGGAGCAGCCAGCGACCTTCATCCTGCCGAACCGCGACGCCGGCATGGCCCCAGGTATGGCCGGGCAGGGGAACAAGCAGGATCTCCGGCGGCAAGCCCTCCAGGTCGCGCACCGCATCGAAGCCGAACCATGGCTCACCGCGCGCGCCGTAACGGCGCCAGTTCGCGACATCGTTAAGCTGCCGCGTCCGCCAGCAGTTGCGGGCTACCAAGCCGGTATGGGGGCCGGTCGCGTCGTCATATTCCCGCTGCATCACGTGAACGGTTGCGTTGGGGAAATCCTCAAGGCCGCCAGCGTGATCAAAATCGAGGTGAGTCACCACGATATGCCGCACGTCCGATGCGCGGTGGCCCAAGGCCTCAATCTGGCGGATCGCGGTTTCTCGCTCATGCAGGCGGATGTTGAGCATCAGACGCCAAGGAAGAGTGATGCGCGGCGCCGGGCGACGATGCGGGTGCGCTACATCGCGAAGTCCATAGCCGGTATCGACCAGCAACAGACCATGCGTGTCCGTTTCGATGAGCAGGCAGTGGCAAACTATCTGGCCGAGCGGACCGATGCTTCGCCCGTCAAACAGGGCGCCTCCGAGTGGGCAGTCGGTGCCGCAATTCAGATGGTGAATGCGCATTTCGGCTCCCAGTTGAGCATTGCTTGGACCCATCGAACGGGTCGGTTGGCCGATTTCGACAATCTGAAGTCTCCGCCGAGCCCCATGTTGCGTGCGGAGAAGAACCCGTGAGTTGCGCGGAAGTTTTCTCGCGCAGCGCCGTTTTTGCTGCAATCGCAGTAACCTGGATCAGTAACGTTGCCTGCCGCAGAAGATTGCGCTGCCGCTGCTGCGGCTGGGGGGAGCGGACCGCGTGGACGCGAGCGGGCCGGCGCGCGCTGCGCGGGGAGCGGCTGGATCGTCTCGCCCGAACCGGCTAAGCGCCTGTGCATGTCCACCACCTTCACCATCGACAGCTCGACCAGTCGCGCGACACCAGTCGCTGCTCCGATGAAGCGAGTGACCGTTCCGGCCGTGCGCCAGCGCAAGGGCAAGGAGCCGCTCGTGATGCTGACGGCATATACGGTGCGTACGGCCCAGATCCTGGATCCGCATTGCGACATGCTGCTGGTGGGGGACAGCCTAGGCCAGGTGATCTACGGACTTCCATCGACCGTGCCGGTCACGCTGGACATGATGGCGGCGCATGGCGCGGCGGTGGTGCGGGGCAGCTATCATTCCATGGTGGTCGTGGACATGCCCTTTGGCAGTTACGAAGCCAGCCCGGAAAAGGCGTTCGAAAGCGCGGCGTGGCTGCTGAAGCAGACCGGCGGGGCGGCAGTGAAGCTGGAGGGAGGAGTGGCGATGGCGCCCACCGTCGCCTTCCTGTCCGAGCGCGGCATTCCGGTTATGGGGCATGTCGGTCTGACGCCGCAGGCGGTGAATGCGCTCGGCGGCTATGGCGCGCGGGGGCGATCGGAAGCCGAGGCGCAGAAGATTATCAGCGACGCTCAAGCCGTGGCCGGGGCGGGCGCTTTTTCCGTGGTGATCGAGGGCGTGGTGGAGCCCATCGCGATCGAGATCACGCGCACCATCGACGTGCCGACGATCGGTATCGGCGCGTCGGCGCAATGCGACGGCCAGGTGCTGGTGGCCGAAGACATGTTGGGCATGTTCGAGCGCGTACCGCGTTTCGTCAAACGCTATGGCGACATGGCGGGCTATATCGCGGAGCGCGCGGCGACCTATGCCGAGGATGTGCGGGCCCGCTCCTTTCCCACCGCGGAGCAGACCTACGCCCCCAAGGCGTGAGCCGCTTTCGTTTTCTCGCGTGCGCGACTAAGGTCCGCCGCCTTCCCGCCAAGTTGGAGTAAGCCGTGGCGCTAACGCCGCAAAATAACGAAGCGTTCCTGCGCGAAGTCGACGAGGAACTGCGCAAGGAGCAGGCGGCCGCCTTGTGGCGTCGCTGGGGCCTGGCGATCGCCGCGCTGGTGGCGCTCGGCCTGGCGATCTTCGCCGGTTATCTCTACTGGCAACACCAGCAGCGCGAGGCGGCCGGCCGCGAGGGCGAGCAGTTGCAGCTGGTGTGGGACAATTTGGCTGCCGGTCAGACGGAAAAGGCCGCGCCCCAGATTGCCGAACTGACCAAGTCGGACTCGAGCGGCTATCGCGCCGTGGCGCTGTTCACCCAGGCTGATCTGCTGCTCCAGAAAAACGATTTGAAGGGCGCAGCTGCCAAGTTTGGCGCGATCGCGGCCGATCAGTCGCTGGCGGAACCATTCCGTCAGCTCGCGCTCGTCCGCCAGACCATGGCCGAATATGACACGATCAAGCCCGATCAGGTCGTGGCCCGCCTGCGCGGCGTCGCCGTGCCCGAGAACGCCTATTTCGGCAGCGCCGGCGAACTGGTGGCGCTCGCCTATCTGAAGCAGGGCCGACGGGATCTGGCGGGGCGGCTGTTCGGGCAGATCGCCCAGGCCGAGCAGGTGCCGCCGTCAATTCGTCAACGCGCGGTTCAGATGGCAGGCGTACTGGGCGTCGATGCCGTACCGGCGGACGCGGGTACGAAAGAGGACGTGAGCAAGCAATGAAGAAGTCGATTGCCGCACCTGTTGCGCTTGCCGCGTTGATGGGGCTCAGCGCCTGCGGCGTATTCAAGTCTGACCCGAAGAAGACGCCAACGGTGGGTAATCGGGTGCCCATCCTTGCAGCGGAAAATGCCGCAGAGGTCGACCCTTCGCTTGCCGGCGTGCAGGTCCTTCTGCCGGCTGCCGTGGCCAATCCGGAATGGTCCCAGCCAGGCGGTAACGCGGCCAAGTCGATGGGCCATCTGGCGCTTGGCGGGTCGCCGGCACGGTTGTGGACGGCAAGCGTCGATGGCGGATCCAATCGCCAGCAGCTTGGCGCTGCGCCGGTGGTGGCGGAAGGGCGCGTCTTCGTGGTCGACGTCGATGCGCGGCTCCATGCCTTCTCAGCGGACACGGGGGCGGCGCAGTGGACCGTTGCCTTGTCGGAGAGCGAGGAGAATGAGGCGGCGCGCTTTGGCGGCGGCGTCAGCTATGATGCGGGCAAGGTATATGCCACGGATGGCCTGGGCGACGTTGTTGCGCTCAACGTGGCGGACGGAGCGATTGCCTGGCGGGTGAAGCCTGGCGGTCCGCTGCGCGGCGCGCCCACCGTGGCAAACGGCCAGGTATACGTGCTGAGCCAGGACAATCAGTTGTTCGCGCTCGACCAGAATGACGGCAAGGTGGTGTGGACCGGCACGGCCAGCGTGGAAACGCAGGGCGTGTTCGGCGTTGCCGCGCCGGCTGCCGCCGCAGGCACAATTGTCGCCGGCTTCTCCTCGGGCGAGCTGAATGCATATCGCTACGAAAACGGTCGCACGCTGTGGCAGGATGCCCTGTCGCGTACGAGCATCTCGACCTCCGTTTCCAGTCTGGCGGACATCGACGCTGATCCGGTGATCGAGGACGGCCGGGCCTATGCCGTGGGGCAGGGCGGTCGCATGGTGGCGGTAGAGATCGCGACCGGCCAGCGCCTGTGGGAGCAGAATTTCGCCAGCATCAGCACGCCATGGCTGGCGGGCGAATGGCTGTTCATCATCACGGATGATGCGCGGCTGGTCTGCCTGTCTCGCGCAAATGGCAAGGTTCGCTGGATTGGGCAGTTGCAGGCCTATCGCAACGTCGAGAAGAGGAAGGGCGCCTATACCTGGTACGGGCCGGTGCTCGCCGGCGACAGATTGTGGCTGACCAATTCGCGCGGTGAGCTGGTCGCCGCATCGCCCGCCGACGGCAGCGTGCAGGTGACGATGGAAGCAGCAAAATCGTTCACGCTGCCGCCGGTCGTGGCCAACCAGACGCTTTATGTGCTCGATCAGGACGGGAAGTTGTCAGCCTATCGTTGACATGGACGGTGCGCCACGCCGTGAGCGTGGCGCCGCGCTCCTTACCCGCGGTCACGCGAATTCGGGCGATCCTGCTTTCGCTACTGCGGCGGGAGTTGTAGGGGCACGCGATGACACGCCTTCCCACCGTCGCAATCGTTGGCCGACCCAATGTCGGCAAGTCGACGCTGTTCAACCGCCTAGTCGGAAAAAAGCTCGCGCTGGTCGATGACCGGCCCGGCGTCACGCGTGATCGCCGCGAGGGCGACGCCAACCTGCTCGGTCTGGATTTTCGGATCGTCGATACGGCCGGCTATGAGGATCATGACGCCCATTCCCTTCCGGGCCGGATGCGGCTCCAGACGGAAGCGGCGGTAGCCGCGGCGGACGTGGCGCTGTTCATGGTCGATGCGCGCGCTGGCGTGGTGCCGCTGGACGAGGAGATCGCGCGATGGTTGCGTGGCTCCACCACGCCAATCGTTCTTGTCGCCAACAAGGCCGAAGGACGCGCGGGCGAGCAAGGTATTCTGGAGGCGATGGCACTGGGCTTCGGCGATCCGGTGCAGCTTTCCGCGGAGCATGGCGAGGGCATGGGCGACCTGTTCGAGGCGCTACTGCCCTATCTCGAGCGCGAGGATGAAGGCGCGCTCGATGCCGGCGCCGAGGACGACCTCGCCGCGCCGCTGAAGCTTGCGATCGTGGGGCGTCCTAATGCCGGCAAGTCGACGCTGGTCAATCGCATGCTTGGCGAGGACCGCATGATCACCGGCCCGGAGGCGGGGATCACGCGTGATTCGATCGCGATCGATTGGGAATGGCAGGGCCGCCCGGTGCGCCTGATCGATAC
Source organism: Sphingomonas sp. OV641 (assembly GCF_900109205.1). Taxonomy (NCBI): domain Bacteria; kingdom Pseudomonadati; phylum Pseudomonadota; class Alphaproteobacteria; order Sphingomonadales; family Sphingomonadaceae; genus Sphingomonas; species Sphingomonas sp. OV641. Next base: position 1,588,760 of record NZ_FNZB01000001.1, on the reverse strand, counting down.
CGCGGGTATGCGCAAGCGGGCCAAGGTTCAGGACAAGCTGGAGAAGCTGTCGGTCGCGGACGCGTTGCACGCTGTCGACTTCGCGGAAGTCGTCGTGCTGCTGCTCGACGCCACTCTGGGCCTCGAATCGCAGGATCTGCGCATTGCCGATCGGGTGCTGGAGGAAGGCCGGGCGCTGATCATCGCGCTGAACAAGTGGGATGTGGCGCAGGACCCGTCTTCGCTGTTCAACGGCGTCAAGGCGGCGCTGGGCGACGGACTTAGCCAGGTGAAGGGCGTGCCCCTGATCACTGTCTCCGCCATGACCGGACGCGGCATCGATCAGTTGCTGTCCGCGGCTTTCGAGACGCGGGAGGCATGGTCGCGCCGGGTGCCGACCGGCGAGCTTAATCGCTGGTTTGAGCGCGCCATCGAGGCGAACCCTCCGCCAGCGCCGGGCGGCAAGCGAATCAAGATGCGCTATGTGACACAAGTTAAGTCGCGGCCGCCGAGCTTCGTAGTATTCGGCACGCGGGTCGATCAATTGCCCGCCAGCTATGAGCGCTATCTGGTCAATTCGCTACGTCGCGATCTGGGCTTCGGTGCAGTTCCAATCCGATTGACGCTTCGCGCGCCGAAAAATCCATTTGGCGGTTCTTGATTATCTATTGTTTACCAATGGCCTGTTAGGCTGGTGAAGGGGAAGCGTCCGGCTGCTTCGTGACCTGCTGTGGGGGCAAGATCGTGTCGTTCGAAGGTAGCACTCTGGTGGACTGGCCATCGTTCGCAAAGACCAAGGGGGAGCTTGGCGCTGATCTGCCCCGGATACTCGGTTACTTTCGCGAGGATGGCACAAAGTCGGTGGCTGCCATCGAGGACGCGCTGCGCGCTGGCAATGCGGCGGGGCTCGTGATTCCGGCTCATACACTGAAAGGAGAGGCGCGTCAGTTCGGCGCCTTTCCGCTGGCCGATTTGGCCGAAAAGATCGAATTCATGGCCCGGGACCTGGTGGAGAGCCGCGACACGCCGGAGGCGGTGCTGGAAGATGTGATCGAGTTGCGGCCGCTGTTTACAAGCACGCTGGCGGCGCTGGACCGCGAAGCAGATCCGACGCCGGTTCGTCGGCCCGTTACCGGTTTTGGAAGACGCCCCGTGCCTGGCGGGTTCGGCCGCGGCTGACGAGGAGCGCTTGATGGTGCCGTATTGGCGGCTCCGCGCGGACGTGCCGTTCACGCCCGCGCGAAGATCCGATATCAGCCGTGCGGCTTGTCCGCCTCGGCGTTGAGCTGAATGTAATTGGGCAGGCCCATGCGCTCGATCATCTCGAACTGCCGTTCTAGCGTATCGACATGCTCTTCCTCGCTGAGGAGGATGCGCGTGAACAGGTCGCGACTGACAAAGTCCTTGACCTCTTCGCAATAGGTAATCGCGGCCTTGAGTTGTGCAACGGCCTCGATCTCCATTGCGAGATCAGCCTTGAGCACTTCCTCCACCGTTTCGCCGATGCGCAGGCGGCCGAGCAGCTGAAAGTTCGGAAGGCCGTCCAGGAACAGGATGCGCTCCGCCAGCCAATCGGCGTGCTTCATTTCGTCGATGGATTCGTGCCGCTCGTATTCGGCGAGCTTCTTGATGCCCCAATGCTCAAGCAGGCGGTAGTGCAACCAATATTGGTTGATTGCCGTCAGTTCATTCTTCAGCGTCTCGTTCAGAAACTCGATGACGCGCGCGTCGCCCTTCATTGCAATGCCTCCGTGTTAGCCACGTCTTTACCGTGGCGAACCGTGGCTTAGCAATGAAAAAACGGCGGATTTCTGCCGATTTTAGAAGCTGCGAGTGTTACGCAGCAGCACGCTCTTCATCGATAATCGCTCGCGCAAACGGCGTGCATTGGCCGCATTTTGGCTGACGTCCGAGTGATTGGTAAGCCTGGCAGGCAGTTGTAGATCCAGCGCGGGCGGCTTCACGAACCTGGCATTCCCGAATGGCGTTGCAAACGCAGACAACCATGAACCACTCCTTCTTGCGTCTCATCACCTACCGCTAGTGCGAGGAGCTCGCAAGAGCTTTTGCGGGTGGTTCGCAACAGGACGTGCGATCAATTGCGATTTGCTTGCCAGCGGGCCTCCGACATCGACCTCCAGAGCCACTCGAAGGGACCGAACGAAAACCGCCGAAGCCACCAGGGCGACCAGAGAAGCATCAATACCCAAATACCAAGAACGACCGGGTAGAGCTGCCAGCGATCAAGCTCACCGAACCAGCCTAGCCCATACCCGCAGAATAGAAATGTGCCGATGAGGCTGGAGCCCAGATAGTTGCTGAATGCGGTGCGACCCACTGCGACTAGCGCTGCGACGATCCGGCGCCCAGATTTTAGCTGGGCGAAGTGGATGATGAGGGCAGCGTGGGCCAGCGTGACACCGGGGCGCAGGAGAACAAGGTGGAGCGGCTCCGAAAGCAGCAATGTGATGGGGTCAAACGCGGTGCCATCGATCCACTGAATGAGCGGCAGATATAACGGCAGACAGATACCATATCCGAACAGGAGAACGGATCGGTACGCCGCGCTTGCCCAGAGGCCGCTGAAGAAGCCGCTGCGAAAAAGGACCATGCCCAGCAGCATGAAGGCGATCGTCTCAGGCATCGTGCGGGGGAGCGCCGTCCGTTGCGCCTCTGCCGTCATGGCGATCCGCATCGGCAGCACGTCACCCCAGCCGCCACGGAATGCCTGCAACTCGGCCGACCGATCCGCGCGCAGCTGATCCAGACCGCTGCGATACTTAGCCCATTCGGCGCGAACGGAGGCCGGTGCGTCGGAAGCTGCTGCGCGCTCCTGAAAGTAACGGGCCGCGGCAAAATCCAGCGCGCCGTTGGCCAGTTGCCACGCCATCAGCAGAGCTGCGATGGCGAGGAGACGTGAGGTGTCCCACCTCCATGCGACGAACACGATGCTTCCACACAGCGCGTAGAGCACCAGAATGTCGCCCGACCAGATCAGATAGGCGTGGACCATGCCGATCGCGAACAGGCTGATCATGCGCGCATAATGGCGTTGCACCGGTGAACGGCGCCGCGCCAGCGTGCGCTCCGCAATCATGACGGTCGAGGCCCCGAACAACATCGTGAAGAGCCCGCGCATCTTACCATCGGCGATCACGAAGGTCGCGGCCCAGGCCCACCAGTTCGCCCCGGTGGCCCCGCCATAGAAGGTCGGATCCACATAGGCGTAGCGCGGCAGGGCGAAGCTGACGATGTTGAGCAGGAGGATGCCCATCACCGCAACACCACGCACGGCATCGATCGTCTCGATCCGTGCCAGGCGAGCGGTCGGAGCGGAGATGTCGGCGGACTGCGTCGGGGCGGCAGGAAGGTCGCTGATCAGTCGATGAGCTCGCCGACCTGATCGCCATGCCCACGGCGAACGCGGCGCCGTGCCTTTCGACGGCTGGGGGAGGCCCGCTCAAGCGCGATGGTGGTGACGATCAGCAGAACCAGCATGCTGGCGAAGAAGATCACGTAATCGGACGACGGATCGAAACGTATCAAACCCATGATAAACTCGCCGGTATCGCCCCGCTGGGCCCGTCAGGTTTGCGATACAGAGCGCTGGCTGAATAGGAAAGGGATCAGGCCGCGGGGCGGCTCTGCTCCCGCATAGCGCGCCAATCATCCCGCACCGTGAGCAACTTGTGGCGAACAATGTCGTACAAGACTGTATCCCGCTGATTGCATTCCGCGATCATCGCGCGAAGGCGAGGCGTCTCATCCACCGCATTGTCGACGGTGTTTTCCGTCTTGCGCTTGTGCTCGGACGGCATCCGATCATGTCCGAGCAGGAGGGACAGGATGTTAAAGGATAGCGGATACATTTCGAGCAGACCGACGAAAGCATAATTGGTGCTGATGAAGGTATCGATCTCATGAGGCGTGCGAACATCGCCGGGCATGAGGAAGCGGGCCATCTTGTCCTGGGTTTCGGGCGCTTCGATATAGCTCTCGATGGTAGGGAAACGCTCGATCGTCTCCTTGTAGGTCGGGTGGGTCGGAGTCCGTGAATATCGATAGTCCGATATCACCCGCTTCACTGGATCCCGCAGGAAGGTAAAGGCACGCGCATCAGGTCGTGCGGCGCGAATCGGTGCGGCGAGCGTCCAGGAAAAGTGGCCCGAACAGGATCGTGCGTCGGCAAGAGCACCGCTGTCGATCACCGCTGCGATTTCATCCTCAATGCGCGAAAACGTGACGGTGTCACCGTAGAAGTATTTGCGATGGATGTTGTGATAGGGTGGTCGCATGCGATCCAGTTCCGTGGAGAGCGACGAGCCTGCGGTTTTTGGAATATGGATGAAGACGCACAATTCCGTGTCGAAGCGGTCGATGTTGACAAAGTCCTGCAGGCTGCCTTGAACAATATCGCCGAACGCCACGATCAATCCTCTTCCTCAGCGCATCGCCTGTCGCGCCGAACCACTGCGAATGGCAGCAATTGCGCCTGTGCTCAACGCCGTGTCACCCTTCGGGGTCGCACCCTGCTGCGTACCAGGCGATCATTATTTCCGAGAACATCGCCGCTGATCAACGTCCGAACTCAGCGGCCTTTGCTCGCCCTGTTAGGTCGACATTCCGGCGTTCGGACGCATGACGAGCGCCAAGGTACACCGCGCCACTTGTGGTGAGCGCGAGCACCCCGACCACCAGCGCGTCAACAGCCATCATCGCCCAGACTAGCGGCTCAGGCCTGCCGAGCGCACCGTAGCCGAGCAGATAGTGGAGCGACATCAGCGGCACTGTACCCGCCACCATATAACCGACCGTTCGCCAAAAGCTGCCCGCCATGATGGCGATCGACCGCAACGGGCCGATCCGGGGATTGCCGAGTGGCCAGGCGACGAGCCAGGCGCTGAGATAAACGCCGATGACGCTGACCCCGATCGTGGCTGCCAGCTGCGCGTAGTTCGACAGTCGCGGTCCGAGCCCCAACGTTATGCCGAATGGCGGGCCGAACAGCGCCAGCCACTGAAACATGGCCTGGAGGCCGAATTGCACCGCGAACAGAGTGGCCGCAGGACGCTCGATCCGCTTCGCAAAACCGGCGTCGCGGCGTGACGCGATGAAGCGTACGAACCAATAACCGGGAAGCAGAAGCGCCAGCACCTTCGCAAAGCCCAGTGCGAGGCGCCGCTGATCGAAGGCGGCGGCGGCGGTGAGGCCGTGACGGTAAAAGCCGATGTCGATCTCCACCACGTGCTGCGCGAATTCGATGAGCATTGGGATGGAAAAGAGGATCGGCAATGCCTGCGCGAACGCCGCGCTGTCGGCATAAAGCTGCTTGATGTCCCGCCACATGATAAGGGTCTTAGGACAGGATCACAGATGCGGCGAGTGCGGCATCAATGCCCCGTCCGCATCTGGGTTCGCACCGGACCGCACCGTGCTTCGCCGATTCGAAGCACGGTTGTCGATCCTCAGGCGGTCAGAAGGCGCTTTTCGCCTGCGATCTTCATCATCGCCTTTTGCAGCTTCTCAAAGGCGCGCACCTCGATCTGGCGAACCCGTTCGCGGCTGACGCCATAGACCTGGCTCAGTTCCTCCAGCGTCTTGGGATCGTCGGTCAGGCGCCGTTCGGTCAGGATGTGCTTTTCGCGATCGTTGAGGTTGTCCATCGCGCTAACCAGCATGTCGTGGCGCACGTCGGCTTCCTGTGCCTCGGCGACCACCTGATCCTGCAGGGGCGAATCATCCTGCAACCAATCCTGCCACTGACCTTCGCCATCCTCGCGCATCGAGACGTTGAGCGACGTATCGCCGCCCATCGCCATGCGACGATTCATGCTGACCACATCCGCCTCGGTCACGCCGAGATCGGTGGCGATCTTCTGCACGTTCTCCGGCGTGAGATCGCCGTCCTCGAACGCGTCGAGCCGGGCCTTCATGCGGCGCAGGTTGAAGAAGAGCTTCTTCTGCGCGGCGGTGGTGCCCATCTTCACGAGGCTCCACGAGCGCAGGATGAATTCCTGGATCGACGCGCGGATCCACCACATTGCATAGGTGGCGAGGCGGAAGCCGCGATCGGGCTCGAACTTCTTCACCCCCTGCATCAGGCCGATGTTGCCCTCGCTGATCAGCTCGGACACCGGCAGGCCATAGCCGCGATAGCCCATCGCGATCTTGGCAACGAGACGCAGGTGGCTGGTGACGAGCTGCGCCGCGGCCTCCGGATCGCCATGCTCCTGGAAACGCTTAGCGAGCATATATTCCTGCTCGGGCGCCAGAATCGGGAACTTCTTGATCTCGGCGAGATAGCGGTTGAGGCTCTGCTCGCCGCCGAGTGCGGGGATCGTCGCAGGGACGTTGCCGCTTGCCATGGTATTACAATCTCCCTTTCCGGGGAAACGCCTGTCGCGCAACAGCGAGGCGCTTTCACCCTATACGTCGAGTTGACTGAACAGTTCCTGCATGTCTGCAGGCATCACGCTTTCGAACGACAAAGCGACACTTGTGATCGGATGAACGAAGCCGAGCCGGGCGGCATGAAGCGCCTGTCGGCAGAATGAAAGTTCATCAAGTTGACGCTTGTGAGCTTGTTTTGTTCTACCATAGACCGGGTCGCCCAGCAAGGCGTGGCCGATCGAGGCCATGTGGACGCGCACTTGATGGGTGCGGCCGGTCTCCAGCCGGCATTCGACCAGCGCAGCCTCCCGCAGCCGATGTTCGGTGCGGTAATGCGTGACGGCACGCTTGCCGTTCGCGACGATCGCCACCTTCTTGCGGTTATGCGGCGAGCGGGCGAGGGGCGCATCCACGGTGCCGGCGGGCGGCACGGGATAGCCGCCGACGATTGCCTTGTAGCGGCGGTCGATCGAGTGCGCCGCGAACTGCTTCGCCAGCCCTTCGTGCGCGCGGTCGGTCTTGGCGGCCACCATCAGACCGGACGTATCCTTGTCGATCCGATGGACGATCCCCGGCCGCGCCACGCCCCCGATCCCCGAAAGCGAACCGCCGCAATGATGCAGCAGCGCGTTCACCAGGGTACCATCGAGATTGCCGGCCGCGGGATGGACGACGAGCCCGGCGGGCTTGTCGATCACGATCAGATGATCGTCCTCAAAGGCGACGACGAGCGGAATGTCCTGCGCCTCGTTGTGCGCCGGCGCGGGCGCGGGCACGGCGACGGCGAACACCTCGCCCGCCGATGCGCGCTTCGCCGGATCACGCACCAGCACGCCATCCCGTTCGACATGACCGGCGTTGATCAAAACCTTGAGCCGCTCGCGCGAGAGGGTAGGCACGGCATCCGCAAGGGCGCGATCCAGCCGCCAGCCATCGGCAGCTGGAGCGATGATCGCTTGAATGACGGAAACCCCCCGGTCCATTAGGTGTAGTAGATGGATATGACGCTCCGGATTTCAAGATCGCTGGCTGCCCGGATCATTGCGGAAACGATGCGTTTTCCGGTCGAAACCTGCGGGCTGCTTCTGGGCAATGATAACGACGTGGACGCCATTGAGCCATGCGCGAACGTCCATCCAACACCGGCTACTCATTTTGAGATCGATCCTGCCGCCCTGTTCCGCGCGCTGCGCCGGGCACGGGCAGGCGGGCCGCAGGTCATCGGTCATTACCACTCCCACCCGTCCGGCATCGCCGCACCATCGGCCACCGATGCCGTCCAGGCGGCGGCCGATGGTGCCTTTTGGCTGATCGTGGCAGGATCGGACCTGACCGCGTGGCGGGCATCAAGCGACGGAGCGGTGCACGGCCGCTTTGATCCGGTCGCGCTCGCCATTGCGCCCTAGACTCGGGTGAGTCATGGAGCAGTGATGACGATCGATCCCGTTGAGTTCGCAAGCCTCCTCTGCTCGCGCTTGTGCCACGATCTGCTGTCGCCGATCGGGGCGCTCAACAACGGGCTGGAGCTGCTCGCCGACGAGACCGATCCGGCGATGCGCGAGCGGTGCATGGAACTGCTGGCGGAAAGCGCGCGGACGTCTGCGGCCAAGCTGAAATTCTTCCGGCTGGCCTTTGGCGCGGCCGGTGGCTTCGGCGAGGCGGTTGATACGCGCGAGGCGCAACAGGCGATCGAGGGATTGTTCGGCGAAACCAAGCGGCTTCAGGTCAATTGGCTGGTGGAAGAGCCGATGCTGCCCAAGACGGCGATCAAGGTGCTGCTGAACCTGGCGATGATCGCCGGCGACTCGCTGGTGCGTGGCGGCACGCTGGACATCGGCAGCGAGACGAATGACGCGGCGATCGAAATCGTCCTGAAGGTGGAAGGCCCGCGCATCACCCTGGACGAAGAACTGCGATCCACGCTGGTCGAGGGGCGGGCATCGGACGCGATCACGCCGCGCGCGGCGGCGGCCTTTCTGGTGCACGAAATGGTAAAGGCGGCGGACGGGCGCGTGATGATCAGCGCCCCGGCGGAGAATGTGCTGCTGTTCGGCGCTACGATGCGTCCACAGTAAACCAGGCATTTACCCGTTCCGGTCCATGGCCGGCGGGCAATGGACGATCTGCTGCAGGAATTCATCGCGGAAACGCGCGAGACGCTCGGCGCCCTGTCGGGCGAGATCGTCGCGTGGGAGGCCGATCCGTCCGACCGGGCGCGGCTCGACGCCATTTTCCGTTTCGTTCACACCGTAAAGGGCAGTTGCGGCTTTCTGGACCTGCCGAGGCTCGCACGGCTTAGCCATGCGGCAGAGGACGTGCTTCAGACGGTGCGGTCGGGTGAGCGGTCTCCCGATCCGCAGCTCGTATCGGCGGTACTCGCGATCATCGATCGGATCGGGGAGATCGTCGAGGCGATCGATGCGGGTGCCGGGCTGGATGACAGCGGCGAGGAACTGCTGCTCGCGGCGCTCGAGGGAAAGTCGGCCGCGGCGCCGCTGAAGCTGGTGACCGCCAATGCCGCAAACGTGACCGCACCACGCGCTGCGACGCGCAGCATACGCCTGTCGGTCGACCTGCTCGACCGGATGATGAACGGCGTGTCGGAAATGGTTCTGGCGCGCAACGAGCTTGCCCGCCGACTGCGCGAAAGCAGCGATCCGTCGCTCGAGAGCGCCATTGACCGCCTGTCGCTGACCGTATCGGAACTGCGTGACACCGTCACCCGGACCCGGATGCAGGCGATCGAATCGCTCTTTTCCGCCTTGCCGCGGCTGGTGCGCGACACGGCAGGCACGCTGGGCAAGCAGGTGTCGCTGTCCATCGATGGCGCGGAGGTCGAGCTTGATCGCGAGATGATTGAGCTGCTGCGTGATCCGCTGGTGCATATCGTGCGCAACGCGATCGACCATGGCATCGAGGCACCCGAGGCACGGCGGCGCGCCGGGAAGGCGGAAACGGGGCGGTTGTCCATCGTTGCCCGGCAGTCGGGCAATCGGATCATTGTCGAGATATGCGACGACGGGCGCGGCATCGATACCGCCCGGCTGGTGAAAAAGCGCATCGAGCAGGAGCCGGCGCGCGCGGCAGAATTGAACGCGTTGAGCGAGCGGGCGCGCCTCGACCTGATTTTCGAGCCCGGATTGTCGACGCGTGACGACGTGACGGCGACGTCGGGACGCGGCGTCGGGATGGACGTGGTTCGCACCAACGTCGAACAGATCGGCGGCAGCATCCGGCTGCACAACATCCCCGGCCGTGGTCTGACGACGACGATCGAGGTGCCGCTGACGCTGGCCATCCTGTCAGCCGTCATCATCGGCGCAGGCGATAGCCGCTATGCCGTGCCCCGGCAGGCGGTTGAGGAAATTCTGGCGGTTCAGTCCGAAGCCGTGCGGATCGACACGGTGGGCGACGCCCTACTGGCAACGGTGCGTGGTCGCCGCCTGCCGGTGGTGCAGCTGGGCGAGGTGCTGGGGACAAGCGACGGCCCGGGCGACATGCTGATGATCGTGAATCTGTCCAGCGGCAGCTTCGCGCTAGGCGTGGACAGCGTGGACGACACGCAGGAACTGGTGGTGAAGCCGGTTGCGCCGGCGGTGATGGCGGCCGGTCTTTATGCCGGGCAGATGCTGCCGGATACGGGCGTGCCGCTGCTGCTGCTGGATTGCGCAGGCGTGGCGGCGGCTGCCGGCGTTTCCTTCGAGCGCGCCGTGGAAGTGGAGGCGGAGCCGGAGGAGCCGGTGGCGGAAGGCACCTCGGCATTGTTGTTCGAGGCGCTTGACGGGCATCGGCGCATGATTCCGCTTGTAGCAGTGGAGCGTATCGAGGCGGTGCACGCGGCATCCCTCCGCCACGCGGGCGGTCGATGGTGGGCGACCGCGCGCGAGGATCTGGTGGCTTTGTCCGTGGACGCCGACCAGCCGCCGACGGACGGGGAACTCGCCGTGCTGATGCTGCCGGGTGCCGACACAGCGACCGGCTATCTGGTGCGGCGGGCGCTCGACATCGTCACCTTCACCGAGGAGCTCCTGCCATCGGCGGATCCTGGCGTTAGCGGCATTCTGGTGATCGACGGTGAGCCGATCGAAGTCATGGATCCGCTGCACATCGCCGTGCCACGGGCGTCGACCGCGGGATCGCCGCCGATCTGCCTGATGCAGGGGGCGGACAGCGCGTGGATGGAGGCGATGCTGAGCCCGTTGATCGAAGCCGCGGGCTATCGCGTGGCGCGCCAACTGGCACCGGGTGAGCGCGCAACGGTGACGCTGGGGATCGGCGACGATGTTCCGGCGAGCGGGCAGGTGGTGAGGCTGGCGCGGGATCCGAACACCGGATGGCCGCTGCTGGATTCGGCCGCGCTGGCCAGTGCGCTGAAGGCAGGAGCGGCGCGATGACCGACACGCTTCACCTGCTGGCGCATGTCGGCGGCCGCGCGATCGCGGTTCCGGCCGATGCGGTGGATTCGGTGGTGGATATCTCGGTGATCATCGACGCGCCGCGCGCGCATCCGGCGGTACGCGGGCTGACCGCGCTGCGCAGCCGGGTGGTGACGGTGATCGATACCTGGCGGTTGCTGGACTTGCCGCCCCCGGCCGACGATGCGCGCCGCGCGATCATCACCGTGGTCGATGGCCACCATCATGCCGTGCTGGTCGACACGTTGGAGGACGTGGCGCCGCTGGAGGTGGAGGCAGTGCCGCCGGGCCTCTCGCTTGGCCATCGCTGGGCGGAAGTGACGACCGGATCGGCCGAGCGTGGGGGCGAGCCGCTACTGGTGATCGATATCGCCCGCCTCATCGGGACGATTGTCGCGGCCGGTTAACACCGTTCTTACGCTTTTCCCGCCATAATGGATGGGACAGGCAATGATGAGGTTCAAAAATGAGGTCGTGTCTCGTCGTTGACGATTCGAAGGTGATCCGAAAGGTTGCGCGACACATCCTGGAGGGCCTGGAGTTCTCCGTGTCCGAAGCGGGTGACGGTCAGGAGGCGCTTGACGCCTGTTTCTCCAGCACGCCCGACGTAATCCTGCTGGACTGGAACATGCCGGTGATGAGCGGCATGGATTTCCTGCGCGCGCTTCGCGAAACCGACATTTCGCCGCGCCCCAAGGTGGTGTTCTGCACCACGGAAAACGGTATGGCCCATATCCGCGCAGCGATCGAGGCGGGGGCGGACGAATATGTCATGAAGCCGTTCGACCGCGAGACACTGGCGAGCAAGCTCCAGATCGTCGGCGTCGCCTGAACGCCATGTCACGGCCCCAGGCCCTGTCAGCGGCGCCGGCGAGCGCACGCCCGCACGTGCTGATCGTCGACGATTCGGCGGTCGCGCGCGCCGTGCTGACGCGGATGGTGGAGGACTCGGCCGCGTGCCGGGTTGCCGCTGCGGTGGCGGACATCGCCAGCGCCTTGCGGTTCCTGGCGGCGGAAACGGTGGACGTCATCCTGCTGGACCTCGAAATGCCAGGCGTTCATGGCCTGGCCGGGCTTCCGGACATCATCGCCGCGGGAGCGGGCGCCAAGGTGCTGGTGGTCTCATCGGCGGCAGGCGAAGGGGCGGCCGCGACGATCGAGGCGCTGGCGCTGGGGGCGGCGGATACGCTGGTCAAGCCCGGACGAAGCGTCACCTCCGGCGGCTTTGCGGCGGCGCTGGCGGAAAAGCTCGTGCGCCTTGCAGAACGGTCGGAGCCGGTGGTGCGGGCCCCGGCGCCGCAGCCGACCGCGCCGCATGACTTCGACGTGGTCGCGATCGGCGCCTCGACAGGCGGCATCCATGCGCTGAACAGCCTGTTGCAGGCGCTTCCGACCAGGTTCCGCAAGCCAATCGTGATTACGCAGCATCTGCCGGCCGGCTTCATCCCTTATTTCGCTGGGCAGGTGGCGGCCGCAACCGGGCGCAGGTGCGACGTGGCGGCGGACGACATGGTGCTTGGCGAAGGCGCGATCCTGGTCGCGCCAGGCAACGCGCATGTCACGGCGACGCCGTTGCCGGGCGGACGAACTGCGATCCGGCTGAGCCGCGCCGTGGTGGCGAACGGCAACATGCCATCCGTCGATCCGATGTTCGAAACCTTCGCCGATTGCTTCGGGCCGCGCCTGCTGGCGGTGGTGCTCAGCGGCATGGGGCGCGATGGCCTTGCCGGGGCAAGGCGCGTGCGCGCCGCGGGTGGCACGGTGATCGTGCAGGATCAGGCAAGCTCCGTGGTGTGGGGCATGCCGGGCGCCGTGGCGGCGGCGGGTCTTGCCCATGCCGTGCAGACGCCGGAGGCGATCGGGCGCTTCATCGCCAGCCAGCAGAGCGCCGCGCTGTGATCGGCAACCGTGGCGCCCGCCCCGCACCGGTTCCCGCACCGCTCCCTGGGCAGGGCGAGGCAAGCGCCATCACGCTCGCCGCGCTCGCCGCGCTGCTGGAAGCGCGCACCGGGCAGCGGATCGCCGCCAACCGCGCGTGGCGGATCGATACGGCGCTGAAGCCGATCGCCGCCGAACGCGGCGCGGGCTCGATCGACGAGCTGATGGCGGTTGTACGCGATGGCAGCGATACCGCGCTGGCCGACCGGATCGTCGATGCGCTGCTGAACCAGGAAACATCCTTCTTCCGCGACGCTGGCGCCATCGAGGCGGCGGCCGAGGCGATCACCGCCGTCGCGACCGGCACGCCGCGGATCTGGTGCGCCGGCTGTTCGACCGGGCAGGAGCCGCTGTCGCTGGCAATGGCGCTCCGGGAGCGCGACGTCGTGCACGAGCTGGTCGCGACCGATGTGTCGGCGCTGGCGATCAGCCGCGCCCGAAGCGGCCGCTATTCGCAGTTCGAGATCCAGCGCGGGCTGCCGATCCGGCGGATGCTGCGCTGGTTCGAACAGGATGGCTCGGACTGGGTGGCGCAGCAGGAACTGGTCCGCCGGATCATCTGGCGGCGCAGCAACCTGGTGCTGGACCCACCGCCCGCCGGCGGGTTCGACGGCATCTTCTGCCGCAACGTCCTGTTCTACCTCGCGCCGGATCTGCGCCCGCGCGTGCTCGACGCGATCGCGCGGAGCCTGCGGCCGGGCGGCCTGCTGATGCTTGGCGCGGGTGAGACGGTGATCGGCCAGTCAAGCCGCTTCGCGCCGAGCAAGAGGTTTCGCGGCCTCTATGAACTGACCGACGGGGGCGGATCGGCATAGCCATAGCCGGGCGGCAGCCTGCGGTGCTAGGGTCGGCCAACCTACCGCGGGGCCGCAGGAGTAACCATGACGCCAATCGAGGCGCCATCGCCGAATTTCGACGACCGTAAGCTGCCGATCACGATGATCGTGCTTCACTACACCGGCATGGTGGATGCGGCGTCGGCGCTTGCCCGGCTGCGCGATCCTGAAGCGAAGGTTTCAGCGCATTATGTGGTCGACGAGGACGGCACGGTGGCGCGGCTGGTACCGGAGGAAAAGCGCGCCTGGCATGCCGGCCGCTCGCACTGGCGCGACATCGAGGACGTCAATTCCGCCTCGATCGGGATCGAGATCGTCAATCCCGGGCATGAGTTCGGCTATCGCGCCTTTCCCGACGCGCAGGTCGATGCGGTGATCCGCCTGGTCCACGAGATCAAGGACCGGTACGAGATCACGCGCGGCAACATCGTGGCGCATTCGGACATCGCCCCGGCGAGGAAGCGCGATCCGGGCGAGCTGTTCCCCTGGGGCAGACTGGCGCGCCTGCGGCTGGCGCTGCCGCGGCCGACGAAGAACCTGATGGACCCAATGTGGGGGGAGGCCGCGTTCCTGCTGGCGCTGGAGCGCTTCGGCTATGACGTGAGCGACAAGATGGCGGCGATCATCGCCTTTCAGCGGCGCTTCCGCCCGGAACTGATCGATGGCGAGATCGATGCGGAATGCCGGATGATCCTCCTCGCGCTGCTGTTACCGAAGCCGCAGGGGGATGATTGAGGAAAGTTTCTGCTTCGAGTTCTGGAGGGCACCTGGTCGGGTGCGACTGATGCGTGCCGTCATTCCCCGGTAGGCGGGAATCCGTGAACGTGACGTGTGGATCTCTCGCGAAGACAAAGTTTATGGATCCCCACCTTCGCGGGGATGACATTGTTCGGGTGGCAGCTTCCGCCCAAAAGCAGACGTTGCGCGGGTATAGCGCGATGGTATCGTCAAGCGATGCGGCCCGACCCTTATGCGTTTCGCGGACCAGTGCCGTTTAACCAGGCAACGCCGTGGTTCGTTGCGGGCGGGCTGCTCCTCTTCACGATCCTGTTCTTCCTTCCGTGGCACAGCGCACCGGCAGATCCTGCTCCCTCCCGTCTCGCGTTCACTGGCTCAACATCGAAGCGGCTTGATTGGGTTAACTGGTGTCTTGGACAGAATTGGGGTGGCGGACTCACTCTGCGTCACCGGAAGCCGCCTGACACGGGAGGACGAGCGGCGCGTTTCGACAATCCGGTCCGTCACGTCATCGTCGATGTTTCAGACGAGGGGAGCCGGCGGCTGATACGAGCTTACTCCCGCCGTGGTGAGCCGTTCAGCCCGCGCGAACGCGAGGCGCTTGATGGGTGTCTCACAGGAGCCGCCGCCGCTCTCGGCCATCCAAGAAATCGGAACGACCGCTAACCACCCAAGCCCACCGATCTGCGACATTCCGCTCCCGCCCACTTGCCGCCATTCGGGCACATCCGCATACTTCCCAAATGCGGCCATTGGTTATTTGTGTTCTAGCGGCAATCGTCGCCGCGTGCGGATCGGATAAGACGAACGCGCAGGTCACCAGTGTAGAAGTGCGAACCTCTGGTTTGAGCGTCGCAGTAGACGCGGATGGCAGCGGAGAGCCTGTCGTTCACGTCGAGAAGGAAGGGCAATCACCTTCGTCGTTCAAGATCGATCGTATTGTCTACGATCAATTGCTGGACCGTATCGCAGCGTTCAAGCCTACTTCGGGTCCGACGGCTGAAACGTCTAAGCGGTTCCTATCGGAGAATTGTCCGCCCGACACGCCGCAGGTTACCGATGCTGGTATGATCTCGATCCGCTGGATTGGCCCCGGCCTTGATCACATCTACGTTGCTGACTTGGGATGTGACCCACAGACGAACGCTGCCCCAAACCGCACACTACGCGCAGTCGTAAACGACTTATCGATGCCTTCTACCCGGCTAGCATCTTAGCCTATGGCCAATTATTTTCCCCCCGCTCCGCAGCCGCCAGTCCGCTTACCACCCATTTTGGCCGTCCGAAACGGCCACGAAAGCTGGCAGATGGAGCCGGAGGAAAGCATGTGGTGCGGGGGCGCAGATCGGGAGCACGCACCCGGCCAACGGGGCGCCGTTATGATCGACGGATCCGCGCTTCCTTCTGGCCACTGACGTGCCGAAATCGGCGGCCTATCAGAGGGGTGAGGGAGGCGCGGGGATCGGGGGGTCGCCGGGTGCGAGAGTCGGCGGTGTCTCGGTGTCGGCCGCGACCGGCTCAATTTCGCTCAGCGTCTCGGCGGCGGCCGGCGGGGTCACCGCAACGGGTATTTCGCTGGCTTGCACCACGGGTGGCGGTACCACGACGGGTATCTCGCTGGCTTGCGCCACGGGTGGCGGTACCACGACGGGTATTTCGCTGGCTTGCACCACCGGTGGCGGGACTACCAATGGCGGGGCTGGCTGATAATAATCACGCCAGGCGTCATAAGCCGCATAGAATTCGACAAACGGGCGGTCGAGGCGCAGCAGCGCCGCTCTGGCGAAGGTCGGCAGATCATCATCGGCGACCTGGGCGACCTGCGCGACCTCCTCGCGTGCCACGGCGCAAAAGGCCGCCCGCATCGCCGGCTGCGCATAGAAATTGTAGATGCGCGTCTGATTGTCGTCATAGACACGCTGCCAGTCCCACCAACCGGGCGCCTGCCATTCGCGAATATAGGCCTGGTAGTAGCGGTCGATCACGGCGGCGCGCGTCCTGAGCCACGCATTATAATGCTCGAGGACTCCGCCACCTGCCTGGTCGCAGCCGAGCGCGGCGACGTTCAACGCGTTGCGTAAGTGCCAGACGGCGGCCTGATCGGTATTGTCCAGATTGGGCGTGACATACTTGCCGTCGGCGCGCTTGGTCGCGCTCTTCATGCCGATATAGCCACCGGCCGGCATCGTAGGCGGCGGCGGAGGGGGCGCCTGGATAATGGGTGGCAGCGGCGCGGGAGCGGGCGGCGTGGCGCAGCCGGACATGGCAAGTGCCATTCCGCCGAGCAGGCTCCAGCCGAGGTTCGAACGCATTGTCATCGTCTTGCCCAAATAATCCATTGGGGGCTCGCCTAACCCGTATGGGATGAACATCACAAGAATGGCTGGACTCTGCATGCTCTTTCCCAACCTCAATCGAGGTTGCGGCCGGTCGGCGTCGCCGTGGCGGCAAGCAGGGCTGAGATGGCGGGGAGGCGCTTCAAGTTGGCGCAAGACCTGGGCGTTCGCTTGCCACTCAAAGATCCGCCGTCGCACAACCGCCCGTTTGCATTCCGCCGCCGTCACGCTACAGCCCGTGCCCACACCAGAGGGCCGGGCGGCCGCGTCGTGGCTTATGCCGCGCCGAGGAAAGTCCGGGCTCCATGGAACAACGGTGGCGGGTAACGCCCGCCGGGGGTGACCCCAGGGAAAGTGCCACAGAGAGCAGACCGCCCAATCTTCGGATGAAGGCTTCGGCCGGGCAAGGGTGAAAGGGTGCGGTAAAAGCGCACCGCGCTTCCGGTAACGGCGGCGGCATGGCAAACCCCACCGGGAGCAAGACCGAATAGGGGCGGCATGGGGCGAAAGCTCCGGGGTGTGTTCCCACCTGCTGCCCGGGTTGGTTGCTGGAGCGCGTCGGCAACGGCGCGCCAAGAGGAATGGTCGCCCATCCCGAAAGGGTGGACAGAACCCGGCTTACAGGCCCTCTGGTGTCACCTTTAACCGCGGGCCTACAATCGCTAGATGGCGGGGAATGGCGCGTTCTTCCCGATCCAATGACTGGGGCTTTCCCCGCTGGCGCGAATATGGCGCAGCGCGCGAGGCGACCAAGGTGCGGCTGTGCGACCGGCACGGCTGCGAGGAGCCGGGGAATTGCCCGGCGCCCAAATCGCCCAACAGCCCGGAGCGCTGGTATTTCTGCCAGGCGCATGCGGCCGAATATAATCGCGGCTGGAACTACTTCGAAGGGCTGGACGCCGAAGAGGCGGCCGCGCGCGAGCAGGCCGAGCGGCGCGATGCCTCAGGCTATGAACAGTCGCGCTATCAGAGCTGGGCTGGGTCAGGCGACGGCAGCCGCTCGCGCGACGAGATGCGCGCGCTGGAGGTGCTGGAGCTGGAAACGGACGCCACGTTCGAGGATGTGCGGCTTGCCTGGCGGCGGCTGGCGAAGACCAACCATCCCGATGTGCGGCCGGGCGACAAGGACGCGGCCAAGCGCTTTCAGGCGATCCAGGCCGCCTATGAGGTGCTGCGTGCCGCCGAGGAGCGGCGGACCTGGAAGCCGGCTTGAAGAAGGCGAGGGCGCAGTGGCGCGGCGCGGTGCTGGTCTGCGCCAAATGTTCGAAGAAGGTGGATGGCGGCTTTGGCCCGAAGGGGCGTGACCGGCTAGCCAAGGCGCTGCGGCGCGAGCCCGGCTTCGGCAAGGGACGCAAGGCGAACATGGGAGTGGCGGAGGTGAAGTGCCTCGGCATCTGCCCGAAGAATGCGGTGGTGGTGATCGACACGCGGCGCCCCGACGAATGGCTGGTGGTGCCGGCAGGGGCAGACGTGGCGCTGTTGACGGAACGACTGGGCTAGGCAGAGCCCGGGCGGGTAGCGACGTCAGCGCGGGGCCTCGGCGAGCAGCCAGTCGCGGAACGCCTGCATGGCGGGGTCGAGCTTTCGCGACAAAAGGTGGGTCAGCCAGTAGCGGCCGGCGTCGACCGTGGTGGCGAAGGGCTGCACTAGCCGCTCGGATGCGAGATCGCGAGTGAACATCGCGGGCGGCGCGAGCGCGACCCCCAGGCCGGACGCCGCCGCGGCGACCATGACCGCCGAACTGTCGAACATCGCGCCGCGCGGGGCCGGGGCTGCGACACCGGCAGCCGCGAACCAGCCGGCCCATTCGTTCACGCGATACGAGCGCAAAAGCGTCTCGCGCGTCAGATCCGATGCGGAATGCAGCCGCTGCGCCAGGGCCGGCGTGCACAATGGGGCGAGCGGCGCATCGAGCAGCGGTTCGGCGTGTGTGCCGTGCCAGGCGCCATCGCCGAAGCGGATGGCGAAGTGCAGCGCCTCGCCGGCAAGGTCGACCCGATTGTTGTTGATCGAAACGCGAAGGTCGATGTGCGGATGCGATGCGGTGAAGCCGTCCAGTCGCTCCAGCAGCCAGCCGGTGGCAAAGGTGCCGACCACGCCGATGTTCAGCGCCTGCTGAAAACGGCCGCCTGAATAGCGATCCAGCGTTGCCGCCACCTTGTCGAACGCATCGGCGACCACCGGGACCAGCGCATGGCCGTCGTCGGTCAGCGCCAAGCCACGGGGGAGCCGGTTGAACAGGCGGGTCGAGAGCCGTTGCTCAAGCTGCGCCACATGATGGCTGACCGCGCTTGGCGTGACGCACAGCTCGATTGCGGCGCGGGTAAAGTTCAGATGCCGCGCGGCCGCATCGAAGGCGCGCAGGGCGTTGAGCGGCAATTGGGCGCGATCCATGCGCTGTCATCGAATTTTCTCAAGCCTCTGTCGAGCTAAGACCGTTTGTGGCGCCGGCCGGGGCGGATCATGGTCGCGGCGAAGGAGATGCGATCATGTTCATCCGCAGCGTCATATCAGCGTCGGCCGCCCTCCTGTGCACGGCGGCGGCGCAGGGGCGGGACGACCCGCTCACGCGCCCGCTGGCTGTCGAGCGAGAGTCGACCTGGCTGGCGCCGCGGCCCCCCATCAGGGTGTTCGGCAATAGCTATCTTGTTGGCTTCGGCGGGCTCAGCGTGGCGCTGATCGATACGGGCAAGGGGCTGATCCTGATCGACGGCGCGCTGCCGCAAGCGGCGCCGGCAATCCTCGCCAATGTTTCCCGGCTCGGCTTCAGGCCGCGCGACATCAAATATATTCTCAGCACGGAGCCGCATTTCGACCATGCCGGCGGCATTGCGGCGCTGGCGCGGGATACCGGCGCCACGGTGGTGGCGAGCGCGCGGGGTGCAGAAGGGCTGCGAACCGGGCGCCTGGCCGCGGATGATCCGCAACTTGGCTATGATAGTCGCTTTCCGGCGGTGACACCGGATCTCGCAACGGTGCGGGCGATGAGCGACGGCGAGGTGCTGAGGCTGGGCAATGTGGCGATCACCGCGCGCGCGACGCCGGGGCATACGGCCGGCAGCATGAGCTGGAGCTGGCAGTCGTGCGAGGGGAAGAACTGCAAGTCGCTGGTCTTTGCCTCCAGCCTGAACCCGGTGTCCGCCGATGGATATCGCTACACCTCAGCGGCCGGTGAGACGGTCGTGGCGGGCTTTCGGCGCAGCCACGAGGTCATGCGGACGATCCCCTGCGATATCCTGATCAGCGCCCATGCCGATCAGGATGGCGCGACCGAGCGGTTCCTGACGCGGCCGGGCGCGTGCCGTGCCTATGGTGCCGCGTCAGAGCGTGCGCTGGCCCGGCGGCTGACCGCGGAAGCTGCGCGCTAGAGTGTGATCGAGGCAGGCTTCTGGAAACACCTCCACGGCGAAGACCGGGAGCCAGCGAGGAAAGAATTGGCAACAGCCGCTTCGCGGGCCAGCTCTGTTCCGCAACTGAGCCCCGACCTTTGCCGGGGAGACGGATCAGACTGGCAGGATCATGCTCTTACGGCAGTTACAGGTAACGCGCCGCCGTCTCGCGGATCAGCGCGATCATGTTGGGAATGCCCTGAGTCCGGTTGGAGCTGAGCTGGTTTTTGAGGTCGAAGGGCGCGAGCGCGGCGGCGATGTCGGTGGCGGCGATGTCGGCGGGGGCGCGGTCCTGCACCGTTTTCAGGACCAGGGCGATAATCCCCTTGGTAATTGCCGCATTGCTGTCGGCCAGGAAGTGGAGCGTGCCGTCATCGCTGCGGGTGGGATAGACCCAGACGGAAGCGGAGCAGCCGCGCACCAGCGTTGCATCGGTCTTCAGCGCCGCTGGCATCGGCTCCAGCGCGCGGCCGAGATCGATGAGAAGGCGGTAGCGATCGTCGGCGTCGAGGAACTCATATTCGTCGCGGATATCGGCGAGGTCGGGCGAGGTCTCTGGCATCGCCTTTGCGACTAGCCGCTTGCCCGAGAGGCGGCAACCAGATGCGGGCTTGGCGGGTGGATCAGAGGTCCACCCCGGCGGCGATCGCCTCCAGCTTGCGGATCCGTTCGCGCAGGTCAGCGATCTCGATGCGGGCGCTGGCGCTGGTCGGCACCGGCGTGCGCGCGTCGGCATCCTGGCGCAGTTCCTGCTCCTTCAGCCGGAGCCAGCCGCGCCAGCCGGCAAGCCCCGCAGAGATCAGCATCGCCAGGCCGGCGAGCGCGGCGGTTGCCATGATGAGATAGAAGCTCGGGTCGGACATGATGTCTGCTCCCTTGTTCGGACGTTAGCGGTCGCGCAGTTCTTCGATCTGACGGCTCAGATCGACGCTGCCGTGGTTGTCGGTGATGACCCGTTCCAGCACCGCCACGCGCTCGCGCAGCTGCCGGATCTCGTCGCGGGCGGCGACCACGTCGTGGGGCAGCGCCTCGCCTTCGCCGACCCGGCCCATGGCGCGGTACTTCTCCTTGGACACCCGCGCCAGCGAGGTGATCAGCACGATCCCGAGGATCATGAAGACGATAGACCAGGGCATTTCAGATCCTCTTGCTTATCGAAAGTTCGGGTCAGTTGGGGCGATTGGCCGGGGGAAGATCACGCAGCTGTTCGATCTGGTCCGCGACATGGATCCCCTTGTCGGTGACGATCCGCTCCAGCACCCGCACCCGTTGCTCCAGCCGCTCGGTATGTGCGGCATATTGCGCCGCTTTCTCTGCCGTCTGCGCATTCAGCGCTTCCGCCATCCGCTCCTTGTGCTTCAGCCAGCGGCGGAACATGTCGGAGGCGACGCCGAAGATCACTGGCAGGCCGACAACGATCATGAAGAACATGAGGACGAAGCCGTATTTGCCCATGTGCCTGCTCCTCAGTTCGCGCGGGTGCGCAGTTGCTCGATTTCCTGCGCGACCATGTGGCCGCTGTCGGTGACGATGCGCTCGACGTTCTGGAGCCGGTCCTTGATCGCGCCCAGCTCGGCGCGAAGCTGACCGTTTTCCTGTGTCAGCAGCTTCACCCGCTCGATCGTCTCGTCATCCCGCTTCGGGTATGCCTGACCCCATTGGCCATCGAGCGGATAACCGTTCCTGATGCGCATCCAGGTGGTGGCGACCCATCCGAACATCCCCGCGACGCCCACTGTGGCGATCACCGGCGCAAGGGCGGAGAAGAACTGGATCTTTTCGGCAGCGGTCATGGCAATCCTTTCCTCTCAGCGGTTGCGCAGCTGTTCGATCTCGTGCGCGGTGCGGGTGGCGGGGTCGGTGGCGATGCGTTCGAGCACTGCGATCCGCTCCTCCAGCCGGCTCACCATGCCGGTGAGCCGCTCATTCTCGTTCGTCAGCAACTCGACCTTGCGGGCGGCTTCCGGCGTTTCCTTGCCGATGTTGCGGCCCCAATCGTCGCTGATCGAATAGCCATGCTTCGCGCGGATCCAGTTGTTGATCAGCCAGGCCCCGCATGAAATCGCGATGATGGCGAGTACGAAGAACGGTCCGTGGAAATCCATGGTGCCTCTCCCGAAGGCTGCTATCGATCAGCGCAGGCGCTCGATCTCGTCGGCAAGCTGCGTATTGCGGCTGGTGTAATGAGTTTCGATATCCGCCAGGCGGCGATCGAGTTCGCGAAACTTGGAGCGGACTTCAGCCGTGGTGCGCTTCGGATTGGAGCGCACATTCTGCCAGAATTTCGCGTCTTCCGGCGATCCGTAGAGATCCGCGGGGCGATCGCTCGCCATCCAGCCGATCAGCAGATAAGCGATGAGCGTCCAGGGGAAGCCGCCGGCGAGGGTCAGCAGGATCATGCCGATGCGAACCCAAAGCACCTCGATCCCGGTATAGTCGGCGATCCCGGCGCAGACGCCCTTCCACTTGCGATCCTGGCGGTTGAGGTAGAATTTGGTGCGGCTGTTGTCGGCCATCAGTTCCTCCTCAGGTTCCGGTCTTCAAGCCGGTAATCGGGTTCCGAACGATAATCGGCGATGCCGGGGCGGAAATCGGGATTGTCGGCGGCGACGATGCGCTCCACCGTATTGACCCGATCCTCCAGCCGGCGGGCGAGCGAGTGGAGCTCATCGAGCAAAGCCTCATCCTCGGTCGTCATCGACCCGGGCGCCTGCTTCCACTTGGTCACATAGTGCATGATCAGCCACGGCAACCCGATGAAGAGGATGCCGACGACAAGGACAGGTACGAATACCTCTTCCATCTCAATTATCCTTTTTCAGGCGCGCTTTCAGCGCGGCGAGCTCGGCATCGATCTTGTCGGCGGCCTTCAGCTCGGCGATTTCCTCGTCCAGGCTCTTGGGCAGGGCACCCAGGCCAAGCGCATCGGCGCGCCCCTCCGCCTCGTCCACCTTGCGTTCCAGCATCTCGAAGCGGCTGAAGGCGTCGTGCGTCCGCGGGCCGTTCCACATCTCGCGCAGGCGGGAGCGGTTGTTGGCGCTCTCCAGCCGCGTCGCGATGTTGTTCTGCCGGGTGCGGGCCTCGCGCAGCTTGTTCTGCAGCTTGGCGATGTCCTCTTCCGAGCCGCGGAGCGTATCATCGAGAACCGCCACCTCTGCCCGAAGCTGCTCGATCATGTCCGTCGCCTTCTGGCGCTCCATGAGTGCCGCCTTGGCAAGATCCTCGCGATCCTTGGACAAGGCGAGTTCCGCCTTTTCCGTCCAGTTCGCCTCGATCTCCGAAAGCTTGGTCATGTGGCGCCGCATCTCCTTGATGTCGGCGATCGTCCGTGCAGCGGAAGCGCGCACCTCGACCAGCGTCTCCTCCATCTCCAGGATGATCATGCGGATCATCTTGGCCGGATCTTCTGCCTTTTCGAGCAGCTCCGCCATGTTGGCGGCGACAATGTCGCGGGTGCGGGAAAAGATGCCCATCAACGAAACTCCTGGTGATGCCCTTTTATAGGCTTGCCGCCGGGGCGAAGCGAGGGAAGACCCGCCCCGGCGGCGCCGTTCACGCCACCGCGCGAACGATGGGGGCGGCCCCGCCCGCCGGGCCGACGGCGCCGATCACCATGGTGGTGCTGAACACGACGGCGAAGGCGATGGCGGCGATGTTGCGGCCGAGCTGTGCGAACTGGGTCATGGCGGGTCTCCTTGCTGAACCTGGTGATTTCCACCGCTCTGGGCGGTTATGCCGACTGCTTTGCATGGGGCGTGCCAATTTTGTTTCGACCATAAGCGAATGGCTGGGGTGCGCCGGTGCGTTCGAGAGAAGTCGGCTTGCTACAAGCACTTAAGGCCAAATCAGCCTGGCATGGCCAGGTCGTCGGCGTGATTTGTGAGGGTCAGACACGTCTTGCCAAGCATTGGCGAGATGCGCCAAAGCTTAGGTGAACGGGGCGACAGGCGATGGCGGAGCGGACAAGTCAGGTTATCGGCCAGTCGGGCGCGTTCCTCGACGCGCTGGAGCGTGCCAGCCGTGCAGCAGCGCTGGATCGGCCGGTGCTGGTGATTGGGGAGCGCGGAACCGGCAAGGAACTGGTGGCCGAGCGGCTTCACCGGCTCAGCCCGCGATGGGACCAGCCGCTGGTTGTGATGAATTGTGCGGCGCTGCCCGAAACGCTGATCGAGGCGGAACTGTTCGGCCATGAATCGGGCGCCTTCACCGGTGCCACCAAGACGCGGGCCGGTCGCTTCGAGGAGGCCGACGGGGGCACATTGTTCCTCGACGAGCTCGGCACGCTCTCCATGGGCGCGCAGGAGCGCTTGTTGCGCGCGGTGGAATATGGCGAGGTGACTCGGATCGGCGCCTCCCGACCGCTCCGCGTGGACGTGCGGATCGTCGCGGCGACCAACGAGCATCTTCCCGACAAGGTGGACCGGCACGAGTTTCGCGCCGACCTTCTGGACCGGTTGTCGTTCGAGGTGGTGACGCTGCCGCCGCTGCGCGCGCGCAAAAGCGATATCCTGATCCTGGCCGACCATTTCGGCCGGCGGATGGCGGCGGAAATGGGCTGGGATCGCTGGCACGGCTTTTCGCCACCGGCGCAGGACGCGCTGCGCGATTATCGCTGGCCGGGCAATGTGCGCGAGCTGCGCAACGTGGTGGAGCGCGCAGTCTACCGTTGGGAACGCGACGGGCCGATCGAGGCGATCGAGTTCGACCCCTTCCAGTCGCCATATCGACCGGGCAGTACCGGTGCGCCGGCTGCGGCGGCTCCCGTCGCGGCATCGGCGCCGTTGGCTCCTGCGCCACCGGAGCAGCGCGCCGCGACGAGCGAGGGGGACGAGGTGGCGGCGTGCGACGTCGGCCCGTCCGACTTCAAGAGCCGCGTGGCGCTGTTCGAAAAGGAACTGCTGACGCGCGCCCTGGCGGACAACCGCTACAATCAGCGGGCGACAGCGGATGCGCTGGGGCTAAGCTACGACCAACTGCGCCATGCGCTTCGGCGACACGATCTGATCGGGGCGGCGGGTTAGCCCGGACCGGGGTGGGAGCTCGTTCGCGCACGCCTTGCAGGCGGGCCGACGTACTTCCGATCGCACCGGTTGCGTAACGAGCGTGCCGGAGCCATTTGGGCGACGTCGCGTTCCTTTCGCGAGCCCCACAAGGAGGATCCCATCATGGCATTCGAACTTCCGCCGCTGCCCTACGACTATGACGCGCTGGAGCCGGTCATCTCCAAGGAGACGATGACCTTCCACCATGACAAGCACCATGCAGCCTATACCGCCAAGCTGAACGAGGGCGTTGCCGCCGATCCGAAGCTGGAAGGCAAGTCGATCGAGGAGATCCTGGGCCAGATCTCGTCGCTGCCGCCGCTGGTGCGCAACAATGGCGGTGGTTACTGGAACCACGACTTCTTCTGGAAGATCATGACAAGCCCGTCGAAGAGCGGCCAGCCGACCGGCGCGCTGAAGGACGCGATCGACGCCTATGGCGGGCTCGACAAGCTGAAGGAAGACTTCAACACCAAGGGCGCGGGCCAGTTCGGCTCGGGCTGGGCATGGGTGATCAAGGATTCGTCCGGCGCGCTGAAGGTCACCTCGACCCCGAACCAGGACAATCCGCTGATGGACGATGCCAAGGACAAGGGCACGCCGATCCTGGGCAATGACGTGTGGGAGCACGCTTATTACCTCACCTACAAGAACGACCGCCCCGGCTATCTGAAGGCCTGGTGGGATCTGGTGAACTGGGAAGAGGCCGGCCGTCGCTTCGACGCCGCCTGAACCCGCGCCAGCGCGCGAAAAAGGAAGGGGATGGCCGCTGGCCGTCCCCTTTTTCATTTTCGGGGCTTGCACCGCCAAAAATACCGGCTAAAGACGCGCCTCCCGCAGCGTTCCCCGATAGCTCAGCGGTAGAGCTCTCGACTGTTAATCGAGCGGCCGTTGGTTCGAATCCAACTCGGGGAGCCAGGGACCTTCCAATCTGGACGCGCTATTCCCATTCCTTCCGGCCTTCGGATGGGCAGGGGAGGCGTGCGTACGGCCGCTATCGGGCCGATCCCGGAAGTTTTCGGCCGGTTATGGCCTGATCGGCGCGCCCATGGCTCTGGCGCGCGGGGCCTGCGATCAAGCGACGAACTGTTCCATTGTAATCCGATCGTCCAACGCATGTTCGGGATCGAACAGCAGCGTCAGTTCACGCGCGCGATCGATCGAGATGTCCACCTGCGCCACGTCACGGATCTCGCGCTGGTCTGCGACCGCCGAGACCGGGCGCTTGCCGGGATCGAGCACGCGCAGGGCGACCCGCGCCTTGTCGGGCAGGATGGCGCCGCGCCAGCGCCGCGGGCGAAAGGCGCTGATCGGGGTCAGCGCGATCATCGCGGAGCCGAGCGGCAGGATCGGACCGTGGGCGGACAGGTTGTAAGCCGTCGAACCCGCCGGAGTCGCCACGAGGATGCCGTCGCAGGCGAGCTCCTCCAGCACGACGCGGTCGTTGACCCGCACCTCCAGCTTCGCCGTCTGCCGGGTCTCGCGAAGCAGGGAGACCTCGTTGATCGCGGGGATCGTATGGACACGGCCGTCGATGCCCGTCGCGGTCATCAGCAGCGGCGTCACCTTGAAGGCGCGGGCGTTGGAAAGACGCTCTTCCAGATCATGCTGGCGCCATTCGTTCATCAGAAAGCCGACGGTGCCGAGGTTCATGCCGAACACGGGCACATTGGCGCGCCGCATGTCCAGCAGCGTGTGCAGCGTTTGCAGCATGAAGCCGTCACCGCCGAGCGCGATGACGACATCGGCCTCCTCGATGGTGCACCAGTCCCACGCATCGGCAAGGCTGGCGCGAGCGGCCTGGGCCTGGGCGGTTGGCGAGGCGACCAATGCCCGCCGCTGATAACCGCTCATCCGCCCGTCACGCTCATGTGTCGGGAAACCGCCGGTGTGGCGCCGCGCTCGATGCGGAAATCATGCCGCGCCGGCTTGCCGGCGATGCCGAGACGGATGGCCTCATCAAGCGCCGCCACGCCGCCATCGCGCAAAGCCGCCTTGAGGTCGACCTGATCGTCATGGCCGAGGCACGAATAAAGCCGGCCCTCCGTGGTCAGGCGGACGCGGTTGCAGCCGTCGCAGAAATTGGCCGTAAGCGGCGAGATGAGGCCAAGCCGGGTGCGGCTGCCATTCACCCGCCAATAGCGCGCTGGGCCGCCGGTGCCGACCACGTCGCGTTCAAGTCGATGGCTTGCCGACAACCGATCGAAAACGGCGGTAAGCGGCACGAAGCGGTCGGTACGATCTTCATCGATGGCGCCAAGCGGCATGGTTTCGATCAGCGTCAGATCATGCCCCTCACCGATGCACCAATCGAGCATGGGGGCGATCTCGTCCTCGTTCAGCCCCTTCAACGCGACCATGTTGATCTTGACGGCCAGCCCGGCGCGCTTGGCGGCGGCGATGCCGCCGAGCACCTGATCCACGTCGCCATGCCGGGTGATGTAGCGGAACGAGGCAGGATCGCGGCTGTCGAGGCTGACGTTCAGGCGGCGGATGCCAGCATCGGCCAGCGCCTCGGCATGATCGGCAAGGCGCGTCGCGTTCGTAGTCATGGTCAGCTCGTCCAGGCCGTGCCCGACACGGCTGCCCAGACGCTGCACCAGCTCCACCACATCGCGCCGGACAAGCGGCTCGCCGCCCGACAGGCGGATCTTGCGCACCCCGAAATCGATGAACCGTTCTGCGATGATCGCAATTTCTTCCAGCGCCAGCAGCTTGCTGCGCGGCAGGAAAGTCATCTTTTCCGCCATGCAGTAACGGCAGCGAAGATCGCAGCGGTCGGTGACCGAGATCCGCAAATAGCGGATCGCCCGGCCAAAACCGTCAACAAGGGCGGAGGCGTCGGGCGTAGCTCCCATAACGGAACAGCTAGGGGCTGAAGAGGCCAGCGGCAAGGGCAGCTCCGTAGTTGCTGCCTGACCCGGCCGCTCATACGGTCCCAAGTGTGGGCATGATGACGGGCGAGATCGTGGAAATAGCATTGGCCGAGGGCAGCGAGGCGCTTGCTCCCCTGGTGGCGACGGCGAACACGCGTACCGGTGCCGAATGGGCCGAGGTGCTGCTGGTGGATGCGCGCGCCGATCCGCGTCCGGTCGCCGAGGCAGAGGCGGTTGCGGCAAGCGCGCGGCAGGCGCTGCTGGCGATCGTGGTCGACGAAACCGGCGCCGCGGCGGCCTATGATGCGGGGGCCACCCATGTCTGGCTGAGCGAGGCGGCGACCGGATCACTGGCGCTCGCCCTGCGGTTTGCCGGCCGATATGCGCGGCGTCTGCGCGGCACGGGACGGATGCGGCGGGCGGGCGAGATGGCGGAGGGCGCGGTGGCGCGGTTCCTTGGCGCCGGCGATCCGGCCGCACCCGCGACCGTGGCAGTGGTCGCGATTACCCGCTTCGATACGGTAAACGCCGCATTCGGGCGCGAGGCCGGTGATCAGCTCTTGCGCGAGGCGGCGGCGCGGCTGGCGGCTGTGCTGCCCGCGGCCGCAGTAATCGAACGCGATCAGGGCGCCCGCTTCGTCGTCGCCGTGCGGGAAAGCGGTGAGGAAGCACGCGCGCGTGTCGCCGCCATCGAAGGCGCGCTTGCCCGCGGCTTCACGCTTGGCCGGGCAGAGGCCCGGCTCGGCGCACGCATCGGTGTTGCGCATCGGGACACTGGCGAATCAGCACGATCGCTTGTCGCACGCGCCAGTGAGGCGCTGACGATGGCGGCGGTGGGCGACGGGGCCAATGTCCGCTTCGCGCCGTGCCGCCGAACCGCGGCGGGGCTGGACCTGGCGGCTGACCTGCACCGCGCCATCGATCGCCGCGAGATCGACATCCTGTTCCAGCCGCAGGTCATGCTGGATAGCGGCCGAATAACCGGCGTCGAGGCGCTGGCGCGCTGGGAGCATCCCATCCACGGCGTGCTGGGGGCCAACACCCTTTTTTCGGCCGCGGATCGCGCGGGGCTGGGGCTCGCCCTGTCGGAGCATATTCAATCGCTAGCATTGACGCGGGCGGCGGCGTGGCAGGGTCCGCTCGCCAGCCTGCGCGTGGCCGTGAACGTGACCGCGGCGGATCTGGCGCGATCGGATTTCGTGTGCCACTTCCTCGACCTTGTGGAGCGCGCCAGGATTGCCCCCGGCCGGGTGACGGCGGAAGTGACCGAAAGCGGCTTCGTCACGGACCTGCCACTCGCTGCCGAACGCTTGGAACAGCTGCGCGCCAAGGGGCTTCGGGTTGCCATCGACGATTTCGGCACTGGCTATTCCAGCCTTGCCTATCTGAAAGCACTGCCGCTGGATTATCTGAAGGTCGATCGCAGCCTGACCACGGACATCACGGGCGCGCCGCGCGCCCGCGCGGTGGTGCGCGGGATCCTGGCCATCGCCAGCGCGCTTGGCTTGCAGACGATCGCGGAGGGCGTGGAGAATGCCGCAGAGCGTGATTTGCTCGCCGCGGAGGGGTGTACGCTCTATCAGGGCTTCCTGTGCGCGGGGCCGCTCGATGAGCGGGCCCTGGCGGCGCTGGTGGAGGAGAATCGCGCATGATCCATGCACTGCTGGCGCCGGTCGCCATAGCGGCGACGGCGGCCGCTGCCATGACGCCGCAAGCAGCGATCGAGGCGGAGATGGCGGCCAGTGCCGGCGGATGGAACAGCGGTTCGCTGGAACGCTTCATGGCCGTCTATGCCGATGACGCCATTTATTCCTCCGGCAAGGAGCTGGCGCGCGGCAAAGAGGCGATCGCCAGCCGCTACGCCAAGAGCTTCGCCGATGGATCGAACAGCCGCGGGCGATTGGCATTCCAGCCCGTCGCCTGGCGGACGATCAGCAACGTCCACATGCTGCTGGTGGCGCGCTGGTCGCTGACCCCGACGAGCGGCGATGCGCAGAGCGGGCTGACGACCCTGCTGTTCGAGCGACGCAAGGAAGGCTGGCGGATCATCGCCGACCATAGCTCCTGACTCGTCGCCGGAGCGGGCGCGTGGCGATCTTCACCATCGGTTATGAAGGCGTGACGATGGACGCGTTCATCGCCGCCCTGCGCCACGCAGGCGTCGAACGGGTGATCGACGTCAGGGCGCTGCCGCTTTCCCGGCGACCGGGTTTCTCCAAATCGATCCTCGCCGCCTCCCTGAAAGCCGCGGGAATCGATTACGTGCACCTGAAGGCGCTCGGCACCCCCAAGCGCGGGCGCGATGCGGCGAAGAAGGGCGATGTCGCGACGCTGCGCGCGGTGTACGACGCGCAGCTTGCCCTTCCGGAGACGCAGGTGGCGGCGGCCCAGATGCGCGATCTGGCGGCGGAAAAGCCATCCGCGCTGCTCTGTTACGAGCGGGATCCGTGCCACTGCCACCGGACGTTGCTGTTGCAGGCGGAGGGCGAGGGGGCCGAGGTGATCGATCTGTTCGCGTGACCCTGTGCCGTAGTGGGAGACGCGCGCGCACGCCGCCATGGACCCATGCCGAGCGACTTGGCACAGTTTCCCTGACTTGGGGGAGGGGGAAACATGACGAGGATCATCAGCCGCAGAGACGTGGTCGTCGGCGCGGGCGCGGGGGCGCTTATCGCGGGAATGCCGGCGATGGCGCAGCCTCGCGCCGGGTTGGACTTGTCCGAGCTGCTTGCACGGCAGTTTGAAGAGAGCCTGTCGCTCAGTCCAGAACTCGCGACCTTCATGGGTATCGACACTGGCTCACGAGCATCGCTGCGCGCCCGCCTGCACGATCATAGCGCGTCCGGCGCTGAGGCAATCAACCATCTGGAACAGCGACAGCTGCGTGAGCTGAAGGCGATTGCGGAAGCGGGCTTGTCCCCCGAGCAGCGGCTGGAGCGCGAAGTGACGATCTTCCAGATCGAATCGCGCGCCGCGGTGAACGCCTTCCCCTATCACAGTGACTCGATCAGCGTGCCCGGGCCCTACGGCCCGACGCCGCTGGGCACCAATTACATGGATACGGCGCAATTCCTTCGCGACGTGCATCCTGTGAACGATCGTGCCGACGCGGAGGCCTTTATCGCCCGCATGGGGCAGCTTGCTGCCGTGCTCGACGCGGAAACCGATCACGTGCGGCGCAATGCGGCCGGTGGGATCGTGGCGCCGACCTTCGTGGTGGAGCAGACCATTGCGATCCTGAGCAAGGTGCGCGACGTGGATCCGTCGGACGAAGGCCTGGTCCGCTCGATCGGCACGCGCGCCGTCGCCAAGGGGTTGAGCGGCTATGCCGAGCGCGCGCAGGCGATCTTCACCCGCCAGATCCGTCCTGCGCTGGCGCGGCAGGTTGCGATGCTTCAGTCCGTTCTTCCGCGTGCGGTCGACCAGGCCGGCGTCGGGAGGCTGCCTGACGGGCGGGCCTATTACGACGCCTGTCTGCGCTATCAGACCACGTCGACCCTGTCGGCAGACGAGGTGCACCGGACGGGGCTGGACCTGGTGGCGAACATCCGCGCGCAGATCGAGGAGGCGTTCAGAAAGCAGGGCATGTCGAGAGGCACCATCAAGGAACGTGCCACTGCGCTTGCCGCATCGCCCGGCCAAGCCTTCCCCAACACAGATGCCGGGCGCGCCGCGGTGATCGCCTACCTCAACGATCAGCTGGACGCGGTGAAGACGCGATTGCCACAGGCGTTCAATCACATGCCAAAGACCGGCTATGAATTTCGCCGGCTCGCCGCGGAGATGGAGGAGGGCTTGCCGTTCGGCATCGCGCAGCCGGGCGCGCCGGATGGTAGCAGGCCCGGCGTCTTCTACATCAACCTGCGCGATACGGCGGACTGGCCGCGCTATACGCTGCCCACGCTTGCCTTTCATGAGGCTGCGCCCGGGCACCTGTTTCAAAACGGCCTCCAGTTCGAATCGGGCGAACTGCCGCTGTATCGGCGAGGGTGGTTCTTCAGCGGGTTCGCCGAGGGATGGGGCCTGTATGCCGAACAGGTGGCGGACGAACTGGGCATGTACCGGGACAATCCGGAAGGACGGATCGGCTACCTCCTCAGTCACCTGTGGCGCGCGGCGCGCCTGGTGCTGGATACCGGCATTCACCTGCGGGGTTGGGACCGCGCGCGAGCGGTCGACTATCTGTACGAGAACAGCTTCGCGTCGCGGTCAGGGGCGCAGGGCGAGGTGGACCGGTATATCGTCATGCCGGGACAGGCCTGCGGCTATATGATCGGGCATACGACGATCACCCGCCTCCGCGACGAGGCACAGCGACGGCCGGCCTTCGACCTGCGCGCGTTCAACGATTTCGTCATTTCCGGCGGCGCGCTGCCGATGGCGGTGCTGGAGGGACGGGTGAGGGCCTGGCTGATGGGATGACTGGCCCCGGGCGACCGCACGCATACCGCCGGTGGTGTGCGTGCGTGCCGGTCAGCCAGTGACGGGGAGGCGAACGGTGCCGTCGTCCTCGCGCTCCAGCGGGCTGTAGGCGATCAACGTGTCGAGGGTGAGCGCACCGTAGAGGTGCGGGAAGAGCTGGCCACCACGGCTCTCCTCCCAGCGGATCTTCTCGCCAAGCGCCTCGAGGTCCACCGCGGCGACGTGCAGATCATCCTGCCCCGCGAAATGCTTGTCGACCGTCTCGGTGAGCTGCGCGGCGGTGGACAGGTGAACATAGCCGTCCTGCACATCGACCGGCGCGCCGGCGAACGTGCCGTCGCGTTCCAGCGCGGCCATCTGTTCGCCAGTCAGCACCTTATAGGCAGTCATCGGCTTGCTCATTGTCCATCCTCCGGGCCGGCGGCGGCGTCATCGCCGATTGTTGCGCCGGTATCGGGAGCGGTTTCCGGGCCGGAGAGTTCCGCGGCCACCGCTTCCTCGGCGGCATTCTCGGGCTCGGGCTCTTCGTCGATGCGCGCGCAGCCGACGACATGTTCGTCATCCGCCACGTTGAACAGGCGAACGCCGGCCGAGCCGCGGCCAATGACGCGCAGGCTCGCGAGAGGCATGCGGATCATCTTGGCCTGATCGGTGACGAGCATGAGCTGGTCGTTCTTGCTTGCGGGGAAGCTGGCGACGACCGGGCCGTTGCGGCCGATGTTGTCGATGTTGGTGATACCCTGCCCACCGCGACCGGTGCGGCGATATTCGAACGCCGAGGACAATTTGCCATAGCCGTTGGCGCAGACGGTGAGGATGAACTGTTCGCGCGCGCGCAGATGCTCGAACCGATCCATCGGCATTTGCGGCTCGCCTTCGCGCTCGGTCGCCTTCCAGGGGGCGAAGCGCAGATATTCCTCGCGCTCCTCCTGCAGAGCGCCGGTGCGGTGCAGGATCGAGAGCGAGATCACCTCGTCGCCGGAGGCGAGGCGCATACCGCGCACGCCGGTGGAGTTGCGGCTCTGGAACTCGCGCACGTCATCACCCGGGAAGCGGATCGCCTTGCCCTGGCGGGTCGCCAGCAGGACGTCGTCATTCTCTTCCAGCAGCGCGACGCCGATCAGGCGATCATCGGCATCGTCGCCCTCGAACTTCATGGCGATCTTGCCGTTCGAGGGGACGTTAGTGAAGGCATCCATCGCGTTGCGACGCACGCTGCCGCGCGCGGTTGCGAACATGACGTGGAGCTTGCCCCATTCCGCCTCGTCCTCCGGCAGCGGCAGGACGGTGGAGATCGTCTCGCCCGGCTGGAGCGGCAGAAGGTTGATCATCGGGCGCCCGCGGGTGTTCGCGCTGCCTTCGGGCAGGCGCCACACCTTCATGCGATAGACGCGGCCCAACGTGGAGAAGAACAGCACGGGCGTGTGCGTCGAGGTGACGAACAGGCTGGTGACGGCATCCTCGTCCTTGGTCGCCATGCCGCTGCGGCCCTTGCCGCCGCGCGCCTGGGCGCGGAACGCCTCCAGCGGCGTGCGCTTGATATAGCCCTGCATGGTCACGGTGACGACCATGTCCTCGCGCTCGATCAGATCCTCGTCGTCGATCCCGTCGGCGGCGGCGGCGATCTCGGTCCGGCGCGGCGTGGCGAAGAGGGTGCGAATCTCGGTGAATTCCTCGCGCATCACCGCATAGAGCTTCACCCGGTCGGCGAGGATGGCGAGCAGCTCGGCGATCGAATCCGCCAGCGTCTTCAGCTCATCGCCGATCTCGTCGCGGCCCAGCGCGGTGAGGCGGTGGAGGCGCAGGTCGAGGATCGCGCGGACCTGGATTTCGGTGAGGCGATAGGTGTCGCCGGTGATCTCGGTCTCGACCGCCTCGACCAGCTTGATATAGCCGGCGATCTCCGCGATCGGCCATTCGCGCGCCATGAGCGCGGCGCGCGCCTCGGCCGGCGAGGCGGAGCCGCGGATGATGCGGACGACCTCATCGAGGTTGGTGACCGCAATGACGAGGCCCAGCAAGATGTGCGCCCGGTCGCGCGCCTTCGCCAGCTCGAATTTCGAGCGGCGCGTGATCACCTGCTCGCGGAACTGGACAAAGGCGGCGATAATGTCGCGCAGGCCCAACATTTCCGGGCGGCCGCCGCGGATCGCCAGCATGTTGGCGGGGAAGCTGCCCTGCGCGGGCGTGTGGCGCCACAGCTGGTTCAGCACCACTTCGGGCGTCGCATCGCGCTTCAGCTCGATGACAACGCGCACGCCTTCACGGTTCGATTCGTCGCGGACGTCCCCGATGCCCTCGATCCGCTTGTCCTTGGCGGCTTCGGCGATCTTCTCGACCAGCGCGTTCTTGCCCTGCTGGTACGGAATTTCCGTGAGGACGATCGAGCGACGGTCGCCGCGGCCTTCCTCGATCTTGTAGCGCGAGCGGACGATGATCGAGCCACGCCCCGTCTCGTACGCACTTCGCGCGCCGGCACGGCCGAGGATGACGGCGCCGGTCGGAAAGTCCGGACCCGGCACGATCTCCATCAGCTCCTCGGTGGTGAGCGGCTCGCCGCCGTTCACCGCGCGGTCGAGGTACGCGAGGCAGGCGTCGATCACCTCGCCGAGATTGTGCGGCGGGATGTTGGTCGCCATGCCGACCGCGATGCCGCCAGCGCCGTTGACGAGCAGGTTGGGGAAGCGCGCCGGGAGAACCGAGGGCTCGCTTTCCGAGCCGTCATAGTTCGGTTGGAAATCGACGGTGTCCTTGTCGAGATCGTCGAGCAGGTAATCGGCGACGCGGGCGAGGCGCGCCTCGGTGTAACGCATCGCGGCGGGCGGATCGGGATCCATCGAGCCGAAGTTGCCCTGGCCGTCGATCAGCGGCGCGCGCATCGACCAATCCTGCGTCATGCGCGCCAAAGCGTCATAGATCGCGGTATCGCCGTGGGGGTGATATTTACCGATCACGTCACCGACGATGCGCGCCGACTTGCGATAGGGCCGGTTGTAGGTGAAACCGCTTTCGTTCGCCGAATAGAGGATGCGCCGGTGCACCGGCTTCAACCCGTCGCGAACGTCGGGGAGCGCGCGTGCCACGATCACGCTCATCGCGTAATCGAGATAGCTGGTCTTCATTTCCTCGACGATCGAGATCGGGGCAATGTCCGATGGGTCGGCGAGGACGGTCTCGTCGGTCAAAACGCTACTTTCACTGTGGGTTTCGTGATCGATCCGCTCTAGGAGGCTGCAACCCAAATGTCACGCGCGCGTGCTTGCGCGCGCGTGAGGGGTTATGGCCTTCGGCAAGCGGCCTAGGGCGCGATTTCCAGGCCGTCCCAGCCGAACAGCTTTCCACTGTCCTGCGGCTTCAGTCCGTCGAGAACGTCGAGCAACTGAACGGCTGCGCGATCCGGCTTGAACAGATCGCGACCCTGTTGCTGGAACGGCCGCGACAGCTTCGTATCGACGGTGCCGGGATGCAGCGCCACGACGATGCCGCGATCGTTGCGGCGCTTGTCCTCCACCGCCAGGGTACGGACGAACTGGTTCAGCGCCGCCTTGCTCGCGCGATAGCCATACCAGCCCCCAAGCCGGTTGTCGGAAATGCTGCCCACGCGCGCGGAGAGCACGGCGAAGATCGAGCGCCCGGTGCGCGGCATGATCGGCAGGAAGTGCTTCGCCACGAGCGCGGGGCCGATGGCATTCACCGCATATTGCCGCGCGAGCCATTCGGGATCGAGATCGCGCAGCGCCTTTTCCGGTCCGTGGTCGCCATCATGAAGCAGGCCGGTGGCCACCACGACGAGATCGGGCGTGCCGGCGGCTGCGGCAGCGCGCGCGATGGAGGATTCGTCCGTCACGTCGAGCTGAGGGCGCGCGAGGCGCTGCACCGCCGAGCCCTCTTCCGCCAGCGCATCCGCCAGCGCGCCACCAATTCCGCCCGAGGCGCCGATGATTACCGTTTTCATGAAAACGGGCTAGGCGCGCAGATGGTTACGTTCAATGTCCGTTCAGCGCCTTTCCTTGATGGAGCGGCGCGAGGGCACTAAGCGCGAGTTCAAGTGTTCACGCCCGAAGAGGAGAGCAGTTTCCATGAAGAGCATTTCCCGCGTTGCCTTCGCGGCCGCGTTGATGGCTGGCGCGGCAGGCATCGCCGTTTCGCCGCCGGCGATGGCCCAGAAGAACAAGGAAGAGCAGAAGGCGCCGTCCCTGAAGCTCAGCAAGGACGTGCAGAATGCCGCCGCCGGCGCCCAGAAGGCGATTGCGGCGAAGGATTTCGCTACCGCCTCCACCCAGCTGACCGCCGCGCAGGCAGCGGCCAAGACGGATGACGACCGCTACATCGTCGCCGCGCTTCAGCTGCAGGCGGAAGCAACCAAGCTGCAGGACGCGCGCGCGACCAACCAGCAGGTCAGCGACCAGGGCTTGAAGGCACCGCTGGAAGCGCTGATCGCCAATCCCAAGACCCCTGCGGTCGACGTGGCGAAGTATAATTACCAGCTTGGCGTGATGGCGGCGAACGCCAAGGACAGCGCCGGCGCGATCAACTATTTCCAGCGCGCGCAGCAGCTCGGCTATAACGACCCGAACCTGCCGCTGCAGATGGTCAAGCTGAAGATGGACTCGGGCGACGTCGCTGGCGGCACGGCCGAGCTGGAGAAGGCGATCGACGCGCAGGTCGCGGCCGGCCAGAAGCCGAGCGAAGACCTGTACAAGTACGCCATCGCGCAGACCAACAAGAAGCGCATGGGCCCGCAGACCGCCAACTGGATCAAGAAGTGGCTGGTCGCTTATCCGACGGCGCAGAACTGGCGCGATGGCCTCGTCACCTATGGCATGACGCAGCAGAGCGCCGTGACGCTGGACAAGAGCCAGAAGGTCGACGTGTATCGCCTGATGCGCGCCAGCAAGTCGCTGGCCGATCAGTACGACTATGAAGCCTATGCGCAGTGGACTCACGACCTTGGCCTTCCGCACGAGACCAAGACGGTGCTGGAAGAGGGCAAGGCCGCCGGCAAGATCCCGGCCAGCAGCCAGTCGGCCAACGACCTGATGCGCCTCGCCACGCAGGGCATCGCCAGCGAAGGCTCGCTCGCCCCGGTGGAAGCCAAGGCGAAGGCCGGCGCCAATGGCCGCATCGCGCTCAACACGGGCGATGCGTATCTCGGCATGGGCAATTGGGCCAAGGCGATCGAGATGTATCGCGTGGCGCTGCAGAAGGGCGGCGTGGACGCCGACATCGTCAACACGCACCTGGGCATCGCGCTGGCGCGGTCGGGCGACAAGGCAGCGGCAAAGACCGCCTTTGCCGAGGTGAAGGCCGCGCCGCGATCCGAGATCGCATCCTTCTGGACGCTGTATCTCGACAATCCGCCGGCGGCCTGAGCGATCAGCCAATGGTGAAAGGGGAGGGGCGGCTTCGGCTGCCCCTTTTCTTTGAGTCGGGCCGGAGCAGGCTTTCAGCGCGAGTTACCGTTCAACGATGTTGATCGTCGGAGGCGCGCGGTCTGGCGCGCGCCTCCACGAGAATGCGCGCCAGCCAGGACAGTGGCGTTATGACCGCCCTAACCGGGGGGCGGTTGGAAGCTGGTTAGGTGAGGCCTAGTCGTTGCCGACGACGATCGGCACGCCGGGCGCGGATTTGGCAGTGCGGATCGTCAGCGACGATTTCACGCTGGCGACATTGGGCGCGGCGGTCAGATGCGTGGTGAGAATGCGCTGGAATGATTCGAGATCGGACGCGACGATCTTCAAGATGAAGTCGATTTCGCCGTTCAGCATGTGGCATTCCCGGACCTCCGGTATCTCCGCCACATGGCGCTCGAAGGCGGCAAGATCGTGTTCGGCCTGGCTGCGCAGGCTGACCATGGCGAAGACGGTGATGGGGAAGCCCAGCATCGCCGGCTCGCAATCCGCGTGATAGCCGCGGATCACGCCAGCCTGTTCCAGCGACCGGACCCGGCGCAGACAGGGCGGCGCCGTCAGCCCGACCCGTTCCGCCAGATCGACGTTGGTCATCCGGCCATCTTCCTGCAAGAGGGCGAGGATCTGTCGATCGATCCGGTCAAGCACAGAAAACCCCGGCTGCGCGCAGCAATTCATTCACGAACATGGCCGCACCTATAGGATAGTTGCGCGGCAACGCAATTGTCTGAATGCCACCTTGGTGACGATTCATTTGTTTTCCCGGTAGTATGGGTCGGCTACCAGCGATGCCGGCAAGCGGTCTGATCGCAGCAGAGAATAGGGCAGTAGGTGCGGTTCGACGATAGCCTCAAGACGGTGCTGGCCGCGGACGCGACGACTGCCTTTGGCGCGCAGGCGACCTTTCGGCAGCTCGCGGACCTGATCGCACGCGGGCGCGTGGCAGCGGATGAGGAAACGCTTGGCCGATTGCGCCTGCTGCGCGATCAGGTGCCGGTGAACGTACGCGCCGCCGTGGCGCGCAGCCTTGCGCTGGGACAGCCGCCCGAAGCGCTGATCGCCCTGTTTGCCGAGGACGAGCCGGGCGTTGCGTCTGCCGCGCTGCGTGCTGCGCGCTTGTCATCGGCGCAATGGATTTCGCTGATCCCGCAACTGGGGCCGAGCGGCCGTGCCGCGCTTCGGCGGCGGGAGGATCTGGGCACCGACGTGGAGCGCGCGCTGGCGAGCTTCGGCTCCACCGACTTCACTTTGGCCTATACGCCCGCGCCTTCGGCGATTCCGGTAGTGGACGAGGCCCGGGATGCTGCCGATCCGGCGCCGGCGGCTCCGGGGCTGGAAAACGCAGCGGATCCGGTGGAACTCTCTGCGACCGATCGGCAACTCACCGGCACGGGCGGGTTCGACATTGCCGAGCTGGTCGACCGGATCGCGAACTTTCAGCAGCAGCGTGCCGTGCCGGCGCCCGTTACTGCCGCGCCCGCGATCGACCACTTTCGTTTCCAGACCGATGCGGACGGGACGATCCGCTGGACCGATGGCGCGCCGCGAGGAGCGCTGATCGGCTTGCGGCTGGTGTCGAACCAGGCCGGGGAAGGCGCCCAGGTTGATGGCATCGTGCTTGGCGCGTTTCGAGGGCGCACCGGCTTCACCAATGCCCGGCTGGTGCTGGACGGGGGAGAGCGTGTCGCGGGCGAATGGCGCATTTCCGGCGTGCCGCTTTTCGACCCTGCGGGTGGCCAGTTCATCGGCTATCAGGGCGCGGCGCACCGGCCGCGTATCGATCAGACCGCCGCACCGGTCGCCGACCGCGGCAACGCCGAGGGGCTGAGACGGCTGGTGCACGAACTGCGTACGCCGACCAACGCGATCGCCGGCTTTTCCGAACTGATCGAGACGCAGCTGCTAGGGCCGGTGGCGCCTCCGTATCGCGAGCGGGCCGCGGCGATACGTGTGCTCGCCGCGGATCTGGTGGCGGCGATCGAGGATCTCGACCTCGCCGCGCGGATCGAGGGCCACGCGCTTGAGCTGCGGCCCGACGTGGTGGATCTGGGCCGCCTGCTCCAGCGCATCACCGCCGACGTTCAGGGATTGGCGGCCTTGCGCGACTGCACGGTGGATCTGGCGCCGATCGATGGAACGCCTGCGCTCGCCTGCGACGAGCGCGCGACCGAGCGCCTGCTTGGCCGCTTGATCGCCACCCTGGTGTCGGCGGCGCAGGGCGGGGAAGTGATCGCCGTGTCCGTTTCGTGGAACGGACTGGCGGAGGCATCGGTCAGCATGACCTACCCACAGGCGCTCGCCAGCCTGCCTGCGGATCGCCTGTTGAACCTGGACGTGGAGGGCGAAAGCCAGATGCCCGGCGCACCGCTGCTCGGCACCGGCTTTGCGCTTCGCCTGTCGTTCAGTCTTGCCTCGCAACTGGGCGGCCGGCTGACGCTGGCGCCCGATCACGTGACGGTCACGCTTCCCGCCGCCATCGGGGCGATGGGGCAAGCGATCGCAAACTGACCATGCGGGTGGGCGGCGCGGCGGGCTGGCGCATGCCGCCGCCCGCGCCTGACCAGCAGATCCGCTGGCCGGCCACCTTCGGCAAGCGGTTCATCGTCTTTGTCGATACCGAAGAGGAATTCGACTGGGGCGCACCCTTCTCGCGCGAGGGGCGATCGGTCCAGGCGATCGCCGCCTTGCCGGACATGCACCGGCGATTCGGCAGCCGCGGCGTCTATCCCTGCTATCTGTGCGACCATCCTGTCGCGGCGGATGCACGCGCGGCAGAGATCCTGCGAACCCTGATCGCGGATGGCCGTTCGGCCATTGGTGCGCAGCTGCACCCATGGGTCAACCCGCCGCATGACGAGGAGATCAGCGCGCGTCTCTCCTTTGCCGGCAATCTGCCACCCGCACTCGAGGCCGCGAAGCTGGATGTGCTAACCCGCACGATCACAGAGGCATTCGGTCAAGCGCCGCTGGCATTCCGCGCCGGACGCTATGGCCTGGGTCCACACACGCTCGAATTGCTGGCGAGCAGGGGATTCCGGCTCGATACCTCCGTGCGATCCCATCATGATTACAGCGCGCAAGGCGGGCCAGACTTCTCCGCGATCGGCCCCGGTGCGTTCCGCTGCGCGACGAGCAAGCCGTTGATCGAACTGCCGCTGACCACGGTCTATACGGGAGCGCTCCGCGCGGCCGGGCGCCGCTGGCAGCGGGTTGCTGACCACGTACCGCGCGGCCCCGGCCTGCTGGCGAGGACGCGGCTGCTCTCCCGCGTGCCGCTTACGCCCGAAGGTGTATCGATCGGGGAGGCCTGCGCGGCGGTGCGCATGGCGGCGCGCGACGATCTGCGCCTGCTCACCTTATCTTTCCACTCGCCGAGCCTGGTGCCCGGACACACGCCCTACGTTCGCGACGCGAACGACCTGTCGCGGTTCTGGACATGGTGGAAGGTGATGTTCGAGGAGCTCGATCGCCTGGGCTATGCGCCGGCGACACTGGCCGAGGTGCTGCAGGCGGCAGGGTGAGATCCGCGACGAGCGGTTGCGGCTGAAACGGCGCCGAATGGTCGGGGAGACAGGATTCCAGACCTATTAACATCGCGCGCTAAGTCATTGATTTCGCGTCACCGCACAACCCGTCTGTCTGCGTGTTGCACAGTGAGGGGTACAAGCAGGGGTACAAGTAAGCAAGCGCTACTGGATGGTTAGGCGGTTGCGGCATCGAAAACCCTTTCTTCGACGATTAGCAGAGCTTTGGTGGTCCCCAGCTTCAGGTATGCGTTCTGGAAGGCATGGGGTGAGATTGTCGATCGTTGCCTGCCTCGCTGCCGTCCTGGTCGGTCTCACCCCGTCGCGGCTTAGCGCAGATCCCTCTGCGCCGGAGACGGCACGCCGAACGAAGCGAACGCTATCAATGGTTAAGTTATCGGCGGCGAGTCATATAAGCGCGCGCTCCGGTGGGGCGTCGCCAAGCGGTAAGGCACCGGTTTTTGGTACCGGCATTCGCAGGTTCGAATCCTGCCGCCCCAGCAAATCTGCTCGTAAATCTGGAGATACGGCGGAATTTGGGTCGCAGCCGCCGGAGTAGACCGGCGGGGTGTGACGATTACTTGAGAAGGTTGCCTGCCAACCAGAACGTGAAGCTACGAAGCGCGGTATATAACTGGCGGCGCACCAAAAAATCACTGATAGTATGCCCATCGCCATATATCTAAGCTTGAGGGCCACCGCTTAATCCGCGGCGAGGCACTTTGCTGCCGCCATCACTGCAAAGAGCGAGGTGCTGATGATGACCTTGGCTTAGACCAGTTGACCCTTCACGCTGACCGCGCCTCAAAAGCTCGCGTTTTAGTTCGACTTGTCACGAAGTGTAACTACCCTTAAATATCATATTAAGCGTTTTTTGCTTTCTGCTAGCTGTATCGTGCGTAGATGGGTCATGCCATCAAGCTGAGCGTGAACCATTTAGTGTCCTTAATTGCAGCAGATTGTTTGCGGCGCTGCAATATAGAGGCTAAGAAGCGTGTTATGTCGTCCCCAAAGCTCATAACCCTAAGGCGCTTCGAGGATGCCCGTGGCTGGTTCACCGAAGTGTATTCGGAACCCGCCTTCGCCGCGCTCGGCATCACGTGCCGGTTCGTGCAGGACAATCACTCACTGTCCGTGCCCGCGTTCACCTTGCGTGGCCTGCATTTCCAGACGCTGCCTCGGGGCCAGGACAAGCTGGTGCGCTGCATCCGCGGGCAGATCTTCGACGTCGCGGTGGACGTGCGCAAGGGCTCGCCGACCTACGGCCAGTGGGTCGGCGCCGAACTCACCGCCGAAAACGGGCATCAGCTGTTCATTCCGATCGGCTTCGCGCACGGCTTCGTGACGCTGGAGGCGGATTGCGAGGTGACGTACAAATGTTCGGACACCTATGCGCCCGACCATGATGGCGGGATCCGCTGGGATTCGGTCGGGATCGACTGGCCGATCCCCGCCGGCACGATGCTCGAATTGTCGGAAAAGGATCGCAAACTGCCGGGCCTCGCTGATTTCGACAGCCCCTTCCCCTATGACGGCAACCCGCTCGCCCCGCTCGCCTGAAGGACCAAACACTCCATGCGTATCTTCGTCACCGGCGGGGCCGGCTTCATCGGCTCGGCGCTCGTCCGGCACCTCATCGAGAACACCGAATACGAGGTGCTCAATTTCGACAAGCTGACCTATGCCGGCACGCTGTCGACGGTCGAGCGGGTGGCGAACAGCAACCGCTATCGCTTCGTCCAGGGCGACATCTGTGACGCCGAGGCGGTCCGCGCCGCGATCGCCGAGTTCCAGCCCGACGTCATCACGCACCTCGCCGCGGAAAGCCATGTCGACCGCTCGATCGACGGGCCGGCCGCGTTCATCCAGACCAATGTCGTCGGCACCTATACGATGCTGGCCGAGGCGCGCGGCTATTGGCAAAGCCTCGAAGGCGACACCAAGGAGCGGTTCCGCTTCCACCATATCTCCACCGACGAAGTATACGGCTCGCTGGGTGAGGAAGGCCTATTCACCGAGGACACGCCCTACGATCCGCGCTCGCCCTATTCGGCCAGCAAGGCGGGCAGCGACCACCTCGTCAGCGCCTGGGGCCATACCTTCGGGCTGCCGGTGCTGATCACCAATTGCTCGAACAACTATGGCCCGTACCACTTCCCCGAGAAGCTGGTGCCGCTGATGATCGCCAAGGCCTTGGATGGCGAGCCGCTGCCGGTTTACGGCAAGGGCGATCAGGTGCGCGACTGGCTGTTCGTCGAGGATCATGTCCGCGCGCTTCAGGCGGTGTTCGAGCGCGGGGAGCTCGGCCGGACGTACAATGTCGGCGGGTTCAACGAGAAGCAGAATATCGAGGTGGTGCACACCATCTGCGCGATCCTCGACCAGCTTCGCCCACGCGCCGACGGTAAGCCGTACGCCGACCAGATCACCTCGGTCGCCGACCGCCCGGGGCACGACAAGCGCTATGCGATCGACGCGACACGGATCGAGCAGGAGCTTGGCTGGCGGCCTGAGGAGACGTTCGAGACCGGCATCGAGAAGACGGTGCGCTGGTATCTCGACAACGAGGCCTGGTGGCGCCCGATCGTCGAGCGCGGTGCGGCGCAGCGCCGCGGCGTGGCCGCATGAAGGCGATCCTCGTCACCGGCGGGAACGGCCAGCTCGGCACCGAGCTGCAGCGGTGCGCCTGGCCCGACGGCTATGAGGTCGTCGCGATCGACGTCGCCGACCTCGACCTGACCGACACCGCCGCGATCGCCGCCAAGGTGGCAGCCGGACACAATGGGCGCGAATGGGCCGCGGTGATCAACGGCGCGGCCTATACCGCGGTCGACAAGGCGGAGAGCGACGTCGTCGCCGCCTGGGCGGTCAACGCCATGGCCCCCGCCGCG
This sequence comes from Sphingomonas sp. OV641, assembly GCF_900109205.1. Lineage (NCBI taxonomy): Bacteria > Pseudomonadati > Pseudomonadota > Alphaproteobacteria > Sphingomonadales > Sphingomonadaceae > Sphingomonas > Sphingomonas sp. OV641. The sequence goes on along the minus strand of NZ_FNZB01000001.1, from coordinate 1,544,573 downwards.
TTCGGCGAGGCGTGCGCCAAGGCAAACATCCCACTGGTCCAGGTGTCGACCGACTATGTCTTCGCCGGCGACAAGCAGGGCGCGTGGGAGGTCGACGATCCCGTCGCGCCGCTCGGCGTATACGGCGCGTCGAAGCTAGGCGGCGAGCTGGCGGTGCGCACCTCGGGTGCGCGGCATGTGATCGTGCGGACGGCCTGGGTCGTCTCGGCGCACGGCAACAATTTCGTGAAGACCATGCTGCGCGTCGGCGCCGAGCGCGACATGCTGACGGTGGTCGAGGACCAGCACGGCACGCCGACCAGCGCTGCGGATCTGGCTCAGGCGCTGATGACGATCACTGTCCGGCTAGTTGAGGACGAGGCCGCGCCGACCGGCACGTTCCACTTCTCCAATGCCGGGCCGACCACCTGGGCGGGCTTCGCGCGCGAGATCTTCGCGCAGAGCGCAGACCGCGGCGGGGCATCGGCCGAGGTGAAGGGCATCCCCACCAGCGACTATCCGACACCGGCACGCCGCCCGGCCAATTCGCTGCTCAGCCATGCCGCGATCGGCGCGGCTTACGGCATCCAGCCGCGTCCGTGGCAGGACGCATTGAGCGACATTCTCGACGAACTGATCGGAGACACCCAAATGGAGAACCGCTCATGAAGGGCATCATTCTCGCGGGCGGTTCGGGCACGCGGCTTCACCCGGCGACGCTGGCGGTGAACAAGCAGCTGCTGCCGGTCTATGACAAGCCGATGATCTATTACCCGCTGTCGGTGCTGATGCTCGCCGGCATCCGCGAGGTACTGATCATCTCCAGCCCGGAATATCTGGACAATTACAAGCGCTTGTTCGCCGACGGCAGCGCGCTGGGGCTCCAGATCAGCTACGCCGAACAGCCCAAGCCCGAGGGGCTGGCGCAGGCCTTCACCATCGGTGCGGACTTCATCGGCGACGACAATGTCGCGCTGGTGCTGGGCGACAACATCTTCTTCGGCGCGCATCTCACCGACCTGCTCGCGAGCGCGGTGAACCGCACCCAGGGCGCGACGGTGTTCAGCTACCGCGTCGAGGATCCCGAGCGCTATGGCGTGGTCGAACTCGCCGAAGATGGCCGTGCGGTCAGCCTGGAGGAAAAGCCCGAAAATCCCAAGTCGAACCATGCGGTTACCGGCCTGTATTTTTACGACAATCGCGTCGTGGAATACGCCCGCAACCTCAAGCCGAGCGCACGCGGCGAGCTAGAAATCACCGACCTCAACCGCCTCTACATGGAGGCCGGCGACCTCTTCGTCGAGCAGATGGGGCGCGGTTATGCCTGGCTCGATACCGGCACGCATGACAGCCTGCTCGAAGCGAGCGAGTTCGTCCGCACGCTGCAGCACCGCCAGGGCATCCAGATCGCGTGCCTGGAGGAAATCGCCTATCTGCAAGGCTTTATCGGCAAGGACGAGGCGCGGGCAGCCGGCGAGCGGTTCAAGAAGACGGCGTATGGGCGTGCGATCCTCAACGCTGTGGACGGTCATTAATTCGGGCGCATCCGCATCAATCTTCGGAGCCGTGAGGGTGTACAGCAACGTAACGTGCCTCCATACGCCGCTGTTAGGCTCAGCTTTGTCTACACATACGAATTCAAACACAGACTCTATTTTGCAATGCAGCAGAGTGGACGATGATTTCGCGCGTTGGTAACGCACGCGTCGCCATCGAAGGTGACCTTATCAGCCGTCAGCGATCGCCGGTCGTTGGGCTTCGAAATCTAAAGCTTATACGCGCCGGAAAAGCACAAGGGATCTCTAATGCTGAAAGACGAGGGACGTAATCTTGTGATTCTCGGCATTAGAGGGGTTCCGGCAGCGCATGGCGGCTTCGAGACCTTTGCCGAACGTCTCGTTATATTTCTACGCGATCGTGGATGGAACATCACCGTCTATTGTCAGGGAAGCGATAGCGGAAAACGCGAGCAAGACATATGGGAAGGAATTAGTCGCATTCACATTCCGGTGAAACGGAGTGGGTCGGTAAGCACGATCGAGTTCGATATGAAGTGCATTGCTGATGTCGAGAAAGTGCCGGGCACCATCCTGACGCTTGGCTATAACACGGGTTTTCTTTCCACCTGGCTGCGGATGCGGGGACGCACCAATTTCATCAACATGGACGGACTGGAATGGAAGCGCGACAAGTACGGCTTTGCCGCGCGTGCTTTCCTTTGGGCTAACGAACGTTTGGCAGCGAAGGCGGGCACCCATCTGATCGCCGACCATCCGGTGATCGCGAAGCATCTTGCAACGCGAGTACACACTGATCAGATCACCATGATCCCCTATGGTGGTGATCTGGTGACGAAGGCGGATGCGTCGCTGCTGGCGCCATTAGGACTTGAGCCGGACCGCTTCTTTACCCTGATCGCGCGACCGGTGCCGGAGAATTCAGTACTGGAAATCGTGCGCGCCTTCTCCGCCGCGCCTCGCGGAGCCAAGTTAGCAGTTTTGGGGACGTACGGCCGGAGCCATCCTTATCTTGTTGCGGTGCAGGATGCCGCCAGCGACGAAGTAGTCTTTCCCGGCGCGGTTTACGATAAACCATTGCTGGCGGCGCTGCGGCTCTACTCCATTGCCTATCTTCACGGCCACCGCGTCGGCGGAACCAATCCTTCGCTGGTGGAAGCGTTGGGGGCCGGTAACGCAGTGATTGCGCATGATAATTCATTCAACCGCTGGGTGATCGGCAAGGCTGGGCTATTCTTTGAAGGTGAAGCTCAATGTGCCGCGCACATCGCACGCCTGGTCGGCAACGCCGAATATCGCGACGAATTGCGCGCTGCTGCCCGCGCACGCTGGGCAGAGGAGTTCACCTGGGAACAGGTACTGGCGCAGTATGAAACATTGCTTTCAAAGGGTTGAGTGTCCCTCCGGGGCTAGGAACTCCATGGCCGTGGCCAAACCTTGCCGATAAGGGGTCACGAACGTAGCGGCTCCGGACAGGCGACGCAGGGAAAACATGTGATGCGTACGACTGCCCGTTTGCTTTTCCTTCTCGGCGTCATCATCGCGATCGTTTGGCCGCGATATTTTTATATAAGCCTCGCGGGACGGGGTGTCAGCGGGTTCACGCTCATCACGCTTATCCTGCTCGCCTATGGCCTCTTCCTATTTGTCTTCATCTCAGCTTGGCAGCCAACCCTATTACGAGGCTTGCCGCGAACTATCGTGCCGCTTACAGCGGTAGGGGCATATTATGGTTGGCGGCTGATCTGCGACGCCAACGGCATTGATCCCGGCTTGTCGTTGTGGCTGACGCTAAACGATATTGTGTTCGCGGCATCATGGCTGCTGATCGGCGCCATCTTCATGAGCGACGCGCCCACTTATCGCGCCTTTCCGTACGTGCTGATTATCAGCGCATTCGTCGCCACTATTGCCGGTTTGGCAGAGTTCGCGACTGGTACGCCGTTCCTTGATCTTGTTGGGCTCAGCACCTTCTCGGCGGCAGACGAGAAGGTCCTCAGCGGGATCAATGCGGCGTCGTCTGATGCGAACAGTTTTCGCATCAAAGCGGTTTTTGCCCATCCCATCGTGTATGGGCAGGTAATGGCGATGCTTGCCCCGCTAGCGGTCGCCTTTGCATTAAACGGTTCGAGACGGTGGCGCCTCGCTGGTGTAATGCTTCTGCCGTGTATCGGGATCGGCATCATAATTTGTCAATCGCGCTCGCCGTTCCTCGTTTTGGGCGTGGCGCTAGGCATGTTTTTCGGCGCTTACACACTGGACGTGCGCAACAAAGGCCGCACACTGGGCTTCATGGCGTTTACTATGTTGGCGCTAGTCAGCTCGCCGTTCGTGCTGGATCGTGTTATGGCGCTTACCACGGGCACAAACTCTCGAGAGTCGGGCAGCACAGAGATACGTGAGCTGCAGATGGAACTGGCAGGTTCCGCGCTGCAAAGTCGACCACTTGGCGGCTATGGAAGCGGCATGGCCGGGCAATATGCAGGAGTAGAAGGCCGCAACGATATTATCACCGTGGACAGCGCCTATGTGGTTGCCGCCGTTGATAGCGGATATGCTGGCGTCACGCTTTATACTATAATGTTGGTGGTCATAACGCTGCACGGCCTACTCCTGGCGCTTCGTGAGCGACAATCATGGCAACGCGGCCTTTTGGCGTCCTTTGCGGCGCTGATTGCCGGTTGCGCCTTAGGTTTGTCAGTCATCGCGATCGACGATGCTTTGGTCTTGGTCTTCCTATCTCTCGGTTATTTCATTTCTTATTCTGGGAGAATGGCCTCCCGGCGGCTCAGCAAGTCGGCGGCGGCCCGCGTAAGTTCGATTCGTGAATAGGCGAGACGCCGAGCTTCACCTTGCAATGCACAACTCATCAATTAAAAAACTACGGAATTGGGGAAGGCAGGGGGCCGTGCGCAGCGCCATTGAGCAAATCAGATTCGCGTTTCTGTGTCAGCGAAATGCCACATGACTTCCTCGGCAACGGCTAACCCGTCATACGACACAGGAACACGGCAGCGCGACAAGGCAATGATGCTGGTCGCGACCATAGCTCGCATGGGGCTGGGACTGCTGACCTTCGTGGTGCTTGCTCGCTATCTGGGGCCGACGCAGTTTGGCGTCATTGCCACGGCCATGGCCTATGCCACGTTCGTGTCTCTCGCGACAGACTATGGGCTTGCCACGTCCGCGCTACGCCGGGCGTCGATCGCACCGCCCGACGCGGGGCGTATCGTCGGTGATGCGCTGGCTGTGAAGGTGTTGCTCGCACTGGCGGCGCTCCTCGTGGCGATCATTGCCGCCGCGTTTGCGGTCCCGGTCACCCAGCTGCCGATCTATGCCTGCGTCTTTATGGGCACGCTCGCCTACTCCTTCGCGGACCTGTCCATGGTGGTCGCGCGCGCGCACCGCCGGTTCGAGGTGGAGGCTGCACTGGTCGTTTCTACCAGCGTCGTGATGTTGCTCGGCACTGGCGGGGTTGCCGCATGGACCGGCAGCGTCAGCGCGGCGGCGGGCGTTTTCCTCGCCACGCGCCTGTTCTATCTCGCGGCGGTGCAATGGCGCCTTCGATGCTGGCTGGGGCCTCTGGCAGGCATGGGTCGCAGCGTCGCGGAGATGCGCGCCACGCTGCACGCCAGTGCGAACTATGCCGTAGATAATATCCTTACCGTACTGACCAGTCAAATCGACGTCCTGTTGTTCGCGCTTCTGCTGAGCTCCTATGAAATGGGCGTTTACCAGGCGGGTGCGCGGCTGGTGCAGGTGATCGTGCCGTTCGCCGTGGTGCTCTCCACCGTTTACATGCCGGCCCTCTCGAGCGCCGCGGCCCAGCCCGAACTCAAGCCGTTCCGCCGCCTGTCGCGGCGCGTAACGATTGAGTTTGCAGGGCTGGCGCTCGTCGCCGGGCTGGCATTCACCTTTGTCGGCCCGCTGATCACGACACACTTATACGGTGATCGCTACGCCTCATTACAACCGCTGTGGGCAGGCTTCGGGGCGTACGCGCTGCTGCGCTTCGCCGCCGCGGGCTTCGGTATTCAGTTGGTTGCGCTCAACCGCATTACGCCGCGCATCGTTAGTCAGATAGCCGCAGCCGCCGCGTTCGTCGTGGCCACGGTGCTGCTGCTGCCTGGCGCTCATCTGCGCGTCGCGGCATGGCTACTAGCGCTGATCGGTGCCGTCAATTTCGCCGTACTCGGATTGAGCCTTTTGCGTAGTGATCGACGCGACACCGCGGTGATAGCCAGCCTCGTCGGTTTGCCGCTAACGGCATTACTGCTCGCGCTGCTTGCCGGAAGGATGTGACCATGTCGATCGTCACCAAATTACGTCGACGTTTGCGTCGTCAACTGACGCAGCAGGAACAGCTCACCAGCGAGCCGCTGCGGGCGCGGTTCGCCGCCCACGGCGTCCATGTTGGCCTCTATAGTTACGGCTGCTTCGACCTATCTCGCGTGCCGTCCGGCGTTACGGTCGGGCGATATTGCTCCTTCGCCTCCAGCACGCAAATCTACCTGCGTAACCACGGCGTCGACTTTATCGGCCTGACTGCCTATCTCTACAACGAAACGCTCGGCGTCGTGGACCGCAGCATGATCGAACCCGTGCCGATGACGATCGGCGACGACGTGTGGATCGGCCACAATGCGGTCCTGCTCCCGAGTGTTCGCGAGGTGGGGCGCGGTGCCGCCATCGCGGCTGGCGCGGTGGTGACGCGGCCTGTGCCGGCTTACGCCATCGTCGGTGGCAATCCGGCGCGCCTCCTGCGGATGCGCTTCGACGCGGCCACCATCGCCGCCATCGAGCAAACGCGATGGTGGGAAAAGACTCCCGACGAGCTGCGCGTCATGGCGCGCGAGCAACCCGGCCTCATCTTCGATCCTGCGGCGCATTTCGCCGCCCGCAAGCGAGCTGCACAGGCATGACCATCCCTATACACGTCGCGCTGCCGTGGCACGCAATCGGTCATGGTAATCTAGGCGTTGATGCGTTGACCCGCTCCAACATTGCCATCCTTCGTGGCGCGGCGGCGCGCATCGGCCGGGAGGTGCGCTTCACCACCCTGTGTGCGGTCAATCGCGTCGATCCCACCACCATCGATCCGGATGTCACCATTGGCCCGATGCCCAGCCCGAAGGCGATCGCCACCGGTCGCTCGGATTTCCTGAAGGTGTTGCGCACCGCAGATGTGGTGGTCGATATAGGTGAGGGCGACAGCTGGACCGATATTTACGGCGGCAAGCGCTTCGCCTTTCATGCGGGCACGAAAATGGCGGCGCTTGCACTTGGCAAGCCTTTGGTGCTCGCGCCGCAGACCATGGGACCGTTCGACACGCCCTGGCGCCGACGCGTCGCCACCGCGATCATGAACCGTGCGCGGGCCGTATATGCCCGCGATTCGCTATCGTCCGACTTTCTGCGCGGCTGTAAGCTGACGACTGAGACGGGTGAGTTCATCGACGTTGCCTTCCGCCTTCCCTTTGACCGGCGCCCGCGCGACGGCGTGAAGCGCCGCTTGGGCATGAACGTTTCGGGTCTACTGTACCGCGGTGGCTATCGGCGCGCGAACGAGTTCGGGCTAACCATCGATTACCCTGCGCTTACCCATCGCCTCATCGAGCATTGGTCGGCCAAGCCGGATACCGAGGTTCACCTGATCCCCCATGTGGTCGCTTTTGACGGCAATGACGACGATCGCACCGTGATCCCTGAGCTGACCTCGCGATATCCCCAGCTGGTGGTGCCGCCCGATTTCGCCAGTGCCAGTGCGGCCAAAGGTTATATGTCTGGGCTGGACTTCGTCGTCGGCGGCCGGATGCATGCATGCATCGGTGCTTTCTCGGCGCAGGTTCCGGTGGTGCCGATCGCCTATAGCCGCAAGTTCAACGGCTTGTTCGGCACGCTCGGCTATCCCCATTACGTTGATGGCCGCGCGTTGGACACCGACGCTGCTTTTGCCACGGTGGTGCAGGGCTATGAGGATCGCGCGGCGCTTGCTGCCGCGATTGAGCCCGGGCTTTCGATGGCTCGGGAACGGCTGGACCAATATGAGGCTAGGCTGGCGGCGATTCTGCAAGAAGTAGCATCGCATGGCTGACTTGCCCGGCATCCTCGACAATGGCCTATGTTTCGGCTGTGGCGGTTGCGTCGCGGCGATCCGGGCGCCCGGCTTGGAAATTGCGATGAGCGCTGAGGGATATCTGCGCCCGCGCCCCGTGCCGCTCAACGCCGCGCAGCGCGAAACGCTGGACGCTGTCTGCGCTGGCCGTGCGCTCGCGCATGACGCGACTAGTCCCGATTATCACGATCTCTGGGGGCCGATCCGGCGGCTGGCCACCGGCTACGCCACAGATCCGCAGGTTCGCTTCCGCGGCTCCTCGGGTGGGGTGCTGTCCGCCTTGACGATCCATCTACTGGAAACGGGTGAGATCGATTTCGTTCTGGCAACCGGTGCCGACCCGGCTGATGCCATCGGTAATGTGACAACGCGCCGAGGCTCGCGCGAAGAGGTCATCGCCGCCGCCGGCTCTCGGTACGCGCCTTCCTCGCCCCTGGCCGATCTGGAAACATATTTAGCCGCCGGTCGTCCATTCGCCTTCATCGGCAAGCCGTGCGATGTCGCCACGCTGCGCCGCATGGCGAAGCGCGATCCTAGGATCGACGCGCTGATACCCTACAAGCTTGCCTTTTTCTGTGCCGGGGTGCCCAGCCGCCGCGGCACCCAAGCGGTGCTGGATGCGCTTGGCGTCGAGCACGATGATGTCGCCCAGTTCCAATATCGCGGCGACGGCTGGCCCGGCCTCGCCCGCGCCCGCCGCCGTGACGGCAGTGAAGAAAGCATGACCTATGAGGCCAGCTGGGGCCGCATCCTTAACAAGCACCTTCAGTTCCGTTGCAAGATCTGCCCTGACGGAACCGGCGAATTTGCCGACGTGGCCTGCGCGGATGCGTGGTACGGCAAAGATGGCTATCCCGATTTCGAGGAGCGCGATGGCCGCAGCCTGATCGTTGCTCGCACGGAGGCCGGCGTCCGGCTGATCGCAGCGGCAGAAGCACGTGGCGCAATCGCCGTCGATCCGCTGGACGTTAGCGAGATTGCGCGCATGCAGCCCTATCAGGTCACGCGCAAGCGCAACGCGCTGGCGCGCTCCGCCGCAGTATGGGCGGCGCGGCGACAAGGTCCGCGTTACGCCCATCTGGCACTGTCGCGCCTTTCCGCGAAGACATCGCCCAAGGAGCTGCTGCGCAACTTATGGGGTACGTTCCGCCGCTCGCGTGGAAAGCGACTGGCATGACCGCGCCGTCGGTCGCTATCGTCTTGGTCAACTGGAACGGCTGGCAGGACACGATTGCCTGCATCCAGAGCTGCCTGGCGCTGGATTATGCCGCGTATCGGATCGTCGTATGCGACAACGGCTCGCGCGACGGCTCGCTGGAACGGATCGCTGCGTGGGCGCGGGGCGACGCATTCGTTGCGGTCGACCCGGCAAGTCCGGTTCCGCTCGCGGCGCCGCGCTTACCGCGCGGGGTCAAAACGCTCGATCGTGGAGCAGCCGAAGCGGGCGACGATGACGATGCCGCGGAATTGGTTCTCGTCGATACAGGCGGCAATCTGGGCTTTGCGGGCGGTAACAATGTCGGGCTGCGTTGGGCACTAGCGCGTGGGATTGACCATGCTTGGCTGCTCAACAACGACACGGTGGTCCCGGCCGACGCATTGAAGCATCTGGTAAATGCGTCGACGGCCGATCCGGGCTTGGGCCTGATCGGTTCCACCATGATCGAATATCACCGCCCCGACACGTTGCAGGCCTATGCTGGAGCGCTCGATTTGCGCACATTCCGCGGACGGCATTTGGGGAAGGGCCGGCGCGCCGATGCGGTGGATGCAGCGGTCGCCGCCGATCCACTGCGCGCGCACGAACTGCTGTATCCCATCGGCGCGTCCATGCTGGCGACCGGGACCTTCCTCCGATCGGTCAGGCTAATGGAGGAAAGCTATTTCCTTTATTATGAGGAGGCCGATTGGGTGTTGCGCGGCCGGCCGGCCTTCCGCGCCGGGCTGGCACTCGCCAGCCGCGTGTACCATAAGGTCGGGTCGTCCGCCGGTTCCACGCCGGACGGCATTTCGGCCCGCTCGGTCGGCTTCCTTTACCGCAGCCGCCTGCGCGCCGCGCGCCGTTTCGCGGCCGGGCAGTTGCCACAGGTTACCCTCGGCATCCTCGACGAAGCGGGCCGTGCGCTGGTCAAGGGCCGTACGGGTCGCGCCATCGGCGCCTTCAATGCGCTGACCGGCCGGGTAAAGGTGCCGAGCTGACCATGCGCCTATTAGCCCTCCTTCAAGAATTTCCCTTCCCACCTAACAACGGCATGCGCTCGGACATTTCGCGCCGCCTCGTCGCAATGCGCGCGCTGGGGCATGAAGTTCACGCGATTTCGTGGACCGGCGGACGGCTGGACCCAGTACTTGGCGAAACTGAGCTGGCGCAGGCGCGCGCGATAACGGCATCGCTAGATGTTTTGCGAGTGGACCGCGGCGCACGCCGCGTCGCCAATATGTTGCGTTTCCCGTCGCAGGTGGCGGGCCGTTGGCCGTCCGCCGAGGCTCGGGCAGCGCTGCTCGCCCGCATTAGCGCGCGCATGCACGCCCTAGACGCGGTCTGGGTGGACGGCATCCATGCGGGCGCACTCGGCCGCTGGCTGGCCGAGCAACTGGGGGTGCCGCTGCTGTACCGCTCTCACAATGTCGAGCATCGCTATTTAGCGGAACAAGCCCGCCTCGCTACAGGTAAGAGCAGGCTCCTGATTGCCGCCAATGTGCTGGGCATGAAGCGGTTCGAGCGTGCGCTGATGCGCGATGCGACGTTGTTCCACGACATTTCCGCCGACGATCTTGGGTATTGGCGCGACACCGGCCTAACCAACGGACGCTGGCTGCCGCCGCTTGCCGATCCTGCGATTCTCGCAGTGGCGGACGGGCCGGAGGTTGCGCGAACGGTGGACCTACTGTTCCTGGGGAGCCTATCGTCGCCAAACAACCTCAAAGGGCTAGACTGGTATCTTGCCCACGTTCACCCGCGGGTCGTCTCTGTCCTGCCGGACGTGACGCTGACCATTGCCGGGCGCGGCCCCGGCAAAGCGCTGGCGGATCGGTTGGCGAAGCTGAGTATCCCGCTGGTGGCCGATCCGCCCGAAGCCGCTGCGTTGTTCGCCGGCGCGCGCGTCATGCTGAACCCAATTTTGCATGGTAGCGGCGTCAACATAAAAACGGTAGACATGCTGGCGACAGGCCGCCCAGTCGTCACCACTTCCAAAGGCGCGCGCGGCCTGCCTGCCGATGTCGTCGCACAACTGACTGTCGCCGACAAAGCGGAGACGTTTGCGGCTGCGACGGTTGCCGCGGTGACAGAAGCCCGCGCAGGCGGTGGGGGAACGGATCGCGCGGCAATGATGCAGCGTGTTTTCGGCCCCTCCGCGATTGCCGAGGTGCTGGCACTACCTCCGAGTGAGCCGTAACATCGTCGTTAGCGCCGGCGCATCCGTCTCGAAATAAAGCGCAGTTCGGTTTAGCGCGCCTGTCGCATCGGGGCCGCGTGACACACGCACACGGCCCACCCTATCGGCGTGCCACACTAACCCGACCTTCACGCCGTCGCAGGTCAGCATCGCGCGCCAGTTGGTCGATGGTTCAGACGCGCGCGTCTCTTGCCACCAGTTGAACCCGTCGCCTTTCGGGACGGCGGAGGGCCGGAGCGGTAATTCGGGCGTTACGTCACATTGAGTGTGGAAGATTTCGCCCAGCCGCTGATTGCCGCCGCCTTGCGGGCGAATATTCGTTCTTGTCTCGACGGTAGCCGCGCTCGCCATCACGCGGCGCGTCACTTGCGCGCCCGCTGCGAAACCGCTCGCCTGTGCCGTCAGCACGTTGGTGTCGTGCGCGATAAGCCTGCCTGGGCCGGGCTTCTGCTGGCCTGCGCCATTGATCACCGGCATGTTGTGCGCCGCTGCGGTGCGCAGATAGGTAAGGAACAGGCGTGAGCCGTAATTCGCAACGCCAGCGGGTCGTGTTACTGTGGTGCCGCCGATGTGGGCTTCCCATGACAGGGCATCCTGCTGCGCATGGCTGGCATTGCGCTGTCCCCAATGGGTGAACAACTCGGTCCCGCCAGCGCGCAGCATCGCGAATTGCGCTGCTTTCCATACGCGTGATGCCGTTTCCTCCGGCAATCGCGCTGACTTCACCGGATCAAGCAGTGTCTCCCATGAAAGCGGCAATTCACCCACACGCAGCGGCATCGTCTGTTGGCTGAGCGCCAGCAAACCGGGATCAACGCCGGCCTGCCGAATGGAGGTGTCGCCCAGCGCCGGCACCGATTTGTCCGCGAACCGCACTGCTAGCAACGAGGCAATCATATCCTGCGTAAGCAAACGCTCGCGTACGAAATTGTCGCCGCGTCCGTTCAGGCTTGCCTGCAAGAACAGCGCAGAGAGTGCGCGTAGCGTGTAATTCGTATAGCCCAGAGATGGTTCAAACCAGGTGAAATCGGCCTGCACACCTTTGCGCAACATCGCGCGCACGCCGTTCTCGGCATTGAGCGCACGATCCAGCGCCGCCTTGTTGTCCAGCGCCATCGCCAGCACCGCAGCAGCGCTCGCCTGCCAGACGGAAATGTTATTGCGGCCCAGATTGGACCGTTCCAGGTTGGCGAGCAATGGCGCGAACAATTCCTCATGCCACTGCCGGCGCCGGTCCGGCGCCACGAGATTGCCCAGCAATTGCATGGCATCCGCCAGCATGATGCCGTTGGTCGCTTCGTCCAAGCTTTGGCCCATCATGCGGGAGTAGGCCTTATACTTCAGCCGTTCCGGCCAGCGCATGTAATTGGCGGCATAGAAATCCAGCTGGGCCGCTGCCCAGTTGCGATAGCGCGTGTCGCCCGTCAGCCGCCACAGCCGCGCTGCTTCCTGGGTGGCACGAATGTTATTCGATCGGCGATTATACACCCAGGCGCCGTGGAGTTTGTCCGCTGCCGCGCTACCCCGTGGTGGCTCAGGCATGTCGTACATCCAATGCAGAGGCCGCCCAGTCTGGGGATCGATTAGGTCGTGGCCCCAGCCAGCGATCCATGCTGCATCGTCCCGCGGAAGTGCCATCCACGAATCAAGCGCGCGCTGGCGGGCTGCGACCCAGCGTGCTACCGCGGGCTCGCGTGCCACTCGGGCGCGCAAGCCATCCCAATCCTGCCGTGCCTCGCGCAGCGGCAGCGGAGCAGGGCCAGCGAACTTATAATTGGCATACGCTTGTGCCAGTACCGGCGTGGGCGTTGCGAGCATGTCGGGCGGCGCGGCGGCCAAGTTCAGCGTTGCGGCCGACAGCACCAGCGCATCGCGCGCGATCATGCCGCGGCCGACGTACAAAGTCGCGGGATCCAACCACCCAGCACGTCCTGTAGGCGGCTGCTCATCGTCGCGGCCGAGAAATGACCGGCAAACCGTTCCAGCGCACCGTGGCTACGCTGTGCAACCGCGCCGCTGTCATCGATTGCTTCCGCGAGGGCCGCGGCCAGCGAATCGGCGTCGTTGGGCGCGACCAGCCAGCCCGACCGCCCGTGCTCCACGATCTCCACCAGCCCGCCATGAGCCGCCGCAATCACCGGACGGGCATAAGACATGGCCTCGATCGCGACGCGTCCGAACGGCTCGGGCAGGCGAGATGGCACGACGCAGATGTCTGCCCAGCGATACACTTCGCCCGGTTCGTCGCGGAACGGCTCCAGCGCCACCACGTCCGCCAGCCCGCCGGCGGCGATCGCCTGCTCCAGGGCCTCCACCGGCGCGCTTACATTCTGAAAGGTGCTGCCGACGATCCGCGCGCGCAAACGTACCTGCGCGTCGCGCGGCAGGCGTGCGATTGCGTCCACCAACAGATCTTGCCCCTTCCAGTCGTTGATTCGCCCCAACAACGCGATGCGCAGAGGACGGTCTGGCGTGAAGGCGCTCGGCAGATCGGGCAGGCGTGCGTCCGCGATGGCGTCCACGCCGTTGTGGATCACGACCTGCGGCTGGGTCAGCGGAAGCGCGAGCGCGTCGCGCGTCGCTTGCGAATTGAAGATCACGCGCGCACCGCTCGCGCGCACCAGCGAGCGGACAACGGGCATAGCTTTGGTCTTCGGGATCTCGCGCGCGTGGATCACCGTCTTGTGCGGCGCCACTCGTCCCGCGAGCATGTAATCGGCAATTACGGTCGTGTTGACGTAGGCGAGATCGGCTCGCGCGAGATCCGCGGCGGCCCGGCCGAGGTAATAGGGTAAGGCAACGCTGGATTTGAGCCCCGTCGCAATTGGGTTTGCCAGCCGCAGCACGCACAGATCGCGCACTCGCACCGTGTCGCTCACCGCTGATAGCGGATCGTGCAGCGGCCCATCCGTTGCAAGTAACACGTCGATCGTCGCGTCGGGCCAGCCCTGCCGCAAGGCCTGGACCGATTGAAGAAAACTGCGGTCCGAGCCGTACAGCTCGCCGCCCTGATGGATGCACAAGATTCGAGGTCGGGCGGTCGGCATGATGATTTCCGATGCTCGGATTAAGGACAAGCGTCAGGCTACTTGCTATGATGCACCGCAGCAATGGTCATTCATGTAAGTGCTTTGGCCGTTACTCCGGATCAGCAGACTCACGATCGCATACACCTCACCGGTCTATCGGCTCAAGAATCAGACTGGCATGGCTGATGTGCCGATCATCGGTTCTACGTTATGGTTATTGTCGATCATTCCGTCTTTGCTTAGCGCTGTGACGTGACCCCCATTTCTTCATCCACCTGGAACTAGAGACCGGCCCATTGAAGGGACGGGCGGATTGAATCGGAAGCAGTTTTCGGAAGAGCAGATCATCGGCATCCTGAAGGAGGCTGAGGCGGGCGCGGTGGTGACGGAGCTGTGCCGCAAGTACGGGATGTCGAGCGCGACCTACTACGCCTGGAAGGCCAAGTATGGCGGCCTGGAGGTGTCCGAGGCGAAGCGGCTACGAGCGCTGGAAGACGAGAACGGCAGGGTCAAGCGGCTGCTGGCCGAGGCCATGCTGGACAACGCGGGGTTGAAAGACCTGCTGACAAAAAAGTGGTGAGCGTGGCCGCCAAGCGGGAGGCGGTCGCGCGGTTGCAGGCTGGGTTCGGGATGAGCGAGCGGCGCGCCTGCGCCGTGATTGGGGGCGACCGGACGAGTATGCGCTACCGCTCGTGCTGAGACGGGGACGAAGGTCTGCGGACGCGACTGCGCGAGCTTGCCGGCCAGCGTCGCCGGTTCGGCTATCGGCGGCTGCACATCCTGCTGCGACGCGATGGCGTCACAATCAACCGCAAGAAGACACAGCGGCTCTACCGGGAGGAGGGCCTGACGGTCAGGCGCAGGAAGGGACGACGGCGCGCCGTGGGCGCGCGGGCGCCTGGACCTATTCGAGGTGGGCTAACCGGCATCGATCCGGGTCGATGCGTGCACGGCACTGACATTGCTAGGGCTTGATGACCAAGTCAGTTAAACGGCGTAACAAATACGCTTCGGTGCTCGCTCTTGATTGTCAAGGCCACGCCGCGAATCCGCACTTGCTCGACGTCCATAATCGTTCCATCATTTCAATCATGAGCGTCGTTCTGTCCGCCCTTCGATCCATCATCGCGACGCTGCTCGGCGTTGTGCTGGTGCTGTTCGAGCGCGCGATCGTCCGTCGCACTCACGCGCTGTCTCACGCACGAACCGCGTTCGATCTTCGCCGCCGCGTGCGGCCGGTCGTGTCGTTCAATCGCCATCCGCCGGAGGCGTGGGCCGCTCCGTGATCCTGGTCGTGCATCGGCCAAATCTGATCACGGGAGAATTACAATGGACAAGGACAGCGTTGCGCCCGTCACGGGCGACGCCAAAGAACCGGCCTTCTATACGATGAAGGTCGCGCGCGAGTTCGGTGAGGAACTTGCGCGCCAGTACAAGGCCGTGTCGCCGATCCATCTCGTCACTGCCTTCGTTGAGGGGCTGATGAAGGACGGCGAGGTCGTCTCGATCAATCAGCTGCTGCGCAACGACAAGGTCACGAAGTGGCTGGAAGAGATTGGCGCGAGTGAGCGTCAGCTCCGCTCGGCGTTTAATACAACCCGAAAGTCGCGACGCGCTGCGGCGGCAGTCGAGACTGGTGTCGTGGTGCCGCCGCGACGCCGCAAGCGGGGCGCCGAGCAGGTGACCGACGGCGCTTAGCGGTCGCTACAAACGCGAGCAGCGGCGCACGGTCGCGTGCAACCGCTGCTCGCGCCAACACGTCGAAACGTAAACTGCCGGGCTTGCGACGCTCCAGCGTCGCACCCGCGCAGGAAGCAGCAGAACGGAAAAAAGGAAGCAGGTAGCGAGGGCTGGCCAGCGAATACCGCACCGCCCTTCGGGCGGTTCGGGCCGTCCTGCTCTGGCGCTGTCGCTTTGTCGCAGAACGGCATCGCTGGCCTTCCTCGCCGGGGACACCCCGGGCCCCTTCGTGCCGTTCGCCCGAGGAGAATGAAATGCCGGGACAACGTGGCAGCGAAACACGCCAGCGCCAGGTGATGTACACCATCCGCTGGTCGCCCGAGGAAGCGCAGCGGCTGGAGGAGATCGCCGCGGCATCGGGCTGCGGCAAGGCCGACGTGCTGCGCCGCCTGATCGCCTATGATCACAGCAGGATCATACCGACGCGCGAACTGACCCAACAAATCGCGGCCATCGGCAACAACCTCAACCAGATCGCCCGTTCGATAAACCAACTTCGCGCCCGTGCTGACGATCGGGCTGCATCGTCGGGCACGTTGTCGCAGCTTCAGAAGGCTGAGGGCGACTTCCGTCATGCGTATGACGAGATCGTCGCGATCAGGACTCAGATGGAGAACTGGCGATGATCCCGAAGGTCATGGCCGGCAGCGACTTTGCAGGGCTGAAGCGCTACCTGGTAGAGGATCGCGCCCACGATGTGCTCGAACCGTTAGGCGTGCCGCTCGACAGCCACATCGCGCAGATGGAGATGATCGCCAGGCTGAGCAGCCGGTGTAAAAAGCCGGTCAAGCACGTCACGTTCTCCGCCGCGATCGAAGACGGGAAGCTCACCGATGCCCTTTGGCTCCAGTTGGTCGACGAGGCGGAAGCGGAGTTCGGGATGGCCGGGCATCACCGTGTCGTCGTTCGGCACCACGACAAGCCGTACGATCACATCCACGTGTTCTGGTGCGCTGTAAGCGCCAACACCGGGCAAACACCCAAGCTGCACTTCCGCGTCGCAGATGCGTCGTTTCCCGAACTCGGTCCGCGTGCATTGTCGGTCGACCAGATGGTGCAGATGGCGCCGGGGGAGTTCAAGTCGAAATCATATGACGCGCACGCCCTGCTTCGGTTGCAGCACCTTTGCCGCGACTTCGAGAAGCAGCATGGCTTGCGACAATTGGCGACGCCCGAAGATGCCCGTACAGCGCGCGAGGAGGGCAAGAAGGGCAAGGTGCCAGCGTCCGATCGTCAGCAGCAACATCGTGTCGAACGGGTCGGAGACAGCCTGGTTGATCGCGCAGTGCAGGTTCGTGCCGCGCTGGACGCGCCTAATTGGGATCAGCGCGAGAGAATCCTTGTGGCCCTTGGCCTCGGCGTGCGGCCCGTGTTTGCACCATCGAAAAGCGGCCCGCGTCTGCGCGGCATCGTCGTCCACGATCTCGCCAATGAGCAGAACGCCGTTGCCGCATCGGCGTTCGATACCGGAACGGTGAAATATGGCATGTCAGCGCTCGACAAGCGGCGCGATCCCGAAACGCCAGTGTTCGCGGACTGGTGGGAGCGCCGTACGGTGTCACCGTCGCCAGCAGCGCAAGCGCGTACCGGGCAGCAGATACGCTACGAAGAAGAGCGGGAACGTCACGCCGCCCACGAAGCGCGTAAGGCGCGCGAACGTGTCGCGATCGAGCAGCGCTATAAGCTCGATGAGCGAAAGCTACGCAGCCGGTTGATGGCGCAGCGCCGAGCAGAAGCGGAGCAGTTGGAGGCCGATCAGCGTCGCCCTTTCTACGCTCGCTACGACGAAACCGTTCGCCGGCCGCAGCTCGACTTGTTGCATGATCGTCGTCGGGTTGAGCTTGCATCCTTAGCGCGCAAACGGATGCCGTCGTTCGCGACATGGAGGCGTAAGATGCAGCGTCTGGTCGCCGCGATGCACGCCAACTGGGCCAAGCTCGCGGACACTGTCGACGGTGCGGCGATGTCGGTGCAACGCATACCGGCGTTGGCGACGATCCCGGCGCTGTCGTCGGCTAAAGCGCTAACAACGACGGAAGGGAGGCCAGCCGGGATCCGGCAGTTGCGCGCCCTTGCGGGCGGGAACGAAGGCGTGCCGCAATCCCCAAGCATTAGGCCTGATGCGGCCAAGATTGGTGTTCTTCGGAGATCCAGCGTTCCTGGGCGATTCGAACAGAACGCAACTCTGGAGCACAAGTCGACGCCGCCGCCGCACATCGACCTGCAGGAGCCGATCGACGGCTATTATCCGCAGCTTATGCCCGGCGGTGTCCGTTATGCGCGTCGGCGCGAACCGCCGGCGTTCGTCGAGAAAGGACCACGCATCTCAGTCAAGATCGACAGCGACGACGCGCTTCGGGCGGCGCTCAAGCTGTCGCTGATGCGCACAGATGGGCCGATCGTGGCGCGCGCCGCGCCGGAGGTGATGGCGCGCATCTACCGCATCGCTACTACGCTCGGCGTTCGCGATCGCCTGATCGACGGCATGGCGGATACGCAGGCGAACGAGCAAGTCGAAGCCGGCTCGCGATCAGTATTGGGGACGAATGCCGCTCCGACGGCGGCGCCGCAGGCAAGCGATCGGGTCCAGGATGCCGGCAGGGTAAAGGGCCGCCTCCTTGCACTCGCCGAAGGCGAGAGCAAAAGAGCGGGCGCTCAGATCGCGAGACCGAAAGGGCCTGCTGTCGACGCAACGCCATCGGTGAGCAGCAAGCGCGGTCAGGAACGCTGAACGCGATGCTGCGCGAACCTCGAATACGAGGAGGGCGGGGCGGCCGGGCCGGCCGTAAAAGGTTTGGAGAAAGCCTGCGGCTGTGCCGTGAAGGCGAAATGATCGTGCGCGGGGGCGGCGTGCAGCCCGCCGCCCTTCGCGCAGATGAAGGACCTACCATGTTTATCGTTACCCGCGAGCACGAGCTCGCCCAGGCCCGCGTGCTCTCCGGCGCGCTTGCCCTGGCGGATCTGGCCGCCTGGACCATCGACCGATCGTCGTCGCTGCTCCTGCCGCCGGGATTTCGCAATTACCTCCATGTCACGCAGGCCGAGCTGTTGCTGGTGCCGTCGATCGAGCCGTCCTGCGGCGATCTGCGGCTGGTCGGCCGCGCTATGCGCGAAGCGCGCTGTGATGCGCTTGTCGTCAAGGCGTCGACCGAAGGCACGCGAACGCTGTACTGCGCGGTCGGGCACTGGCGGGGCGACGGCAACCACTGGCATCATGGTCGCCGTCTGTGGCTGTCGCGCTACAACGAGCCGTGGCTGGTGGCCGATCCCGCCGAGACCGAGGAAGTCGAGGTCTTCTATCAGCTGAATGGGGGACGGCTCCGTGCCAGGATCGAGCCGCCGACTTACAGCGACCATGATCTCGCCGCGGGGCTGCTGCGAGGCGATGCCTATCTCGCCGCGGTGTGGGGGGAGCTGTGATGGGCGCCCCGCTTGCGTGGATCAGCCCGGCCGCCGTGGACACGATGCTCTACGACGATCCGCTCGGCTCCATGCCCGACTTTGGTCTGGCGCTGCTACGTCCCAAGGCAAAAGGGAAACGCAACCTCACCGCTGACTTGGCGCGGGCCAAGTTGCAACCTAGCCGACCTGTCGACGCCGCATGGGGACCGGATGGTCTGTGGCCGATCACCTGCACGACCAGCCGGGTGGTGCCGGCGCCCGGTGTGGCGCTCGAGCCGGACGCGCTCGAGCAGATCTTCCACAGCTATGACGCGAAGATCAAGCCGCACCAGAAGCTGCTGGCGGTCGTACTGACGATGCGCTTCGCGCACGATTGGCAGGCAGCCGACATCCTGTCGCTGGTGGGTGCCTATGCGCTTCAGCACCTCGCGCTGGAGCGGCGGCTAACCAGCATGACCGTGGTGCACAGCCCGGGCGACGAGCTGTCGGCGCGGCGCCCGCATGCGCATTGCATCGTGCTCGCGCGGGTTCACCGGGCGTCGGGATGGGCGGAATTGCACCGCGATCTCACCGCCAAGGACGCGCAGACCAGCTTCCAGCGGGAGTGGCAGGGATTCCACGAAGCCTGGGCGCCGCAGTTCCGCGGACGCTGAAGCGAAGGCGGGAGCCGCGTGAAGGCTCCCGCCACCTGCCGGGGGCGAAGGGGAGGGTGGGTGAAGGTGTCCCCGATGGTGGGGACGAAAATGGAAGAAGCCAATGACCAACGATCACAACGACATCATCCGCGCCCACGTCGCCGCCGTTTCCTCGATGCTGCTCGGCAGCCGCCGTTTGAAGCCGTCGGTGGCGATCCTCGCTGGCAGTGCGCTCGATCTATCGGCGCGTGTCCAGCTTGGCCAGATCGCCAAGCAGACGAACGTCGACATGCTGCACCTTGCCTTCGAGGGGACAGGCGACAGCGTCCGCATGACCGACCTTTCAATCATCGTCGCGCGCGGCAACATCTGCTGGTCGCAGGTCGACTGCCGCTTGTGGTTGCCGCGCACGGGGTCGCGCGCGGTGATCCTGCCGCAGCCGCATGTGCGCGGCGGCTTCCGTCTCGCGCCGGGCGAGATCATCCACGTGGACAAGAAGCCGGCCGATACAGACGAGGGGATCGCTCGGGCCGAAACGCGGCTCCGGCGCCTGGTGGAACGGGGGGTCGATGTCACCGGTCAGGTCGAGATCAACGACCTGGCGCTGGCGGCGTGAGCAAACGGGCGGCCGGCCTATGTCGGCCGCCTCGACCATTCGGGCACTCCGCATTGATGCTCGAAGGCCGTTAGACCTCCGGTCGCCCGAGTCGACTCTTCTGTCTTGGTGCGCGCACGCCATGGCGGAGCCGGTCCTTCGGCCTGATCCGTATCGGCAGGTTCGCGGTTATATGTTGCGTGAAGGGTGTGGTGAAGTTCAGCGCGTCCAGCTTGATCGAGAGTTCCGCCTCTTCGTCGTAAGTGCGAGCCGTTTCCGTGTCGCCCTCATGGCCGAAGATGTCGCAGCGCACACTGTCCTGGACCACGCCCTTTAGCATCGACGTTGCAGTTCCACGAAAGCTGTGGACGTCCTTGTCCTTCCATGCGCCACGCACCCGGCGACGCGCTGATGTTCCTTCCGGGAACGCCCATGTTCGCCACGGCTCAAAGATGCTCTTGTAAAAGGTGCTGGCGAAGGTCTTCGCGTTAGGCGAGTCCATCTCGGGAAAAAGCATTTTGCATTTGGCCGCACGAATCTCTCGAATGTAATCGATAAAGCCCAAGCGGATAAGTTCAGGGTGGATCGGCAGCTTGCGAACCGATTGGACGTTCTTGAGCGCGCGGTCCTCGGTATAATCGATTTGAAGATATGGGATTGGCTCGTCTTCGTGAACCTCAGTCAACGCCAATCCAGCCAGTTCCGAACTGCGGCCACCATAGAGCGGTAGCATCAACGGCAACCAGTACCAGGCGTCGTGGATGATCTGGTCGCCGGATTCGAAGCGCTTGTCGATAGCGGCAGATCCCGTCCACATGGGGGCGGATAAGAGCCGCCGTACCTCTTCCTTGGTCCAGTTGATGCGCTTGTCGCGGTCTCGCTTTCGCGCTTTGCGGTTCTTCTTGCCCACACCCTGACGAGCGGTTTCGAACGTGATCGGCTGGGCAGGGCGATGACCTTCCGCCTCGGTTGCACCCGCGGCGTGCTTCAGGACGGACGTTATCCAGGTGAGGTGCTTGTTGATGGTATCCTGCGACGTCCCGAGCTCATCCGCGGGCATGGTCGTCGCGCGTTCCAGGCTGGCAGCGATGCCGCCCGCCTGTTCCGCCTTCGTCCGCCCCCAGCGGTTCGGCAGCTTTTGGCAGAGCTCGATGAACGCGGAGACGTGCCGCTGCCCGATGTCCTCGATGTGCACGTCTCCGCCGCAGGCATAATCGAAGAGGCGGATGGCAGTGCGCACCTGCTTCATCGTATCTGCGCTCCACGCTTTCTCCCGCTCGTAGGCGGCGATGCACTCTTCGGCGGCATCAAGCAGGCGCTTCTTCGGCTTGACTGGATCAGGGATGGGAGACGTATGCGCTGGTTCTGACGCATCGGTCGCCATTGGCACAAGGTGCGGGGATGGCTCGGCAGGCGCTGACGGCGTCTCCCACGCGAACGGCGCGTCATCCATCAACGCGTCGTCAATCCAGTCGGCGGCGACATCCGCGTCCAACGACAGGTGCGCGGTTGCCTCGCGACAAGCCGCAGCATTGGCAGCGCACACCGTTCGCCGCATCTTATCCAAATTGCCGTCTGTCGCCGCGATCCCAAAGGTGGTGACGTAGGCATCCATCTGGACGTGCGAGACAGGCACTCCGGTCTGGAGATTGAACACCAGGTCGCCGATCGACTTCGCACTGGCGGGGCTCCACCCCGAATCGACCAAGCGGTTATACTCGTCGAGCGTCCATTTCGCCGCAATCCCGTGTCTGGACAGGAAGCGCCATGCCTCAGCGTAAAGCGAGTTCATCGTGGCATGATCACCCGCAGGAGTTTGGCTACCGCCCTGATCCTCAAGGATGCGCTGCAATTGCCAGCGCAGGGCGTCGCTGAACACCCGCTTGAGCTGATCGGGGCTGACGCCCGACGACGACTGACCATATCCCATGCGCAACGCTTCCGCGGCCGAACCCAGGCGCAAGGCGATAACCCGCGCGTCTTTGTAGCTCATTGCGCCGATCGGTAACGCCAGCGTTAACTGCACGCCGGCGACCGTCATTTTTTTCCGCCACCAGTAGCTGCTGCCGCGCAGCGCCACGTTCGAGAAACCCATTCCGCCACCCCAGGGGGTACAGCGAGGGGTACAGTCGGGGGTACAACCGTCCCTAATCGCCGTCGTTAAGACACGAAATCAGAGACTTAGATGCGGATGGTCGGGGAGACAGGATTCGAACCTGCGACATCCTGCTCCCAAAGCAGGCGCGCTACCAGACTGCGCCACTCCCCGACGCTCGCGTTCGCTAGGCGTTGTTGCGGCCTTGCGCAAGTGAAGACGCGGTGGGCCCGGCAGGACTCGAACCCGCAACCTAGCCGTTATGAGCGGCCAGCTCTAACCGTTGAGCTACAGGCCCCCGCGTCGCGACTGACTATAAGCTGCGGGCGTTGCCGGCAATGCCAATCGCGCGGGAACTGTTGGAAAAGAAAAGGCGCCCCCGCCAACGGCAGGAGCGCCTGTTTCTTCAGAAGAACGGGCCTATTCAGCCCGCAACCGCCTTACTGGAGGTTGTCTGCACGCTCTTCGGCGACGTCACGGACGTTGTCCGCAGCGTCTTCCATGTTGTCGGCAGCGTTCTCGAGGCCCTCGGCAGCAACGGCATTCGCCGAGTTGTCAGCCAGATCCTCCAGGTTGTCCGCCATCATTTCCATGTTGTCGGCCATCATGTCGGCGTTGTTCTCGACCGCGGCGGCCTCCGGCGACTTCGAGCAAGCAGCCACGGACATCAGGCCGGCGGCGGCAGCGATCAGAACGATCTTCTTCATTCGAATGCTCCCAAGCATTAATTCGTTTCGCGGCCGACCCGTTTGCCGTCGCGAGCCCCGGCAAATACCGCACCAATCCGGTGGGTCAAT
The DNA here is from genome assembly GCF_900109205.1 of Sphingomonas sp. OV641. Lineage (NCBI taxonomy): Bacteria > Pseudomonadati > Pseudomonadota > Alphaproteobacteria > Sphingomonadales > Sphingomonadaceae > Sphingomonas > Sphingomonas sp. OV641. Next base: position 1,521,271 of record NZ_FNZB01000001.1, on the reverse strand, counting down.
CGGAAATTCATCTCACAGCAAGGTTCGCGACGAACCGTTTCAGCGTTTTTGCCGCTCAACCGGCCCGATTTCCTCCGGCGCATTGGCCACAACGGCCAGCATCGCCGTCCACGCGGCGACATTCTGGCGCAGATTCTCGGGATCGACCCGGTCAAGCGTGTCATCGGGGGTGTGGTGCGTATCGAAATAGTCGAGACCGGACTGGTTCAGGTCAACGCCGGCGACGCCAAGCGCCACGGTGGGCCCGATGTCGGCGCCGCTGCCGCCCGGCCCATTGCCGCGCACGATCCCGAGCGGCGCCAGCGCCGCGGCGAGACGGTCGCCCATTGGCTTGGCCGTATCGGGCAAAGTCACGCCCAGCCGCCAGACCTTGTCCGCGCCGAAATCGCTTTCGGCGGCAAGGGCGTGGCGCTCCTGACCGTGCCGCGCGGCATAATCGCGTCCGCCAAAGCCGCCGACTTCCTCCGCGCCGAACCAGACCACGCGGATGGTGCGGCGGGGGCGCTTGCCGCTGTCGAGGATCCGCTTCGCTGCGGCGGCGGTGATCGCCACGCCGCTGGCGTCGTCAATCGCGCCAGTCGCGAGATCCCAGCTGTCGAGATGGCCGCCGACAAGGACAATGCCGGCGTTCGGATCGCTGCCCGGGACTTCGGCGATGACATTGCCGGATTCCTGCTCACCAACCTGGCGGGGCGTCAGCAGCAGCTTCATGCGGATCGGCTTGCCACGTTTCGCCAGGGCCTCGATCAGCTTGGCATCGGGCACCGACAGAGCGGCGGCGGGAATGGCCGTGGTGCCTTCGGGGAAATTGGTCGTGCCGGTGTGCGGCAGACGATGCGTATCCGTCCCGATCGAGCGGATCACGATGGCGGCCGCGCCCTTCCTGGCGGCGAGGGCCGGGCCAGCGAAGCGGGCGACACCGGCCTGGCCATAGCTTGAGCCGTCCTGCGTCTTCATCATCGCATTGCCGACATAGGCGATCTTGCCCGCAAGGCTGCCGTCCGGCGCGGCGGCGAGATCGCCATAGCTCGCGAAGATCACGACATCGGCCTCTAGGCCAGTTGCTGGTGTGGCGCCGGAATTGCCGAGCGCCGCGAGATGAAGCTTCTGCGGAACAGGCGCCACGATCTCGCCGCGCTCCTCGCCGCGCATCCATACGGGCATGCGATAGGTTTCGATGCGGACGTTCTTGAAGCCAAGTGCCTTCAGCTTTGCGGCGCTCCAGACCCGCGCGCGCGCCTCCGCCTCCGTTCCGGCGAGGCGCTGGCCCACCTCCGTCGTCATGCCCTCGACAATGTCATAGGCCACGTCGTCCTTCAGCGCGGCATCGCGCAGGGCGGCGACCTGCGGATCCACCCGAACGGGCGCCGGCGGTGCGGCGCGCTGGGCCAGGACGGGCGCTGAAGTGGCGAGAAGGGCGGCGGCGAGGGTGAGGCGGCTGATCATGAAGCTCGCGTAAGTTGCCGCGCCAAGTTTGCCAACGGCCTGTCGCATCATTACATGCCCGCCCACAATTCTCAGCCATTCCAGTCTACGGAGCGACAGGCGACCCATGGCCGTCCAGTATACCTACGTCATGAAGGGTCTGACCAAGACCTTCCCGGGCGCCAACAAGCCGGTGCTCAACAACATTCACCTGCAGTTCCTGCCGGGCGCGAAGATCGCGATCATCGGCCCGAACGGGTCGGGCAAGTCGACGCTGATGAAGATCATGGGCGGGATCGACACCGAATATCAGGGCGAGGCCTGGGCCGCGGAAGGCGTTAAGGTCGGCTATCTGCCGCAGGAGCCGCAGCTCGATCCGGACAAGACGGTGATCGAGAATGTGCGCATGGGTGCGGGCCCGATCGTTGGCATGATCGATCGGTTTAATGCCATCTCGGCCGAAATGGGCGATCCCAAGGACGACACCGATTTCGACGCGCTGATGGAGGAGATGGGCGACCTTCAGGCGAAAATCGACGCGGCCGACGGCTGGAGCCTCGATTCGCAGCTGGAGCAGGCGATGGAGGCGATGCGCTGCCCACCGTCCGATTCTCCGGTCACGAACCTGTCGGGCGGTGAGAAGCGCCGCGTGGCGCTGGTCCGCCTGCTGCTGGAAAAGCCGGACATCCTGCTGCTCGACGAGCCGACCAACCACCTCGACGCCGAAAGCGTGAGCTGGCTGGAGAACTTCCTGAAGGAATATACCGGCAACGTCATCCTGGTGACGCACGACCGTTACTTCCTCGACAATGTCGTGAACTGGGTGCTCGAGCTGGATCGCGGGCGTTATTACACCTACGAGTCGAACTACTCCGGTTATCTGGAGAAGAAGGCCAAGCGGCTGGAGCAGGAAGAGCGCGAGGAGGCCGGCCGCCAGAAGGCGATCGCGGACGAACTCGCCTGGATGCGCCAGACCCCCAAGGCGCGCCAGACCAAGAGCAAGGCGCGTATCCGCGCCTTTGACGAGCTGGTGGAGAAGCAGGAAAACCGCGCAATCGGCAAGGCGCAGATCCTGATCCAGATTCCCGAGCGCCTCGGCGGCAAGGTGATCGAGGCCAAGGGGCTGACCAAGGCCTATGGCGACAAGCTGTTGTTCGAGGATCTCGACTTCATGCTCCCGCCTGGCGGCATCGTTGGCGTCATCGGCCCGAATGGCGCCGGCAAGTCGACCCTGTTCAAGCTGATCACCGGGCAGGAACAGCCGGATGGCGGCACGATCGAGGTCGGCCAGACGGTAAAACTCGGCTATGTCGACCAGAGCCGCGACGCGCTGGATCCGAACAAGAACGTCTGGGAGGAAATCTCCGACGGTCTCGACATTTTTCGTTTCGGCAAGCAGGAGCTGGGCACGCGCGCTTATGTCGGCGCGTTCAACTTCAAGGGCCAGGACCAGCAGAAGAAGGTCGGCCAGCTGTCCGGCGGTGAGCGCAACCGCGTGCACATCGCCAAGATGCTGAAGGAGGGCGGCAACGTCCTGCTGCTCGACGAACCGACCAACGACTTGGACGTGGAAACGCTGCGTGCCTTGGAAGAGGCGCTGGAGAGCTTCGCGGGCTGCGCCGTGGTGATCAGCCACGATCGCTTCTTCCTTGATCGCCTGTGCACGCACATTCTGGCGTTTGAGGGCAACAGCCACGTCGAATGGTTCGAGGGCAATTTCGAGGCGTATGAGGAGGACAAGCGCCGCCGCATGGGCGACGCGGCAGACCGCCCGACGCGCCTAGCCTACAAGAAGCTGACGCGCTGATCCGGCCTGATCGTCACCCTGGCTGGCCGGGGTGACGGTGGATCAAGGAAAAGGCCCGCCCGGCTGATGCCGCGGCGGGCCTTTTCATTAGAGTTTGGTCAACTCATCTCGATGCAGAGCGGCCTTCGCCGGCGAGGCGCTTCAACCGGGGTGGATGAGATCTAGCTGTGTTGGCTATTGGCGCTGATCGGCGCTCTTGGCGCGGATGGCGCGGAATTCCGATGCGGGGCGCCATTCGGGCCAGACTCCTGCCTTGGAGAGCCGCTGGCCCATCGTGTGGAACAGGTCGACATCCTGCGCCGCGCCGGTGAAGTTCCAGTCCGGCGCCCAAGCGTCGCAGGTCTTGTGATAGCAGGCCATGTAGGCGTCGAGCCACTTCTGCCCCGCTTCCCGCCCGCCGACGCGCATGTCGCTCGCGCCGCCGAGTGCCATCAGCTGCAGCGCGGGAACGCCGCGGCGCACGACCGAAAAGTGGTCTGCGCGGTAGAAGAGGCCGCGCTCGCTGGCGGTCTCCGGCGTGACGACGCGGTTCTGCGCGCGCGCCGCGTCGGTCAGCAGATCCTCGAGCGAGGATTGGCCGGCGCCGACCAGGATCACGTCCTTCGCCTCACCGGCTGTCTGAAGAATGTCGAGCGTCAGGTTGGCGACGGTCTTTTCCAGCGGCGCGGTGGGGCGGGTGGCAAACCATTCGGAGCCGAGCAGGCCGCGTTCCTCGGCGGTCCACAAGGCGAAGACGAGCGTGCGGTCGGGCGCAGGGCCAGCCTTGAACAGCCGGGCGAGCTCCATCACCCCGGCAACGCCGAGCGCATCGTCATTCGCGCCGGGGCGGATGGTGCGGCCCTGCGCATCGGGCGGGCCTTCGCCATAGGCGTCCCAATGCGCGGCGAACTGCACGGTCTCGGCCGGCTTTACCCGGCCAGGGATCTTGGCGATGACATTGGCGCTCTCGATCCGATCGACCGCCACCGGGAGCTGCGCCGTGAAGCGCGCCTTGAGCGGGACGGGCTTGAAGGCGGCGGAGCGGGCCTGCAAGCGCAGCGCGGCGAGATCCAGCTTTTCGGCGGTGAACAGGCGATCGGCAGCTTCGGCGGACAGCCAGCCCTGCAGGGCGATACGCTGGTCCTCGGGGCCGCGGACGATATCGTAATTCTCGCCGTTTGAGGCGTTGGCGGTCGACCAGGGATAGCCTGCGCCGGCGGTGTCGTGGACGATCAGCGCACCAACTGCGCCGCGACGTGCCGCCTCTTCGTACTTGTAGGTCCAGCGACCGTAATAGGTCATGCGCTTGTCGCCGAAGCGGCCCTTGGCATCGACCCCGGCGGGTGCCTCGAAGTCGGGATCGTTGACAAGGAAGACGGCGATCTTGCCCTTCAGGTCCACGCCCTTGAAATCATCCCACTGCGCTTCGGGCGCGCTGACGCCGTAGCCGACGAAGACGAGCGGCGCGTCTGCGATCGAGACCGCAGCATCCGGGCGAACCGTGGTCAGCGCCACGTCGGTGCCCTGAACAAGCTTGGTCGCGCCGAACATCACCGGTCCGTCGCCCAGGCGAGTGTGGATCAGCGGCACTTTCTGCGTCCAGGCGCCGTCCGGCCCGCCCGGCTCCAGCCCCAGTGCCTTGAAACGGGCGATCGCCCACTCGATCGTCTTCTTCTCGCCATCTGTACCGGGGGCACGGCCACCAAACGGGTCGGAGGCGAGCTCCTTCACCATCGCCGACAGCTTGGCCGGATCGGTCCGGGGTGGTTCGGCAGCCGAGATGGCGATCAGCGGCAGGAGATAAGCGATCTTGTTCTTCATCAACGCACCCTACGCACGAAAACGCGGCCGTCTTCACGCCGCTCGGTATTGAAATTGGGGACGGCGGCAATCAAGTCCGACAGGCGCTTGTAGCCATAGTTGCGCACGTCAAAGCTTGAGCGGTTCGCCGCAAGCTGCCCCATGGCGGACAGGCTGACGAAGCCTTTTTCATCGCGCTTAACCGCGGAATAAGCGTCGATCAGAAGCTTCACCAGTTCCTCGTCGATGGACGCAGGGGCGGCCGGCGCCGCCGGCTCTTGCGTTGCAGCCGGCACCGGCGGGGAAGCCGGTTCCGGTTCCTTGCTTCGCGCGCTGGACGCGGCTCCGGTGGGCGGATCCTTTACCGGGGGAGGAGCCGGAGGCGGGGTCTGCTTGGCTTCGTCCGCCTCCGCCGCCATCAGCTTGTCGACGTCGATGAAGCGGGTGCAGGCGCGCTTGAAGCCTTCGGGTGTCTTGGCTTGGCCGAAGCCATAAACGGGCAGGCCATCCTGCCGCAGCCGCGTCGCCAGAGGCATGAAGTCCGAGTCCGAGGACATGATGCCAAAGCCCTCGACCCGCCCGCGGAACAGAAGGTCCATCGCATCGATGGTCATCTTCATGTCGGTGGCGTTCTTGCCCTTGGTGATGTCGAACTGCTGCTGCGGCTCAATGCCGTGCTTGATCGTCATCTCGCGCCAGCCGCTCAGCGCCGGCTTGGACCAATTGCCGTAAACGCGGCGGATGTTGACCGTGCCGAGTTCGGCAAGAACGGTGAGCACCGGGTCGATCGCGTGCCAGCTGGCATTGTCCGCGTCGATCAGCAGCGCGATGTTGCGGGTGGGGGTGTCGTCGCTCGCCATGCCCCAGCGCCATCGGCGCTGGGGGCGCCGGCGTCAATCAGCCGTTGCTGCCGCGCCGGTCGCTGGGCAGCGCGACATCGGCGTCGATGTCATCCTGTTTGGTGGCGCGGGTAGTGCCGTCCGGGTCGTCCACCTGCTTCAGATCCGCCTTCGAGCCGATGTCGCGGGCCAGCGCACCGCCGCTGGTGCCGGTCTGTGCCTCGCCGGCCGGGATCATCCCTTCGATCACGTCCTTGTCGTCATGATCGCGGGCGGTGGTGGTGCGGCTATTCTCTGCCATGATCGATCTCCTTCGTGCCCGAAACAACGAGGGGGCAGGGGCAGAGGTTTCGTCAGGCTGCGGGATAAGTGATGGCAATCACCTCATATTCCCTTTCGCCGGCGGGCAGTGCCACGCGGCGCAGGTCACCGATCGCCGCGCCGCGCAGCGCACGGGCGAGGGGCGCGTTCCAGCCGATCAGCCCCTTGCCGGCATCCGCCTCGTCATCGCCCACCAAGGTCAGCTCGCGGTGGTTGTCATCCTCATCGGCAATGGTGACGGTGGCGCCGAAGAAGACGCGGGTGCGGTCGGGCGCCTGTGCCGGATCGACCACCTTGGCCGCCTTCATCCGCCGCGACAGGAAGCCCAGCCGCCGGTCGATCTCCCGCAGCCGCTTGCGCCCGTAGATATAGTCCCCGTTCTCGGAACGGTCGCCGTTTCCGGCCGCCCAGGCGATGGTTTCGACCAGCGCCGGGCGCTCAGTGGCGAAAAGCAGGTCATATTCGGCCCGCAATGCCGCATAGCCGGCCGGGGTGATGTAGTTCGGGCGATCCATCAGCGGCCCTTAGCCAACCGGCGCCGGCTCCGCGACCTCCCCGTCGTGAGAACGGAGAGGTCAGCCCATCATCCCGCGCGATTGCGCCCCAGATACCAGCTGAGGTTCGCCGGGCCCCGGCTCTTCGCGCGCGGCGGGTTCAGCAAATCATAGACCACCGCATTTTCCAGCACGCGCTGCACATAGTTGCGCGTCTCCATGTAAGGTATCGCCTCGATCCACTCGACCATGTCGATCGCGCCGGTGCGCGGATCGCCATTGGCGCGCAGCCACTTGTTCACATTGCCCGGCCCGGCGTTGTAGGCGGCGATCGCCAGCGGATAGCTGCCATAGATGCCGAAGATCCGCTGAAAATAGCTGGAGCCGAGCTGCGTATTGTAGCTGGTGTCGGTGAGCAGGCGCGGCGCATCATAGGGGAGGCCCATCTTGCCCGCCTGTTCGCGCGCCGTGCCGGGCATCAGCTGCATTAGCCCGCGCGCGCCGGCGGAGGAGATGGCGGCGCGGTCGAACTGGCTTTCCTGCCGCGCGATCGCATGGATCATGGTCCACTGGCTGTCGTACCCCGGCGGCACCGACACAGTGGGGAAGGCGATGGCGCTATATTCCGTCTGGTCGTTCTGCATCGCCTTGCGGCCAACGATCACGGCGAGGTCCGGCCGGCGCAGCGAGCGCGACAGCTCTTCGGCGAGGAAGTGATCGGCATCGCTTTCGACATTGGCGGCGATGGTCCGCACAAAGGCGGTCTGATCCTGATACTGGCCAATGGAGCCGAGGAACTGCGCCGCTCGGACCGTTTCCTGGCCGAAGAAAGCTTGCCGCGTTGTCGGGTCGATCGCCGGCGCCGTGACATCGCGCGGTGCCGAGAGCGGCCGGCGCAAATGTTCGAGCGACAGCTGGCCGTAGAATTGATCGCGATAACCGGCGGCGCGATTGAAGAAGGCGGTGGCATCGGTCGTGCGCCCGGCCGCTTCCGCGGCGCGGCCGGCCCAATAGAAGCCCTTCGCCCGGGTCTGCGGCGATTGGCTGCCGCGACCATAACGATCGAACATCGTCATCGCGTCCGCCGGTCGCCTCAGCTGCTTCAGCGCGGTCTGCCCGGCGAGCCATACGAGGCTCGTGTAATCATCACGCTCACCATAGGGCTTCTTCGAGACGTCGGTGCCGGCGGGGTAGGCGTCGTCCACCTGCCGGGCGATGTCATAGGCGAGCTGGTGCTGATTGTCGGACGAGGCCGCGCGCGCATTGGTGAGCAGGACCTCGTAGAATTCCTCCACATCGCCGGGGCGCGCCATGCCGGGCTGCCGCGCGCGCGCCAGCCAGGAGCGGGCGCTGGCACTCGCGCCATTGTTGCGCAGCCAGGTCGCCTTGTCGGCGATATAGCCAGCGTCGGACGCGCCAGCGGCGTCGTTCGCGGCGGCAAGGCTGGAGGCGCGCTCCGCATCAGTGCGGAAGGCGAGCCGCGCCTCGAACAATGCGCGGCGGGCAGGGGAGGTGAACGCGATCTGACGCGCGGCATTGCTGGTCGATCCCTGCCACAGCAAGGCGTCCATGCGCGCATCGTGATCTTCTGGCCGCAATGCACCGGCGAAGCCCGTCAGGATCATGGATTCATCGGTGGGCGCCAGCGCGCCGCGACGCCAGGCATTGCGCGCCGCCTCATAGGCCTCGGCGGTCGCGCCCGTCGCCTGCAGCGCCCTGGCCTGTGCCACCGCGCCAGCCGCGGTGAGTGGGGGGTAGCGGCGGAAGAAGGCAGCGACATTCGCAGGCGAGGCATAGCCATTGCCCGCCTGCCGCTCGGCCGCGCGCCGGTTGGCGGCTTCGTTGGGCCAGCCCGGATGCGCCATCAGGAAGCCGGCATAGCTGTCGAACGGCAGCGAATCGGTCTGCTGCAATGCGCGCCACTGCGCGAGCGCGGCGGCCAGATCCGAATTGCTGGTCGCCTGCGGCATGGCGGCGGGTTGCCCCTGTGCCATCACATTGGCGGACCGCGTCCGCGCAGCCTCGTCCTGATCCTGAGCGACGAGCAGCGCCGCCCCCATACCCAATGCCAGTGCGATCAATGCCCCTGCCCTCAATCCAGTCACCATTGTGGACAGAATAGCCGGGCTACCCGTATCTGTCCTGAACGACCCAACGCACCACACCCCGTTTCAGGAGCAACACATGTTTTCCGGATCGATTCCGGCGCTCGTCACGCCGTTCGACGCCGACGGCCGGTTCGTCGAGCACGCCTATCGCGAGCTGATCGAATGGCAGATCAGCGAGGGCTCAACGGCGCTCGTTCCCTGCGGGACGACCGGGGAGGCGGCGACGCTGACCAAGGACGAGCAGTTCGCCATCGTGAAGATCTGCGTGGAGCAGGTGCGTGGGCGCGTGCCGGTGATCGCTGGCGCCGGATCGAACGACACGCGGGTGGCGGCGGCGAACATCGCGGCGGCAAAGGAAGCCGGCGCGGACGCCGCGCTGATGGTGCCGCCTTATTACAACCGGCCCTCTCAGGAAGGGATCTTCCAGCATTTCGCCGCGCTGGCGCCCACCGCGGGCCTGCCGGTGGTGCTTTACAACGTGCCGGCGCGCACCGTGACTGACATCCTGCCCGAAACGCTGATCCGCATCGTCGAGGCCTATCCCAAGGTGTTCGTGGGCGTGAAGGACGCGTCGGGCGTGTTGCAGCGCGTATCGCAGCATCGCGCCGCGCTTGGCGACGGCTTCTGCCAGCTTTCCGGCAATGACGATCTCGCGCTGGCGTTCAACGCTCTGGGCGGGGTGGGCTGCATCTCGGTGACGGCCAATGTGGCGCCGCGGCTGTGCGCCGAGTTCCAGGCGGCGGGCACCGGCCCGGAGGCGCTGGCGCTGCACGATCGGCTGTTCGCGCTTCATACGTCGCTGTTCACCGACGCCTCTCCGGGCCCGGTGAAGTATGCCATGACCAAGGTCCGCCCCGATTTCCCGAACGCGTTGCGCCTGCCGATGACCTGGCCCGGCGAGCTGAGCCGCGCTGCCGTCGATGCTGGATTGCAGAGGGCCGGCCTCACGCAATGATCTTCAGGCGCTCCGCGAAACAGGCGCAAGAGGCATTTCTCAAACGCTTTGAACCTGATGCGGGCGGCTACCTCTTTCGCACGGCGCCGACGGCCGCTCCGGTTCGCGTGACGGAGAAGGAACGCGACGAGGAACTCGCCACCTTTCTTCGCGGCGTGCAGTGGGTGTCCTGGGCGATGCTGGCAGGCCTGTTTGCCGTTGCCGCCGTGATGGCGTTTGCTGTTCCTCAGTTCGACACTGCTCCGTCCGACTTTCTGATCTGGGCAGGGGCCGGAACAATCATCGGGTTGTATGTCCTCGGCTGGTGGTGGCTTTGGCGATCGCCGGCCCGCCGCTTCGAGAGAAGGGCGGTGGTGGGACCAAGCCGGACGCGTGCTGAAGCCAGGCGCACCGCGCTTGCCAGCCTGTCATGGGGGCGATTGGCGCTTTCCTTTGGTTTCGCCGCAATGCTGATGGCCTGTTCCCTGAATGGCGAATATGTTTGGGCGGGTCTCGGAGCGGTCACGGCAATGTTCGTGGCGGTACAGGCAGTGCGCAAGCTGATCGCTGGTCGATCGAAGGCCGTGCAGGGCAGCTGAGCGAGCCATGATCCCGACACAATCTGTCGCCAGCTTTCGGCGGTAATCGTCGGGGGACCAGGGTGCCCGGTTGGTGGATGCTCGCGCTGCAGGTTGCTGGTCCGCCGGCATCCGTTCCCGCCCGCCGTGCCGACGAGCGACCTTGTCCGACGCCGGAGCCGGGCGCGGAAATCGTCGTCTGTGCGCGACCGAATGACCGGTTCCGCCTGAAGCCTTTGCCCGAGCGCTTCGTTGCCGAGCGCGCACCGCCAAAGGCGGAGGCGGCGATTGCCGGGGTCGGCACGGTTGCGGCGGAAGTGGAGCAAGCGCGCGATGCCCAGGGCGCACCGATCAATCGGGCGATGATCCGCCTTCGCATCCCGATCGGCGGCAAGAAACGCTGAACACCCAGCCTTTCCACGAGGCGCTCGACCGCCTACATCGCCCCGTCCATGCCACGTCCCAAGCCAGCCACCTTCGACAAGAAGAAGATCGTCGCCGAAAACCGCCGCGCGCGTTTCGATTATTCGATCGACACCACCTATGAAGCGGGGATCGTGCTGACCGGCACGGAGGTGAAGAGCCTGCGGTTCGGCGAGGGATCCATTGCCGAAAGCTATGCCGAAGTGAGCGACGGCGGCGTCTGGCTGGTGAATTCCAACATTCCCGAGTTCAGCCACGGCAACCGCTTCAACCACGAACCCAAGCGGCCCCGTAAACTCCTGCTTCATGAGCGCGAAGTTAGAAAGCTTCACGGCGCGGTGGCGCGCGAAGGTATGACGCTGGTGCCCCTGATGATCTACTTCAACAGCCAGGGGCGGGCGAAGGTGGAGTTGGCGTTGGCGAAGGGCAGAAAGGCGCACGACAAGCGTGACGCCATCAAGGAGCGCGACTGGAAGCGTGAGGCCGGCCGCCTGATGCGCGAGCGCGGCTGATGACGACGCGTGCGCTGACCATCTGGCAGCGTCTCGCGGCGTGGTGCCATCGCAATCTGCCGACCCGCGAATCGCTGGAAAAAAGCCGGCTGCTCCGCCCGGTGGCACATCGCGTGCTGGCGCCGGAACTGTGGCGATTCACCCGGCGCTCCGTGCCGCGCGGCGTGGCGCTGGGCATGGTGACGGGTATCCTGTTTCCGGTGGCGCAGATCCCCTTTTCCGCGATGCTGGCGCTGCCCTCCCGCGCCAATATCCCGGCGGCGGCATTGACGACCTTCATCACCAATCCCGTCACCACGCCCCCGCTCTGGGTGCTGGCTTATTGGATCGGCAAATGGGCGCTGCATCTGGACCAGGCATTGCCCGGCGATCCGGTGAGCAAGGCGGCGCAGGATGCCGCGCAATCCGGATGGATGCAGTGGCTGATGTCGGATGCTGCGCCGGCGACGGCGTTGGGACTGTTGATCGTGACGGCAGTTCTGTCGCTGGCGGGTTATGGTCTTTCGGCGCTGGGCTGGAGACTGTGGATTGCTCGAAAATGGCGCCATCGTCATCGGCGGGACCACATTGACGAGGCGTCTTAACTATATAAAACACGTGCCTTCACTTACGCGAAGGCCAATTCATGCGTCCGTCGTTTCTGATTGCTGCGATTCTTTCTACCACCGCCGCCGCCGCCCTGGCGCAGACCGCGGCGCCCCGCGGGGCCAAGGCGCCCGCCGGCGATGCTGCCGCTGCCTCCGCCAAGGCGGCCGAGCGCACCGGGCCGGCGCTTGGAACATTCGGGTTCGACATGGCTGGACGCGATACCAGCGTTCCGCCGGGCGATGACTTCTATGCCTATGCGAACGGCACGTGGCAGAAGAACACGGAGATCCCGGCCGATCGCTCGTCCTATGGCATGTTTCACCGCCTGCAGGACCTGTCGCGTGAGCAGACCCGCACAATCCTGGACGAGCAGAAGGCGAAGGCCGGCAGCAAGTCGGGCGATTTCTACGCCAGCTTCCTTGACGAAGCGGCGGTGAATGCCAAGGGCGTGACGCCAGTTAAGCCGTGGATGACGGCGATCAAGGCCGCTCCGACCAAGGAAGCGCTGGCGGCGGAAGCCGGCCGAATGGCGCGGCGGGGCGTCGACTCCCTTTTCGCGCTGTTCGTCAATCAGGACGACAAGGACCCGGAAACCTATGCGGTCTTCTTCAACCAGGCCGGGCTCGGTCTGCCGGATCGCGATTACTATCTGAAGGACGATGCCAAGCTGGCGGCCACGCGAACGGCGTATCAGGCCTATCTGGCGAAAATGCTGACACTTGCCGGGGAGCCGAACGCCGATGCTCGCGCGGCGGCGGTGATGCAGCTCGAGAAGACGATCGCCGAGGCGCATTGGACCCGCGTTGACAGCCGCGATGCGGACAAGATCTATAACAAGATGACGTTCGCGGAGCTTGTCGCCCGCGCGCCAGGCTATGACTGGACCAGCTTCTTCCAGGCGGCTGGCATTCCCGCCGAGGCGCCGCTGATCGTGGCGCAGCCGACCGCCTTCGTGGGCGAGGCCAAGGCATGGGCTGAGGCACCGTTGCCGGTGCTGAAGGATCATCTGCTGCTGCGCACCCTGTCGACCTATGCCCGTTATCTTTCCACGGACTTCGACCAGACCCGCTTCGCCTTCTATGGCACGGAGCTGACCGGGGCGCCCGAGCAGCAGGCACGGTGGAAGCGGGGCGTTGATCTTGTCAGCAGCCAGCTCGGCGAGGATCTGGGGCAGGCTTATGTGGCGCGGTATTTCCCGCCGGAGTCCAAGGCCGCGGCCGATGCGCTGGTGCGCAACATCATCGCCGCCATGGGCGAGCGGCTGAAGAACCTGGAATGGATGGCGCCTGAGACCAAGCAAAAGGCGCTGGCCAAGCTGGCGGCTTTCACCCCCAAGATCGGCTATCCGGACAAGTGGCGCGACTATGCCGGCCTGGAGATCCGCCGCGACGACCTGGTCGGCAACGTGGCGCGGGGAAATGAATTCGAGTTCCAGCGCAATCTCAACAAGATCGGCCAGCCGATCGATCGCGGCGAATGGTTCATGACTCCCATGACCATCAACGCTTATGCCAATCCGACGATGAACGAGATCGTGTTCCCGGCCGCCATCCTGCAGCCGCCGTTCTTCGATCCCAAGGCCGATCCGGCGGTGAACTATGGCGCGATCGGTGCCGTGATCGGCCATGAGATCAGCCATCACTTCGACGATCAGGGGCGCAAATATGATCCGACCGGCAAGCTGGCGGACTGGTGGACCGAACAGGATGTCGCCCGCTTCAAGACGTTCACCGATCGTCTGGTGGCGCAATATGACGCATATGAGCCTCTGCCCGGGCAGCATGTTCAGGGCGCGCTGACGCTGGGCGAAAATATCGCCGATCTGGCGGGCATCATCGTTTCCTATGACGCCTATCGGCTGTCGCTCGGCGGCAAGAAGGCGCCGGTGATCGACGGCACCACCGGCGCGCAGCGTTTCTACCTGGGCTATGGCCAGGTATGGCGGACAAAATATCGCGATCCGATCCTGCGGCAGATCCTGCTGTCCGACCCGCATTCGCCGGGCATGCAGCGCGCCAATATCGTTCGCAATGTTGATACCTGGTACGAGGCCTTCGGCGCGCGGCCGGGGCAGAAGCTGTATCTCAACGACGAGCAGCGCGTTCGCATCTGGTGATCGCTTCCCCGCCGCACGACGCTTGACGCGCGTGCGGCGGGGATAAAGGGCCGTTGAATGGCGACGCTTCCTTTCCTTCGTGCTCACCGCTTGTCCTCCGAAGGGGCGCTGGGGATCGCCATGGCGGCGGGCCTCACCGCCGCCGTCTTCATCCTGTGGCTGCTGGGGGATCCCGTGGTGGCGATCGGATTCCTGGCAGCAGGGATCGTGGTCGGCGGGGCGGCAGTCGCTTGGCGGGCGCTGGCGCCGATCGCGCCGTCGCCCGTTCCCGAAATCGACTGGCAATTGGTGCGCGCCCTGGCCGATGAGAGCTCAGACGCGATTGCGGTCACTGACCGTGCCGGCCGGCTCGTCTGTGCCAACGACCGGTTCGAACAGATGTTTGCCGGCCTTCCGACGCCGCCGGGCCTGCCGATCGGCGAAGCGGGGGTAGGGGCCCTTGCCGCGGCGGGGCGCGCCGCATGGCGCGATGGGCGCGCGCGTGTCGACCATGCCGAGGTGGCCGGGCGCGCCATCGCCATCGACGTGTCACGCACCGGCCAGCAACAGGATCTGCTGGTATGGCGAGCGGCTTCGGCAATCGAATCCGATGGCAGCCGAGCGCTGGCGGAGGCGCTGTCCGGCGCGCTGGGGAAACGGCTGGCGGGATCGGGCATCATGGCGGCCCTGCTGACCACCGACGGGCGCGTCCTTGCCGCGGACCCGGTGTTGCGCGCGCGCGCGATGGGCCATGCGGATGCGCCGGCCGAAGGCGCGGACTTCGCCCGGTTCCTGGCGACCGACAGTCGGGGGCTGATCCGGTTCGAGCGGGAGGGGATGGACGGCAATCCATTGCGCCTCGTGCAGGTGCCGTTCGCCGATGTGGAAGGCGCCCCCATCCTGGTCGCGCTGCTGGACGAAGATGAAACGCCGGTCAGCTACGGCAATGGCGCGGCGGCGCATATTCGCACATTGGTGCAGTTGATGCCGCTGGGTATCGCGCTGGTCGATCGCGACGGCCGGTTCATCGAGATGAACGATGCCTTTGTTCGGGCAGCGTCGGTCGACCGGAATGCGCCGCCACTCTATCCCGGCGATCTCGTCGTGCGGGAAGACAAGGCGGCCGTGGCGGATGCCGTGCGCCGGTTTGCCGGGGGCGGGGCGGCGCATGTGGCGGACATGGCCGTCCGTCTGCGCGACCATCCCGAAGAGCCCGTGGTGCTGTCGATTGCCGGCGCGCGGGGACTTGGCGACGCATCCGTCGTGCTGAGCCTCAAGGACAATGGCGAGGAAACGCGGCTGAAACGCGAGGTGGCGCAGGCGACCAAGATGCAGGCCGTGGGCCAGCTAGCCGGCGGCGT
The DNA here is from genome assembly GCF_900109205.1 of Sphingomonas sp. OV641. Classification (NCBI taxonomy): domain Bacteria; kingdom Pseudomonadati; phylum Pseudomonadota; class Alphaproteobacteria; order Sphingomonadales; family Sphingomonadaceae; genus Sphingomonas; species Sphingomonas sp. OV641. The sequence continues at coordinate 1,506,007 of NZ_FNZB01000001.1, read as the reverse complement.
GGCGCATGATTTCAACAACATCCTGACCGCCATCATCGGCCATTGCGACCTGATGCTGATGCGCCACTCGCCGGGCGACAGCGATTATGACGATATCCAGCAGATCCGGAACAACTCCAACCGCGCAGCCGGGCTGACCCGGCAGTTGCTGGCTTTCTCCCGCCAACAGACCTTGCGCCCGCAGATCCTGCAACTGCCGGACGTGGTTTCCGAAGTGTCGAACCTGTTGAAGCGGCTCCTGGGCGAGACGGTGACGCTGGAGGTGCGACACGGGCGCGACCTGGGGCCGGTGCGCGCCGATCCGGGCCAGCTTGAGCAAGTGGTCGTCAATCTTGCGGTCAATGCCCGGGATGCGATGCTGGCCAAATATCCGCACGGTGGCGGCAAGCTGACGATCCAGACCCGCTCGGCCACCATCAATGAGATCCGCCGCCGCGGGCCGGATATCATGCCGGTAGGCGAATATACCGCGCTCGAAATTTCGGACACGGGATCGGGCATCCCGCTGGACGTGCTGCCCAAGATATTCGAGCCGTTCTTCACTACCAAGGAGGTCGGCAAGGGAACCGGGCTTGGCCTTTCCACCGTCTACGGCATCGTCAAACAGTCCGGCGGCTATATCTTCGCCGATTCCAAGCCCGGCCTTGGTGCGACCTTCACCATCTACCTGCCGGTCCACGCGACAGGCGAAGTCGTGCCACCGCGCAACGTTGTCGCGAAAAAACGACCCGCTGATGTCTGGGGCACGGGCACGGTGCTGCTGGTCGAAGACGAGGATATGGTCCGCGCAGTGGCGGAGCGCGCGCTGACGCGGCAGGGCTATACCGTTCTGACCGCCGAGAATGGCGAAGTGGCGCTCGAGCTGATCGAGAAGAACCCGCGCCCCGACCTTCTGGTCAGCGATGTGGTGATGCCGGCGATGGACGGGCCGACCATGGCCCGGCGGATCCGCCTGCGTTACCCGGACCTGCCGATCCTGTTCATGTCCGGCTATGCGGAGGAACAGCTGCGCCGATCGATCGATCTGGAGAATGTGGCGTTCATTCCAAAGCCCTTCTCTGTCCAGCAACTGGCCGAGGCGGCACGCGATGCATTCGGCCAGCGCGAATAACAGGCTAGCTGCCTGAATTGCGGACCGTTGCGGGATCAGTGTGTTACCTCTAAGGGCGCGGCATGACCAACCGCGTCCTGCTCGTCGAGGATGAGCCGCTTATCGCCATGATGCTCGAGGATTTTCTCGACGTGCTCGACCGCCAGTGTGCCGGAACGGCTGACTGCGTGGAGACGGCGCTTCCTCTGGTGGAGGCGGGCGGGTTCGATTGCGCGATCCTCGACGTCAATCTGCGTGGTGGCGAAAAGAGCTGGCCGATCGCAGCCGCGCTGGCCGAACGGCAGGTGCCATTCGTGTTCGCGACCGGCGGTGCGGACGACATGATCGCGGAAGAGTTTCGCGGGCGGCCGATCCTGCAGAAGCCGTTCACGCTGGACGGCGTGGAGAAGGCGCTCGACGCGCTCGCTTGACGGCCGGTTTCCGATCGCCACTCTGGCGGGGCGCCTTGGTGGCTGGCAGGAGGCTCATGCGATGCGGCACGGCGGCGGGATATCGGATCGGGACGTGAGCGAGCAGGCCCAGGCCGGGACGGCTGTATCGGACATTCCCGTGCGGATGCTCGCCCTGTCACTGCTGCTGACCGCGGGTGCGTGTGAGCAGGCGGTGACCCAGGGGCAGGCAATGGCTGAGGTGAACGCCAGTTCCGAGCGCGATGCCGTGGACGACGAATGGGTCGAATGTGCGCCCGGCGGCGCGACCGACTTCACGCGGGTGTGCAGCGTCGACCGAACGCGCACGGATCATGGGCTGGTGTTGACGATGCGGCATCCCGATGGCGGTTTTCGCCGGCTGTTGGTGACGCAGGACGGCCGTGGAGTGGCGGCGGCGGATGGCGCGGAGCCCGCCGAGGTGACGCTGGTGGATCAGGATGAAATCGAAGTGACGATCGGGAACGATCATTATCGCCTGCCCGCGCTTCGAAGCGACATGGGCAAATGATCAGGATTGATGGCCAGCCGATCCTGTCCGTGCGCGAGATGCGCGCGGCAGAGGCGGCGGTGATGGCCAGCGGCACGCCGGCACAGGCGCTGATGACGCGAGCGGGAGAGGCAGTCGCGGAGCAGGTGCGGCGGCTGGCGGCCGGTGCCGAGATTCTGGTGGCTTGCGGGCCAGGAAACAATGGCGGTGACGGCTATGTGGTGGCGACGGCGCTTCGCCGCACAGGGCAGGCCGTCCGGGTCACGGCAATCGCCGATCCGGGGACGGAAGCTGCGGCGGCCGCGCGTGCCGGCTGGAGCGGGCCGGTCGAGCGTCTGACCGACAGCGCGCCCGCTCCGATCCTGGTCGACGCCCTGATCGGGATCGGCATGAGCAGACCGCTCGGCGGGGAGGTGGCGGCGGCGCTGGCTAAGCTGATCGACGCGGCGCGATTGCCGATCGCGATCGATGTGCCAAGCGGCGTCTCCACCGATGACGGTGCCATTCTTACCGACCTGCCGCCAGTGAGCCTCACCCTTGCGCTAGGTGCGGTGAAGCCGGCGCATGTGTTGCAGCCTTCCGCTGCCTTGTGCGGGGAGGTGCGGCTTCTGAATATCGGGGTTCCCGTCGAGAGCGCGGTGAGGGTGGCGGACGCGCCGGTGCTTCATGTACCGGGACGCGACGCGCACAAATATTCGCGTGGCCTTGTTGCGGTGATCGCGGGACGGATGCCGGGCGCCGCGGCGCTGGCGGCGATGGGCGCAAGCCGGAGCGGGGCCGGCTATGTCCGGCTGCTCGGCAGCGCCACCGATCGCTTGCCGCATGCAATTGTCCGGCAGCGATTGCGCGAGGACAGTCTGTCCGACCAAAGGGTGGGGGCGGTGATCGTCGGGCCCGGTCTGGGCCGGGACGAACAGGCGCGCGAACGCCTGGACGTGGCGCTATCGTGCGGGCGCCCGCTCGTCATCGACGGCGACGCGCTTCACCTTCTGAGCGACGCGCCCGCCGCAGTCCCGACAATCCTGACGCCGCACCAGGGCGAGTTCAGCCGGATGTTTGGCGAGACGGGGGGAAGCAAGATCTCTCGTGCGCAGGAGGCGGCGCGCCGAGCCAATGCCGTCATTGTTTTCAAGGGGCCTGATACCGTGATTGCCGCTCCGGACGGCCGTGTTGCCGTCCATGCGCATGCACCAAGCTGGCTAGCGACCGCTGGCACCGGCGATGTCCTGTCCGGCGTGGTGGCGGCGCAGCTTGCCGGCGGTGCGGACATCTTCACTGCTGCTGTGAACGGCGTGTGGTTACATGCTGAAGCAGCACGGTTAAGCGGTCCAAGCTTTATCGCCGATGATCTGATCGCCCATCTACCTGCAGCCGTTGGAGCTTGTTTGTGACCGAGGCTTCCACGATCCTGCGTGTCGCTGCGCGCGGCGAAGGTGTGACTGGCGATGGGCGGCACGTGCCGTTCGCCGCACCGGGGGATCAAGTGCGCGCGGACGGCGCCATCGAGGCCGGGCCACACCATCAGGTGCCGCCCTGCCGGCACTTTCCCGAATGCGGCGGCTGCCAGTTGCAGCATCTCGACGATACCGCCTGGAGCCAGTTCATCGTCGATCGGATCGCTGGCGCGCTGGCAGGGCAGGGGCTGTCGGCGGAGATCCGGGAGCCGGCCCTGTCTCCGCCGCGCACGCGTCGGCGTGCGACGCTCCATGCGGAGCCGTCAGGACGCGTTGGCTTCGCGGTCGAGAAGAGCCACGCGATCGTTGATCTGGCAGAATGCCATGTGCTGGCGCCCGAGCTTTTCGCGCTGGTGGCGCCGCTGCGACGGCTGATCCACGTGCTGCGGCCCAAGCGGCGGCTGGACTTGCACCTGACGCTGGCAGATCAGGGTGTGGATCTTCTGGTCAACGGCATATTGCCCGAGGGGCTGGCCGCAGCCGAGGCGATCACTGCCTTCGCCGAGGCCAATCGGCTGGCGCGCATGGCCTTCGATGAGGGCTATGGGCCGGAAGTGCGCTGGGAACCCGAAGGGGTGACGGTGACGCTGAGCGGCAATCCAGTGCCGCTGCCGCCGGCCTCGTTCCTGCAGGCAACGCGTGAGGGCGAGGCAGCGCTGGTGCAGGCGGTGCAGGCCGTGGTGAAGGACGCGCCGGTCGTGGCGGATCTGTTTGCCGGCCTTGGCACCTTTGCCTTTGCCATGCCGGGCCGCGTCTATGCAGCGGAAGCGGGGCGGGAGGCGATCATGTCGCTGAAGGCGGGGGCCGCCCGTGCGCAGCGGCCGATCTTCACCGAACATCGCGACCTGTATCGCCGCCCTCTGACGCCGGCCGAGTTGGACCGCTTCGCCGCGATCGTGATTGATCCGCCACGGGCCGGTGCAAAGGAACAGGCGCAGGCGCTCGCCAGCTCACGCGTGCCGCGCGTTGCCTACGTTTCCTGCAATCCGAGCAGCTTCGCGCGTGATGTTAAGATGATGGTTGAAGGCGGATGGCGGATCGACTGGATCCAGCCAGTCGGCCAGTTCCGCTGGTCAACGCATGTGGAACTGGCCGCGAGCCTCAGCCGACAAAGCTGAGGCGCAATCTTAGATGTCGGCCGTAAGCCGTCCGTAAAGCTCGGGCCGGCGATCGCGGAAAAAGCCGAAGGCGGCGCGGTGACGCTTGACGCGATCAAGATCGAGAGTCGCCGTGATCACGCCTTCCTCGTCGCGCCCCAGCTCTGCCACAATGTCCCCGCGCTCATCGCAGATGAAGCTGGTGCCGTAGAAGGTCTGGCCGTGTTCCGTCCCGATGCGGTTGGCGGCGACCACCGGCACGACATTCGACACGGCATGACCAACCATGGCGCGGCGCCACAGGCGGGCGGTGTCGAGCGAGGTGTCGTGCGGCTCGCTGCCGATGGCGGTGGGATAGAAGAGCACCTGTGCGCCCATCAGCATCATCGCCCGGGCGGTTTCCGGATACCATTGGTCCCAGCAGATGCCGACGCCAAGCTTGGCCGGGCCGTCCCAGACCTTGAACCCCGTGTTGCCCGGGCGGAAGTAGAACTTCTCCTCATAGCCTGGGCCATCGGGAATGTGGCTCTTGCGATAAACGCCCTGGATCGCGCCGTCAGGGCCGATCATGGCGAGGCTGTTATAATGGTGCGGTCCATCCGCCTCGAAGAAGCTGGTGGGAATAGAGACCTTTAGCTCCGATGCCAGCGACTGCATGGCAAGTACCGCAGGATGCTCCGCCGTCGGCCGGGCGTTGGCGAACAGGCCTTCATCCTCGACACGGCAGAAGTATTCGCCTTCGAAAAGCTCGGGCGGCAGGATCACCTGAGCGCCCTTGCCGGCGGCTTCGCGCACGAGGCGGGACACGTTGGCGATGTTCGCATCCATGTCAGCGGAGAAAGCGAGCTGAAGCGCGGCGACGGTGATTTCGGTCATGCGCCGGCATGTAGGGGATGACGCGCTCGCTCGCCACCCTCCCGCGCACCGGCCGCGTGGTGGTGCGCAGCGGAGCAAGGCGGCCTGGCTTCGGTGCGGGGCCGGCGCATTTCGGCCTGAATACGGAGACGATCGGCCGTGCTGCCGGGCAGCGGCGATTGGCGATCAGAAAATGGTATAGCCGCCGTCGATCGTGAAGGTGTCTCCGGTGTGGAAGCTCGACGCATCCGAGGCGAGATAGACGGCAAGGCCGCCGAAATCCTCCGGCTCGCCCCAGCGGCGCATCGGCACGCGGGAGATGACCTTTTCGTTGAAACGATCATTGCCCTGCGCGCGCGAGGTCATGTCCGTCGCGATCCAGCCCGGCAGGATGGCATTGGCGCGAATGCCGTAGCGGGCATATTCCACCGCCAGCCCGCGCATCATCGGCAGCAGTGCGCCCTTTGTAGCGGCATAGGCCTGGTTGCGGGGCGCGCCATGCACGGCCGAAGTGGATGAGGTGGCGAGCAGCGAGCCGCCGAGATCGCCATCCTTCGCCCGTGCGACCATGTGGCGTGCCGCAGCACGCAGAGTCCAGAACACGCCATCGAGGTTCACCGCCATCACCCGGCGCCACAGCTCGGTCGTCATCGTGTCGAAGCTGTCGGCGCCCTCCCCGACGCCGGCGTTGGCGGCGACAAAATCGAGCCGGCCCATCATGTCCACGGCGCGGGCCACCCCGGCGTCCACCGCCGCCTCGTCCGCCACATCGACCCGTTCGATCAGAATGCGAGTGCCGTACGCGGACAGGCGGTCCTGCGCGGCAGCGTTCTTCGCCGGATTGTTGCCCCAGATCACTACGTCCGCCCCGGCCTGGGCCAGCGCATCCGCCATGCCGATGCCGATCCCGCCATTGCCGCCGGTGATCAGCGCGACACGCCCGCTGAGGTCAAAGGGTGAATAGGGCATGGTCCGCTCTCCTGTGCTGTTATCGGCGGGCAGCCTAGCCGCGGATCGAGGCCGCGCGCTAGTTCCGGGAGCGAATGCCGAAACGGGAGGCGGCGTGAGTCAAGCCGGGTGGAGGGCGCAGGGATGCGTCTGCCCGCATGCGAGGACCGCGCAGCGCGAGGCATCAAAGGTGGCTGGGGTCGTATGATGCTGCGCCAGGCCGAAGTCTTCGGCGCGATAGCGGTGGCGGGCGTGGCTTCCCGTGCGTGTCCGGCAGGCGTAATCCTGCATTCGGGCGAGGACCTCAGTCGGTAGCGAGAGGCCGAGCATCCGGTACACGCGCCGGATTTCGCCGCGCCAGTCCTGCTCCACATCATCAAAGGCGACGTCCACCTGAGGCGCGTGACTGCCTGACCGGGCTGAGGCCATGCGCTGCGCGCGCAGCGCGACCTTGCGCGTCCATTCCCGCCCGATCCAGGCGGGATCGGCAGAGGCGGACTGGATCGCCATCTGATTGCGGACCAGCGAAGCCGAGGAGGCGATTACCTGCTGCGGATCGCGGCTGAGGCAGATCAGGCGCGCATCGGGGAAGGTGCGAAGCACGGCGGCGAGATCCTGGCTGAACTGCGGCACCTTGAGGATCCAGGGGCGCAAGCCGGTGTCGCGGCGAAGCCAGGCAATCGTCTGAAGGAGGCGGCGGAATTCCGCATAAGCGGCGATCCCGTCGTCCGCCTCGAGCGCTGCGGTATAGCCCGGCACGCGCCATTGCGCCTCGAACGCCGAGCCGAAGATCGAGACGCTCTGGAGCCCGATCTCTTCATCGGCCGCGTCCCAGCGCGTCGGATGGATTGTGTCGAACGAAGGGTTGAGCAGCCGGACGGTAAGCGTGCCCAGCCAGCCGCGCAGCTTGCGATCATCCATCCAGCCGCGGTCGCCGGTGCGCGGCAGCGGGTTCCAGCTTTCGTAAAAGCGCGTGAAGGCCAGCCGGGGATCACAGGCGAGCAGGCGCTGCATCCGCGTCGTGCCAGACCGCATCTGCCCGACGATGATGATCGGGGCGACGATCGGCTGTTCCGCAATCTGAGGACGCGCCCGCCAGAGCGCCTGGAAGCGGATGCGATTGCAGAGCGCGGCAACAAGCTGGCCGTGCGCAATCGTGCGCCCCAGGGGAGTGAGGTCCGCGACCTGCTCCAGATCGGCGCAGAGCAGCTCTAGCCGATCCCGCCATGCGCGATCGCCGTGCTGGTCCGGCGCCTCGCCAACCTTGTCCGTCGCCTTGCGGATCAGAGCGGCCGGATCGAGCGGTGGGCGCTCGGCCCAGCCGCGACGCCACGTCCCGTCGAGCGCCGCATCAACGAATTGCAGCCGTGCGTCGCGGGTGATCGGAGCAGCGGTCGACAGGTGCGGGAAGGGGGCGGATGCGGCGGGTGGCGACGGGCTCAAGGGCGGCATCGCGGGGGAACGCGCGACAGCGGCCTGCGTGCCGCGCGCCGCCGTCGATTTCCTCACGAATGCTGTTGATGAGCCACACTTTTCCTGCCGCGCCGATCGGTGTCCTCACGTCAGCGGGTCCGGCGCGGACGGCGGTGACGGTGAAATCCGTCAAAGGGGCGCATCAATCCGTCAAACGGGCGCATCTGCGATAAGCGAGTGGCGGGACAGGCCGGTCGCGATCATCCGTGCCCTCATCCCAAAGGTTATACTCCAACGGGATGTTGCGGCATCGCCACTTAGCGTCGTGCACTGCCAACCAAGCGCTTGGCATAACCAAAATCTCTCAGCGACGCATACGTCCGGATTAGCCGCGCCAACGGGTGCCGATCGGCAGGCAATTTAGTTTCGAACACGTTACTCCGTTGCGCAATACGCCCGTTCCGGACCGGCCGCTATGAAGACGATCGACCACCAGCGCACTTGAGGGTGCCTCCGCAGGACAACACCGGCCATGCCCGCATCATGTCATGAGATCGATGATCATTGCTGCTGGCGGGCGGAACTGAGGGTCAACGCATCGACCACGAATCGAGCATAAGCAGTGCGATCCGTGCTGCTCATCAAGGCGCCGATCAGTCGATCGGACAGTTTCGTACTATCGCGGCTGACCTTCGTCATGCCGGGCCTCGGCGCCGGCGGATCCGAGCATGTCGTGTCGATGCTGGCTAATCATTATGTCAATCAGGGCGTGCAGGTCCGGCTCGCCTGTTTCCAGCCGTTCGACGAACAGCCTTATTACGCGCTGAACCCCGACGTTCGCCTGATCAACCTGGGGAAGGCGCCGCCGCCTCGAAACCTGATCGGCCGCAGCCTGGGAATGCTGCGGCGATATCGGCTGTTGAAGAGCGAATTGAGCGACCATCGGCCCGAGGTGGTGGTTTCCTTTCTGACCAGAACCAACGTGCTCACGTCGCTGGCCGCCGATGCGCTGGGCATTCCGGTGATCGTGTCCGAGCGGAACAATCCCGATCGGCAGAAGGTGGGCGCGACATGGAGCGCCATTCGCCGATACGCCTATGCGCGATCGGACGCGCTCGTCACAATGACACGGGGCGCGGCATCCTATTTCAGCCCCACGCCGCAGCGGACCGACATGGTCATTCCCAATCACGCGGTGGCGAGGGGGAGCGTTCGCACGTTCGACGCCAACGGGCGCAATCTCGTCGCGGTGGGGCGGCTGGTGGAGCAGAAGGGCTTCGATCTGCTGTTGCAGGCGTTCGCCCGGCTTGCGCCGCGCTTTCCCGACTGGCGGCTGACCATCTGGGGCGAGGGGCCATTGCGCGCCGCGCTGGAACAGCAGCGTGCGGCGCTGGGGCTCGAGATGCGCGTCAGCTTCCCGGGCGTGACCCGCGAGCCGGGCGGCTGGACGAAGGAGGCGGACCTGTTCGTTCTCTCCTCCCGCTATGAAGGATGGGGCATCGTGGTGGGCGAGGCGATGGCGGCGGGCATTCCAACCGTCGCGTTCGATTGCCCATGGGGCCCAGCCGAGATGATAGACCATGGCCGCACCGGCCTGCTGGCGCCGGATCAGGACGTGGAGGGGCTGGCTGAGCAACTGGCCGTCGCCATGGCCGATCCGCTGCTGCGCGAACAAATGGGGGCAGCGGGCAAACAGGCGATGGAGCGCTTCATGCCCGAACGGATCATCACCCGGTGGGACGGGCTGATCAAGCGGATTGCGCAGCGCGCAAAGGCGAAGAGCAAGGCGGATCCGGTGATCGCCAAAGGTCAGGCATTTCTTTGACCGAGGCGGATCGCTGCGGCCCGGCGGGTGACAGGCGAAGGAAGAGTGCGATGAACGACCAGGCAGGCCGGACCAAGGTGCCGGATTTCATGATCGTGGGTGCGGTGAAAGCCGCCACCACCTGGCTGAACGTGCAGATCCAGAACCATCCCGACGTCTATCTGCCTGATCCCGAGCCGCATTATTTCAGCCGCGAGTTCGAGCGCGGGCCGGACTGGTATGCCGAGTTCTTCACCGAGGCGCGGCCGGGCCAGCTGGTAGGCGAGAAATCCGCCGATTACCTGGCCGACCCGCATGCGGCGGAGCGCATCGCGCGCGTCCTGCCGGCCATTCCGCTGATCGCGCAGCTGAGGGATCCGGTGGACCGTGCCTATTCGGATTATTGCATGCTCTACCGGCGCGGCACGATCCGCGGCGGTCCGGAAGAGTATCTCAACCCGGCGACTGCCACCTTCCGCCGGTTCCTGGATAACGGGCTCTACGGCACGCACCTGCGCCGGTGGCTGTCGCTGTTCGACCGGCGGCAGATGCTGGTGTTCCTGTTCGAGGACGTCCGCGCGACGCCGGCCCAGGTGCTTGACGACACGTGTCGCCACCTTGGCCTGTCACCAATGAATGAGGGGCGCGCGCCGGCGGCAGGCAAGGTCAACGATGGCGCCGCGCCGCTGCTGCCGCTGGCGATCCGCCGCCTGGCGCAGCCGGCGAAGAACCTGGTGAAGCCGCTGCGTGGAACCCGCATGTTCGAGAGCGTGCGGGGCCTGCTGGCCAAGCCGATGGCCTATCCGCCGATGACAGCCGATTTGCGCGCGCGGCTTCGCGATTATTACGCGCCCGAGGTCGAGGCGCTCGAGGTGTTGCTGAACCGTGATCTCAGCCAATGGCTGCCGGGCGCCAATGGCTTGGCGCGCCCGGCATCCTCGCGGCAGGGGAACACGGCGGTGCTGACCGCAGCCGGCCCGCGTTGAGGCGGCGAGCCGGGGTGGCAGCCGGTTGGCTGGTCAATCCCGCTCGATCTGGGCGACGTCGCGTACTGCGCCGCGGGCGGCGTTGGTGGTGAGGGCGGCATAGGCGCGTAGGGCGGGGGAAATGTGGCGCTTGCGGCCGAAAGGCTTCCAGGCGGCCTTTCCGCGGGCCTCCATCGCCTCACGGCGGGCGGCGAGCGTTGCGTGATCGATGTCGAGCCGGACCCCGCGATTGGGGATGTCGATGATGATCGGATCGCCCGTTTCGACCAGCGCGATGAGCCCGCCCTCCGCCGCCTCGGGCGAAACATGGCCGATCGACAGGCCGGAGGTGCCGCCGGAAAAGCGCCCGTCGGTGATGAGGGCGCACGCCTTCCCCAGGCCCTTCGACTTCAGATAGCTGGTCGGATAGAGCATCTCCTGCATCCCCGGTCCGCCCTTTGGCCCTTCGTAGCGGATCACCACCACGTCGCCCGCCTTCACCTCATTGCCGAGAATGCCGGCGACTGCCGCATCCTGGCTTTCGTAAACGCGCGCCGTGCCGTGGAAGGTGAGGATGCTTTCATCCACGCCGGCCGTTTTCACGATGCAGCCTTCGGGTGCGAGATTGCCGTAGAGTACCGCCAGGCCGCCGTCCTTTGAGAAAGGATGCTCGGCATCGCGGATCACCCCGGCGGTGCGATCGGTGTCGAGCTCCTTCCAGCGGTTGCTCTGGCTGAACGCCTGGGTCGTGCGCGCGCCGCCGGGTGCGGCGCTGAAGAACTGGCGCACGCTGTCGCTGGTGGTGCGGCTGATGTCCCAGCGGTCGAGCGCCGCGCCGAGCGTGGGGGCGTGCACGGTCGGCAGGCTGGTATCGAGCAGGCCCGCGCGATCGAGCTGTCCAAGGATCGCCATGATGCCGCCGGCACGGTGCACATCCTCCATGTGCACGTCCTGCTTGGCGGGCGCGACTTTGCACAGGCACGGCACGCGGCGCGACAGGCGGTCGATATCGGCCATGGTGAAGGGGACCTCACCCTCATAGGCGGCGGCGAGCAGGTGAAGCACCGTGTTGGTCGAGCCGCCCATCGCGATGTCGAGGCTCATGGCATTTTCGAACGCGGCGAAGCTGGCGATCGAGCGCGGCAGCGCCGAGGCATCATCCTGTTCATACCAGCGGCGCGCGAGATCGACGATGGTGTGCCCGGCCTCACGGAACAGCTGCTCGCGATCGGCATGGGTCGCCAGCACCGAGCCGTTGCCGGGCAGCGACAGGCCGAGCGCCTCCGTCAGGCAATTCATGCTGTTGGCGGTGAACATGCCCGAACAGGAACCGCAGGTCGGACACGCCGACCGCTCGATCACCTTCACCTCTTCGTCGGTGTAGCTTTCGTCCGCGGCGACCACCATGGCGTCGACCAGATCGAGCGCCACCGTCTGGCCGCGAATGTCGGCCTTGCCGGCCTCCATCGGCCCGCCCGAGACGAAGATCGCGGGCACGTTGAGGCGCAGCGCCGCCATCAGCATGCCCGGCGTGATCTTGTCGCAATTGGAGATGCAGACCATCGCATCGGCGCAGTGCGCGTTCACCATATATTCGACGCTGTCCGCGATCAGATCGCGGCTGGGCAGGCTGTAGAGCATGCCATCATGGCCCATGGCGATCCCGTCATCGACCGCGATGGTGTTGAATTCCTTCGCAACGCCGCCCGCCGCCTCGATCTCCCGCGCGACAAGCTGGCCGAGATCCTTCAGATGGACGTGGCCCGGCACGAACTGGGTGAAGCTGTTGACCACCGCGATGATCGGCTTGCCGAAGTCGCTGTCCTTCATGCCGGTGGCGCGCCACAGGCCGCGGGCACCCGCCATGTTGCGGCCGTGGGTGGTGGTGCGGGAACGATAAGCGGGCATGGCACAGGTCTCGGCAGTTAATCAGCGCGCAGGATAGGCCAGTTACGCTAGGATGGGAAATATCCTAATCCGCTCGTTCTAGGTCGGAGAGCATATCACATGGACCTTCGCCAGCTTCGCCATTTCACGGCGGTGGCCGAGACGCTGCACTTCGGCCGTGCGGCGGAACGGCTGGGGATGACGCAGCCGCCGCTCAGCCAATCGATCCAGGCGCTGGAGCGTGAACTTGGCGCGGCGCTGTTCGCCCGAACGAAGCGGAGCGTGGCGCTGACGCCATTCGGGGCGCAGTGGCTGCCCCATGTGGAGGCGGCGCTGGAGCGGGTGAACGGCCTGCCCGAGATCGCCCGGCGGCTGCGGGAGGGGGAGGCCGGCCGGCTGGAGCTATCGTTCGTCAGCACGGCGGATTACAGCATCCTTCCCATGCTGGTGCGGCGCTACGCCGCGCTCTTTCCCGACATCGAGATCGCGCTGACGGAGGCGACGAGCGATGTGCAGATCACCGCGCTTCGTGACGGAAAGGGGCACGCCGGGATCATCATCGCGCCGGCGGACCGCGTGTTGCCGCCGGGCCTCGCCTATCGCCAGCTTGTGTCAGAGCCCTTGATCGCGGCCATTCCGGAAGCCTGGATCGCGGATGGACGGATCACCCTGGTGGACGGCCATGTTTCGGCGGAGACGGTGGTCGGCCAACCGCTCATCATCTTTCCGCGCCGGGTGGCGCCGGCATTTCACGATCTGGTGACCGGCTATCATGCCGCGTGGCGCGGCACGCCGCGCATCGTGCAGGAGGCCATTCAGATGCAGACGATCATCAGCCTGGTCTCAGCGGGCATGGGCATTTCTCTGGTGCCCGCGTCGCTGCGCAACCTGGCGCGGACGGGCGTGCGCTATGCCGACCTGCGCGATGCGCCGCCGGTTCTGGAGACGGGCATAGCCTGGCGCCAGGATTATGTGCCGGCCACGCTGGCGCGGTTCCTGGACATTGCGGCGGAGACCGCGGCCGGCCAGCCACTGGCGAGCGCATCACCGATCCTGTAACGACCAAATTCGTGAGGATCGCGATCATCGACACGAGCACGACGCGGGCGGCGATCATTTCCGAAGGGCTGCGCGACGCCGGGCTGGACGATCTGGTCGTCATTGATCCCACGGGGCCGCTGGTGGCGCAGATCGAGGCAAGCGCACCCGAAGTGGTGCTGATCAACCTCGAGAATCCGAGCCGCGACCTGCTCGAGGATTTCTTTGCCATGTCGCGTGCGCTGGACCGGCCAATCGCGATGTTCGTCGACCAGTCGGACGCGCAGGCGACCATGGCGGCGGTGGATGCGGGCGTATCGGCCTATGTCGTCGACGGGCTGGCGCGGCAGCGGATCAAGCCGGTGCTCGACCTAGCGGTGCGGCGCTTCCAGGCGTTCTCGCGGCTTCAGACCGAGCTGGCGGAAGCGAAATCGGCGCTGGCCGACCGGCAGACGATCGATCGCGCCAAGGCGATCCTGATGAAGCGGCGCGGGCTGGACGAGCCAGCCGCCTACGCGCTGCTGCGTGGCCATGCGATGAAATCGAACCGTCGCATTGCCGAAGTGGCGGAGGCGATCGTGACAAGCGAGGCGCTGATGGGGGATCTGTCATGAGCGAGACGTTCCGCATCGGCTTCCTTCCGCTGGTGGACGCGGCGCTGCCGATCCTGGCGCACGAACTGGGCTTTGCCGCGGCCGAGGGCGTCGCAATCGAACCGGTGCGCGACATGACCTGGGCCACCGTGCGCGACCGGCTGCTTTACGGTCATACGGACGCGGCGCATCTGCTCGCGCCGCTGGCGATCGCAACCGCGCTGGGGCGTGATCGTCCCGCCGTGCCGATGACCGTGCCGTTCGTGCTCGGGCTGAACGGCAATGCGATCACCTTTTCGACCGCCTTGGGCGAGGCATGCGGGCTGGGCGATCGGCTGGGCGATCCGATGGTGATCGGGGCGGCGCTGAAGGCGGTGGCGGCGGAGCGGCGTGCTGCAGGGCGACCGCTGCGCTTTGGCGTGGTGCACCGTTATTCCAGCCACAATTACATGCTGCGCTACTGGCTCGCAGGGGTTGGGATACGGCCGGACGAGGACGTGGCGATTTCCGTGACGAGCCCGCCGTTCGCTGCCGATGCGCTGGCCGCGGGCGAGGTGGACGGCATTTGCGTCGGCGAGCCGTGGAACTCGATCGCGGTGGATCGCGGAGTGGGCCGGATCGCGCTCGCCACCGCGCAGATCTGGCGGCGCGGGGTGGAGAAGGTGCTGGCACTGCGCGCAGAAGTGGCCGAGGCGCGCGCTGACGCCGTCGCGGCGCTGACTCGCGCGCTCCATGCGGCGGCGGAGCATTTCGTCCGCCCCGAAACCGTGGCGGACAGCGCGGCGTTGCTTGCGCGGCCCGAATATCTCGACGCACCGGTGGATGCGGTCCTGCGCGCAATCACCGATCGCATTCGCCTGATACCGGGCGGAACGCCGGTTCATTATCCCGATTTCATGTTCCAGCATCGCGAGGCGGCGAACTTCCCGTGGCGCAGCCAGGCGGCGTGGCTGTACGCGCAGATGGTCCGCTGGGACGGGATGGCGTTCAGCGAGGAGGATGCGGCCCGGGCGCAATCGGTGTTTCGCCCGGACCTGTATCGCGCCGCGCTCGCCGGATCGAACGCGCCGCTGCCCAACGCCAGTTCGAAGCTGGAAGGCGCGCTGCATGAACCGATCGGCGCGGGATCGACGCAGGGCCGGCTCGTGCTTGGCAGTGACCGCTTCTTCGATGGGCGCGCTTTCGACCCGGACGATATCGCAGGCTATCTAGCAACGCTGCCGTGATGTGCTGCGGTTGCGAAAGGGGCTTGTGCCAAGCGAGCGAATCAGGCAGCTTGTCAATCGTTCGGCAATGATGCCGGGCACGAGATAACAGCGACACGCCTCTCCAGCGCCGGGGAGGTTTCGCTGGCGGATGGGCAGACGCCCGTATCCGCACTTAGGCAACGAAGCCGCCAGGACGCACCCGAAAGGGTCGCCGTTCTGGCGGCTTTTTTCGTTTGGAGAACGGGCGATGGCGACGGCGTTCTGGGAGGCAAAGAAGCAAAGCGATGGCGGGTTCTGGTCAAGCGGGCATACGCCGACGCTGATCGCCGCTTTCCTCTATTTCGACCTGGCGTTCATGGTGTGGGTGCTGCTGGGGCCGCTGGCGCCCGACATCGCCAAGGCGCTGGCGCTCAGCCCGGCGCAAAAGGGGCTGATGGTGGCGGTGCCAACGCTGGCGGGCGCGGCGCTCAGGGTCGTCAACGGCCTGCTGGTGGACCGGATCGGGCCGAAGCGGTCGGGCGCGATCAGCCAGTTGATCGTGATCGCGGGGCTGTTCGCGGCCTGGGCGATGGGGGTCACGACGTTTGCCGGAACGCTGGTGCTGGGCGTGATCCTCGGGTTTGCCGGGGCAAGCTTCGCCATCGCGCTGCCGCTCGCCAGCCGCTGGTACCCGCCCGAGCATCAGGGCAAGGCGATGGGCCTGGCCGGCATGGGCAATTCGGGAACGGTGCTGGCAGCGCTGTTCGCGCCGGCACTGGCCAAGATGTTCGGCTGGAATGCGGTGCTGGGGCTCGCCTGCATCCCGCTGACGATTGTGTTCGTCGCCTATATGGCGATGGCGAAGGACCCGCCGGGTGCGCCTGCGCCGAAAAGCTTCAAGGAATATCTCAGCCCGCTGAAGCAGGGTGATGCCTGGTGGCTGATGGGCTTCTACTCGGTCACCTTCGGCGGCTTCGTCGGGCTGGCCGCCAGCCTGCCGATCTACTTCACCGACCGGTTCGGGCTGACGACGATCCAGGCCGGCTATGCCACCGCGGCGTGCGTGTTCGCAGGGTCGCTGGTTCGGCCGATGGGCGGGGCGCTGGCCGACGCGATCGGCGGGGTGAAGGCGCTGACCGCTGTGTTCGCGCTCGCTGCCCTGGCGCTGGTGGGGGTGAGCCTGTCGGTGACCTTCACTGCGGCGCTCGCCTGCTTCGTGATCGCGATGCTGGCGCTGGGCGTCGGCAACGGCGCGGTGTTCCAGCTGGTGCCGCAGCGGTTCGCGGCGGAGATTGGCGTGATGACCGGGCTGGTCGGCATGGCAGGCGGCGTGGGCGGGTTCTATCTCGCCTCTTCGCTGGGCCTCGCCAAGCAGTGGACGGGCAGCTTCGCCCCCGGCTTCCTGATCTTCGCCGGGCTTGCGCTGGCGGCGCTGATCGGCCTGGCGCTGGTCAAGACCGGTTGGCGCGCGCGCTGGGGTGCGGCGGAAGGCGTGCGGATCTGATGCGCGCGGCGCTCGCCCTCCTGCCGTTTCTGGCGAGTCCGGCCGCGGCGCAGACGATCGCGCCGCTGGCCGAGGCCAGGCTGCGCTACGAACATGCCGATCAGGATGGCCTGCCCGAGAACGCGAACGCCTTTACCGCCCGCGTCCGCGCCGGGGCTCAGGTGAGCGAACGGCGCTGGTCGGCGCTCGCCGAGGCGCAGGGCAACCTCGCGATCTCGGGCGATTATTATGACGGGCTCAGCGGCAGTGCGACACGGCGCCCGCTGATCGCCGACCCGCAGAACGTGGCGCTGTACCGGGCGCAGCTCCAGTATCGCAGCGCGCCGGCGACGATCACCGTGGGGCGTCAGCGGATCGCGCTGGACGACGAGCGCTTCGTCGGCGCCATCGCGTTTCGCAACAACGGCCAGACGTTCGACGCGGTTCGCGCCGAGGTGACGCCGCTCGCCGGGCTGAAGGCCGACCTCAGCTACGTCTGGAGCGTACGCACGATCTGGGGCGTGGATGGCGGGGGCGCGCGGCAGCAGGCGGTGTCGGGCGACAATGTGCTGGCGAACCTCGCCTGGACCTCGCCTGTCGGAACACTGACCGGCTTTGCCTATCTGGTCGATCAGGACGAGGCGGCGGTGCAGGGCTATCGCCTGTCCAGCCAGACCTATGGCGTGCGGCTGGTCGGAACGCAGCCGATCGGGCCGGCGAAGCTGAGCTACCAGGCCAGCTGGGCGCGGCAGTCGGACTGGCAGCGCAATCCCAACAACTATCAGGCCGATTACTGGCTGGCCGATGTCGCGGTGGACCTGAACGGGCCACGGCTGGGCGCTGGCTATGAAGTGCTGGGCGCGGATCGCGGCACGGCGCTGACCAGCTTTCAGACGCCGCTTGCCACCGCGTTCAAGTTTCAGGGTTGGGCCGACAAGTTCCTGACGACCCCGCCAGATGGCGTGCGCGATCTCTACGCTTCCGCCGGCTGGGGCTGGAAGGCGATCGGGGCGCTGAAGGCGGTGAGCGTCGGCGCGACCTATCACCGGTTCGAGAGCGACCGGATGGTGCGCCGCTATGGCGACGAGATCGATCTGCTGGCGCAAGCGAAGCTGGGGCGGACGACCGCCAGCGTTCGCTACGCCGCCTTCAACGCCGACCGGCTGTTCACCGACACCAGCAAATTCTGGCTTCAACTGGACTGGACCCTGCGATGAAACACGAACCGATCCGCATTGCGGAGGCCGACACGCGGCCGCACTTGATCGTCGTTGGCAATGGCATGGCGGGATGCCGCGCGGTGGAGGAACTGCTCGCCCGCGATCCCGCGCGTTATCGCGTGACGATCTTCGGCGCCGAGCCCTTGGTCAATTACAATCGCATCATGCTCTCGCCGGTGCTGGCGGGGGAGAAGACCTTCGACGACATCGTGATCAACGGCCGTGACTGGTATGATGATCACGGCATCACCCTGGTGTCCGGCGATCCGGTGATTGCGATCGACCGAGAGGCGCAGATCGTCACGTCGCGCGGCGGGATCGTGATGGATTATGACCGGCTGCTGATCGCGACCGGCTCCGATCCCTTCATCATCCCGGTGCCGGGCAAGGACCTGCCGGGCGTGATCAGCTTTCGCGACATGAACGACGTGGATGCAATGCTTGCCGCCGCAGCGAAGGGCGGGAGCGCGGTGGTGATCGGCGGAGGCCTGCTGGGCCTGGAGGCGGCGCATGGCCTGAGCCTGCGCGGCATGAAAGTGACGGTGATCCACCTGATGCCGACGCTGATGGAGCGGCAGCTGGACGAAGCCGCCGGGTGGCTGCTCAAGACCGCGCTGGAGGCGCGCGGGCAGACGATCCTGACCGGCGCGGATACCGCCGAGATCGTCGGCGACGGAAGGGTAGAGGCGGTGCGGCTGAAGGACGGGACGGAGATCCCGGCCGATCTGGTGGTGATGGCGGTCGGCATCCGGCCATCGGTGGCGCTGGCACGTGAGGCGGGGCTGGAGGTGGGCCGCGGGATCAAGGTGGACGATCACATGGTGACGTCTGACCCCGCGATCCTGGCGGTGGGCGAGTGTGTGGAGCATCAGGGTCAAGTCTATGGCCTGGTCGCGCCGCTGTGGGACATGTGCCGCGCGCTGGCCGACGGGCTGGTCGAGGCGCCCAGCGGATACCGGCCGGCGCCGACCTCGACCAAGCTGAAGGTCGCGGGGCTCGACGTCTTCTCCGCCGGGGATTTCGGCGGCGGCGACGGTGCGGAGGACATCGTGCTGCGCGATGCGAGCCGTGGCATCTACAAGCGCGTGGTCGTGAAGGAGGACCGGATCGTCGGGGCAGTGCTCTATGGCGATACGGTGGACGGAAACTGGTATTTCGACCTGCTGCGCCGGGGCGAGAGCGTCGCCGATATTCGCGACGCGCTGATCTTCGGCCAGGCCTTTGCCTCCGGAGGTGGGCAGGCGGACCCTAAGGCAGCCGTTGCGGTGCTTTCCGATGATGCGGAAATCTGCGGCTGCAACGGCGTTTCCAAGGGGCAGGTGGTCGCGTGCATCGGCAAGGGCGCGCACAGCCTGGATGCGGTGCGATCGGGGTGCAAGGCATCGGCGAGCTGCGGATCGTGCACCGGGCTGGTCGAGACTTTGCTGTCGCTGACACTCGGCGGGGAAGTGGAAGCCGGGCCGAAGACGATGTGCAAATGCACCAGCTTCGGCCATGACGACGTGCGCCGCGAGATCGTGGCGCAGGGGATGCGGTCGATCCCCGAAGTCATGCAGAAGCTGCACTGGACCACGCCCGACGGATGCTCGTCCTGCCGGCCGGCGCTCAATTATTATCTGCTCTGCGCACTGCCGGGCGAATATGTCGACGATCAGCAGAGCCGCTTCGTCAACGAGCGGATGCATGCCAACATTCAGAAGGACGGCACCTATTCAGTCGTGCCCCGCATGTGGGGTGGCCTGACGAACCCGCGCGAGCTGCGCGCGATCGCCGACGTGGTGGAGAAGTTCAACGCGCCGATGGTGAAGGTGACGGGCGGCCAGCGGCTCGACATCTTCGGGATCCGCAAGGAGGATCTGCCCGCCGTCTGGGCCGATCTGAACGCTGCCGGGATGGTATCCGGCCACGCCTACGGCAAGTCGCTGCGCACGGTGAAGACCTGTGTCGGTAGCGAATGGTGCCGCTTCGGCACGCAGGATTCGACGGGGCTGGGCGTGAAGATCGAGCGCGCCACCTGGGGCAGCTGGATGCCGCACAAGTTCAAGATCGCGGTGAGCGGCTGCCCGCGCAATTGCGCCGAGGCGACGATCAAGGACTTTGGCGTGGTGTGCGTCGATAGCGGTTACGAGCTTCACGTCGGCGGCAATGGCGGGATCAAGGTTCGTGCGACCGACCTCCTCTGCAAGGTCGCGACCGAGGCGGAGGCGATGGAGATGTGCGCCGCCTTTATCCAGCTGTACCGCGAGGAGGCGCGCTATCTGGAGCGCACCGCGCCATGGATCGAGCGCGTCGGGCTGGCGCACATCCAGGAGCGGCTGTTGCCCGATGCGGAGCCGCGGGCCGAGCTCGCGCGGCGGTTCTTCTTCTCGCAACAATTCATGCAGGACGATCCCTGGGCGGCGCGCGTCGAGGGCGCGCAGCGTGAGCAGCATGCGCCCATGGCGCGCTTTCAGCCCATCCCGGTGAAGCAGGAGGAAATGGCATGACCGGCGAGTGGCTCGATATCGGCTGGGTCGACGAAATTCCGGTGCGCGGCAGCCGGACGGTGCAGGTGGCGGGCGGCGACGACATCGCGGTGTTCCGCACCGGCGAGGGGAAGGTGTTCGCGCTGCTCGATCGCTGCCCGCACAAGCATGGGCGACTAAGCCAGGGGATTGTGCACGGCGGGGCGGTGGCGTGCCCGCTGCACAACTGGCGGATCAGCCTGTCGACCGGCGAGGCGCTGGGCGAGGACAAGGGCTGCACGCCGGTGGTGCCGGTGAAGGTGACGGGCGGGCGCGTGCTGATCTGCCGCGCCAGCACGCTGAAGGCGGCGGCGTGACGGTGGAGGCCGATCTCCCTCTGCCATCTGGGGAGAGGGGCAGTCCGATACGGTGTCGCTCGTGACTGCCCCTCTCCCAACCCTTTCCCCGGAGGGGAGTGGGCTTTCGGCGATCCGCACCACTTGCGCTTATTGCGGTGTGGGTTGTGGGATCAGCGCAACGGTGACCGGCGAGCGGGCCGTGCGGATCGCGGGTGATGCCGATCATCCCGCCAATCGCGGGCGGCTGTGCTCCAAGGGCACGCATCTGGGCGAGACCGTGGGACTGGAGGGACGGCTGCTCCATCCGACGATCGGCAGCAAGCGCGCCTCCTGGGACAAGGCGCTGGACCTTGTCGCCAAGCGCTTTCGCGACACGATCGCGCAGCACGGGCCGAACAGCGTTGCCTTCTACGTCTCGGGTCAGCTGCTGACAGAAGATTATTACGTCGCCAACAAGCTGATGAAGGGCTTTATCGGATCGGCGAACATCGACACCAATTCGCGGCTGTGCATGTCCAGCGCAGTGGCCGGCCATGTGCGTGCCTTTGGCGAGGATGTGGTGCCCGCCAGCTATGACGATCTGGACGCGGCGGACCTGATCGTGCTGGTGGGGTCGAACACCGCCTGGTGCCATCCGATCGTGTATCAGCGGATCCGTGCACGCTGCGAGGCGGGCGCAAAGCTGGTGGTGATCGATCCGCGCCGCACCGAGACGGCGGAGCAGGCGGATCTGCACCTGCCAATCCGGCCAGGCAGCGACGTCGCGTTGATGAACGGCGCGCTGGCGTGGTGCCGCGACCAAGGCGTGCTCGACCAAGCCTTTCTGGCCGATCACGTCGCTGTTCCGGCGGACTTCTGGGCGGGGCTGGAAAGCTTCGACCTGTGGTCGGTGGCGCGTGCGTGCGATGTGCCGGCGGCGGAGGTGCGGCGCTTCTACGAGCTGTTCGCGGGGACGCCGCGCACTGTCACCATGTTCAGCCAGGGCATCAACCAGTCGCTGGCGGGCACCGATCAAGTGAATGCGATCCTCAACCTGCATCTGGCGACGGGGCGGATCGGCAAGCCCGGCGCTGCGCCTTTCTCGATCACCGGCCAACCCAACGCGATGGGCGGGCGCGAAGTTGGCGGGCTGGCGAGCACGCTTGCCGCGCATATGGACTTCGCGCCGGAGAACCGGGCGCTGGTGCAGCGTTTCTGGAGTTCGCCCGCGATCGCCGAGAAGCCGGGATTGAAGGCGGTGGATCTGTTTCGCGCGGTGGGCGAAGGTCGGATCAAGGCGCTGTGGATCATGGCGACGAACCCGGCGGTGTCGATGCCGGATGCGGCGCGGGTGCGCGACGCGCTCGCCACCTGCCCGTTCGTCGTCGTGTCGGACGTGATGGAAAAGACCGATACTGGCGGCTTTGCCCATGTCCGGCTGCCCGCGGCGGGCTGGGGGGAGAAAGACGGGACGGTGACCAATTCGGAGCGGATGATCAGCCGCCAGCGCGCGCTGTTCCCGCTGCCCGGAGAGGCAAGGCCCGATTGGTGGATCGTCAAGGAAGTGGGACGGCGGATGGGCTGGAAATCCGCCTTCGCCTATGATCGGCCCGCCGACATCTGGCGTGAGCATGTCCGGCTGGCGAACTACCGGAATGACGGTGCGCGGCTGTTCGCCCTGCCGGGGCAGGGCGGCGGCGGCAATGCCGGCTACGACGAGATGGCGCCGTTCCGATGGGGCGGAACGCCGTTTGCCGATGGCCATTTTCCCACGCCCGATGGGCGCGCGCGGCTGGTGCCGGTGGCGCAGAAGCCGATCGCTCAGCCGCTGAGCCAGTGGCCGCTGACGCTCAATACCGGCCGCTATCGCGATCACTGGCACACGATGACGCGCACCGGCCTTGCCCCCAAGCTCGCCCGCCACCGCGCCGAGCCGCTGGTGGAGATCCACCCCGACGATGCGGCGCGGATCGGCATTTGCGATGGCGCCCTGGCGCGCGTGGCGACGCCGCAGGGGGAGAGCCTCTATCGCGCCACCATCAGCGACGCCCAGCGCCCGGGCGAGCTGTTCGTGCCGATCCACTGGACCGACCACACCTCCAGCGGCGGGCGGACCGGGATGCTGCCGCGTCCGCTGACCGATCCGGAATCGGGGCAGCCGGGGTTCAAGTCCACGCCCGCCACGATCGCGCCGGTGGCGACGCGGTGGCGCGGCTTTGCCCTGTTCGCGGGCGAGCCGGCGCGCCCGTTCGACTGCCTGTGGGCAACCCGCATCACGGTGGCGGCGGGGAGCTTGTGGGAACTGGCCGGAGATGGTGATCCGGCGCGGCTCGATCGCTTCCTGCCCGGCGGCGAGCGGGTGGAGGCGGTGGACCATGCCCGCGGCACGCGGCGGATAGCGATCCTGGCGGACGGGCGCCTTGCCGCCGCGCTGTTCGTGACCGAGCGGGGCGAGCTGCCGACCCGCGACTGGCTGATCAAGCAGCTGGGCGAAGCACCGCCAGCTGCCGCAGCCGCGCTGCTGGCAGGGCGGCCCGCCGGCGTGACGGTCGACCGGGGGCCGATCGTGTGCACCTGCTTCGACCTTGGCCTTCGCACCATCCTTGCCGCCATTCGCGAGCGCCAGCTTACCGACGTAGCAGCCGTCGGCGCGGCGATCGGCGCCGGCACCAATTGCGGATCCTGCCGCCCGGCGCTCGCGCGCCTCCTCCAGTCGGAGAATACCCATGCCGCATGACGACTTCCCGCCCGGCACGATCTGGCTGGTCGGCGCAGGCCCCGGCGACCCCGAGCTGCTGACGCGCAAGGCCGAACGCCTGATCGCCGCCGCCGAGATCGTGTTCCACGACGCCCTGGTGGGCCCGGCGATCCTGGACCTGATCCCGCCCGGCGCAAAGCGGGTGAGCGTCGGCAAGAGATCGGGCCGGCATTCCAAGGACCAGGCGACGATCGACACGCTGATCGTGGAGGCGGCCAGGAGCGGCCAGCGGGTGGTGCGGCTGAAGGGCGGGGACCCGGCGATCTTCGCGCGCACGGCGGAGGAGCTTTCGGCTAGCGCCCGCGCCGGCATCCCGGTGCGCATCTGCCCCGGCATCACCGCCGCCAGCGCCGCCGCAGCGGCCGCCACCGCGCCGCTGACGCTGCGCGGCCTTGCCCGGCGGCTGACCTTCGTGACGGCGCACGCCCGCGCCGATGCGCCGCTCGACATGGACTGGCAGGCGCTGGCCACGCCGGACGCGACGCTCGCCATCTATATGGGCCGCACCGCCGCCGGCACGGTGATGCGCCAGTTGATCGCGGCCGGGCGCGACCCGGCGACCCCGGTGCTGGTGGTGGTGAACGCCTCGCTTCCCACCGAGCGCGTGCTGCGCGGCCGCCTCTCCGCGCTGTCCTTCCTGGTCGAAACGGTGAGCGATACCGATCCGACGCTGCTGATCGTGGGCGAGGCGGTGGGCCAGCAGCATGGCCTGGCGCAGGCCGAGGCGACGCCCGCCGCCGCAACGCGTGCGCAGCCGATGGCGGAGCGCCGGGCATGATCGCGCGCTTGCCGCTCCACCAGCTGTTCAGCGCGCCGACCTGCGGCTGGGGCCGGTTCGCTTTGTACGTCGGCCTGAGCTGCGCGCCGCTGCTGATCCTCTCCCTCGCCTGACGCGCGCGGGGCGGAGGACGGCCAGCGCCCGTGCGCGTCGCGTAGCGGTTCGTGCCTTTCTTCGCCGGTGGCGCGGACGAACCGTGCTGCGCCGGCGCGCGCTTGACGCCGCGGGCGCGCCAAAGTTGACAAAGATGGCGCACAGAAAGGTGTTTTTCGCGCGCGACGTATCAACTTTGCCCGCCTTCGCTGCGGACGCGGCGAGAGGACCACGACCTGGGTGCATCATGCCATGGGGGTGTGCTTGTAGGACAGGCGCCCCGTGGGGCGTGTTGTGGTGGGGGAGTGCTGGTTGGCTTGGTGTTGGGGTGAGGCGACGGGCTGCCGGCAGGGGCGGTGGGCTCTAGACCGTTTAACTCGCCCGCGTGGGCGCGAGCGCCCCCGGTTCGGCGAGTAGCGCCACCAGCCCGGCCCCTTGAAGCAGGGGGATTGCGACTGTCGTGAGCCACTCAAGGACCGGTGCCGCCGCTGTCGACGGCAGCAGCGCCGCGGTATTCGACCTAAGTCCGGTAGACAGGCGAGAGTGGAACGGGATGCCCGCCCCTGTAGCCGCATAGTAGCTTAGAGGACGCTCTTGCTCTTCTGGTCGATGATCTGTTTCAATGCGGGGCGGCCCAGCCGCCCCGCATCCTATCAAACGTCCAAGTTCGCCACGCTCAGCGCATTCTCCTGAATGAACTCCCGCCGGGGTTCCACGACATCGCCCATCAGCCGGGTGAAGATCTCGTCGGCGACGTCGGCCTGGTCGATCGCTACCTTCAGCATCGAGCGGTTGTTGGGGTCGAGGGTGGTTTCCCAGAGTTGCTCGGCGTTCATTTCGCCCAGGCCCTTGTAGCGCTGGATGGCGAGGCCCTTGCGGCCGGCGGCGAGGATGGCTTCCAGCAGCTGTGACGGGCGGGCGACAAGGGTTTCGCCCTTGCCGATCACCAGCGCGCCATCGTCGTCTCCGTCCGCCTCATTGCCCTCGATCGCGCCGTCCAGCGTGGTGGCGGGAGTGGGTTCCTCGGCGCGGTCGGCCTGCTTCAGCGACACGAGCTTGCGCGCGTGCACGTAAAGGTCGGCGTGCTCGGCGGCGAGGGTGTGGAGCTTGCGCGCCTCGGCCGAGGAGACGAAGGCCGCCTCGACGATGTGATGATCGGTCACGCCGCGCCAGAAGCGCTGGAAGTGGAAGCCGCCCTCGCTGGTCATCTGCGCCGTCCAGCGCGCCTCGGGATCGCCCTGGTCGAGCCGGCGCGTCACCTCGGCGAGGCGGGCGGCGCGTTCTTCCGGCGCGATCTGCGGGTCGAGCGCGCCGCCGAGCGCCAACGTCTCGATGATCACCGGATCGTAGCGGCGCGGCACGTAGCGCATCAGCGTGCGCATGCGGCGGGCGTGGTCGACGAGGTTGAACAAGGGCTCGCCGGTGCCGATGCCGTCGAGCGTGGTGCCGCCGGCGCCGTTGCGGACGAGGTAATCGTCCAGCGCGCCCTCGTCCTTCAGATATTCCACGGCCTTGCCGCGCGTCGCCTTATAGAGCGGCGGCTGCGCGATATAGAGATGCCCGGCGCTGATCAGATCGGGCATCTGGCGGTAGAAGAAGGTCAGCAGCAACGTGCGGATATGCGCGCCGTCGACGTCCGCGTCCGTCATGATGACGATCTTGTGATAGCGGAGCTTTTCGAGATTGAACTCGTCGCGGCCGATGCCGGTGCCCATCGCCTGGATCAGCGAGATGATCTCCTTCGACGAGAGCATGCGATCGGTGCGCGCGCGCTCGACGTTCAGGATCTTGCCGCGGATCGGGAGGATCGCCTGATATTCGCTGTTGCGGCCCGACTTGGCCGAGCCGCCGGCCGAATCGCCCTCCACGATGAACAGTTCGGACTTGGCGGGATCCTTCTCACGGCAGTCGTGCAGCTTGCCGGGCAGGCCGCCGATCGCGCCCATCACCGTCTTGCGGCTGGCGTCACGCGCCTTGCGCGCGGCCTCGCGCGCGGCGGCGGCGTCGATCACCTTCTGGATGATCTGGCGTGCGTTCTGCGGGTTTTCCTCCAGCCAGTCGGCCATCTTGTCAGCAAGCAGGCTTTCGAGCGGCTGGCGGACCTCGGACGAGACGAGCTTGTCCTTGGTCTGCGAGGAGAATTTCGGATCGGGCAGCTTGACCGAGACGATCGCGGTGAGGCCTTCGCGCATGTCGTCGCCGGTGAGGCTGACCTTCTCCTTCTTCAGCATGCCCGACTTGTCGGCATAGGCGTTGAGCGTGCGGGTCAGCGCCGAGCGGAAGGCGGCGAGGTGGGTGCCGCCGTCCCGCTGCGGGATGTTGTTGGTGAAGCAGAGAACGTTCTCGTAGTAGGAATCATTCCACTGCAGCGCGACGTCGATGCCGATATCGTCGCGCTGGCCGGCGATCGCGATCGGTTCCGGGAAGAGCGCCGCCTTGGTGCGATCGAGCCACTTCACGAACGCCGCGATGCCGCCCTCGTAATAGAGCTCAACCGTCTTCGGCTCCTCGTGGCGGGCGTCGGTGAGGAACAGGCGGACGCCGGAGTTGAGGAAGGCGAGCTCGCGATAGCGGTGTTCGAGCTTGTCGAAGTCGAACTCGGTGATCTTGAACGTGGCGGGGGAGGGGAGGAAGGTGACGCGCGTGCCCTTCTTGCCCTCCGCCGGGCCGACGACTTTGAGCGGGGCGACCGCATCGCCATGGGCGAAGCGCATGTAATGCTCCTCGCCGTCGCGCCAGATCGTCAGGTCCAGGAATTCGGAGAGCGCGTTGACCACCGAGACGCCGACGCCGTGGAGGCCGCCGGAGACCTTATAGGCATTGTCGTCCGAGGTGTTCTCGAACTTACCGCCGGCGTGGAGCTGGGTCATGATGACCTCGGCCGCCGAGACGCCTTCTTCCGGGTGGATACCGGTGGGAATGCCGCGGCCGTTGTCCGTGACGCTGACCGAGCCGTCGGCGTTCAGCGTGATGTCGATCCGGTCGCAATGGCCGGCCAGCGCCTCGTCGATCGCATTGTCCGAAACCTCGAACACCATGTGGTGGAGGCCCGAGCCGTCGTCGGTATCGCCGATATACATGCCGGGACGCTTGCGGACGGCGTCGAGGCCCTTCAGCACCTTGATCGAGGAGGCGCCGTAATCGTTGGAATTCTGCTGATCTGCCATGACGAGTATATAGGCATGGCAGCGGTGTAACGGAAGCGAAATGGGAGGGTTCGCGCCTTCTCCGTTCCTGCCGGATGCCGCCTCAGGCACCGGCGCCGCGCGTCCTGTTCGCCGGCTGCGCCCGGGACGATTGAGGAGGGGCGCACACGGGCTGCGCGTGCGCCAGGGCCGGGGGAGCAGGCGCTTACGCCGGGTGCGCCTGAACCTGAACGTGGGGGAGCGGGCGTTCGCGCAAGGTGAGGAACAGGAGCGCGGCCCCGGCCAGCGCAGCGGCGGCCATCGCCAGCGCCGCATCGTAATTGCCGGTAGCATCGTGGAGCCGGCCGAAGGCGGTGACGCCCGTCGCCGTGCCGAACAGCGAGACCATCACGAGAAGGCCATAGACCTCGCCATAAGCGCGCAGGCCGAACAGGCGGGCAGCGAGGAAGGGCAGCAGATCATGCTCCGCGCCGTTCATCAGCCCCGCGAAGAACACGGCAGCCACCAGCAGCGCGAGGCCCGGCGTGGCGGTCTGCAAGACCACGAAGGCGAGGGCCGAGACGGTGGCGAAGGCGGCGGCGATCAGCTGCGGGCGGAAGCGATCGACCAGCGCGCCCATCACGAGCCGGCCGACCACCTGGCTTGCGGCAAAGCTGGTCACCAGCAGCGAAGCGTCGGTCGCGCCAAGGCCGCGATCCATGCCGAAGGGCACCAGCGACGTGACCAGGCCGACGCTGGCGACGTTGATCAGCGCGGCGGTGAGCGCCAGTCGCCAGTAGCGGCTGTCGCGGCGCGCCTCCGCCCCGGTGACGCCCTCGACCTGAGCCGGGGCGGTCTCGCCCGGATCGGGCCGCGTGGTATGGATATGCTCGCGGCGGAGCAGGAGGAGGACGGCGGGAAGCGCAAGGGCGCAGACGATGGCGCCGAGCGCGAGAAAGCCGGCGCGCCAGCCGTAGGCGGTGATCACCGAGCCCAGAACCGGCGCGAGCGCGAGCGAGGAGACGGAGATGCCGGACGTGGCGACGCCAAGCGCGATGCCGCGATGCGCGTGGAAGCGCTGCGCGATCAGCTTGCCGTAGACGATGGCGCTGGTGCCGGGGACGGTGAGCGCGAGGCCGAAGATCAGCAGCTGATATTGCCACAGCGGCCCGCCGAGGGACGCCATGCCGGCGTAGACCAGCCCGAGAAGGATCATCGCCAGCAGGATGATCGCGCGGGCGCCGATCCGGTCCGCCAGCCGGCCGAGAAAGGGAACGGCCAGCCCGCCCAGAAGGCCAAGGCCGGCAGCGGTGGCGATATCGCCGCGGCTCCAGCCGAACTCCGCGATCGGGCCGACGATGAACAGGCTGGACAGGTTCTGGAACAGCCCCGGCCCGGTCCCGATGCCGATCATGGCCGCGGCGACCACTGGCCAGCCGCGTCGCCACTCGCCGGCATTTGCCGGTCGCCGTGCTTCTCTCTCCATTCCCGGATCGTAGCGCCGCCAGCCGGCCCGTCCAGCCGCTTTGCGACCGGCGCGCCGGTGCGTGCTCAGCCGAGGGCGAGGCGGGTCGCGTCCTCGCCAATGGCGGCGAACAGGGCTGGCTCCGTGCCGGTCATCCAGACCTGCGCATGTCCAGCGAGCCGGGCGAACAATGCCGCCCGCCGCGCCGGATCGAGGTGAGCGGCGACCTCGTCCAGAAGCAGGATCGGCTTCTGCCCCCGCCGCTCCCCGATGAGTTCGGCGTGAGCCAGCACGATCGCCAGCAGCAGCGCCTTCTGTTCGCCGGTGGAGGCCTGTGCCGCCGGAATGTGCTTGTCGAGATGGCGTACCTGTAGGTCGGCGCGGTGCGGCCCGACGAGCGTCCGGCCGGCGGCGGCATCGCGCTGGCGCCCGGCGCGCAGGGCGGCGAGCAGCGAGTCGGCATCTTCGCCTCCGCCCTCAAGCGCCAGCGCGGCGCGCGGGAAGTCCGCGTCCGATGCCTGATCGAGCCGGGTGGAGAGGGCCGCCACCGTCTCGGCCCGCGCGGCGGCGACGGCGGCACCATGCTGCGCCATCTGCGCTTCCAGCGCGGACAGCCATTCGCGATCGGGATAGGGCTCCGCCAGCAGCTTGTTGCGCGCGCGCATGGCCGCCTCATACCGGCTCGTCTCGGTCGCATGAGCCGGCGCGAGCGCAAGCGTCAGCCGGTCCAGAAAGCGGCGCCGCTCGCCCGCGGGCTCCACGAACAGGCGATCCATGGCGGGGGTGAGCCAGAGAACGGACAGCCATTCGGCGAGCGCATTGGCGGCGGCGGTCGCCCCGTTGATGCGCACCACGCGGCGTTCCGGCGCGCTCGCCAGCGTGCCCGTGGCAATGTCGGTGGCGTCATCAAGCGCCGCGGCAATGCCGAAGCCGCCGGGCGACTCGCGGCGGGCGACATCTGCGAGGCTCGCGCGGCGCAAGCCCCGGCCGGGCGCGAGCAGCGACACCGCCTCCAGCACATTTGTCTTGCCGGCGCCGTTCGGCCCCGTGAGCAGGACAAAACCCGGCCCGGGCAAAAGCGTGAGTGTCGCGTGATTGCGAACATTGGTCAGCACGAGCCGGCGGATCATCGGCGGCGGCTGTAGTGCGGGTCAAAGCCGGGCGGAAGTGGGCCGGTGCCAGCGATAGTGCCCGTTCGAGACGCTTCGCCCTGTAAATTCAGAGGCATGACCTGGTCGGAGCGGCATTGGAGCGAGCAAACAATCGGAATGCCGCGCCAAGATCCGTCGCTGTTCGAAGCGTAGAACACGTGATGTGGTTGGCACCGCTGCAAGCATCGGGCGTTTGATAATCGTGTGCAAGAACGTCGACAATTCGTCGCACGCATCTCGATTTGGACCGGCTTGGTCGTGAACAATGACCAGTACGGATGCGAAGTGGAGAGGTTTTGTGGCTGAACGCTGGGAAGACCTGGAACGCCGCGCCCGGGAGGCGCGCAGCCTGGGCAAGGCCATGCGTCTTCTGGAAGAAGCGGAGCGATACCGGATCGCTGACCGGATCGCGGGAGACTGGTGGATGCCGCGGCGGCAGAAGCATTGAAGAACGCCGGAGCCGTCGGGCGCATTCGGCGACCCGCAAAGCGGCAGGGGCGAACCGCTCTGCCGGACAAGGCCCGTCGTTCATGATGAGGCGGGCGATCCCGCCATCTCGGCTTCCCGAACGTCCGACCCCCTGTGCGGGAGGTGAGCCTGTAGCTGCCGCAGAGCGGCGGCCGGGTAACGAGGCGGGAGGGAAGCCGATCTCCCCTCCCGAAGACATCAGGCAGCGAGCGGCTGCGCCTCGATCGCGTCATCGCGACGCTGGCTGAGATAGGACGCCATCTCCTCGCCAAGCTCCGCCTGTGCCCGCTTGTACAGCACCGGCTCCGTCAGGCCGAGACGCTTGCGCGCGGCGCCGAGCGGCTCATCCATGAGCTTGATATAGTCCTCGCCAGCCAGCCACTTGGCCGCCTTGCCACGCTGATAGCCCTCTGCGACCGCACGGGCGAACAGCGTGCCCTTGGTGACGCGCAGGCTCTTCAGCGCTGCCGCCGAGCCGATGAACGCCCAGCCGGCACCGCCAACCTGCGCGTAGCTGAAGGCGACCAGCGCCGCCTCGCCAAGGCTTTCGTCCGCCTTGTAGCCGGTGAGGACGTGCCAGATATCGTGAATGTCGCGCGTGCGCCGGCCGAACCAGGCGTACGGATGGTCGATCTCGACATTGTCGTTGCCTTCGCGGCTGACCGCGACGAGCCCGTCCGCCGAATAGCCGGTGCTGTCGAGGAAGTCGCGATAGGCGGCGCCCACCGTTCCCGGTGCGAACCCGTTGACCCAGGTGCGGTCAGAGAAACGCTCCGCCAGTTCGGCCTGTTCGCGGGCGATCCGCCCGCCTTCTTCGGTGCCGAGCAACCTTGCATAGCCCGATTCCGTGCTGCCGACATTCAGGGCGCGCATGATGCGGAAGACCTGGACGGTATCATCGCCGTTGTTCAGCAGCTTCTTGATCGCGTCAAACGCCGTGTTCCAGTCGCGCCGACCGGTGCTGCCGGGAAAAGGGGGAAGCTTAGCGGCCATGGTAGTGACTCCCTACTGACAATGCTGTAAATAGCGGTTGTCGGTAAGATCGTCAACGGTGAGTTTTCGATTTGTGCAGGCTCGCGCCCGCCCTTCGGTACTTTCCCTTAACGATGATCTTGTACAGAACCGCACAGGGGGAAATCGATGTTGCGGATCTGCATATGAACGGACGTTCAGGCCTTGGGCGCGAATTGCCCGCATGGTCCCTGACGCGTTGGCTGGTGGATCCGGGTGGCGATATTCCCGACGGCACGCGCCTCACGCTGCTGCGCAGCCTGTACAATACCTTGCCGATCTTCGCCGGTGGGGTGCTGAACACCATTGCGGTGTCCGCGCTGGTCGCCGTGCGGATGCAGACGCCGGCCGCTTATCTGTGGGTTGCGATGGAAGTGCTGCTGGCGGCGCTTCGCCTGCCCACGCTCTACTTCGGACGCAAGGCCGTTCGGGAGGGAAGACGGGGCCCGACCGACCTTTATATCTCGCTGGCCGTATTGTGGGCCGCGAGCGTCGGTTACGGCACCTTCATGTGCGTGCTGAGCGGCGACTGGGTTGCGGCGACGCTCGCCTGCCTGTCGGCGGCGGCGATGGTGGGCGGGATCTGCTTCCGCAACTTCGCTGCGCCGCGGCTTGTCGCCGTCATGATCGCGCTCAGCCTGGGGCCGTGCGCGATCGCCGCGATCTTTTCCGGCCAGCCGATCCTGCTGCTGGCGCTGTTCCAGATCCCCTTTTATCTCGTCAGCATGAGCTCGGCAGCCTTTCAGCTGAACCGGCTGCTGGTGCGCACGATGCGCGCCGAAATGATCAACGACCATCACGCGCGGCACGACCCGCTCACCGGCCTGTTGAACCGCAACGGCCTGTCACGCTGGGCCGAAGAGCGGGCAGGGCGGGCCGAAGCCGGGCTGATGGTGCTGTACCTGGATCTCGACTGGTTCAAGACCATCAACGACACGCTGGGGCACAAGGCCGGCGATGCGGTGCTGGTCGCGGTGGGCAAGCGGCTGCAGGAGATTGGCGGCAGCAAGGTGCGCGTGGCGCGGATCGGCGGGGATGAATTCGTGCTGGTCGCCGAGAATATCGGGCGCGACGAGGCGCTGGAGCTGAAGGAGCGGATCAGCGACGCAATCGCCGGCCACGGCTATCTGGTGGAGGGCCAGAACGTGCATGTCGGCGCGAGCATCGGCATGGCGACATCCGACGATCATGACGGCACGCTCGCCGACCTATTGGAAGAAGCCGACATGGCGCTGCACCGGGCCAAGCGGCAAAGCCACGGCGAGATGCCGTCAGCCGCGGGCGGCGCCGGCGAGCTGGCGTCGCTGCCGTCGCGCCGGAAGGTGGCGGGCGCGAGAGCGGGCTGAGCCTGCATTCGGCCTGGCCGAAGCGCGGTAGAACACGGTTCGCGGCCATCGCGCGCCGCGATCAGGCGGCGGCCACGCCCTCCGGTGCTGACGGCGTGGCAGCGACGGACATGTAGCGGGCGAGGTGATCGTCACTGGTGCCGAACAGCCCCTCGATCACGGTGGCGCGCTTGAAGTAATGGCCGACGGCCAGTTCCTCCGTCATGCCCATGCCGCCGTGAAGCTGGACGCCATTCTGGCCGACGAACCGGCACGCCTCGCCGACAAGCACCTTGGCACCCGAGATCGCCAGCGCGCGCTCGCGGGCCGGCGCGTGGAGCTTCATCGTCGCAAGGTAGGTGGCGGAGGTGGCCGCCTCGATCTTCATGAACATGTCGACCATGCGGTGCTGGAGTGCCTGGAAGCCCGCGATCGCCTGACCGAACTGCCGGCGCTCGCGGGTGTAGGCGATCGTGTCGTCAAGGATCCGGCGAAGCACGCCGAGCGCCTCCGCGGCGAGGGCGACGATGGTTGCGTCAGTGGCGGCGTCGATCGCGGCTGGCGCCGTGGCCGGCGGAGCGATCATCTGTTCCGCCGTCACCACCGCATCGGCGAAGTGGATGTCCGCCGCGCGCCGACCGTCAATGGTGCGATAGGGGTGGAGGGTGACACCGGCGCTGCCCGGCTCCACCGCGAAGACTGCCGCGCCTTCGGGCGTCGCGGCGCTGACCAGCAAGGTGGTGGCCCAGGGCGCGGCCATGACCATGGATTTGGCGCCGTGCAGATGCCAGCCGCCGGCAAAGGGTGAAGCGCGCGTCAGCGCCGGGGCGGCGGCGAGGCGACCATTTCGCTCGCCATCGGCGAAGGCGACCACGGCGTCTCCGGCCGTGATCCGCTGCAACAGGGCAGCCGCGGCGGGCGTGCCGCTTTCGCGCAGCAGCGTCGCGCTGGTGACCGCCGTTTCGAGGAACGGCTCGGCCACCAGAGCAACGCCGAGCTCCTGCATCACGACCAGCAGATCGAACGGATCCGGCGCATCGGGACCGGCGAGGGCGAACAGGCCGAGCCGGTCGGCGAAATCGTGCCAGATCGCAGGGGTGCGGCCATCGTCGGAAGCAACGCCGGCCTGGCGCGTGGTGAAATCGTGATGGCTGCGCAGATAGGCGGCCAGCGAGGCGCGCAATTGTTCCTGTTCGGGCGTGAAGCTGAAATCCATGCCGCCTCTCCTGATGCTTGTAACAGCCGGTTCTTTCGCCCGGTCAGATGACGTGGTTTTCGCGGACCCAGAACAAGGGCGACTGCGACAGGTCGATGAAGTTGCGTTCATCCTCCAGCAGCCGGCGGCCGGCCTCGCGCGCTTCCTTGCTGTCGTTCACGGCGGTGAGATCCTCGATACTGTCCCAGTATAGTTCGGCGACGCCGTCATAAGGCGGCACAATGGCCCCGCGCGCCGCCACCGGCCCTGCAAGTTGCGGGTCATCGAAGCTGTGGCTTTGCACATAGCGCCGGATGCGCAGCAACGGCGCGACCTCCGCCACCAAGGGCGCGTGGCGATCGCGCCAATAGGCCTGGAACGCCGCCTGACTGAGCTCTGCCCGGCGGCGAAGGCAGAAGATCATCTTGATCATCATTGTTCCAATCGGATCGGATGAGTGACGGGCCGGCCGGGTCAGGCGAGCGCGGCATTGGCGCGGTCGAGCGCCTTCCAGACGATCGTCTTCTGGATCTCGGTCGCGCCGCCGTAGATCGTCTGCGCCCGCTCGAAGAGATAGGATGCGGTGCGCGGCACGGCGAAGCCGGCGACCTCCGGCGCCGTCCCCCGCCAGTCCGCGGCAGTGCGATCGGCGACCACGGCGCGGTCGCGTCCGGCCAGCTCGACCCACAATTCGGTGATCTCCTGCGCCAGTTCGGTACAGGCGATTTTCAAGGCGGAAACGGCGGCGGGCGCGGCCTCCCCGCACAGGACGCGCAGGACGGAGAGCTCGACGGCGTTCAGGCGGATCTCCGCCAGCGCCACGCGGCGCGCAAACAACGGCTCCTGCGCCATGGTGTCGGCGAAACTGCCGGGCATGGTTGCCGCCACGCGGCGCAGCTCGGCCAGATCGGCGCGTTTGCGGCCGATATGCGCATAGGACACGCGCTCTGCGGCAAGCAGCACATTGGCGTAATGCCAGCCCTTGCCAGCCTCCCCGATCATGTTCGCCGCCGGCACGCGCACATTTTCAAACTCCACGCGATTAAGCTCGTGCGAACCGTCGATGGAGATGATCGGATGAACGGTGATGCCCGGTGTGCGCATGTCGGCGCAGATCATCGAAATGCCGTCCTGCTTGCGCTCGCATTTCTCCGTGCGCACGAGGCAGAAGATCCAATCCGCCCAATGCGCGCCGGACGTCCAGATCTTCGTGCCGTTCAGCACATAATCGCCGCCGTCGCGCACCGCGCTCATCCGCAGGGATGCAAGGTCGGACCCGGATTCAGGCTCCGAATAGCCCTGCGCCCACATGGCGCGCGAGTTCAGGATGTCCGGCAGCCAGCGCGCCTGCTGTTCCGGCGTTCCGAATGCGCAGATGATCGGGCCGATATAGATCACCGCCATCGGGATGATCGACGGGGCGCCCGCCAGTTCGAGCTCCTGTTCGAACAGGTAACGCTGAACCGGGGACCAGCCCGGCCCGCCATGTTCCGCCGGCCAGCCGACGCCGAGCCAGCCCCTGGCGTTGAGCGCCTGTTGCGATCGGACGTGATCTTCCCGCGTCAGCTTTCGCCCGTCGCGCAGCAGCGCGAGAACGTCCTGCGGATATTCTTCCCTGAAGAAGCGGCGGATTTCAGCGGCGAACGCCTGTTCGGCGGGGGAGAGCGTCAGATCCATGCCGTAGCGTCACCCAGCATCAGGGAGGCGTCAACAGCAACGTTGCGAGCCATTCGCGCGTTGGATTGCCGCATCGCCGGGAAGGTGTCCGGAGCGACAGATAAGGAAGGATGATGA
Source organism: Sphingomonas sp. OV641 (assembly GCF_900109205.1). NCBI lineage: Bacteria > Pseudomonadati > Pseudomonadota > Alphaproteobacteria > Sphingomonadales > Sphingomonadaceae > Sphingomonas > Sphingomonas sp. OV641. The sequence goes on along the minus strand of NZ_FNZB01000001.1, from coordinate 1,470,089 downwards.
GAAAGGTCGTCATTGCCGCCGCAGCGATCGGCGTTCCGGCGCTGATAGCGGCATACGTGGCAATACAACGTGCTGGCCCGGTCGGTAACAGATCCGTCCCCGAGCCCGCCAAGCCGGTGGATTTACAGCGGTATCTTGGCCGCTGGTATGAACAGTTTCGCTATGAGGCGTCGTTCCAGAGAGGAATGGACGCTGTAACGGCCGATTATGCGCGCAATGGTGACGGAACGATCCGCGTGGTCAATCGCGGGCGGCAGGGCGGTATTAACGGCAAGGAAAAATCATCAACCGGCAAAGCAAAAGTCGTGGACACAGCGAGCAATGCCAAGCTGAAGGTATCCTTCTTCGGCCCGTTCCAAGGTGATTATTGGGTGCTGGATCATGGCGACCGCTATGACTGGTCGATCGTGGGCGAACCTTCGGGACGTTACCTTTGGGCGCTGACCCGAGCGCGCCATCCGGACGCGTCGGTGATCGCGATGCTGGAAACGCGAGCGCGCGAGCTTGGCTACGACCTGTCGCTCGTCAGGCGGACTGAACAACCATAATCCGGTGCCTGAGAAGTCGATCGGGCCGAAAGATCGATTTCGGCCCGATCACGACGAAATCATTCCTCGCCGCCGGCCTCTTCGCCCTTCGGCTTGCGTCCGCGCCGGGTAGACGCCTGCTGATCGGGTGACTTGTTGATCTTCGTCCCCGGCTTGCGGCCCAGACCAAGCTTCTTCGCCACATCACGACGGGCGGCGGAATAACCCGGCGCGACCATCGGGTAATCAGGCTTCAGCCCATAACGCTGGCGATAATCTTCCGGAGAGAGACCATGCGCGTTCAAGTGGCGGCGCAGGCTGCGATACTTCTTCCCGTCGATCAGCGAAACGATGAAGTCCGGATCGGCCAGGGATTTCCGGACACTGACGGCAGGCTTGTATTCAGGGGTGTCGGCGGCGTCACCTTCATCGGGAGCTGACGTCTTACCCAAGGTGCGCACTGCTTCATACATTGACGCAAGAACCCCGGGCACATCGTCCGGGTTTACGCGCGTGTTCGGATTGGCCAGCCATGCGATGGTTAGCTCAGTTGCCAAGAGGGTGCTGTCGTCGTCTGGCCTGTCAGTCATAACTCTTCCTACAGAATGAAACCCCAGCCGGGAAGTACGGGGTTACACGGTATTGGACTTAGTAATGAAAAGATACTGTCGAGTCAGGCTTTATTGCTGACACGACGTGACAGGGTCCATGTTGCTCGCGTTTACGTAATGGTGAGCTTCAGAATTCTCATACCCGTTATACTTTTTTGCGCTTCCCTGAAGAGAACAGCCGCGCTGATATCATTCGGCGCGCGTTGGAACCATCTAGGGCGTGACTCGAGCCAGATGTCGCAACGCTGAAAGCCTCGCAACACAGTTCTGCACCTAGAGGCGAGCCATAACGGACACTTTGTCCGCTAAGTGAGCGTTATCTTGTGCGGTGCACCAAGGGCGGTGTGCGCGGCGGACCGAGGCGGTGGCAACGCGCGAATCTGACAACGGACCCGCGCCACCAGGAAAGGCGTCGGTCGAATGCGCGTTGCACGCGCGCGTCCAGCCAGTAGGTGAGAAGCGCCCAGGAAAGAGGACATGCGCGAGTGAACGACGCCATCTTCGTGAAACAGGGAAGCGGATTTTTCGCGACGGCCTATGCGGCCGGCCCGTGGCATCCGCAATTGCAGCACGGTGGCGCGCCCTCCGCGCTGGTCGCCTGGGCGGCCGAGCAGGTGCCGACGGCAGCGCCGATGCGGGTCGCACGCGTGACGGTTGAGCTGTTGCGGCCCGTCCCCGTGGCGCGGCTTGATATCGCAACCGAGGTGATCCGCGACGGGCGCAAGATTCAGCTCTTACAGGTCAAATTGCTGCACGACGGCAAGGAAGTCACCCGCGCGAATGTGTTGCGCGTGCGGATGGCGGAAGAGCCCGTTCCGGCGGGTGCCGCCATGCCGGAGGTCGCCGGTTCACCCGAGAACGTGGCGGAAGATGACCAGTTTCGGGACAGCTTGCCCGGCGCGGTGAACTTTGGTGCCAATTTCGACCTGCGACGGATCCGGGGCGGCTTTCGTCAGCTCGGCCCGGGGCAGGTGTGGTTCCGCCAGCATCGCGCCCTGATCGAGGGAGAGCCGTTGTCCCCCGTGGCGCGGGCGATGGCGGTGGCCGATTTCTCCAACGGTATCGCGCCGGTTCTGCCGTTTGACGAGTGGACGTTCATCAATGCGGATTTGACCGTCAACTTCGCCCGCGCGCCCGTGGGTGAGTGGTTGTTTTCGGATGCGGAAACCTGGGCCGGTGATGATGGCGCCGGTTTGGCGATGACGCGGCTGTCGGACGTGCGTGGCCCATTTGCGCGCGCGGTGCAGTCGCTGGTGCTGGAGCGGCGCTGACGGCGCTCACCCCTGTCGACACCCGCGCGTGGCTCGCGAGCGCCGCTTTAGCTTCTGCGATGGATGACGGCCTAATCGCGACAGGCTGAGCCGGCGGCCTTTCTCCTGCAGGCTCTGGCGCTTAGCAGGTGGGCAAAGGGAGTAACATGTCCGCCACGTTCGTCCGCCGGCTCAGCGCGATCGCCGCGCTGAGTGTCATCGCCGCCTGTGTTCCTGCCGCGCCGCCCGTCTCGGCGCCCGCTGCAAAGCCCGTTACCGTTCGCCAACCAGCGCCGCCGCCGCCGCCGCGCGTGTCGGTAGCGCGCCCGCAACCGCCAGCCGCGCTGCTGAACGCCGTCCAGGCGCTGGGGCGCGGTTTCAGCGGCGACGTGGGGATCTCGGTTCGGGACATCGACGAAGGCTGGACGGTCGATTGGGCCGGGGACAAGCCGCGCCCGCAGCAGAGCGTGAGCAAATTGTGGGTCGGCATCACCGTCATGGATGCGGTTGATCGGGGACGAATGAGCCTGAGCGATCCTGTTACGGTGCGCAAATCTGACCTCACCGTGTTTCACCAGCCGATCAGACCGCTGGTGGACAGTGACGGGTATCGAACCACGGTTGGCGCCTTGCTGCAGGGCGCCATGACGCGGAGCGACAATACGGCGAACGACGTGCTGCTGTGGCGCGTGGGCGGGCCGGAGGCGGTTCGGAGGATGCTGGATGACAAGGATGTCGCCGGGGTGACGTTCGGCCCCGGCGAACGGCTGCTGCAGGCGCGCACGGCCGGGCTGACCTGGCGGCCGGAATGGGCGGGGGGCTGGGGCTTTCTCCAGGCGCGGGCGGCAATGAGCTATGAGGCGCGGCGCCGGGCGCTGGACCGGTACCTGGCCGATCCCGAAGATGGCGCGTCGGCCAACGGCGTGACGCTGGGCATTGCGCTGCTGGCGCAGGGGAAGCTGCTCAGCCCGGCCTCGACCGACAAGCTGTTGTCGCTGATGCGGGCCAGCCGGACCGGGCCGCTGCGGCTGAAATCGGGGCTTCGGCCTGGCTGGACGCTGGCGCACAAGACCGGGACCGGGCAGGATCTGGGCAGCCTGTCGACCGGCTATAACGACGTGGGGCTGCTCGTCGCCCCCAATGGCCACCGTTATGCGGTGGCCGTCATGATCGCGAGCACGCGCCAGTCGATCCCGAGCCGGATGCGGTTGATGGGCGATGTCAGCCGCGCGATCGTGGCGTCTCACGCCGACTGACCCTGCCGGACTCGCGGCGGGGGCGCTTATCCCCGCGTCGACGTCGTGGACCGCGCGTCGGGGCGGCTGAGCCACTTCAGCCCGCCGGCCGCGGCCATGAAGGTGATGCCGAGCGCCGTCCTGTTCCGCTTGCCCATCATGGTCAGGCCAAGCGTGGCGAAAAGCGAGGGGAGCAGCCCGACCTTGCCGATGGAGCCGATGCGGAGCGCCCGATCGAGATTGCTGCTGACGGCAAGGCCGGTCCTCGCCGGCCCGGTGGCGGGATGGGGATCGCTGGCCGGGGTGCGCGTGGTGCTGCCCAATGCCGGCTTCGACTGCGGTTCCGGCCCGCTCGCCACGGTATCAGCGGCATAGGCGCCGCGCGTGCCCATCGGCTGGGCCGCGCCGGTGGTCGTATCCTGCGCGGTCTGGCGCTCCAGCTCGCAGTTGAACTCCGCCCCCAGCAGCAGGACATAGGCCGACAGGTACAGCCAGGTGAGCAGAACCACCGCCGCGCCAAGCGAGCCATAAGTGGCGTCATAGCTGCCGAAATTGGCGACATAGATGCCGAAGCCCAATGTCATCAGGACCCAGGAAAGCGCCGCGAAGACCGACCCGGGGGTGAGCCAGACCCATTTGGCGCCTTCGCGATTGGGGGCGAAGCGATATAGCGTCGCCGCGGCGGCGGCACCCACGGCGGCCATGACCAGATGGGAAATGATGTTGCTCAGGACGAGCACCGGCGCGGGCAGCGTGGGAAACAGGTGCTTCAGCGATCCCATGGCGGCGATCGCGACCACCGCCAGCACCGCCACCAGAACGCCGCCGGCGGTGATCGCCAGCGCGATGAGGTTCAGCTTCACGAAGCCGCGCGTTTCTTCCTCATCATAAGCGATGTTGAGCGCGGTGATGATCGCCGTGGCGCCCTTCATCGCGCCGTAGAGAGCGATGCCAAGCGCAATGAGCAGGCCGAATCCCTTCTTGCCATCGGAGGTGGAGACGACATTGGCGAGCTGCTCGCCGATCAGCCGAGCGGCGTCTGCCGGCATCAGCGAGGTGAGCGAGCGGACATTGTTCATCACCGTCTCGGGTGTCGCGACCAGCCCGTAGCTGAGCACAATGGCGCCGAGCATTGGCACCATCGCGAGGATGCCGCAGAATGCGACCCCGGACGCGACGAGGCTGATGTTGTCCTGCCCCGATTCCCGCCAGCTGCGCAGCACGACATCCTTCCAGCCGCGCGGGGGGATGGCCCAAGGGGTAGGGGCCTGGCGACCGCGTTCCGCCGGTGTCGTCGTGGGGCTCGTTGCTGGCATCATCCCTCCCTTTCATCGTTCTGATCGAACAAGTTGGCAGCGATGACGTTCCCGCGAGCGATCTTTGCCGATGGGCGTGGCGGCCGCGCAACCGGGCGATCGATCGGCGCGTTCGGAGCCGGGCGGCAACGTCCGCATCGGAGAGCGTGTCATGACAAAGAACCTGAAAGCCGGCGACCATGTGAAGTGGGACACGCCGCAGGGCGAGACTTCCGGCAAGGTGGTGCGCAAGGAGACGAGCACCACCAAGGCCGGTGGTCATACGGCCAAGGCGTCAAAGGACGATCCGCAATATCGCGTGAAGAGCGACAAGTCGGGCAAGGAAGCGGTTCACAAGCCGGACGCGCTGAAGAAGGGCTAGGAGCTGAACCGGCTGGTTCGCGTCACGTCGCCGGGCGGGGCGAGAAGAAGGTAGGGCGACGGGTGAGCTGCTGCCGAGCCTTATCGGCATCTATCGTTCCGCCAATTTCCGGCCGTGGATTGGCGGAACGGTCGATCCCGGCACAAGGCCGGGATGACGCGCTCTGTGGAGCGACCGAGTAGGTACTTCCCCTGCGGTGTCGCCACCCCTTGGCGGGAGGCCCGTATGGGTCAGGCGGGAAGCATGGTGCCTGTTTCCATGAAGCGCTGATGCCAGGACAGCGCCTCGCCCGGCAGTGCGGGCGCATGCAGGCCATAAGCGCCGCCCCGTGCGCGCGCGGCATAATCGGCGAGCAGCGGGCGATAGCTCGGGTGCGCGCAGCGCTCGATCACCACCGCGGCGCGCTGCCGCGGGCTGAGGCCGCGCAGATCGGCCAGGCCCTGTTCGGTGACGATCACCTGCACGTCCTGCATGATGTGATCGACATGGCTCGCCTGCGGCACGATGGCGGAGATGCGGCCGCCCTTGGCCGTCGAAGGCGTCATGAAGATCGAGACATAGGCGTTGCGGGCGAAATCACCCGAGCCGCCGATACCATTCTGGATGCGCGAGCCCATGACCAACGTGGAATTGACGTTGCCATAGATGTCGGCCTCGATCAGGCCGTTCATCGCGATGCAGCCGAGCCGGCGGACGAGTTCGGGATGATTGCTGATTTCCTGCGGGCGCAGGATCATGCGGCTGGCATAAGAGGCCATGTTCGCATTGAGGCGATCGGCGGCCGCCGGGCTGAGCGAAAAGGCCGTGGCCGAGGCCATGCGAAGCTTGCCCGCGTCGAGCAGGTCCAGCATCCCGTCCTGGATCACCTCCGTATAGGCGGTCATCGGATCGAACGGCGCGTCGACCAGCCCGGAAAGCACGGCATTGGCGATATTGCCCACGCCCGACTGGATCGGGAGCAGCGAGGCCGGAAGGCGGCCGCGCTTCACCTCATGACTGAGGAATTCGATGATGTGGCCGGCAATCGCGAGCGCGGTGTCGTCCGGCGCGGCGAAGGGAAGGTTGCGGTCCGGCGCATCCGTTTCGACGATCGCAACGATCTTGTCCGGATCGCAGGAGAGATAGGGAGAGCCGATGCGATCATCCGGGCGGACCAGAGGAATGGGAACGCGCTCCGGCGGCAGGCGCGTGCCGTAGTAAATGTCGTGCGCGCCCTCCAGCGCCGGGTTCTGCCAGCGATTGACCTCCAGAATCACGCGCTTGGCGCGATCGAGCCACGTCTTGTTGTTGCCGATCGAGGAGGAGGGGATCAGCGAACCATCGGCCTTGATGCCGGTGATCTCCACCACCGCCGTGTCGAGCGTGCCGATCACCCCTTCCCACGCCATTGGTGCGACCTGGCTGAGATGCATGTCGAGATAGTCGATCTCGCCGCGGTTGATCTTTTCCCGCGCCACGGGATCGGACGAATAGGGAAGCCGCTGGGCGACGCCATCCACGGCCGCAAGGGCGCCATCCAGCTCCGGGCCGGTCGAAGCGCCGGTCCACAGATTGACGCGGAACGGACGTCCGCCGGCACGTTCCGCCGCCATGCGACGGGCAAGCGCCTGCGGCACCGCCTTGGGGTAGCCAGAACCGGTGAAGCCGCTCATGCCGACCGTCTCGCCCGGCTGGATCAGCGCGGCGGCGGTGTCGGCGTCAGTGACGCGGGAGCGGAGAGCGGCGGATGCGATACGATCGGACACAGCAGTCTCGTTGGTTGTGGTAAGCAAGGGCTGCTGCCCTTTCCGCCGATCGCCCCGCGAAGTCGAGCGCGGAGCGCCATGTGCCCATCATCACAGGATAATTATCGTCTTGCGTCCGGCCGGCCGGAACGCCGGCAGCGTCGGTGCGTCCCTCACCTGAACCGATATTCATGGTGGAGATGGTGGATGAGTGAATTCGAAAGCTCGCGACGCGGCCTGCTGGGCGGCGCGGTTCTCGGGCTGGCGGCGGCGTCCACGCCCGCCGCGGCACAGGGGCAGGCGGGAGGGCGCCCGATGCTGAGCGATCCGCGCACCCGCTATCGCCGGGAACCCTTCCCCGAGCAGCGGCAGCCATGGCCAGCGCTCGCCAGCAAGATGAACCCGCGCCCCGACCATGGGGAAACAAGCTATCGCGGATCGGGCAAGCTGGCCGGACGGCGCGCGCTGATCACCGGCGGCGACAGCGGGATCGGCCGCGCCGCGGCGATCGCCTTTGCCCGCGAGGGGGCAGATGTCGCGATCAACTATTATCCCACGGAAGAGCCGGACGCGCGCGAGGTGAAGGCGCTGATCGAACAGGCCGGGCGCAAGGCCGTGCTGCTGCCGGCGGACATCCGGACGCAAAAGGCGTGCGAGGAGACGGTGCGCAAGGCGATCGCCGCGCTGGGCGGGCTGGACATTCTGGTCAACAATGCCGCTTATCAGCAGAGCAAGGCCGACATCATGGAGATTTCGGACGAGCAGTTCGTCCGCACCTATGAAACGAACGTCTACCATGTCTTTCGCTTCAGCAAGGCAGCGATCCCCGCACTGCCGCCTGGCGGCGTGATCATCAACACCGTGTCGGTGAACTCCTATGATCCTGGCGAGGAGCTGATCGATTATGCCAGCACCAAGGCGGCGATCCTGAACCTGACCAAGGGCATGGCGAAGCAGCTGGCGAAGAAGGGCATTCGGGTGAATGCCGTGTCGCCAGGCCCGGTGTGGACGCCGCTTCAGGTGGCGGGCGGCCAGTTGCCGGGCAAGATGGGCGAGTTTGGACAGGACACGCCGCTGGGCCGGGCCGGGCAGCCGGCCGAGCTTGCCTCACTATACGTCACGCTGGCGGCCGATGACGTAAGCTTCTCCACCGGAACCGTCGTCGGCGCCCATGGAGGCAAGGGCAACCCGTGAGGGGGGCAACCTGAAACGGTGCAGTGCGGGGCGGTGCTACCCGAGTAGCGCCGCCAGCCGTTCCAGCCGGGCGGATGGCTCTTCCAGCGCTTCCTTGAGCAGGAAGCGTCCGTCCTTTTCGACCAGACCATCGATCTGCGCCGCGCCCTTGCTGCCGTTGCGCGGCGTCAGGGCGATGGCGGCGGGCCCGGCATCGATCCGGGCGATGTTTAGCCCGCGCGCACGCTCCCGCACGCGGGCGATCGACATGAGCAGGGCCGCATCCTCCGGAAGCTCGCCGAACCGGTCCTCCAGTTCTGCCTCAAAGGCGTCCAGCTCCGCATCGCTGCGCAGCCGGCCGAGGCGGGCGTAGAGAGTGATGCGCAGATCCTCTTCCGGGATCCATTCGGGCGGGAGGCGTCCTTCCAGCCCGAGCTGCAATTCCGGCGTCCAGCGTTCCACGGTCTCGCCGCGCTCCGTGCGCAGCGCATCTTCCAGCAATTGCTGATACAGCTCCACACCGATCAGCCGCATATGCCCGGCCTGCGTATCGCCCAGCAGGTCGCCGGCACCGCGCATGTCGAGATCGCGCGCGCTGATCGCAAAGCCGGCGCCCAGCCGATCGAACGCCTCCAGCGTGCGCAGCCGCTTCAGCGTGCGCGGTGAAATGGCGTCATCGGCATCGGTGAACAGCAGTACCTGGCCGCGGCGGTGCCCGCGCCCGACGCGGCCGCGCAGCTGGTGAAGCTGCGACAGGCCGAAGCGATCGGCGTGGACGATCGCCATGGTATTGGCGCGCGGCACGTCCAGCCCCGCCTCAATGATGTTGGTGGCGAGCAGCACGTCGCCATCACCGCGACCGAAGCGGACCATGGTCTCGTCGATCTCGGCGGCTGGCATCTTGCCATGGGCCTGCAGCAGCTCGAGCTCCGGCACCAGTTTGCCGAGCTGTTCGGCCAGCGGCGCCATGTCCGAGATGCGGGGCACGACGACGAAGCTCTGACCGCCGCGCGCGCGCTCGCGCAGCAGGGCGCCGCGCAGCGTATCGGGCGAGAAGTCGGAGACGGCGGTGCGGATCGGCTGGCGCCGGGCGGGCGGGGTGGCGATCACCGACAATTGCCGCAACCCGACCAGCGCCGATTGCAGCGTGCGCGGGATAGGCGTTGCCGACAGCGTCAGGATGTGGCCGGCGGAGAGATCCTGAAGCTTGTTCTTGTCGGCGGCGCCGAAGCGCTGCTCCTCATCGATGATGACGAGGGCGAGATCCTTGTATTTCACGCCCTTGCCGGCGACCGCGCCGGTTCCGATCACCACCTGAATGCTGCCGTCCGCCAGGCCGGCCTTCACCCGCTTTTTTTCCGCATCGCTCGTCAGGCGAGAGAGACCGGCGACGGCGATGCCGGCGTCCTCGAAGCGCGCGGTGAAGCTTTCGAGATGCTGCCGCGCGAGGACGGTGGTGGGCGCGGCCAGCGCCACTTGCTTGCCAGCGAGGGCGGCGATGGCGGCGGCGCGCAACGCCACCTCCGTCTTGCCGAAGCCGACATCGCCGATGATGAGGCGATCCATCGGCTTTCCCGAGGCAAGATCGCTGCGCACGGCCTCGATCGCGGTCAGCTGATCGGCGGTTTCCGAAAAGGGGAAGCCGGCGGCGAACCGCTCATAGGCGGCGGGCGCGGGATCGAGCACGGGCGCGCTATGGGTTTCGCGTTCGGCCGCCAGGGCGGTGAGCTGGCGCGCGGTATCGGCGATGGCCTCAGCAATCTTGCCGCGCCGTTCGTGCCAGGTTCGGCCATCCAGCGTATCGAGCGTGACGGCATCATCCTCCGCGCCATAGCGCCACAGCCGATCCGCCTCCGCCACGGGCACCAGGCGAACGGCGTCCTTGGCATAGGTCAGCTTGATCGTATCGCCGCCCGTGCCGTCGCCATTCGGCAGCGCCTCGATCCCGGCTACGACGCCGATGCCGTGATCCTCGTGAATGACGGTGTCACCGACGCGGATCTCGGCCCCCTGCACGAACGACAGATCGACGCGATGTGCGGCGCCATCCTCGCGCTCCGCCCGGCTGCCGAGCAGATCGGCGGCAGCGATGGCGAAGATGCCGTCCCGGCGAAAGCCGCGATCCGCCGGCGCGGTAAGGGTGCAGAAAGTGCCCTTTGGCGACGACAGGATCTCGGACCAGTCGCTGGCGGCGAGGGCGGCAATGTCCAGCCGCTTCTCGATCCGCCGTGTCAGGAAGCGCAGGTCGCGCTCGCCGCCGATCAGGACGACGCGATCGCCCGCGGCGAGAACCTGTTTTGCCTCCTTTGCGAAAGCTGCTAGCGGCCCGCGTTGTTCGACGAAGCGGGCGGGCGGCTCGCCCTGCTGATCCAGCCCCTGCGTTTCGCGCCCGTCCAGCGCCTTTTGCCAGGCGGCGTCGTCCACGATGTCTTGCGCCGCGCGCCGGCTCTTGCGCTTTGCCGCATCGCTGCTGAGCGCGAGCAGGCGCCGGCGACGTTCGTCCGCGCGATCGGTGATGACGATCACCGCCTTGGGTAGATGATCCAGCAACGTCACCCGCTGCCCATCGAGCGGCGGTTCGGCCACGCGCCCTAGCTCATGGCTATCCACATCCTCGATGCTGCGCTGGTCGGAGGGATCGTAGAAGCGCAGGCTGGCAATGACGCCGTCCGCCACCTCGATGCGGAGCGGCGATTCCGCGTCCGCGGGGAAAATGTCGAGCACTTGCCCGCGCAGGGCGACCTCACCTGGCTCGTCCACCCGCTCGTCGACGATATAGCCGAGCGCGATCAGTTCGTCGTGCAATTGGGCGAGATCGCATGGCTCACCAACCGCGACGGACGGGGGCTTGGCATCGAACGCCGCTGGCGGGGGATAGGCGCGGGCGAGCGCCTCGCCCGAGGTGACAAGGGCGATACGGGCGCGGTTCTTTCCGGCGCTGTTCTGGCGGATGGCGCGAAGCGCGGAGACGCGCTGGCCGACATTGGCGGGTGAGGGCGGGGCATCGTCGCCGGGCAGGGCATCCGTCCCCGGGCAGAACAGGACATGCGCGTCCGGCATCATCGCTGCCAGCATCCGGGTCAGCGCCAGGGCGCGTGTCTCGTCCGCCACGGCAACGATCACGTCATGCGCGGCGAGCAGCGGCGCGACCCCTGCTGCGGTTTCCGCGATGCTCATCGGCGAGGGCGGCAGTTCGCCGAACGGCGGCAAGGCGGTGGTTTCCGCATCAGGGGATTGAGACATTCCAGGAGAGAGGTCCGTTATGATGAGGTGGCTCGAACGGGCGGACTGCCGCCGCGTTCCCGCCGGTCGGGCTTTGCCAGCAGATCGCCGAGCGTGACCGGCGCGAAATCATGAACGTCGACCCCGACATCGAACTGGCGACGCATCGGCGCGAGCCGCCCGTGGCTGTGGCCGTGAAGGTTGAGGGCGCCACGATGCTGGCCGTTCCAGGAGCGAAAGGGATAGTGGCAGAGAACGAGCCGGTGTTCGTCCACGACCAGCTCGGCATAATCGGCCGTGCTTGCCCAGCCGGCCGATTGCAAAGTGCCGTCCGGATCGTTGTTGCCGCGGATGAGGTGCTTGGTGCCGTTCAATGCGGCGAGCAGATCCGGCACATCGGCCGCCCGCCGCGCCACATCGCCCAGGTGCCAGACGATATCGTTCGGGGCCACGGTGGCGTTCCAGCGCTCGATCAGCAGCGCGTTCATCTCGGCCACGCTGGCGAACGGACGCCGCCAGATGTTGATGGTGCGGTGATCGCCGAAATGCGTGTCGGCGGTGAAGAAGGTCGTCATGTCCAATAGAGGATCCGGGCTGCCGGCAGGGCACGGGCGATGCGATCCTCGAAGAAGGTGCGGAGCAGCCGCATCGTCGCCGTGTCGTAGACCTGCTTCTCGCCGCCGAACTTCGTCCGCTTGGTCACGCGCCGGTCATCGCTCATGTCGAGCGCCGCGCCGGGATACCAGCTTTGCAGCACCGCCTTGGACCCGCTGGTGAAGCGGTGGGTGATCAGTTCGATGGTAAGATCGAGCGAGGGGATGTCGGCGAGCGCGGCGGCAGCGTCGTCAATCAGCGCGCCATAGGCGTCCTGCCAGCCATCCGCAGCGATGATCGGGGCAATGGTGAGACCGACAGGATAACCGGCGCGCGCCATCCGGCCGAGCGCCTCGAGCCGCGATGCCACCGGCGCGGTGCCCCCTTCGAAACGGGCGAAGGCTCGGGGATTGATTGATGCCCGCATCCGCGTGCGGCCATTGTGGTCGAGCGCGAGCAGGGGCGCGACGTCCGCGAATTTGGTGGTGAAGCGAAGCTGGGCCGGCGCGTCCCACTGGCCGAACCAGCGTATCGCCGCCGAGAGCGAGCCGGTCAGCGGCTCCAGCGCCAGCGGATCGGTGTAGCAGGACGCCTCATAGGTGGTGCCCTCGATCGCGCGTGCCCTGCTACGCGATGTGACCGTGCCTTGCCCGAGATATGCAGGCAGGCCGGCGAGTATCTCTTCCACGTTGGCGTAGACGCGGGTAATCGGCGGCCCCTTCAGCGAGCCGGCGAGATAGCAATAGCTGCAATGCGCCGGGCACCCCTCGGCCAGGTCGACCCGCCAGTCGGCGCTGGGCGCGATCGGTTGGAGGCGGCGCTTGGATGGCGGCGCGACGACCACAGCCAGCGTCGCCTTTGCCGCAGCATAGGCACGGCGCGGATCAGGCGGGAGATCAAGTGCGAGTCGATCGCCGGCGAGCTCAACAATTTCGACGCCGAGGCGCGCTGCGCGTTCGGCGATGCCGCGCCCATGTTCGAAGTCACGCGCCGCGCGCGTGAGGAGCAGCCGGCGCGGCCGCCATTCGAGCGGGGGAGCGGGCTGGACAGAAGCGGCAGGAAGCAGCGCCATGATCGGCAAACGAGCAATCGAGCCAGCGGTTCAGGACAATATCTGCAGCCGATTGCAGCCGTGTTGCGGAACTTCGCCAAGCCATGACGCTTAAACACGCTGGATTGCCGGCTATCCGATGCTAGGATCCGGGCAGATAGAGGAGAGACCCATGGCGCGGACGGCAGAAAAGCGTGGCAAGGACGAGACCAAGGCGGCGGAAAAGAAGGTGAAGGCCACTGGCAAGCCGGCCGGCGGCGCACGCGGCGGCATCACCGCGCCGGTCACTCCCTCGCCTGAACTCGCAGAGATCGTCGGCAAGAATGACCTGCCGCGCAGCGAAGTCGTCAGCAAGGTGTGGGACTATATCAAGAAGAACGATCTTCAGGACGCCAAGGACCGGCGCCAGATCAACGCGGACGATAAGCTGGAGAAGATCTTCGGCAAGAAGTCGGTGAGCATGTTCGAGATGAACAAGCATCTCAGCAAGCACCTGTCCGCCAAGAAGGACTGAGACGGGTCGGCATGGCGCGCCGGTGATCCTGCGGGATCAACCGGGCGCCTTGACGGTGAGGCGCGCGCCGGCGGCTCAGGCGTGCGTGATCCCGGCTGAATGCGCCGAACCGCTTGGAAGCGGTGGCGGTCAGCCGCTGGCGATTGCGCTGGTGATGCTGGGCTCAATGCTGACGGGAAAATTCACCGAGCGTGCGATGAAACACATCGCATGCGCCCGTTCATGCAGCGCGGCGGCGAGCACCGCATCCGACGATGCGGCAATGACGACCTGCGGGCGTAGGGTAACCGACTGAAATTGGCCGGCGCCGCCGGCTTCCTCGACCATGATCCCCTCCGGCTGATCCGTATAGCCGTGGACGATCACGCCAGCGTCGGCGCACAGCCCCAGATACCAAAGTTCGTGGCATGCCGAAACGGACGCGACCAGCAGCTCCTCCGGGTTCCAGCATCGCGGATCGCCGCGAAAGGACGGATCGGACGATCCGGCGATCGGCGGCTTTGCGCCAGCGGAGATGCGGTGGCTACGTTCATAGGCGGACAGGCTTCGGGTGCCCTGGCCCGTGTTGCCGGTCCATTCGAGATCAATGACGTAACGGTGAACCTTCACCTCAGCGCCTCCTGTACCGAACCTCGACGGTGCCATGAACGAGTGGCGCAAACCGCCGCGTCAGGCCCGGACACCGTTCAGGATGACGTCGATCACCGTGGCGGCGAACTCCCGTTCAAACTCGGGGCCGCTCAGATGATCGCCCATGATGTTCGCGAAGACGAGGCGGGACGAGAACAGGTAATTGCACGCGCCGACGATGATGTAATAGAGTTTGTCTGGATCGATCGGGCGAAGCTGTCCGGCGGCGATCCCTTCCTGAACCAGCCGGCGTTGCGCCTCAATCAGCGGGGTGACGAAGCTTGTCTTGATACGCTCGGAGGCTTTTGTCCGCGACTCGCGCAACAGATGGTTGAGCAGCCCGACAAGGTAGGGATAGCGGCTGTAGGTGCGCGCGATCCCGCTGATGTGCAGCTTCAGCTTGGCGAGCGGATCGAGATTGGTGGCGTGCAGCCCCTCCAGTTGCGCGAGGGAACGGGCGGTGTCGCGTTCCACCAGCGCCAGCAGCAAGCCCTCCTTGCCGCCGAAATAATATTTCACCAGCGGCGCGGTGACGCCCGCGCGCCGCGCAATGGCGTGAAGCGAGACATCCGGCGTGCCGAGTTCGATCATCAACTCGCTGGCGGCCTGAAGCAACAGATCGCGCGCGGGCAGATCGCCGCGCCCCGGAAGCGGGGTGGTCGAGACGGCGACTTCGCCTTCGGTTTTCTTCAGATTTTTCATGATGCGTATCCGGCGCGGCTTGCACCGCGTTCAGCGTGACCGGGGCCGATGGGGACGTGAACGACTTGATTCTTCTGGAACAATGCGCGCCTCCCCGGTCAGCCGCGACGATCTTCCCCGACCGGGGTGTTCGCGTGTCCGGCTGCTTTCGTAGCCTGCCGGTTCGCCATCATTCAAGAGACGGGTGACGCGCCGAACCGTAGCCGAGTTCGCGCGATCCCTGAGACAGGAAGCCGGACGGCAGCGCGCCAAGTTCGCGCGCTGCCGCTGGTGTTCAGTTCGGCGTCTCGCCGGGACCGGTGGCTGCCTGAGCCATGGGTGCGACGGGCGGGGTGGAATAGCGCGCATCGCTGACCGCCTCGTCATACCAACCCGCGAGATCCTGCTTCATCTGGCGGAGCGCATCCGGATTCAGATAGGTCATGTGACCGGCGGGATAGTAGGTATATTTCAGGTTCGCCTGAAGTGCCGGCTCCAGCATCATGTGACCAAGATCGTTTTCCGTTCCGAAGAACGGCGTCGCCATGTCGTAATAACCGTTGAGCGACAGCACCTTCAGATAGGGATTGGTGCGCATCGCGGCAGCGAGATCCACCGCCGTGTTGGGATTGTTCTGGCTGCCATAGCCGCCGCCCGGTGCCTTGTGCGCCCAGTTCCACTTGAAGCCGGCGCCGTCGCGGGCGGACAGGCGGTAGGGCAGCTCCGTCTGGTAGCCGAGCGTTGCGTGCAGGTAATCCTGGAAGGAGGCGATGTACGCACCCGAAATCGCATCGGACGATGCATCGGTCTCGGGGCGCTCGCCGGCGGCGTCGCTGTCGATCCCGAGATATCGTGAGTCGAAGCGGCCGACGGTGCGATTGGAGCCGCGCAGCAGCTCCTTGCGGAAGCGCGCCAGATCGATGCGAAGATTGTTCTGCTTGATATATCCGGGGCTGATACCGATCAGCTGGCTCATCTGCTCGGCGACCTGGTCACGCTCCTGCGGGGAGATCAGCTGACCCTTGGCGAGCGCGCTCATATACGGCCCGGTGGCAAAGGCGCGGGCCTGTGCGACGACGGTGGCGACGTCGGCGGGACGGTTCTGCAGACGGTTATGGTACCATGCGGTGGCAGCGTAGCTGGGCAGGTAGTTGAGATAGACCTGATCGAGACCCGGCTGGCGATAGCCGTAGTTCATGATCGAGCTGAGCAGCATCACGCCGTTCAGCGCCATGCCGCGGTCCTGAAGCTGATAGGCAAGCGCGCCGGCGCGCAGGGTGCCGTAGCTTTCGCCCAGAACGAACTTCGGGCTCATCCAACGGCCGTATTTGGTGACATAGCGCATGATCGCGCGGGCGAAGACATCGACGTCCTCGTCGACGCCGTAGAAATCACCCGGCTTGGCATCGCCGAGCGGGCGCGAATAGCCGGAGCCGATCGCGTCGAGGAAGACAAGGTCGGTCTTGTCGAGCAGCGAATCCGGATTGGGACCGACGTCGTAAGGCGCGGGGCGGACGAATTCGGGATTGGTGGTGCGGATGCGGATCGGCGCGAACGAACCCATGCGCAGCCAGAAGGACGGCGAGCCGGGACCGCCGTTGAACAGAAAGGTGATCGGTCGCTTCGTACCCGGTTTCGTCCCGTCCAGCGTGTAGGCGGTGTAGAACATGGAAGCGGTCGGCTTCCCTTCATTGTCGCGCGTCGTCAGCGTGCCGGCGGAAGCGATGTAATTGTACCGCTTCCCATTGATGGTGACGCTGTCGCGGGAGCGCGTTTCGGTTTCCTCTACCGGCGCCTTGGCCCAGGCGGCTTCGGCCTCGGCCTTCACCACCTCGGCATGAGGGCGGGCGGGGGGCTGCTTTGCGTCGGGTTTGTCTTGGGCGGCAAGCGGAGAGGTGAGGGCGGAAGTGGCGACGAGCGCGAGAAGGAAGTGCTTGGTCACGAACAACTCTTTTTGCGAAAACAGGTCATAGTGATTGACCTGTTCGCGTGGCGGCGCAACCGCTCCGCCCGGATCAAAACAATCACTTTTCTTTTAGCGATCAGAACTTCCGGCAATGCCCGCGTCGAAGAGGCGGCCGATCTCGCCCGATGACAGGCCAAGCGTCTCGGCGAGCACCTGTTCGCTGTGCTGGCCGTTGCGCGGGGCGGGGGCAGGGGGGCGGCGCTGCTCGGCCGGCAGCGTCGCGAACGCACCCACGGCGGGATAGCGCGTGCCACTGGGATCATCGGCCGTGCCGAAGATCGGGTTTTCGGTGACGAGGCGTGGATCGCGCACGGCATCGGCCATGGTGCCATAAGCGGAGTGGACGATGCCGCCCGCGTCGAGGGCAGCGGCGAGCTCCGCATGATCGCGCGCGGCGATCGCGGCCTCGAACAGCGGGAACAGCGCATCCCGGTGGGTAAAGCGGAGGCCGTCATCCTTGGCGAAGCTGACGCCGCGCTGCGCCTCCACCTGTGCGATGGCGTCGCCGAGACCCAGAGCGGCGATCAGGTTCGCCCATTGGCGGTGCGTGACGACGACGATCATCGTGCGCTTGCCATCGCGGGTGGTGAAATCGCGCCCGAACAGGCCGAAAACGGTGTTGCCGAGCCGCGGGCGATCGGTGCCGGTGTCCATCACCTCGGCAATGCCGCCAAGGTTCGCCACCGTGCCGATCGCGACATCCGACAGCGGGATGCGGATCTCTCCGCCTTCGCCGGTCGCATCCCGCCGCCGCAGCGCCGCCATCAGCGCGAAAGCGGCATAGGCGCCGGTCAGCAGATCCCACGCGGGCAGCACATGATTGACCGGATCCGGCCCCGCACCGGTCAGCATGGGATAGCCGACCGCATTGTTGACGGTGTAATCGAGCGCCGGGCTGCCGTCCGCCCAGCCCATCACGCGCACGGTGATGAGATCGGGGCGACCTTCGGCAAGCGTTTCGTGCGACAGGAAGCCCTTCACCGGAAAGTTGGTGACGAACTGGCCGGTGGCGCGCACCAACGCCTGCAACAGCTCGCGCCCTTCCGGTCGGCCGAGATCGAGCGCCAGGCTCTTCTTCGCCCGATTGAGGTTTTCCCAATAGAGCGAGTCGCCGTTCTGCGTGACGGGCCAGCGGCGAAAGTCGGGGCCGCCGCCGATCTGGTCCACGCGGATCACCTCCGCCCCCATCTGCGCCAGATAGAGCCCCGCGGTGGGCGAGGCGACGAAGGACGACGCCTCGATCACGGTCAGGCCGGGGAGGAGGTTATACATGGATCAGTTCACCCCGGCGTTGAACTCGCGTAGCATGTGCTTGGCGATCTGGAGCTGCAGGATCTGCGTCGTGCCCTCGTAGATGCGATAGACGCGCGCATCGCGGAAGAAACGCTCCGCATCATATTCGGCGAGATAGCCAGCGCCGCCGTAGATCTGCACCACGCGATCGACGATCCGGCCGCAGGCCTCCGACGCGAACACCTTGGTCGCCGCTGCCTTGCGCAGAACCGGCCGGCCAGCGTCAACCAAACGCGAGCAATCCTCCAGCATGGTTTCCGATGCGTAGAGCTCGATCTCGCTTTCGGCGAGCATCTGCTGGATCAACTGGAAGTTCGCGATCGGCTCCCCGAACGCCTTGCGCTCGGTGGCGTAGCGGAGCGCGGAATCCACCGCGCGGCGGGCATAGCCCATGGAGGCGGCGGCGACGGACAGGCGGCCATTGTCGAGGCTCTTCATCGCGGTGACGAAGCCCTTGCCTTCGTCTAGGCCGAGCAGCGCCTCGGCGGGCAGGTGCACGTCTTCCAGGATGATGTCCGCGATATGCGTGCCGGCCTGGCCCATCTTCTTGTCCGACTTGCCGACGCTGACGCCCGGCGTGTTCATCGGCACGATAAAGGCGGAGACGTGTGCGTTCTTGGGCAGCGCCTCCTTCGACGTGCGCGCCATGATCACCGCCATCTCGGCGTCGGGCGCGTTGGTGATGTACCGCTTCGTGCCGTTCAGCACCCAGCCGTTGCCCGACCGCACTGCCATGGTCTGCATCCCGGCTGAATCGCTGCCCGAGCCCGGCTCGGTCAGGCCGAAGGACACGATCATGCCGGCCGCCATCTTGGGCAGCCATTCGGCCTTCTGCTGCTCCGTACCGCCATTGCGGAGCGCCGAATTGACCATGCCGACCGTGATCGAGATGATCGATCGGAAGCACGGCATGGCATAAGCGAGTTCGCGGATCGTCTGGGTGTATTGATAGGTGTTCATCCCAGCCCCGCCATATTCTTCGGGGATGGTGAGGGCGAAGAGGCCCATGTCGCGCATCTCGCCCAGGATCTCATCCGGGATCCGATCGGTATCCAGGATCTCCTTTTCGGAAGGGATCAGCCGATCGCGCACATAGCGGCGCAACTGGTCGATGAACTGCTCGAACGTTTCGGCATCCATGCCGGGGTTCAGGGTGGACATGGGCTTGGTCCTCAGATCGGATCGTAGGGGAAGACGTGAGCCGATACCTCGTCGGCACGCGCGAAGCTGGGGCGGAAGGATGGGATCAGCTCATCGGCAATTGCCTGGGCGCTCCAGCCTTCCAGCTTGACCATGGAGCGCACCGGACGCGGCTTGTTGAAGAGCACGATCTCGTTCTTGCGCACGGCGAAGATCTGGTTGCTGACATCCTTCGACGCATCGGACGCGAGGAAGGCGACCAGTGGGGCGATCTTGTCCGCGCTCATCGTCTGAAGCCGGGCGACGCGCTCCTTCGCCTCGGGCGTTTCGGCCGGGATGGAGGCGGTCATGCGGCTCCATGCGAAGGGGGCAATGCAGTTCGACCGGACGCCGACGCGCGCCATGTCGAGCGCGATCGATTGCGACAGGCCGACGATCGCCAGCTTCGCCGCGGAGTAATTCGCCTGACCGATGTTGCCGATCAGGCCGCTGGTCGAGGTGAAGTGGATAAAGCTGCCCGACTGCTGCTCGCGAAAATAGGGCGTCGCCGCTTTGGACACGTTGAACGCACCGTGAAGGTGCACGTCAATCACGGCGCGCCAATCCTCATGGCTCATCTTGTGCCAGATGGTGTCACGCAGAATGCCGGCATTGTTCACGACCGCATCGATCCGGCCGAAACGCTTCACCGCATCCTCGACGATCGTCGCCGCCGCCGCCGGATCGGACACGCTGGCGAGATTGGCGTGCGCCTGTCCGTCGGCGGCCACAATATCCGCGACCGTCTGCTCGGCGGGGCCGCTTTCGCCGCCTTCACCGCCGCCGCCGACGCCCGGGTCGTTGACCACGACCGCGGCACCCTCCGCAGCGCACAACAATGCGATTTCACGGCCGATGCCGCGCCCCGCGCCGGTGATTGCGACGACCTTTCCGTCGAGAATGCCCACGCTCCGCCTCCTGATCCTTGTCCGGCAGGGGTTACGGCGGTGCCGGTATGATTTCAAGATGGCGCATTGCGGTTTCAGTCAGATGAAGTTTATGGATGGGTCATGAGCTCACCGGTGCCTTCCGTCGTCCATGCGTTCGCGATCGTGCGCACATTGGCCGATGGCGGCGCGATGACCCTGTCCGAAGTGGCGCAAAGCTGCGGGATCAGCCCGTCGAGCTGCCTGGGCCTGCTGCGGACCTTGGTGGGCGAAGGCGTGCTGTCGCTGGGCGAGGGGAAGAGATACGCACTTCAGCCACCCTGGTCGGACATCGCCGCGGGCGACCTTGATCGCGCGAACCGCCTGATCACCCGCGCGCGGCCGGTGCTCGAGCGGGCGGCGCGCGCCTGGCACGCCCCTGTTGGGCTGTGGCGCGTTGTCGGGCGGGATCGGCTGCAACTGGTGGCGCTGGGGCAGAGCGTTGCCGCCACGCGCATCCATATGGAGGAAGGGCAGCGCCAGCCGATCGGCAGCGGCGCCGTTGGTCGCGCGCTGGCGGCGGCGCAGCGGACCGGGCGCGACGAGCTCGCCCGGCGCTTCGCCGCAGTGCGATGGCAGCGACCAATCGACTTCGCCACATATGCCGCGCAAGTCGCCGAGGCGGTCCGGCTGGGCTATGGCGTGGATGACGGATTGAGCTACGCGGGCATCACATCGGTGGCGGTGAGCCTGCCCGACGATGGATCGACCCTGTGCGTATCCGCCTCCATCTTCGCCGGCTCGCGCAGCGACGCCGAATATCACGATCTCGTCTCCGGGCTGCAGTCGCTTGCCGATGAGATCGCCGCGCTTGACCACAAACACGCTCCTTCGCTCAGAAAGGCCCGCGCATGATCCCCGCCGCCCGCAACGATTTTCCCGAGATCCGCGATGCCGTGCGCGCGCTGGTTCGCGAGTTCGGCGACAGCTATTTTCGGGAGGTCGACGAGGCGCGGGCCTATCCCGAAGCGTTCGTCGAGGCGCTGACCAAGGCAGGCTGGATGGCCGCGCTGATCCCCGAAAGCTATGGCGGCGCCGGGCTCGGCCTCACCGAAGCGTCGATCATCATGGAGGAGATCAATCGGGCCGGCGGCAATTCGGGTGCCTGCCATGGTCAGATGTACAACATGAACACGCTGCTGCGGCACGGATCGGCCGAACAGAAGCAGCGGTTCCTGCCCGATATCGCGAGCGGCGCGCTCCGCCTGCAATCCATGGCGGTGACCGAGCCGACCACCGGCACGAATACGACCGAGCTGAAGACCCGCGCCGAGCGCCGCGGCGACACTTACGTCGTGAACGGGCAGAAGGTGTGGATCAGCCGCATCCAGCATTCCGATCTGATGATCCTCCTCGCGCGCACCGCGCCGCTCGACCAAGTGAAGAAGAAGGCGGATGGCCTGTCGATCTTCCTGGTCGATCTTCAGGCGGCGATCGGCAAGGGCATGGAGATCCGGCCGATCCGCAACATGGTCAATCACGAGACCAATGAAGTCTTCTTCGACGATCTGGAGCTGCCGGCCGAGAGCCTGATCGGGGAAGAGGGCAAGGGATTCCGCTACATCCTGGACGGGCTCAACGCGGAGCGCGCGCTGATCGCGGCGGAATGTATCGGCGACGGATACTGGTTCGTCGAGCGAGCGGTGCAATATGGGTCCGAGAGGGTGGTGTTCGACCGGCCGATCGCCAAGAACCAGGGTGTGCAGTTCCCGATCGCGCAGGCGTACATGGAAGTGCGTGCGGCGGACCTGATGCGCTATGAGGCGTGCCGGCTGTTCGACGCGCACCAGCCATGCGGGGCGGAGGCGAACATGGCGAAGCACCTGGCGGCGGAATCGTCATGGAAGGCGGCCAATGCATGTCTGCAGACGCACGGCGGATTTGGCTTTGCGGCGGATTATGATGTCGAGCGCAAGTTCCGCGAGACGCGTCTCTATCAGGTGGCGCCGATCAGCTCGAACCTGATCCTGAGCTTCGTCGGGGAGCATGTGCTGGGGATGCCGCGCAGCTTCTGACCCCGTCGCTCGCTCGGGGTGGGCGGTTCGGGTGGCTTTAGACCCGCACCGCTTGCGCCACTCGCCCGGCATCTCCGAACACGCGCAGATATCGGGCGATTGCCACCGGATCGCCGGTCGCCTTCTCCGGATTGTCGGACAGCTTCACTGCTGGCCGGCCATTCACCCGCGACACCTTGCACACCAGCGACAGCGGGGCGAGCGCCGCATCCCCCTGCGGATCGCAGCCGCGGAAATCGTTGGTGAGGTTCGTGCCCCAGCCGAAGCTCATCCTCACGCGGCCGTGGAAGTGCCGGTAGGTCGCCGTGATCGAATCGACGTCCATGCCGTCCGAGAAGATCAGCAGCTTGCCGCGGGGGTCCTGACCCATGTCCCGCCACCAGCGGATAATCTGCTCGCCCGCCTCGATCGGGGGTGCGCTGTCGGGCCGGAAACCCGTCCAGTTCGCGACCCAGGGCGGAGCGGCCTGCAGAAAGGATGTCGTGCCAAAAGTATCCGGCAGGACGATCAACAGGTTGCCGGCATAATCCTCCTGCCATTCCTCAAGCACGCGATAGGGCGCACGGCGCAGTTCCTCATCGCCTTCAGCCTGCGCCGCCGCGACCATGGGCAGTTCATGGGCATTGGTTCCGATCGCTTCCAGATCGGCGTCCATGGCGAGCAGGACATTGGACGTGCCGATGAAGCGGCTGCCAAGTCCCTCCTTCAGCGCTTCCACGCACCAGCGTTGCCAGAGAAAGCCATGGCGCCGGCGGGTGCCGAAATCGGACAATGCAAGGTCCGGGAGCTGCTGCAACTGCTCGACCTTCTGCCACAGGCGCGCCTTTGCCCGGGCGTAAAGAACATCAAGTGCGAAGCGCCCGCGATGCCTCAGCGCCGCGCGGGACCGGAGTTCATTGACGATCGAGAGGGCGGGAATTTCCCACATGGTGGTGGCGGCCCAAGGGCCGGAAAAAGTGAGTTCGAACTGCCCGTCGACGGTGCGCAGCTCATATTCCGGGAGCTGGAACTCCGCCAGCCACGCGAGGAAGTCGGGACGGAACATCCGCTCCACGCCGTAGAAGGTGTTCCCGGCCAGCCAGATCAGTTCCTTTTTCGTGAAGCGCAGCGAACGTGCGTGATCCAGCTGCTCGCGCAGCTCGGCCTCGTCGATCACCTCGGCCAGACGCACCGAGCGGGTGCGGTTGATCAGCGAGAATGTGACCTGGGTTGCGGCGTGCCGCGACTGGATGAGTTGCAGCATCAGCAGCTTGTAGAAGTCGGTGTCGAGCAGGCTGCGCACGATCGGATCGAGCCGGAAACTATGATTATAGGTGCGCGTGGCGAGATCGGTGAGCGTCATGACCGTGCATTGCCCGAGAGAGCGGGTTCGTTCCAGCGGGGCACCGGCCGGGCGCAATGTGTACGGCCGCGGCGTTGTCGCGACCCATCTGCGACAGAGCCGGGCGATTTGCCCGGGTTAGTGCAAAGATACCAAGCCACGAGTTCGCGGGAGGACGGGCGTAGCGAGGGTGGCGCCGTTACGGGGGGTAAGCAGAACCGGCTACGGCGCTGGCGACGGGGCCGAAGTCATGTGACCTTGGCCGTGCGCCTCAGGACCGTCTTGAGCACGAAGCTTGAGTTGATTCGCGAGAGCATGGGAATGCGGGACAGCGTGCCGAGCATGACCTGAAAATGATCGAGATCGTTGACCACCACGCGAAGCAGATAGTCGTAATCCCCAGTCATTTGATAGCAGTCGGTGACTTCCTCAACATCTTGGATACTGCGTTCGAATATCGACAGCGCTTCATCCGACTGACGATCAAGCGTTACCGAAATCATCGCCTCTATCGCGCCGCTTAAACGACGTTCATTCAACCGTGTCGTATAGCCGAGAATGAAGCCATCACTTTCCAGACGGCGAACACGGCGGAGCGTCGGCGTGAGAGATAGACCGATCTCGGTGGCAAGTTCACGCCATGAGATGCGCCCGTTGTTCGTCAGTATCTTGAGGATACGCGTGTCGAACGCGTCGATCCTGGTCTTTTCCGTCATCTGGCCCCCTGGATGGCTCCGTCGCCGCGGGAAAGTTTACACAATGTGGCCGTGACCGCAATTTTTTGCCGCTAAATCGCAAGCTTGTGCCGCAGGTGGAGATGCGATCCTTGCTGCATTTCAGCTGCTTCGGGGCGCCGGCGCAGGGCCTTTGGTGATGGTGCGCCGGGATTGAAGAAGCAGTAGCCGCGGTGCCATTCACGTCCGCTTAGTTCAAACGAGCAATCATCATTCCAAAGGCAGCGCAAACTCGCCAAACAAAGATCAAAACGAACGAATTTAATGGTTGCGTTCTCCAACGGAACTCATTTTTATGGTCGGAAAGCCTGTTGGAGGCGGTGAGGGGGTGGCCGGCCACCGCGACGCTTGGTCGCAGTTCGGCAAGCATGTCGAACGGCATGATCCTGATGCCGGCTGCGCAGGCCAGGGATCACAGGACGAAGACGAGGGTCGCCACGATGGAGTTGAACATCGCCCCGCCCGGGGCAAAGGCCGGGATGCGCCCGGTCGATGAACGGGCAGTGTCGCTGATGAAGCGAGAGATCGCCGGGCAGACCGACGAGGTGCTGATGCGTCAGTTCGGCATCAGCTACAACACATGGCGCAAGGTGCGCGAAGGGCAGCCGATCCGCCGGTCCGTGGCCGACCGGCTGGAGCAACGGATGGCGGCTTTCTGCTGATTCATTTTGGATGACGGTCGTCCGTCCCATCCGCCAAAAATGGAAAGTCGACGGCGTGACGCGCCAGGCCCGCGCGGCACGACCGGTGATCGCGCGCTTGTCGCTGGCCGGTTTTGCCGCAACAAGGGCCTGAAACAGGAGCCCTTTCATGCGTCGTCGGACCTTTGTCGCCACCTTGCCCGCGCTTGCCATGGCGCCAACGCTTGCGAGGGCGCAGCAGGGAACGGGCGGCGGCGCGCAGGGCAACGAGGGTCCAGGGCAGGGCGGAGCACCACAGCCGGCAACGGCGAAGGGCGCGGACCTGCCGGGGCATTGGGCAGCCGGCGAGGACCGGTTCATCCGACCAGACGTGCATGGCGGCGATCGGCCGGTGGGGGCAAGCTTCGCCTCGCGCACGGCGGTTTACGGGATGAATGGCGCGGCAGGCACGGCGCATCCGTTCGCCACCCAAGCCGGCATCGACATCCTGAAGCGTGGCGGATCGGCCGTAGACGCAGCCATTGCCATGAATGCGTGCCTCGGCCTGCTGGAGCCGACCGCGAACGGCATCGGTGGCGATGTCTATGCGATGATCTGGGACCCGAAGCAGAAGAAGGTGGTAGGGCTGGCCGGATCGGGCGCAAGCCCGCGCGGACTGTCGCTGGAAACCGTGCGGTCGCGCGCGAAGAACGGCGTTCTGCCGCCGCTGGGCGCGATTACCGTGTCGGTGCCCGGAACGGTGGACGGCTGGTGGACCATGCACCAGCGCTACGGCAAGCTGCCCTGGGCGACGCTGTTCGAGCCGGCAATCGCCATGGCGGAGGCGGGGACGCCGGTGCCCGACATCATCGCCTATTACATCCGCCGCAGCATGGCGAATTTCGCGCGTCCCGGAAACGGCGTGGAGGAAACGGCCAATGCGCTGAAGACCTGGGGCATGGCGGACGGCAAAGGCCCGAAGGCGGGGCAGGTGTTTCGCAATCCCGATCTTGCCCGCACCTATCGCGTCATCGCGCAAGGCGGTCGGGACGCCTTCTACACCGGCGATCTCGCGCGCACGATCGATCGCTATTTCAAGAAGATCGGCGGCTGGCTGCGGTATGAGGATCTGGCGGCGCACCGCTCCGAATGGATCGAGCCGAACCGCACCGATTATCGCGGCACCACCGTGCACGCGCTGGGCGCCAACACGCAGGGCATCGCAACGCTGCAGATGCTCAATATCCTGGAGCATTTCGACCTGAAGGGAGCGGGCTTCCAATCGGCACTGTCGATCCATCTGCAGGCCGAAGCCAAGCGCCTCGCCTATGAGGATCGCGCGCGCTTCTATGCCGATCCGAAGTTCTCCAAGGTGCCGGTCGACTGGCTGATCTCCAAGGAATATGCCGCGCAGCGCGCCAAGCTCATCCGGCCTGACCGCATCCTGACGCCGGTCTATCCGGGGCAGGCGCCAAGCAAGGGCGACACGACCTATTTTTCCTGTGCCGACAAGGACGGGATGATGGTGTCGATGATCCAGTCCAACTTCCGCGGCATGGGATCGGGGCTGGTGGCCGATGGGCTCGGCTTCATGTTCCAGGACCGTGGGCAATTGTTCAGCCTGAAGGATGGGCACCCGAACATCTATGCGCCGGGCAAGCGACCGTTCCAGACGATCATCCCGGGCTTCGCCACACGCGGCGGCGATCCGTGGATGAGCTTTGGCGTGATGGGCGGGGACATGCAGCCGCAGGGGCAGACGCAGATCATCGTCAATCGCGTCGACTATGGGCTGGAAATCCAGTCCGCCGGCGATTCACCACGCTGGCACCATGAAGGATCGTCGCAGTCGATGGGCGAGGATGATCCGGATCTGGGCGTGGCAGGCCGGCTGCGGCTGGAAAGCGGCGTGCCGGACGCCACCCGCAAGCGGCTGGCCGAGATCGGCTGGCAGCTCGGTAATCCAGACGGGGGCTTCGGCCGGTACGAATGCGTCGAGCACCGCATGGATGGCGACACGCGAGTCTATGCCGCGGCGAGCGAGATGCGAGCCGATGGATGTGCGCTGGCGTATTGAACGGGGTGAGGGCTTTGAGCTTCTCTATCCGTTCGCCCTGAGCTTGTCGAAGGGCGTGCCTTGAGTGCAGTCACCTTGAACACGTACTTCGACAAGCTCAGTACGAACGGCTTTCACTGTTCAAGCCGGTTGGGAGTCGCTCAGTCCGGGTAGCGAGCGCGCATGAAGAACAGGCCGTCGGGTGGGGCGTTCAGGCCGAGGCGGGTGCGGTCGGCGGCGGCTAGGGCGTCGGCCATGTCGGCAATCGACCAGCGGCCGAGACCAACCAACGCGAGGCAGCCGACCATCGAGCGGACCTGATGGTGGAGGAACGACCTTGCCTCCGCCACGACGGATACGCGGTCGCCGGACCTTGCGACGCTTAGAACGTCGAGCGACTTCAGCGGGCTGGCCGATTGGCAATGGGCCGAGCGGAAGGTGGTGAAGTCATGGCGGCCGACCAGCAGCTGCGCGGCTTCATGCATGGCGGCGGCATCGAGCGGCTGGGCGACCTGCCAGGCGAGGCCCTTTTCCCAGGTGAGCGGGGCACGGCGGTTGACGATGCGATATTCGTAGGCGCGACCCAGGCAGGAAAAGCGGGCGTGCCAATCGCCCGGCACCTCCTCGCACGCGAGGATCGCGACGGGATTAGGGCGCAGGCGCGCGTTCAATGCCTCGCCAAGGCGGAAGGCGGTAATCGGCTTTTCGATGTCGAGATGCGCGCGCATCGCGGCGCCGTGGACGCCGGCATCGGTGCGGCCGGCGGCATGAACGGCTGTGCGCTCTCCCGTGACGGCGAAAGCAGCGTCCTCGATTGCCTGCTGGACGCTGGGGCCGTGATCCTGCCGCTGCCAGCCCATGAAGGGGCGGCCGTCGAATTCCACCGTCAGCGCGAAGCGAGTCACAGGCGGGTGCCGAGCGGGATGGGAAAGCCGCGCAGCAGCTCGTCTACCGTCATGACACCGCGGCCCGCGCGCTGGACATAGGCAGGGCGGATGACGCCAGCGGCACAGGCGATGGTGAAGCGGTCGTCGAGAACGGTGCCCGCGACCGGGGTGCTGCCTTCCTGTTCCGTTCGCCCTGCGCTTGTCGAAGCCTGTCCTGAGCTCTGTCGAAGGGGGCGCGCTTCGGCCCCATGGGCGTTGACAGGTTCAGCCCGAACGGGGACGGGTGAGTCGGCAAGTACCTCGGCTGCGAGGATGCGCAGACGTTCGCCGTTCACCTCCAGCCAGGCGCCTGGCGGGTTGAAGGCGCGGATCTGGCGCTCGGCCGCGGCGGCGTCCTGCGCGAAATCGAGGCGCATCTCATCCTTGGTGATCTTGGCCGCATAGGTGACGCCTTCATCGGGCTGCGGCACCGGCGGGTGGCTGTCGAGATCGGCCAGCACGTCCACCATCAGGCGGGCGCCCAAGCTGGCGAGTTCGGCCGTCAGTTCACCGGCGGTCTTGCCGGCGATTGGCGTGCGGCCTTCCAGCCGGACGGGGCCGGTATCCAGCCCTGCCTCCATCTGCATGATGCCGACGCCGGTCTCCGCATCGCCGGCAAGGATCGCACGCTGGATCGGGGCGGCGCCGCGCCATCGCGGGAGGAGCGAGCCGTGAAGGTTGAGGCAGCCGTGACGCGGCGCATCCAGGATCGGGCGGGGAAGGATCAGGCCATAGGCGGCGACCACTGCCACGTCCGCGTCCAGTGCGGCGAACGCCGCCTGCGCCTCGGCGTTCTTCAGCGACACCGGCGTGCGGACTTCGATGCCCAGCGCTTCCGCGCGCTGATGCACGGGTGAGGGGACCAGCGCACGACCGCGCCGGCCGCCTGGGCGGGGCGGCTGGCTGTAAGCCGCGACGATCTGATGCCCCGCAGCGGCGAGCGCGTCGAGCGCCGGCACCGCGAACTCGGGCGTTCCCATGAAGACGATCCGCATGGGCCGCGCTTCAACGCGCTGGCGCGGCCCGGCGCAACCCCCTATCTGTTCCCGCGATGGCATCGCAGGAGATCGAGGCGCTGACGGGCGCGCTGGCGCGGCTGCCCGGCCTGGGCCCACGTTCGGCGCGGCGGGCGGTGCTGCACCTCATGAAGAAACGCGAGGGCGCGCTGGTGCCGCTGCTCGCCGCCCTGCAGGCGGTGGAGGAGCGGCTGGCGACCTGCTCGACCTGCGGCAATGTGGACACGACCGATCCATGCGCGATCTGCACCGACCCGCGCCGCGATGCGCGATCGCTGTGCGTCGTGGAGGAAGTGGCGGACCTGTGGGCGCTGGATCGATCGCGGCTCTTTCCCGGCCGGTTTCACGTGCTGGGCGGCCGGTTGTCGGCGCTGGAGGGCGTGCGGCCGGAGGATCTGTCGATCGATCGGCTGGTGCAGCGCGTTGAGGGCGGCGGCGTGGACGAAGTGGTCCTGGCGATGAACGCGACGCTGGAGGGGCAGACCACCGCGCACTATATCGTGGAGCGGCTGGAGCGCTTTCCGGTGCGGATCACGCAGCTGGCGCATGGCCTGCCGGTCGGTGGCGAGCTGGATTACCTGGACGAGGGAACATTGGCGCAGGCGCTGCGCGCGCGCCGCCCTGTCGCCTGAGAACTGAGGGGAGGACAGGCCGTCGCCTGCCGCTTGATTCGGCGGGGAGGTGCCAATATCTGCTCGCAATGGCCGTTCTTCCCATTGTCGAGATCCCCGATCCCCGCCTTCGCCTGATGTGCGAGCCCGTTGCCGCGATTGACGCGGAGGTCCGCCAGCTTTCCGCCGACATGACGGAAACCATGTACGCCGCACACGGCATCGGCCTTGCCGCCATCCAGGTGGGCGTTGCCCGCCGAGTGGTGGTGATCGACCTGCAGGAACGCGAGACCGAGGACGAGGAAAAGCCCGAGGCAGTCCGCAACCCCGTGACGTACGTCAATCCGGAGATCCTGTGGGTTTCCGACGAGCTGTCGCGCTATCAGGAAGGCTGCCTGTCGATCCCGGAGCAATATGCCGAGGTGGAGCGCCCGGCGCGCTGCCGGGTGGCCTGGCTGGATCTCGATGGACAGCGGCATGAGGAGGAGATGAGCGGTCTGCTCGCCACCTGCATGCAGCATGAGATCGATCACCTGAACGGCGTGCTCTTCATCGACCACATCACTCGGCTGAAGCGCGACATGCTGCTCAAGAAGCTGGCCAAGGCGCGCAAGAACGCCGCCTGACAATGCTTGCCCCGCACGCCGGCGGGGGTTAGGTTCGCGCTTCGTTCTCATGAGGAGGAAGCGTGGAGCCGATTGCAGCATTGTTCGTCGTGGTCGCATTGCTGCTCGGGCTGGCGGTCGGCTGGTGGCTGGCGCAGCGAGGCATGGCGGCGATCCGGGCCGAGCGCGATGCGCGCGCCGATGAGTTCAAGAAGGCGATCGTCGACCTGGCCGGCGCCGAGGAAAGGGCGAAGGCGGCCGATGGCTTGCGGCAGGAACTGTCCGACCTTCGCTTCGATCGGGATGCTGCGCGTGCGGATATCGCGCGACTGGAGGCCGAGGCGCGCGGCTTCGATGCGCGGCTAAGCGAGCTGCGCGAGGCGAAAGACGCGCTGGCTGCGCAGTTCAGCCAGGTGGGGCAGAAGCTGCTGGCCGAGGCGCAGGACCGCTTCCTGCAACGGGCGGACGAGCGGTTTCGCGAATCGGAGCAAGTGGCAGGCGCGAACCTGCGGGCGATGCTTCAGCCGGTGAGCGAGCGGCTTCAGAAGTACGAGGATGGCGTGGCGAAGGTGGAGGCCGAGCGGCGCGACGCCTTTGGCGAGTTGCGCGGCCAGATCGAGCAAATGCGCGTTGGCCAGGAGAGCGTGCGCAGCGAGGCCGCCAAGCTGGTCAACGCGCTGCGCAATGCACCCAAGGCGCGGGGCCGCTGGGGCGAGCAGCAGTTGCGCAACGTGCTGGAAAGCTGCGGCCTTTCCGAACACGCCGATTTCGCGACCGAAGTGTCGGTGGCGGATGGCGAAGGCGGGCGGCTGCGGCCCGACGTGATCGTGCGCATTCCAGGCGGCAAGTCGCTGGTGATCGACGCCAAGGTTTCGCTGAACGCTTATCAGGATGCGTTCGGCGCAGTGGATGAGGCCGAGCGCGTAGCGGGGCTGACGGCGCATGCCGCGGCGATGCGCGCGCACGTCAACGGGCTGGGCGCCAAGAATTACTGGAGCCAGTTCGACGATGCGCCCGATTATGTGATCATGTTCGTGCCGGGCGAGCATTTCCTCTCCGCCGCGCTGGAGCATGATGCGGGCCTTTGGGATTATGCCTTCGAGCGGCGAGTGCTGCTGGCCACGCCGACCAACCTGATCGCGATCGCCCGCACGGTGGCGGCGGTGTGGCGGCAGGAACTGCTGGCGGAACAGGCACGTGAGATCGCGCAGCTCGGCAAGGATCTGTATGCGCGCCTGTCGGTGATGGGCGGGCATGTCGCGAAACTCGGCAAGAACCTCGACACGGCGATGGGCGCGTACAACCAGTTCGTCGGCAGCCTGGAATCGCAGGTGCTGACGCAGGCTCGGCGCTTCGAGGCGCTGAAGATCGACACGGCGGGCAAGAGCATCGAGGCGCCGCCGGTGAGCGAACAAGGCGCGCGGCCGCTGACCAAGCTGATCACGAGCGAGGCGGCGGAGTAGGCTTTTGGCGCTACGTCATGCCGGGCTCGTCCCGGCATTCAGAGTCTTTGTCTTTCAGACCTTTGATTATTCGGAAGACCGGACGCCAGGACCAGCCCGGCAGGACGTATTTGATTGACGTTGCTTTGATCACCTTGTCGTCCCGGCCTCGCGCCGGGACGACGTAGAACTTCTTACGCCCGCAGCGCCGCCGCTGCTCGCGCCTTTGCCTCGATCTCTGTCGGCGTACCGCCCGCGACCCAGCTCCCGCCGACGCACAGCACCGGTGCGAAGGCCAGCCAATCGGGCGCGCTTGCCTCGGTGATCCCGCCAGTGGGGCAGAAGCGGCATTGGTGGAAGGGCGCGGCGAGCGCCTTCAGCGCCTTCAGCCCGCCGGAGGTTTCGGCGGGGAAGAACTTGAAGTGGGTGAGCCCCAGATCAAGGCCGCGCATGATGTCGCCCGCCGTGGCGACACCGGGAAGGAAGGGTACGCCGCTGGCGATGATGGGCTCGGCCAGTCGCTCCGTAAGGCCGGGCGACACGATGAACTCGGCGCCCGCGTCCATGACCTGACTGAACTGCTCGCCGGAGACGACCGTGCCCGCGCCAACGATCGCGCCCGAAACCTTTTTCATCTCGCGGATGGCGTCGAGGGCGGCAGGGGTGCGCAGGGTGACTTCAAGAACACGCAGCCCGCCGGCGACCAACGCCTCCGCCATCGGGCGGGCGCTGGCCACGTCATCGATGACGAGTACGGGGATGACCGGGCTGGTCCGCATGATATCGGCAATGGTGGTCATGCCGTATGCTCCTGGGCGAAGGCAGCGGCGGCGCCGAAGAGGCCCGGCTGCGGGTGGGTGATGAGCTTGACCGGAATGCCGGCCATCATCGACTGGAAACGGCCCTTGGCGACGAAGCGCTGGTCGAAGCCGGAACGGATCAGCTTGTCCTTGATGCGCAGTCCGAGACCACCGGCGATCACCACGCCATTGGCGCCATGCGCCAGCGCGAGATCGCCGGCGGTCGCGCCAAGCGCGAGGCAGAAGCGATCGAGCGCGGCGAGCGCGATCGAGTCCGTGCCCTCCAGCGCCTCGGTCCAGATCGCCTTGTCCTCGCGGGTCGGAACCGAGCGGCCCTCCATCTCGGCCAGCGTTTCATAGATGGCGACGATCCCCGGGCCAGCGCAGATCCGCTCCGTCGAGACGCGCGTGAAGGTGCGGCGGAGGCGCTTCAGGATTGCGTCTTCGATGGGATCGAGCGGGGCGTAATCGACGTGCCCGCCCTCCGTGGGGAGGACGTGATAGCTGCCGTTGGTCTTCAACACCTGAGCGACGCCGAGCCCGGTGCCGGGACCACAAATGGTGGTCACGCCCTTTGCCGGGATTGGCGTGTCCGGACCGCAGAGATGGTCAAAATCGCTCTCCGGCAATTGTGCGACGGCGTGGCCGATGGCGCCGAAGTCGTTGATGATCGTGTAAGTCTCGGCCCCCAGCCGCTCGGGAATGAGCGACGGGCGGATCACCCAGGGATTGTTGGTCAAGCGGATGACATCGCCGGTGATCGGCGAGGCGACCGCGATGGCAGCCGCCTTAGGAACGGGTCGATCGAGCTTCTTCTCGAACGCCTGCCACGCGGTTTGCAGGCTGGCATGCTCGGCCGTCTTGAGCGTGACCGGCTCGCCGAGCGAGACGACGCGGCCGTTCTCGACCTCCGCAATGGCAAAGCGGGCGTGCGTGCCGCCGATGTCTACTGATACGACTTCCATCTTCTACTCCCCCTCCCCATCAGGGGAGAGGGCCGGGGAGAGGGGCAGCCCCTCGCATCCGGCCCATGCGTTCAGAGGCTTTTGACTGCCCCTCTCCCTGTCCTCCCCCCGGCAGGGGAGAGGGCGTTCGCTTCTCTACAATCCAGCGCCTGCCAGCACCGCGCTTGCGCCGCGTTCCGCCTCGTCGGCGAGTCCGCGGAACATGCCGAACAGCTCGCGGCCGAAGCCGTCGGCGGGTGGCGGTGCGTCGGCGGGTGCGCGTGCGGCCCATACAGCCGCGTCGACCAGTGCCTCCAGCGTGCCGGCCTCCGCATCGACGCGGATGAGGTCGCCGTCGCGGATCAGGCCGATCGGCCCGCCACCGAGCGCCTCGGGCGAGACGTGGATCGCCGCCGGCACCTTGCCCGACGCGCCGGACATGCGGCCGTCAGTGACGAGCGCAACGCGAAAGCCCTTGTTCTGCAGCACGCCGAGCGGCGGGGTGAGCTTGTGCAGTTCCGGCATGCCGTTGGCACGCGGGCCCTGGAAGCGGACCACGACGACCACGTCGCGATCGAGTTCACCAGCCTGGAATGCCGCAAGCACCTCTGCCTGGTCGGAGAAGACCGCGGCAGGAGCCTCCACGATCCAGCGGTCCTGCTCCACCGCCGAAACCTTGATGCAGGCGCGGCCGATGTTGCCGGCGAGGATGCGCATGCCGCCATCGGGCGAGAAGGGATCAGCGGGAGTGCGCAGGATCGTGTCGTCGCCGCTCGGGCCGGGATCGCGCCAGACGAGGGCGTCGCCATCAAGTGTCGGCTTCGCCGAGGCATCGGTGAGCGACTGGCTGCCGGCGGTGAGGATGTCGCCATGGAGGTGCCCGCTCGCGATCAACTCGCGGATGACGAACGCCATGCCGCCTGCTTCCTCAAAGCCGTTCACGTCGGCGGCGCCATTGGGATAGACACGCGCGATGAGCGGCACGGCGCTGGAGAGGCGATCGAGATCCTCCCAGTCGATGATGATCCCAGCGGCGCGGGCGATGGCGGGGAGGTGAAGCAAATGGTTGGTCGAGCCGCCGGTCGCGAGCAAGCCGACGGCCGCGTTCACGATCGCGCGCTCGTCGACGCAATGGCCGATCGGGCGATAGTCGTTACCGCGCCAGCCAAGCTCGGCGACGCGGTGAACGGCGGCGCGGGTCAGTGCCTGGCGCAGCTTCGTACCCGGATTGACGAAGGCGGCGTTGGGAACGTGGAGCCCCATCACCTCCATCATCATCTGGTTGGTATTGGCGGTGCCAAAGAAGGTGCAGGTGCCCTGCGTGTGATAGGCGGCGATCTCGCTGTCGAGCAGCTCCTCCCGGTCCGCGTCGCCGGTGGCGTAGCGCTCGCGCACGGCGGCCTTGGCCTTGTTCGACAGGCCCGAAGGCATCGGGCCGCCAGGCACCAGCAGCATGGGGAGGTGGCCGAAGCGGAGCGCCCCCATGAGGAGGCCGGGAACGATCTTGTCGCAGATGCCGAGCAGCAAAGCGCCTTCAAACGTGCCGTGGCTGAGCGCGATGGCAGTGGAGAGGGCGATCGTGTCGCGACTGAACAGCGACAGCTCCATTCCCGCATAGCCTTGCGTCACGCCGTCGCACATCGCCGGCACGCCGCCAGCGACCTGCGCGGTCGCGCCGACCTCGCGCGCCCAGACCTTCATCTGTTCAGGGTAACGGTAATAGACCGCATGGGCGGAGAGCATGTCGTTATAGGCCGTGACGATGCCGATGTTCATGCCGCCGCCTGCCTTCATCGCAGGGCGGTCCTCCTCCGTGCCGGCATAAGCGTGCGCAAGGTTCGCGCAGCCGAGCATCGGGCGGCCGATCCACTGGTCCCGCTCCCGGGTTAGCAGGTCGAGGTAGCGCGTGCGGCCCTCGCGCGAGCGAGCGATGACGCGATCGGTGACGGCGGAGACGACAGAGTGCAACGGCATAAGGATACTCTACTCCGTTCGCCCTGAGCTTGTCGAAGGGCGTGTTCCGGACACGGGCTTCGACAGGCTCAGCCCGAACGGGGAGGGAAGACACAGATCGGCTAGGTCACTCCGCCCAGTGAATATCCACCGGCAATTCGGCGTCGGCCAGCACGCGGCCGATCGGATATGGCGATCCGGCACCCTGGGCGATGGCATCTTCCAGCACCTTGCGCTTCTTCGCGCCGGTGACGGCGATCATCAGCGCCTTGGCCGAGATGATGCCGGCGCGCGACAGCGTGACGCGGGGGACGGGCGCTTCCTCTGGCAGCGGCTCCGGCATGACGCCGAGCGCGCGGCGTTCGCGTGGGCCGTTCAGCGCCTCGTCGAAGTCCGGGCCGGGGAAGATCGATGCGGTATGGCCGTCGCCACCGACACCGAGCAAGCAGAGGTCGAGCGGCCAGTGCAGGTCCTGCATCAGCGCGTCCGCCGAGCGGCCGGCAGCCTTATAGTCGGCGGTCGCCTGCGGGACGATCGGGATGACGCGCGCGCCCTTGGGAATGAAGGTCTTGCCGATCATCGTGACGTTGCTGAGCGGATCGCCGAGCGGCACGACGCGCTCATCGGTCGGCAGGATCGTCACGCGCTTCCAGTCAAGCTTCGCGCCGGCGAGCTTCTGATAGATTGGCACAGGGGTCTTGCCGCCCGGCAGTGCGATAACCGCAGCGCCGCGCGCATCAATCGCGCTTTCGATGATGAACTGCACATCGCCGGCGACAGCCTCCGCCATTTCCGCCGCGTCATCATATTCCCACCACTCGATTTCGTCGCTCATTCCATTTCCTTTCTCCCTCTGCCCGCTTGCGGGGAGAGGGTCGGGGAGAGGGGCAGTTACGAGCGTCGCGCTCCGACACTGCTCCTCTCCCGACCTCCCCCGGCTTTCGCCGGGGTCGGCCACCCTCTCCCCGCCAGCGGGGAGAGGGAGACCATCAATCGTCCTGCCAGGTCACGCCATCGCGCTCGGTCAACGCGATCGAGGCGGCCGGACCCCAGGTGCCGGCGCTGTAATGCTTCGGCTTCATATCGTTCGCCTTCCAGCCTTCGCGGATGGCGTCGATCCAGGTCCATTGCGCCTCCACCTCATCGCGGCGGACGAACAACGTCTGATCGCCCTCGATAAGGTCCAGCAGCAGGCGCTCATAGGCGATGCGGCGGCGCTTGCCGGCAAATTCGGCGTCCAGGCTGAGGTTCAGCGGCACTTCGCGCAGGCGTATGCCCTCACGATCAAGGCCCGGCTCCTTCGCCATCACCAGCAGCTGGATATATTCCTCGGGCTGGAGGCGGATCACCAGCATGTTGGGCTGCAGCAATCCGCCGCGCCCCGAGAACATGGAGTGCGGCACCGGCTTGAACTGGATCGCGATCTCGCTGCGACGGGTCGGCATCCGCTTGCCGGTGCGCAGGTAGAAGGGCACGCCCTGCCAGCGCCAATTATCGACATGCGCCTTCAGCGCCACGAAGGTTTCGGTGTTCGAATCCTTGCCGAGCTCCTCGTCATAGCCCTTGACGATCTCACCCTTCACCGCGCCGCCGACATATTGACCGATCACGCTGTTCTGCGGCACTTCCTCCGGCTTCAGCTGCCGCAGCGAGCGGAAAACCTTGGCCTTCTCGTCGCGGATCTCGGTCACGTCATAGCGCGCCGGCGGCTCCATCGCGATCAGCGCGACGAGCTGCAGGATATGGTTTGCCACCATGTCGCGGAGCGCGCCCGCCCCATCGTAATAGCCTGCGCGATCCTCCAGCCCGACCGTCTCGCTGACGGTGATCTGGACATTGTCGATCCCCTGCGCATTCCACACCGGCTCGAAGAAGGAGTTGCCGAAGCGCAGCGCGAGAATGTTCTGCACCGTCTCCTTGCCGAGATAGTGATCGATGCGGAAAGTACGGTCTTCCGGAAAGGCGGTGGCGACACAATCGTTGATCTCGCGGCTGGAGGCGAGATCGTAGCCGAGCGGCTTTTCCAGCCCGATGCGCACCGTCTCACCGGCGAGACCCGCACTTTCCAACCCGCGGATCACCTGTTCGAACAGCGACGGCGCGGTGGAGAGGAAGATAGCCAGCCCGCCGGAGACATCCC
Organism: Sphingomonas sp. OV641; assembly: GCF_900109205.1. Classification (NCBI taxonomy): domain Bacteria; kingdom Pseudomonadati; phylum Pseudomonadota; class Alphaproteobacteria; order Sphingomonadales; family Sphingomonadaceae; genus Sphingomonas; species Sphingomonas sp. OV641. The sequence goes on along the minus strand of NZ_FNZB01000001.1, from coordinate 1,432,653 downwards.
CGACCTTCGCGGCGAGCGCGTCATAGCCTTCCAGCGTAGTCGCATCGAGCGCCTGGTATTGAAGGCGTGCCAGGAAGGACTGGATCGCATCCGGATCCTTGCGGTCCTTGGGAAGAAACTCTTCCAGCGCATCCTTCGCGAAGGCACGAAAGCTCTCGTCGTCATGGTCGGACCGGGCGGTGCCAGTGATGGTCAGTCCGTCCGGCAGCAGCTTGTCGGCATGAAGCCCGTAGAGCGACGGCAGCAACATGCGCTGGGCCAGATCGCCCGTCGCGCCGAACAACAGTAATTTGCCCACGGGATTGCGCTGCATGGGGGCTCCTCCTTCTGGCTTGTCGCTGCGGCTATCGAAGCCGGCGGATCACGTCGTTTGCCCGGTCAGTAGACCAGACCGGCGAGTGGATCGGCGCCGATCATCAGGTTCAGGTTCTGCACCGCAGCCCCGGACGCGCCCTTGCCGAGATTGTCCAGCATCGCAACCAGACGCGCCTGGCGGCCATCGGGATCGGCAAAGACCCACAGGTCGAGGCGATCGTTGGGCGCGGCGTGGGCGCTCATGATCAGTTCGTCCGGCTGGTCATCGTGAACGGTGACCAAGGGTGCCGTATCGAACGTGGCGTGCAGCACGTCCAGCATCGCCGCGCGCGTGGGCGCGGTCGGCACGGCGGCGAGCGGAACGGGCACCTCAACGATCATGCCGCGGAACGCCCGAGTGACGGATGGCGCGAACAGGGGCGGGTGAACCAATCCGGCGTGGCGCTGCATTTCCGGCACATGCTTGTGGCCCAGCGAATAGCCATATCCGCGGAAGGCAAGATCAGGCTGCTCGTCAAATCGGGCGATCAGCGCCTTGCCGCCACCGGAGTAGCCGGACACGGCATTGACGGTGAAGGGCCAGTCGGCGGGCAGCACGCCGGCGCGAACAAGCGGTGCCACCAGCGCCAGAAAGCCCGTGGGATAGCAGCCCGGGTTCGACACGCGCGCGGCCCCTGCGACGTCGAAGCCGAGTTCGGGAAAGCCATAGGTCCAGCCATCCGCGACGCGGAACGCGCTCGACGCATCGATCACGCGGGTCTCGGGATTGTCGATCAGCGCCACGGCCTCACGCGCGGCATCATCGGGAAGGCAGAGAATGACGACGTCGGCAGCGTTGATAGCGTCGCGCCGAGCGCCGGCGTCCTTCCTTTTCTCTTCTGGCAGCGTCACCAACGTCAGGTCCGTGCGCTGTTCCAGCCGCTCGCGAATCTCCAGCCCGGTGGTGCCCGCCGCGCCATCGATGAAGATGCCGGCCGTCATGCCTTGTCTCCGAGCTTCGCGGTGCCATCAACACGAAGCGCGTCTGCCCGGACGTAACCGACCAGGCCTGTTGCCGGCGCGACGCCCCAGGCCAGCTCGCCTGTGACATCCAGAAGCTCGAACAAGTCGCCGGGTGACAGGGTTGCCAATACGTCTGAATTGGCAGCGCGGGTCGCGTGCATGGGCGCGGCAGCCGCAACGGTGCGGGACAGGGGGGCGGCGTAATGCGGCGCGAATACCTGATCGGCGAGGCGGACGTCTGCTAGGTCGCCGCGTACCGCATGACGCGTTGGATCAAGCACGCGCGATCTTCCGACAAGCGCGAACGTCTTATGCGGTGGCACGAGCGGGGACGGGCTGGTCGCCGTCGCCGAGAAACTGGCCGAACTCCTCAAGAAAATTTGCCCCTTCGGAAGTGCGCGCGACGAAGATGTTGCGCTTGTCGCTATCATCGCGTTGGCGGCGCAGATAGCCGAGCGCACCAAGTCTGTTCAAGGCGCGTGTCACGACCGGCTTGGAAACGTTCAATATGCGGGCCAGGCCGCGCACCGTATGGGGCCCCGGTTTCAGATAAACCACCAGCAACAATGCCATTTGCCGATTGGTGAGATCTGGCTCCCCCGAGCGGACATAGTCCACCAGGGTGTTCATCCATGAACTCAGATCGGAATTCGCCAAGCTTGCCACGATGCGTCATCCGGAAAACACGGCCGCTGATGCGTGCCATTCGCGTCAGATAACGTCCACCTGCCCGGCTGGTTTCAGTACTGTCACGAAATCGACCAATGGTTGATCGCCGGGCCGCTGCGCCCTATGTGCGCGCATCCGCCGGCAGGGTCGGCATCATATCGGGTCCAGCATGTTCACCTTCCTTCTCGTCGTTCAGGCGATCATCGCAGCCGCACTCGTTACGGTGATCCTGATGCAGCGGTCGGAAGGCGGCGGCCTGACCAGCAGCGGCAGCCCTTCTGGCCTGATGTCGGCCCGCGGCGCCGCCGATTTCCTGACGCGCGCGACTTCCGTGCTTGCCGGACTCTTCGTTGTCCTGTCGATCGCGCTGGCCGTGTTGGCGGCGACGCGCGGGGGCACCAATGTCGACACCTCGCTGGAGCGGACGGCGCCGGTGAGCCAGACGGCGCCGCAGCCGCAGGCCGATGACGCGGCACTTTCCGGTGCGGAGGCGGCGGCAGCTGCAGCAGCGGCGAACCAGACCGCGCCGGCCGACAACGGCGTTCCGCTCGCCCGTTAATTCACTCCGGTTCGCCGGTTTCGTTGCGCCCGCGTGTACGCGGGCGCTTGTCTATCATGCTTGTTCGAGGGTAATCCGATATTCCCATGGCGCGGTTCATTTTCATCACCGGCGGCGTGGTCTCCTCGCTTGGCAAGGGTCTCATGGCGGCGAGCCTCGCGGCTCTCCTGCAAGCACGCGGATATCGCGTGCGAATCCGCAAGTTCGATCCTTATCTGAACGTCGATCCGGGCACGATGAGCCCGTACCAGCATGGCGAAGTCTATGTGACCGACGACGGGGCGGAGACGGATCTCGACCTGGGCCATTATGAACGCTTCACCGGCGTCGCGGCGCGGCAGAGCGACAATGTCACGTCGGGCTGGATCTACCAGCAGATCATTCAGCGCGAACGGCGCGGCGATTATCTGGGCGCGACGGTGCAGGTGATCCCGCACGTGACGGACGCCATCAAGGCATTCGCCCGGGACCAGACCGACGACCTGGATTTCGTGCTGTGCGAGATCGGCGGAACGGTGGGCGACATCGAATCGCTGCCCTTTATCGAAGCGATCCGGCAGCTGAAGAACGAAGTCGGCCGCGGCAATGCGATCAGCGTGCACGTGACGCTGGTGCCCTATATCGCCGCTGCGGGCGAGCTGAAGACCAAGCCGACGCAGCATTCCGTGCGCGAGCTGGCGGCGCTGGGCGTGCAGCCTGACGTTCTCGTCTGCCGCTGCGAACAGCCGCTTCCGCCGTCCGAACGCGCCAAGATCGCGCTGTTCTGCAACGTGCCCGAGACCGCGGTCATCCCCGCGCTGGATGCGAAGAGCATCTATGCCGTGCCGCTGCAATATCATGGCGAGGGGCTCGATTCGGAAGTGCTGCGCGCATTCGGAATCACTCCGTCCTCGCCGCCGGATCTCACCCGCTGGGAGCAGATCGTCGATCGCCTGACCAATCCGGAAGGTGAAGTGACGGTCGGCGTGGTGGGCAAATATGTCGGCCTGCAGGACGCCTACAAGTCGCTCAACGAAGCGCTGGTCCATGGCGGCATCGCCAACAAGGTGAAGGTCAACATCCGCTGGATCGACGCCGAGCTGTTCGAGAATGACGATGCGGAGATCGCGGCGCAGCTCGAACCGTGCGACGCAATCCTGGTACCGGGTGCGTTCGGCGAGCGGGGCGCGGAAGGCAAGATCGCCAGCGTCCGTTTCGCGCGTGAGCGGGAGATCCCCTATTTCGGCATCTGCTTTGGTATGCAGATGGCGTGCGTCGAGGGTGCGCGTGATCTCGCTGGCATCGAGAACGCCTCGTCGACCGAGTTCGGCCCCACGCCGGAGCCGGTTGTCGGCCTGATCACCGAATGGATGGGTCGCGACGGGCTGGAGAAGCGCGAGGCGGAAGGCGATCTGGGCGGGACCATGCGGCTTGGCGCCTATGAGGCTAAGCTGGACGGCAACAGCGTGGTTGCCTCGATCTATGGCGACACGACGATCCATGAACGTCACCGTCACCGCTACGAAGTGAATACCGGGTACAAGGAAGCGCTGGAGAAGGGCGGGCTCGTCTTCTCGGGCATGTCACCCGACGGAACGCTGCCGGAAATCGTGGAGCGGCCCGATCACCCGTGGTTCGTCGGCGTACAGTTTCACCCCGAACTGAAGTCCAAGCCGTTCGATCCGCACCCGCTGTTCGCCAGCTTCATCGGCGCCGCCGTCAAGCAGAGCCGGCTTGTCTGAGCCATCGGAGGGCGACCTGCCGCCCTGGCGGGTCGAATCCTCCCGGCGCGTGATCGATGATCCGTGGCTGCGGGTGCGCGCGGACGATTGCGTGACGGAAGAGGGCGTGCGGATTGCGCCCTTCTTCGTCACCGAACATCCCGACTGGGCGATCGTGATCGCCGTCGATGAAGACGATCGGCTGCTGCTGGTCGACCAGTATCGGCATGGCTGGGGCATCACGAGTCGCGAGCTGCCGACCGGTGCCGTCGATCCCGACGATGCCGACCCGATCGCCGCCGGGCAGCGCGAGCTGCTGGAGGAAACGGGCTATGGTGGCGGCGAGTGGACGCTTGTCGCAACGCTGGCGCCGAACCCGGCCAATCAGTCCAACCGCTGCTACGCCCTGCTCGCCAGGGGCGTTCGGCAGCTGGCGAAGCCCAAGGACGAGCCGACCGAGCGGCTGCGCCTGATCGCGCTTCCCGTGAAAGAGGCTATGGCGATCGCCCGAACGGGCGGCATCGTTCAGGCGATGCACGTCGCCGCGCTTGCCATGGCGATGCCGGACGAGTGGAGCGCGAGCGGCGCATCAGCCACGACGTTATCTGACCGGGGCAAGTGAAGCCGGCTCCAGGATCATGCCCCTGGTAGGTGCGTCCGGGGCAACTTTCGCTTCTAAAATGAAGGCGCCCGGGCCACTGGCCCGGACGCCCCACGACGCCTCGAAAGGGAGCAAAGAGGCGCCGAGCAGTTAGGCGGCTTGTGCCTCGTTCTCGTCACGCTTGTCCTCGACCACGGTCGGCTTCTGGCCGGACTTGATCGAGATGCTCTTCGGCTTCATCGCCTCAGGCACTTCGCGTACCAGATCGATCACGAGCAGACCGTCGTTCAGCCGGGCATCCTCAACGAACACGAAATCAGCGAGTTCGAAACGGCGCTCAAAGCTGCGGGTCGCAATGCCGACATGCAGGAAGTTCGGGCCGGTCGCCTTGTCGTCCTTCTTGCCCGCGACAAGCAGAAGGTTCTGCTGCGCAGTGATCTCGATCTCGTCGCGCGAGAAGCCCGCCACGGCAAGCGTGATGCGGTAGCGATCCTCGGCCAGACGCTCGAGATTGAAGGGCGGATAGTTCTCGGTCGACGAACGGCTATTCGCCTCGATGAGGTCGAACAGGCGATCGAAGCCGATGGTCGAACGGCGATAGGGGGTGAGATCCAGACGCATCTTCAATTCCTCCAGTGAGCGAGTTGAAAAGCGGCGGCGTGCATAGTGCCACGTCACCGGCTGTGCGGCCCGTACGCGGCGCCGCACGCAAAGAAATCTGGTGCGGTCAAGTGACTTTTCAAGAGGCCCGAATCAAAATCCCCTAAGCTGATGGAGTATTGATTACCTACTTAATCGATGGGAGAAGGTGCATGATCTAAATAGGGGTGGATCATGTCGATAACGCTTGCCTTCATTCTCGCTCAGGCCGCGGTGGCGCCAGCTGGCGATCAGCCGGTCCAATCACCAAGCGGAGTGCCAGCCGATCCGGCCAGCCAGGCGCCCGACGGGCAGAATGGGGAGCCTGCCGACGAGATTGGCCGATTGGGGCCGGCGCAACAGGCCGGAGGCGATATCGTCGTAACGGCCCGGCGCAGGGCAGAAACCGTGCAAGACGTGCCGATCGCCATGTCCGTCATCGGCGGCACCGCATTGGCGGAAACGGGCGCGTACAACGTCAACCGCCTGACGCAGCTTCAGCCCTCCCTGCAATTCTATTCCACCAACCCGCGCAATTCCGCCGCCAACGTGCGCGGTCTGGGCGCGCCGTTCGGCCTGACCAACGACGGGATCGAACAAGGCGTCGGCATCTATGTCGACCAAGTCTATTACAGCCGCATCGCCTCGGCGACGTTCGACTTTACCGACACGGAGCGGATCGAGATCCTGCGCGGTCCGCAGGGCACGCTGTACGGCAAGAACACGACGGCCGGCGCGATCAACATCACCACGCGCAAGCCAAGCTTCGAGACGGAAGCGCGCGCGGAAGTGACAGGGGGCAATTACGAGTTCTTCCAGGGCAAGTTCTCGCTATCCGGGCCGTTGGTGGACGATGTGGTCGCCGCGCGTGTTTCTGGTTCGCTCACCACCCGTCGCGGCACGATCTACAACACGCTGCAGCGCGAGTGGCAGAACAGCCAGGACAAGATCAGTCTGCGCGGCCAGATGTTGTTCCAGGCGGCGCCGAATTTCGATGTGACGCTCTATGCCGACTACAATCGGCAGAACCCCAATTGCTGTGTGCAATATTATGCACGCGTCGGCGCCACCCAGCGCCCGCTTTCGCGCCAATATGCGGCGCTCGCCGCAGCCTTCGGTTATGCGCCGCCATCAACCGATCCGTTCGACCGGCGAACGGACGTGGACACCGACCTTCAGGCGAAGCAGGAATTGGGAGGCGCATCAGCGCTGGCCAACTGGAACCTAGGCGCGGGAACGCTGACATCGGTGACGGCGTGGCGCTTCTGGCACTGGAATCCGTCCAACGACCGAGACTTCATTGGCCTTCCGATAACGACCGTGTCGGCCAACCCGTCGCAGCAGAGTCAGTTCACGCAAGAGCTGCGCTTCGCCTCGGACACCAAGGGAGCAGTGGATTACACCGTCGGCGCCTTCTACTTCTACCAGACGGTGGATACACAGGGGTTGCAGGTGCAGGGTCCGGCGGCGAGCCGCTTCCTGCTCAATCCCGGCAACCCGCCCTTCGGCCCGAATGGCTGCGCGACGGCCACGGCGGCGGCCTGCAACCCGGCGGTGTTGAACGGGCTTACCTCGCGCAACGAGATCGGGTTCAAGAACACCTCGGCGGCACTATTCGGCAAGCTGACCTGGCGACCGACGGAGAAGCTGGAGATCGCGCCGGGCCTCCGGGTAAATTACGACAAGAAGGAGGGCGATTACGTTGCCACCGTTACCAATGGCAGCGGCAGTACTACGCTGACCAACGATCAGCGCGGCGTGCTGGCTCCGCAAAGCTACAGTCCCGAGTTCGACAATTGGAATATCTCGGGCGACATCACCGTCGCTTATGAATTCGCACCGGATATCAATTATTACGCCACTTATGCGCACAGCTACAAGTCAGGCGGCATCAACCTTTCCGGCCTGCCGCTCGACGGCGCCAACAATCCGATCCTGGCGGTTCAGTCGATCGATCCGGAGACTGTGAATCACTTCGAACTGGGGCTGAAGACCCAATTCTGGGATCGCCGCGCGACGGTGAACATCGCGGCATTCTGGACCGAGATCGATGATTATCAGGCCACGGTGAACAACCAGCAGGTGGGCGTACTTCGCGGCTATCTGGCCAATGCCGGCAAGGTGCGCACGCGCGGCGTGGAGGTGGACAGCGCGTTCCGCCCGGTCGAGAACCTGAACCTGTACCTCAATGGCGCCTATACGGACGCGAAATACGTCCGCTTCGTGGATGCGCCGTGCCCGCCGGAACTGTCGGGCGGCACGACCGCTGCGGCGGGGCAGGCGGCAAGTGCGCCGGGTACGCCGGGCGGGATCAGCCCGCAGTCTTGCGACATTTCCGGCCAGGTGCTGCCTGGCGTGTCGAAATGGGCGTTCAGCTATGGTGCTGAATACGGCATTCCCACCGAGCTCGGCGGCGTCTCGGGGCAGGTGTATATCGGCTATGACGGCAGCTATCGTTCGCGCTTCTCGTCCAACCCGTCGCCGTCGCGCTACACCTGGGTGGATGGCTATGCGCTGTCGAACTTCCGGCTGGGCTTCAAGAACGATGACGGGCTGAATGTCTTCGCATGGCTGCGCAACGCCTTTGACGAAGACTATTTCGAGCTGCTGGCGACACAATCGGGATCGACCGGCCTGATCGTGGGCCAGCCCGGTGATCCGCGCACCTATGGCATCACGCTGTCGGCACGGTTCTGATCCGGCCGCTCAGTCCCGCAGATGATCGCTGAGGTAAGCGATGAGCGCTTCCACACGGGCGGGGCGCAGCGGGCTGGGCGGGGTCAGGAGGTGCAGGCCGATCGGTTCGGGCCGCCAGTCGGGCATCAGCTCCACCACCGATCCATCGGTCAGCGCGCTGCCGAGGATGAAGGCGGGAAGGCGAGCGATCCCCAGGCCGCCGACCAGCGCCGGCACCAGTGCCTCTCCGCTGTTGGCGGCGAGCGGGCCCTGCGCCTTGACGGAAATTTCCGCGCCGCCCGGCCCGCGAAAGCGCCACGGCCCGACCAGATTGGTATAGCCGAGCAGCTGGTGTTCGCCGAGCTGGCCAGGGTGCGTCGGGATGCCGTGACGTTCCAGATAGGAGGGCGCAGCGACCATATAGGATTGGATCGAGCACAGGCGCCGCGCCCGAAGCGAGCTGTCCGGCAGGTCCGCGATGCGCAGTGCCACATCGAATCCCTCAGCGACGATATCGACGCGGGCGTCGGAGAGATGCAGTTCCACCTCGATGCCGGGATGATCGCCAAGAAAGCGGGTGAGAAGCGGAGCGACATTGCTGACGCCGAAGGTCATGGGTGCGGCAAGCCGGATCCTGCCCACCGGATCCAGCGCCCCGTCGCGCGCGGCTTCTTCCGCGGCATGGGCCGAAGCAAGGATCATGGCGGCATGTTCCGCGAGGGGGCGGCCGGCCTCCGTCAGCGCCAGTCGACGCGAGGTGCGGTGAAACAGCGACTGGCCAAGATCCGCCTCGAGCCGCGAAATCGCCTTGGAGATGGTCGCCTTGCTCAGCCCGAGCGCCTCGGCAGCGCCGGTGAAGGAGCGGTGCTCGGCCACGGTGGCGAAGATGGCCCAGGCTTCGAGGTCCGGAAGGCGCATGGCGGCGACTCTTGTTGTTGATGCCGAGCGCAGCTTATTACTAGAAACAATCAGTTTCAATCGTTTCTGTTTATGTGGATCGGCTGTGATCCTACCTTCGCTTCAACACACGGAGGTTTATCATGACCGACACCCGCAACGACATCGACGTCAGACCGTTCGCCAGCCTTGGGCATGCCGATCACGGGTGGCTGGATGCGCGACATCATTTCAGCTTTGCGAGCTATCATGATCCGGCCCGCATGGGCTGGGGCGCGATCCGCGTCTGGAACGACGACACGATCGCGCCGCAGGCCGGCTTCCCACCGCATCCGCACAGCGACATGGAGATCATCACCTATGTTCGCAGCGGTGCGATCACGCATCAGGATTCGATGGGCAATCGGGGGCGCACCGGCGCAGGCGACGTTCAGGTGATGAGCGCCGGCTCCGGCGTTCGCCACGCCGAATACAATCTGGAAAGCGAGCCCACGACGCTGTTCCAGATCTGGATCCATCCGCGCAGCAGCGGCGGCAGCCCAAGCTGGGGTGCGAAGCCGTTTCCCAAGGGCGACCGCTCTGGGCGCTTCGTCACGCTGGCGAGCGGGTTCGCTGAGGACAATGATGCGCTGCCGATCCGCGCCGATGCGCGGGTGCTGGGCGCGACGCTGAAGAAGGGCGAGCGCGTCACTCATGTCGTCGGTGAAGGTCGCCACGCTTATCTCGTCGCCGCGACCGGTGCCGTGACCGTGAACGGCAAGGCCGTGTCGACCCGTGACGGCGTCGCCCTGGAGGGCGGATCTTATGACATCCTGGCCGCCGAGGACGCCGAACTCGTCCTTGTCGACGCAGAGTGATCGATACCGCGCCGCCTGTTGAGGGCGGCGCGGCGACGGACCAACATTTCGCCCGAGAGGGCCAATCAACGGAGATGCGCGATGACGAAGGTTCTTGTTCTCTATTACTCATCCTACGGCCACCTGGCGACGATGGCCGAGGCCGTGGCCGAAGGCGCGCGTGAGACCGGCGCCCAGGTGGATGTACGCCGCGTGCCGGAAACGGCGCCCAAGGAAGTTGCCGCTGCAGCAGGCTTTCGGGTTGATGAAACTCACCCTCAGATCGAAGGCGTCAATGCGCTGGCCGATTACGACGCGATCATCATCGGCGCGCCGACGCGGTTCGGGCGCATGCCGAGCCAGATGGCGGCGTTCCTTGACCAGGCCGGTGGTCTGTGGGCGCGTGGTGCGCTGAACGGCAAGGTGGGCGGCGCCTTCACCTCGACCGGCAGCCAGCATGGCGGCCAGGAAGTGACGCTGTTCTCGATCATCACCAACCTGCTTCATTTCGGCATGACGGTGGTCGGCCTCGATTATGGTTATCATGGCCAGATGACCATGGAAGCGATCCATGGCGGCTCGCCTTATGGCGCAACGACTCTCGCCGGCGGCGATGGCAGCCGGCAGCCCAGCGATATCGACCTGGGCGGTGCCCGCTATCAGGGCAAGCGGATTGCCGAAACGGCGGCCAAGCTGACCGCCTGATCCCCGATGCCTCGATCGATCGGCCGCGGCTCACCTGTATGAGGATGGGCCGAGGCCGATCGTTTCGTCCGTGAGAGGCGGTGTGACGGACCACCTCCTCGGACGATAACTGCGATCAGCGATCGCTGCGATCGCGGCGCCGGTCCTTTTTCTTGCGTTTGCCTTTTGTCGGCTCCTCGGCAGGTGCGGGCGCAAGCGTGGGGACGACGGCGGGCGGGACGATCACTGGCGCCGGATCGACCGCAGGATTGGCAGCGAAGTCCCGGCGCGCGCGTGCGAACAGGAAACGCGCACGCGCCGCCCCGGGCGCCGCGCGAGACACGCCTACCCAGCGCCAGTGCCACGGTTCCCACTTCACGCCCTGCTTGTTGCTGGCCGGGAACGACATCTCGAAACCGTAGCGCGCTGCATTGGCAGCGAGCCAGCGGAACGCCGGCTTGGCGGCCATGCAGGCTTCGGCGTCGGGGCAGCCATCTGCCGGACGGACGGTGAAATCCAGCGCATAGCCGGTTGCATGTTCGCTATGGCCGGGAGGAGCGGCCGAGATCGCCCGGTCGACCCCGCTTTCGCTTTCGCGCGTACGACAGAAGGTGCTCTGCTGATGCGACAGCGAGCGGTGGCAGGAAAAGGCGTACAGGCGGCCCTGTACCGCAGGGTCGCCGGCCGCCGCGGCAATCAACCGCTGCAGATCAGCGATCACTTCAGGCCGCAACCGGCATGGCCCCACGGCAAGATAGGCGGGCGCGGCGGCCAATGTTCCCGGCGCGGCATCGCCATAGGGTAAATGGCCGAGCGCCCGCCCATCCTTGCCGATGGAGACGCTGACGCCGTTGCACAATTGTGCCTGAACGGGGGTGGCGGCAAAGAGGATGAGGAGCGGAATGTGACGACGCATCCTTGTCACTCTGGCCTCCGGACGCTGGTGATGGCAAGGGCAGCGGCATGATTGGAGATCAGGTGCTGTTCCTCGATGGCGAGGCGTTGATCATCGACAAGCCGGCGGGCCTGCCGGTCGATCGGCCGCGCGACGGCGCGATCAGCCTCGAAAATCATCTTTCGAACCTCACCTTTGGTTTTCGCCGGTGGCCGCAACCCGTCCACCGACTGGATCGGGATACGAGCGGTTGCCTGCTCCTGTCGCGCAATCCCAAGGCGCATGCCCGGTTCCAGCAGGCGTTCGAAAGCGGCGCCGTAATCAAGCGATACCTCGCCATTCTGGACGGCGTGCCGGGCGGCGGCGAGGCGGGCGAGATCGACATGCCGCTTGCGAAGACATCCACGGCGGAACAGGGCTGGCGAATGCGCCACGATCCGGGGGGCAAGGCGGCGCGCACCGCATGGCGCCTGATCAAGGTGCAGGACGGGCAAGCGCTGGTCGAGTTTCGTCCGGCGACCGGGCGGACGCACCAGATCCGGGTCCATGCGGCCGAAGGTCTCGGCGTGCCGGTGCTTGGCGATCCGGTTTACGGACGTGCGCACCGTTCCGGCATGATGCTGCATGCGGCGGAGCTGATCGTGCCGCGTCCCGGCAAGTCGGATGCCGCTGCGCAGGCGCCATGGCCCGCGCGGTTCAGGGATGTGGGCTTCGATGATTGACGTGCCCGAGGAGGCGCTGGAGGAGCGCTTCCTCGCCGCCTCCGGGCCCGGTGGACAGAATGTCAACAAGGTGGCCACGGCATGCCAGCTACGCGTCGATGTCTTTCGTCTTGGACTGCATCCGGAAACCTACAGGCGGCTAAAGCTGCTGGCGGGATCTCGGTTGACGACATCGGGAACGCTGGTGATCACCGCGCGGCGCTTTCGCACTCAGGAAGCCAATCGCACCGATGCGCGCGAGCGTCTGGCCGAATTGCTCGTCAAAGCGGAGGAACGCGAGGCGCGCCGCGTGAAGACCAAGCCGAGCCGCGCGGCCAAGGCGAAGCGGCTCGACGAAAAGAAGGGCAGAAGCACCGTCAAGGCAGCCCGGGGCAAGATCCGGGACTATTGAACGGTCTGAAGCGTGTATTATATTGCCCATACACCTTGTGGCAGGACGGCGATGGCGAAAAAGGGCAAGAAGAGCGGCTTTCGAATCCCGAAGGAGATCGGTGGTGTCAAAGTGCCGAAGGAGGCACGTCGCGCCGGTGAAGCCCTGATCGAAAAGGCCAACAGTCCGGCTGGCCGTCAGGCGCTCGCTTCCGGCCTGGCGATGGCCGCGACGGTCGCCGCCGCGGCTGCGGCTCGCCAGAACCGCCATGCCGAGCCCGCGGCAAAGCCAGATTCCGCCTGCGGCGCGCCAGGCGCGGGCGGCACTGATGCAAGTCGCGTGGCAGACGCCATTGGTGAAGCGGCCAATGCATTCATGAACCGAATCTTCAACCACAAATAGTTTGCCGGGGCGCAACAGATTGGCAGCGCCGCTTTCCTTGCCACCGCCGCTAAGTTAACCATCGGTGAAAACAACCGGGGGCGGGGCGTGTGGCAAAGCCATCGAGATTGGCGGATCAGTTCCTGGGGGCAGCAATTGAGCCCGGACGTTGGCTTGATGTCCTGCAAGAACTGGCAGAGCAAACGGGATCGGACCACGCCCAACTCATTGGGGTCGGTCCGAACTTTTCCCTGGGATTCAATTGGGTCAGCGACATGGACGCTGCCGCCCACGCGCTGGCCGATCGCGCGGAACTTATAACCCCGTCGACCAACTATCGCGTGGCGACCGGCGTTTCCCAGTCATTGCGCACCATCGCCTGGGAAGAGAGCTACGACGCAATCAAGCCACGGCTGGTCGATGATGCCTATCTCGATCTCTGCAGTGATCTTCGGATCCCCTTTGGCTGCCAGACCAACCTGATCGTCGAACCGGATGGCCTTGTCGGCTTCGCTTTACTCCGGTCCCAGCGGAACGGGGCCACAACCACGGAGACGCGCGCCCTGTTTGCGAGCGTGTGTTCGTCCGCGGGAGCTGCGGTTGCGCTCCAGCTGGGGCTGGAGCGGGAGGGCTATAAACTGGTCGCCGGCGCACTGGAGGCGATGAGCATCGCGTGCTTCGTGCTGGATCGCTCCATGGCCGTGCGCGGGACGAGCCGGGCGGCCGAAGATCTTCTCGCCAATGGTACGCTCATGCTGGTCGATGGTCATGTCGCATCACCGTCGCCCGCGGTTCAGCGCCTGCTGGCGAAGGCGACGAATGACGTCATGACGGGGCGGCTGGCTGCCACCAGCGTGGCAGCTCCTGACCCCGCCGGCGCGTTGACCTTGAAGATCCACCGCCTGCCCGCACGCGAGTGGAACATGGGATTTGCGCCCTATGCGATCCTGATCGTCAACCATCCCGGCGCGGACAACGCGGCGCATGTCGCTCTCCTTCGCGAGACGTACGGGCTGACCGTCGCGGAAGCGGAGATTGCCGTGATGCTTCGCCTTGGCCGCGCAAGGGATGCAATATGCGCCGCGCGCGCCATCACCCGGGAAACCCTGCGCAGTCACTTGCGATCTTTATTCGCCAAGCTGGGTGTGAAGAGGGAGACCGAGGCCATTCACCTGCTTCACACCCTGCTGCATTGATGGGGGAGATCAGCGCCGCTGCGCTGCCTGGGGCGACACTTCATGCACCGCCTGCACGTCAGGATAGGGCATGATGAGCTCACCATCGGGCGCGGCGGTGTAGGTCGTCTGCGTGGGATAGGGGATTGATACCCCTTCCGCATCGAAGCGGCGGTAAATGGCGAGGCCAACGGCATGCCGCGCATCATAAGCGGTCTGATAGTCCGCCGCCGGCGTATCGAATTCGAGTTCAAAGTCGACCGACGACGCACCAAAGGCGACAAAGCCGGCGCGCACGAACACCTGGCCGTTCTGCTCAACCTCTTCCTTCAATATCTCCGGAAGCCGGTTCAGCACGTCGCGATCGGTTTCATAAGCCACGCCGATGGGCAGCTTGGTCCGCCGACGTTCCCGCTGCGTGTTGTTGATGATCTCCTTGTCGAGGAGGTTGCGGTTCGAAATGATCCGCTGCTCCCCGTTGATCCCCCGGATACGGGTGGACTTGAGGCCGATTTCCTCGACGGTGCCGGAGCTTGCATCGTAAGTGATCGCATCGCCGCGACGGAACGGTCGATCAAAGATGATCGCCAGCGCGGCGAACAGATCGGCGAAGATGCCTTGCGCCGCCAGACCAATGGCAATGCCGCCGACGCCAAGGCCAGCGACTAGGCCCGTGACGTTCACGCCCAGGTTGTCCAGCACGACGACCAGTGCAATCGCGAACACGGCGATGGTGACCAGCAGGCGAATGAGACCCATGGCGTTCATCAGCGCTTCGCCGGAATAATTCTCGGCACGGGTGCGATGCTCGATCGCGCCAAGGATCAGCTCACGTGCCCAGGTCGCCGCCTGGAACACCGCCGCCAGTGTGAAGAGGAAGTTGATCGTTTTCGCCACGATGGCAGGCGGATCGGCATAACCAGTTACCAGCTGCGCGGCGACCATCACGATGAAGAAGGTGCTGGTGCGCGCGATCGCACGCCCGAACACGGCCGACCAGCCCATGCCCGTGTGCGATCGACGGGCCAGCCGGGGGCCCAGGCCGCGAAGCCACAGGAGAGCGAGCGCGATGGTGGTGCCGATCGCCAGGGCGATCGCGATCTGCAGCCAGTGCGCGCTGAACCACTCGACACTGGAATTCCAGAATGCGGAGATCTGCTGTTGAACGTCGTCGGAAGAGATTTTCGGCAATGGTGCCGCGCTGTTCTTGGCTGTCATCCGATCCTTCTACGATGATTTCACTGGGCAGTGCGCCAGGACATGTCGCCATGTCGAGCGCGATTGAAAGTGCGCGTGCTGCATCCGGCGGGCGTCAGCGTCGCACGCGACGGCGCCGCGTGGAGACGGGAAGTCACGCCGCCTGTTGCGTGCTGCCGTTCTCGCCCGTTTCTAGAAAGGCGATCAAGCCGCGTTCGGCCCGGCTGAGCCAGCGCGTGGTGCGCGGCAGGTTCAAGCTTGTGCGGAACGCTTCCTGCCCATCCTTGATCAAGGCGATCAGCGCGGGATGAACATAAGACTTCCTGGCGATCGCGGGCGTGTTGCCCAAGCGCTCCGTAACCGGCGCGAGCAGCGTCTTCAGGCTGATGTCCTTCTTCGCATGCGCCAAGGTTTCAAAAGCAATCACGCTCGCTCCCCAGGTGCGGAAGTGCTTGGCGGTGAAATCCTCACCCATCGCTTCCTTGATGTAGGCGTTGACGTCCGAGGATGTGATCGGGCGTGCCTCGCCGCAATCATCGATATACTGGAACAGCTTCTGCCCGGGCAGATCCTGACAGCGCTTCACGAAGCGGGCGAGGCTGCCGTCGGTAATGGTCAGCATCCGCAGCTTGCCGGATTTGGCCTTGTACTGCAGCTTCAGCGTGCTGCCACGGATCTGGGCGTGGCGATCGCGCAATGTGGTGACGCCGAAGCTCTTGTTGCTCTTGGCGTAAGTCTCATTGCCGATGCGCAGGTGCGCGATGTCCAGCAGCTTGACGATCGCGGCGATCGTCTTCTCCTTTGGATGGCCCCGCAGCTTCAGATCAGCCTCGACCCGCTCCCGCAGCTTGGGGAGCCCGCGGCCGAAGGCGGCGCAGAGATTGTATTTCTCATCCTCGCGCGCGGCGCGAAAATCGGGGTGATAGCGATATTGCTTCCGGCCCTTTTCGTCCCAGCCAACCGCCTGAATATGTCCGTTCGGATCGGGACAGAACCACGCATCTCGATAGGCCGGCGGCAGGCCGATCGCGTTCAGCCGGTCGATCTCGTCGCGATCGGTGATGCGATTGCCTTCAGCGTCGAAATAGCCCCACCCATGACGCATCTTCTTCCGGGTGATCCCGGGTTCCTCATCGTCATGATACACAATCTTTGTCGACGGCACCGGCCAACCTCCACATATCGCGGGAAATGCGCGGACGGTCGCAGCGGTTCCGGAACGGGCAGATGCGCCGCCGGTTGTGAGGGGGACCTGCAAACAGGAGTTCCCCCGACATGACCGATCTGTCCCACGCCCGCGTGCTCATCATTGCCACTGACGGATTTGAAGATGCCGAGCTGTTCGAGCCCCGTCAGGCGCTGCTCGACGCGGGCGCACAGGTGGCCTTGGCCTCGATCAAGACCGATCCGATCCAGGGTGTGAAAGGTGATACCGATCCGACGCGGACGATCACCCCGGACCTTACGTTGGATCAGGTGGACACCGAGGATTTCGACGCATTGCTGCTGCCGGGCGGGGTCGGCAACCCCGACAAGATGCGCATGGAGGATCGCGCCGTGGCGATCGTCGGGGAGTTCATGGACGACGACAAGATCGTGGCCGCCATCTGCCATGCGCCCTGGCTGCTGGTGGAGGCGGATGTGGTGGACGGCCGCCGCGTGACGAGCTGGCCGTCCGTGCGCACCGATCTGGAGAATGCCGGCGGGGAAGTGGTGGATGAGGAAGTCGTGATCGACCAAAACCTCATCACCAGCCGCAAGCCGGACGACATTCCCGCGTTCAGCCGCGCGCTGATTGCGGCGCTGGAGGACGAACTCGCCGGTTGACGGCTTGCGCCGCACTCATGCGCAGCCCACGGTGCCGAGCATGACAGGCGAGGTTAGGCCGGCGGCGGTTGAACGCCACTTCATCGAGGTGCCTGCCACAGGGCCGACCAGGCCAGTGTCGCGGGCGCTGGCCGACGAGGTGCCGATCGCGATCGAGTGCAACGGCCTGGCCTATGCCGTGCTGATGGCAACGCCCTCTTCGGTGGAGGAGCTGGCAGCCGGTTTTGCGCTTGGCGAGCGTTTGATCGATGGCGCGGATGACCTCCGCGCCATCGACGTTCAGGATGCGGGAGAGGGGATCCTTGCCCGCATCACGCTGGCACGGCGTGTGGCGGAGCGGATCACGCAGCGCGTACGTCACCGCAGTTCGGACGCATCCTGCGGCCTTTGCGGCGTGGAGACGCTGGCTCAGGCATTGCGACCGCTGCCCGCCGCCGCACGCTGGAACGGCGACGATGCCGCGGTGTTCGCGGCCTATCACGCGCTGCGGGATCACCAGCCGCTCAACGCGCGGACCGGTGCGGTTCATGCCGCCGCCGCCTGCTCGCGCGCTGGTGAGGTGCGCGCGACCTATGAGGACGTTGGGCGCCACAATGCATTCGACAAACTGATCGGGTCGATGCTGCTGCGGGGACAGGGATGGGACGGCGGCTTTGCGCTGCTGACGTCCCGCTGCTCCTACGAGCTGGTGGAGAAGGCGGTGCTTGCGGGATGCCCGATGCTGGCCACCATATCAGCTCCGACGCAGCTTGCGGTGGAGCGCGCCGCGACTGCGGGGCTGGCGCTGCGATCGCTCGTGCGCGCGGATACCTTGCTGGCGACCGAGTGATGCTCTGCGCTGGCGAGCGGATCCGGTCCGCCGGCCTCAAGTGAACCAAATTCGCTATCGTGGCCGGTAGGTGGGCGCGTGAAAGTCCGCTGGCTTGTTCGCGATCCAGCCGAGGAAGCGCGCCATCGTTGGCAAGGCGCGTACCGCTTCCATGTTCGCCAAACGTGCCAATGTTTTATTGTCGACAGTAGCATGGATCGCCCGATGGCAGATCGGGTGAACCGGTGCGGTTTGCGTCCCGCCTCTGCTTTTTGGGACGACGTGATGCCACTCGATCCGCGAGCCAAGTGGCCGGCGACACAAAGCGCAGGCGGCTGGTAACGGTGTTTCACTGCGCGCTTCCGCGGCGGCCATGGCGATCTTGCGCTTAACCCGTCCCATCGCCCGTTCATATAGTGGCAGCGAGACCGGCTTGCAGCGCCGCGCGCAATCGGCATAACAACAGATAAGTCAGCCGGCTTACGATCGGCGACACCAGGAGAAGATGCATGGCGGAACCGCACCCCTTGTTCGATCTGACGGGCAAGGTCGCGCTGATCACCGGGGGCTCGCGCGGGCTCGGTCGAGAGATGGCGCTGGCCTTCGCGGATGCGGGCGCGGACGTGATCGTGTCTAGCCGCAAGGCCGAAGCGTGCGAGGCGGTGGTCGCCGAGGTGCAGGCGAAGGGCCGCCGCGCCGCCGCCATCCCGGCGCATGCGGGCAAGTGGGATGAGATGGATCGGCTGGCCGATGCGGCATGGGAGACGTTCGGTCGGCTCGATATCCTGGTCGCCAATGCCGGCATGGGGCCGCTGGTGCCCAGCCATGAAGTCTCAGAGGCATTGTTCGACAGCGTGGTCGGGCTGAACTTCAAAGGGCCGTTCCGGCTGATGGCCAATGTGGCGCATCGGATGGCCCAACCAGAATCGAACGGCGGCGAAGGCGGAGCGATCCTCGCGACTTCCTCCATTGCCTCGCTGCGGCCCACGCCGATGGTGGTGCCCTATGCCGGGGCGAAGGCGGCGCTGAATGCGATGGTGTCCAGCATGGCGCGTGAATACGGGCCGAAGGTGCGCGTCAATGCGATTGCCGCCGGGCCGTTCCTGACCGACATTTCGAAGGCGTGGACCGATGAGGCGCGCGAGAAGACCGACAGCGCCTCGGGCCGGCCGGGGCGGCCGGAAGAGATCGTCACCAGTGCCCTCTACCTCGCCAGCCCGGCATCCAGCTTCGTCACCGGCACCGTCATCCGCTGCGACGGGGGCTGCTGATGGCGCGCGATCTGGAGGCGACGGCAGTCGATGCGGCGTGGCTGACCAAGCGGCTGCGCGGCGCCGGCGTGCTGCGCGAGGCGAACGTGACGGCGGTCAGCGCGACCCCGGTGGGCGTGGGAATGTTGGGCGATTCGATCCGGTTCGAAGTGAGCTATGACGCGGACGAGGGCGCGCCGGGATCGTTCGTTGGCAAGTTCGCCAGCGCGGATCCGACCAGCCGACAGACCGGTGCAGGCTTCGGTCTGTACGAGCGCGAGGTCGGTTTCTATCGCGAAGTGGCGCATACCGTTGCGATCCGCTCGCCCGGGTGCGTCTCGGCCGAGCATGATCCGTCCGACGGCGCCTTCGCGCTGCTGCTGGAAGATCTGACGCCAGCGCGGCCGGGCAATCAGCTGACCGGATGCGACATCGCCGATGCCGAGCGCGCGATGGAGCAGGCGGCGGCGCTGCACGGACCGCGCTGGAACGACGCCAGCCTGCGCGACCATGCGTTCCTGAATGTCAGCGGCGCGCGCGAGTTCGTGATCCAGGTCTTCCCCGATTGTCTGGCCGAGTTCCACCGCCGCTATGACGGCGTGCTGGAGCCCGAATATATGGCGGTTTGCGATCGCTATGGCGCTCTTATGGCGAGCGCGCCGGTGCAGGAGCCGACCAGCTTCACGCTGACGCACGGCGATTTCCGGCTCGACAACATGCTGTTCGACGCGCGCGGGGGCGAGGTGCCGCTGGCCGTGCTCGACTGGCAATCGCCGGCAATCGGGTTAGGCGCGGTGGACGTCGCCTATTTCATGGGACTGGCGATCTCGATCGAAGATCGGCGGCAGCATGAGCGGCATTTGCTGGAATATTATCTGGAATGCCTGCGCGGCTATGGCGTGCGGGATTATGACTATGACGCGCTGTACCGCGATTACCGGCTGACCTTGCTGTCGGGCGTGTCGACCGCGGTGTTCGCCTCGGCCTCAACCAAGCGGACCGAGCGTGGGGACGCGATGTTCCTGGCGATGGCGCGCGGCGGATGCGCGCAGGCAATCGATTGCGATGCACTGGCGCTGATGGGGTGAGGCGTGGGCTGATTTGGGTGGCCGGTGGACATCGACTGCCCCGCCCGCCTCCGAGCTAGGTAAGTCATTGGGTTCTTCCGGCGAACTCCACTCGATCGCTGTTGCGGAAAACGAGAAATCGGGAACCGCCGCCAATCGTTTGAGGGTCTGATAGCTCGACAAGCCAGACGTCGCCCGCTTCGAAACCGAAGTAGTACAGTTGGGTCCCCTTCGGAAAGTCTTTGGCATAGTGGCTTAGCGCATAATCTCGCGCTCGCAGAAACGGGTCGTCAGATCGGGACGGCTTGGCGCAGGCCGTGGCTAAGCTTGCCCCTACTAAGGCCCCGGCCAGCAAGGAGGCGACAATCGCGAGCACGGCGGTTCGTATGGTCATCAGCCGATACTGACCGTTCGCGCGAATGGCTACAAATGGGCGATAGCGCCCACATCTTGTTCGTCGTCATCCCGCAGAGGCGGGGATCCATAAGTCCGCACCTCGCGGAGAAAACGAACGCTGCATGAACGGGGTCCCGCCTTCGCGGAAATGACGGATGAGGTGGCGCGAGGGTGTGGCCTGCTGTCACGCCCTCGGCAGCCACTCCGTTAGGATCGCGTTCACCGCCTCCGGCGCTTCCTGCTGCACCCAGTGCGACACGCCGGACAGCCGCCGGATCGTCAGGTCCGGCACGTAGCGGTCAGTGCCGTCGAGCGTTTCGAGGCCGAGCGCCTTGTCCTCCTCACCCCAGACGATCAGCGTCGGCACGTCGACCTTGCCGTCGCCGGTCGGCATCGATCGCCGGTGGCGGGCGGCGGCGCGGTACCAATTTACCATCGCGGTGAGCGCGCCGGGGCGCTGCGCGGCTTTGGCGTAGACATCAAGAACGTCGTCGGGAAAGCGGCTCTTGTCGACCGCCATGCCGCGGAACGCCTCGCGGATGCCCTTCGCATCGTTGCGGCCGAGCGACCATTCGGGGACGACGGGGAGCTGGAAAAAGGCGACGTACCAGCTGCGCTTGCGCTGCGGCCCGTGCTTCAGCGCTTCGGCGAAGCAGGCGGGGTGAGGCAGGTTCATGACGACCAGCCGCTCGATCGGGCGCTTCTTCCAGATCGCGAACAGCCAGGCGATTGCGCCGCCCCAATCGTGTGCCATCAGCGTAAGTTTCTTCGCGCCGCTCGCGTCGAACAGCGCCGCGGCGTCCTCGACGATCTTGTCGGGGGTGTAGTTCGCGACGCCTTTGGGGCGGAAAGACGCGCCATAGCCACGCTGATTGGGCGCCCAAGCACGGTAGCCCATCTCAGCCAGCAGCGGCATCTGGTAGCGCCAGGAGAAATTCAGCTCCGGGAAGCCGTGAAGGCACAGGATCAGGTGATCGCCGCTGCCGGCCTCCGCCACCTCGAACGTATGGCCATTCACCGTCACGTCCCGGATCGTGATGCCGCTGTCCGCGGGCGGAGACCAGCTGGAGGTCATGCGGCGGCGCCTTCCGCCGCCGCGGCGGCGTAGCGGTAGAGGTTGGGCTGGCCGGTCCAGGCGGTCTGGCCGCCGTCTGCGACGAACGCGGCGCCGGTGACATAGGAGGCGGCGTCGGAGGCGAGGAAGGCGATCACCTCGGCCATTTCCTCCGGCGTGCCAGCGCGCCCCATCGGGATGGTATCGTGCCAGCCTGCTTCGAGGCCGGGGATCGCCTTCGCGCCGGCGGTGAGCGGCGTGGCGATGAGGCCCGGGCAGAGACAGTTGACGCGGATACCCTCCCGGGCGTGATCGACCGCGAGGCTGCGGGTGTAGTTGATGACGCCGGCCTTCGCCGCATTGTACGCGGTGAATCCATAGTCGCCACCCAGCCCGGAAATCGACGCAGTGTTGACGATCGCGCTGTTGCGTCCGGTCATATGTGGGATGGCGGCGCGACAGGCGTAGAAGACGGCGTTCAGATCGATCGCGATTACCCGCTCCCATGTCTCCGGCTCAAGCTCGGGCGTGCGGCCAAAGCACCCGATCCCGGCATTGTTGACGAGAATGTCGATGCGGCCGTGTTCCTCGGCGGTGCGGGCGACGAACGCTTCTACCGCGGCGCGATCGGCGACGTCGGCGGTGAGCGCGAGGCCGCCGGTTTCGTCAGCAATCGCCTGTGCCGCCCCAGGTGCCAGATCCACTACCACGACCATCGCGCCTTCGCGTGCCATCAGCCGGGCCGTCGCCGCGCCGATGCCGGAACCACCGCCAGTGATGAGCGCCACCTTGCTCTTGAACCGCATCCTACTCTCCTTTGTGCGGCCCGGTTGATTCGGCGCTCGCTTCCGGCCATCATAACTTTCGTTATGGCTGCGAAAAGAGGCAGCCGGGGAGAGGGACATGGCGGAGAGGAAACGCGCCTGCATCATCGGGGCGGGCTGCTCGGGCTTCACAACCGCAAAGCGGCTGAAGGATGAAGGCATCTCGTTCGATTGCTTCGAGATGTCGGACGATGTCGGCGGAAACTGGTACTATAAAAACCCGAACGGCAAGTCGGCTTGTTACCAATCGCTGCATATCGACACGTCCAAGTGGCGGCTGGCGTTCGAGGATTATCCCGTCCCCGCGAACTGGCCCGACTTTCCCAGCCACGCGCAGCTCTGGCAGTATTTTCGCGATTACGTCGACCATTTCGGGCTGCGCCCGCTGATCACCTTCAACACCGAGGTGAAAAGGGCGGAGCGTCTGGCGGGCGGCGGATGGCTCATCACGCTGTCGACTGGCGAGACGCGCGAATATGAGACGCTGTTCGTCTGCAACGGTCACCATTGGGATCCCAATGTGCCAAGCTACCCCGGCACGTTCGACAACCCGCATTATCATGTTCACAGCTATCGCGATCCGTACGATCCCGTGGATCTCCGAGGCAAGAACGTGGTGGTTGTCGGCATGGGCAATTCCGCCATGGATGTTGCCAGCGAGCTGTCGCAGCGGCACCTGGCGAAGAACTTGTGGGTTTCTGCCCGGCGGGGCGTGTGGGTGCTGCCCAAGATGGCGGGGGGCAAGCCGATGGACAAATCGGCGATGCCAACCTGGATTCCGCGAAAGATCGGCAAGGCGCTGGCGCGGCGGGCGGTGAAGAAGCTGGTCGGACGAATGGAAGATTACGGTCTGCCCAAGCCGGACCATGAGCCGCTTGACGCCCACCCCAGCGTCTCCGGCGAGTTTCTTACGCGGGCAAGCTGCGGCGACATCAAGTTCAAGCCTAACATCAAGGCGCTGGAGGGAACGCGCGTCCGCTTCGAGGATGACAGTGTCGAGGCGGTCGACGCGATCATCTATGCCACCGGGTACAAGATCAGCTTTCCCTTCTTCGACGATCCCAGGTTGCTGCCCGACACGCAAAATCGCTTCCCGTTGTTCAAGCGGATGGTGATCCCAGGGATCGATGACTTGTTCTTCATGGGGCTGGCCCAGCCGTTGCCGACGCTGGTCAATTTCGCGGAGCAGCAGTCCAAGCTGGTCGCCGGGTTCATGACCGGTCGCTACGCGCTGCCGTCAGTCGATGAAATGCAGCGGATCACGAAGGAGGACGAGGACCGCGAACTGGGCGACTATTACAAGTCGC
The DNA here is from genome assembly GCF_900109205.1 of Sphingomonas sp. OV641. Taxonomy (NCBI): domain Bacteria; kingdom Pseudomonadati; phylum Pseudomonadota; class Alphaproteobacteria; order Sphingomonadales; family Sphingomonadaceae; genus Sphingomonas; species Sphingomonas sp. OV641. Next base: position 1,408,802 of record NZ_FNZB01000001.1, on the reverse strand, counting down.
AGCGGCATACGATCCAGGTCGATTTCGCGCGCTATGTCGCGGATCTGCACAAGGAGGTCGCCAAGGGCGAGCGCCGCGCCCAGGCACAGACTGGAAGGCAGGCGGCGTGACCGACACGTTGGTCCGCCCTTCCGTATCGGCACGTACGCTCGACGCGGATGACCGGGCTGCGCTGGTCGATAGCATGCGGCGCTTGCTCGCTGACCGCTGCACGGAAGCGGATGTCCGCCGGATCATGGACAGCGAGAGCGGCCATGATCCGGCGCTCTGGCAATCGCTGGCGGATCTTGGCGTCGTCGGGCTGATCGCGCCGGAAAGCGCAGGCGGCGCAGGATTGGGGCCGGTCGAGCTTGGCCTCGTGATGGAAGAGGCGGGCGCGGCCTTGCTGCCCGCGCCTTTGCTCTCGACGGTGATCGCCACCATGCTGGCACCGGACCTGCCCGGATTGGCCGACGGGTCGCAGATCGCCGCCGTCGCTTTTCTCGACCGTTTCGACTGGACTGGCCGAAGTGCCGTTCGCATTGAGGGCGAGTGCGTCACCGGCACGGCGCGCTTCGTGCCTGACGCGGCGATTGCCGACACCATCCTTGTCGCGGCCGATCAGGGCATCTTCGCAGTGGAGCGTGAACATGCGGACTTCACGCCGCTGCCGGTGTTCGACCGCACACGGCGCATGGCTGATGTTTCCTTCCGCGGGCCGGCGCGGCGGATCGGCGACGCCAGCCGGATCAAGGCGGCGCATGATCTCGGGATCGTCGCCCTAGCCGGCGAGCAGGCTGGCGGCGCGCGGCGTATGCTGGAGCTTGCCGTGGCCTATGCCACGGATCGCCACCAGTTCGGCCGTGCGATCGGCAGTTTCCAGGCGATCAAGCATATGGCGGCCGACCTGCTGCTGGAGAGCGAGTCCGCTACTTCCGCCGCGCGCGATGCGGCGCGTCAGCTGGCTGATGATACACCAACAGCTGATGCTGCCGTGGCGCTGGCGGCGTTCGCCTGTGCCGATGCATTCGTGCGCGTGGCGAAGGACGGTATCCAGATGCACGGCGGGATTGCCTTTACCTGGGAGCATCCGGCGCATCTCTATCTGCGTCGTGCCCGATCCGGCGCGCAGCTGTTCGGCGACAGCACCGTTTGGCGCGAAGCATATATCGGGGCGCTGGAGGCGCAGGCATGAGCATGACCGACGAACAGCTCCGGGCCGAGGTCGAGGCATGGCTGGCCGAGCACTGGAAGGGCGTACCGGCGCATCATGAGAGCTTCGGCCGCGATCCGCGCAGCGAGTGGCTGGCGAAAGTGCGGGATGCTGGCTGGGCCGTGCCGCGTTGGGCAAACGAATGGTACGGGCGCGGGCTTTCAAACGATCAGGCGAAGATCGTGGAGCGTGCCTTTGCGGCGGTCGGCGCCCCGGGGGCCGGCCAGGACCGGTCCAACCTGTGGGCGAACACGGCACTTGCCCACGCCACCGACAGCTTCAAGCGGACGATCGTGCCGCAGCTGCTGGCTGGCGAAGTGGGCATGTGCCTGCTCTACTCCGAACCCGGCGCAGGATCGGATCTTGCGGCGGTGCGCACGCGTGCCGACAGGGTCGAGGGCGGCTGGCGCGTCACCGGGCAGAAGGTGTGGACCAGCGGCGCGCGGGTCGCCGATTATGGCATGCTGATCGCGCGCACCGATTGGGACGTGCCGAAGCATCGCGGCATCAGCTTTTTCTTCTTGCCGATGAAGCAGGAGGGGGTGGAGGTCCGCCCGTTACGCCAGATCACCGATGAGGCACACTTCAACGAGGTGTTCATCGACCATGCCTTCATCCCTGAAGAGAATCTGCTTGGACCGCTGAACGGCGGCTGGGGCGTGCTGCAGACCGCGCTTGCCTATGAGCGTTCAGTGATGGGTGACGGTGCGCGCGGGCCACGATCGGGCGCGGAGGGGCCGAAGGGCGATTATTCGCTACTCGGCCTGGCGCGCGAGGCAGGGCGGCTTGGTGACCCGGTGGTGCGGCAGGATGTGGCGCAGGCGATCGCGTGGCGCGTGCTGAACAAGCTGAATACGGCCCGCGCGAAGGCCGAACTGGCGCAGGGCACGTCGTCTTCGATCATGTCGCTGGGCAAATTGGCGATGAGCCGTATCCTTCATGAGGAAGCGCGCGTGCGCACCATGTTGCTCGGACCGGAAAGTCTGCTGGAAGGTCCCGATCATCCGCGCGCGGAAGATGCGAACTTCCTGACGCTGAACGCCTATTTCACCTCCATTGGTGGTGGCACGGATCAGATCCAGCGCAACATCATCGGTGAGCGGGTGCTGGGCTTGCCGAAGGAGCCGGAGGTGGATCGCACCATCCCATTTCGCGAGGTGCGCGCAGGCTGACGGATCAACGGACCGGCCGGGGATGAAGGCACGTGAGATGCCTTGTTACTGCCGGTCCATCACGGGAGAGGATATATGGGCAGGTCGATCTTCATCACAGGCGGCGCGTCCGGCATTGGGCTGGCTGCCGCACGGCGGTTTGCGCGCGAGGGCTGGACCGTCGGCATCGGCGATATCGATGAGATCGGAATGCGCCGGGTCGGCGAGGAACTGGCTGCCTTCACGGTCCGCCTGGACGTGCGCGATCGTGCCGAATGGGCGCGCGCGCTGGAAAGCTTCGCCGCCCATGCCGGCCAGATCGACGTGCTCCTGAACAATGCTGGAATCGCCCGTTACGGCATGTTCGAGGAAGTGAGCCCCGAAGAGTCGGATCTGCAGGTCGACATCAACGTGAAGGGGGTGATCAACGGCGCCTATGCGGCGCTGGACTATCTGAAAGCGACGCGCGGTCGGTTGGTGAATGTCGCGTCGGTTGCCGGGATCGTCGGATCACCTGGCCTAGCGGTCTATTCGGCGACCAAACATGCCGTGCGCGGCCTGTCCGAGGCGCTCGACGCCGAGTTCACGCGCCACGGCATCGATGTCGCATGCGTCATGCCGTTCTTTGTCGAGACACCGATCCTCGACGCCGGATCATCGGGAACGAACCGGACCATCAGGGACGCGATTGGGCAATCGCCGGTCTATACGGTGACGGAAGCGGCAGACGTTGTCTGGCAGGCGACGCACGGCCGAGATCGGGAATATATCGTCGGGAAAGCCGGGCGGCAGGCGAACTTTGCCCGTCGTTTCATGCCCAACCAGCTACGCAAGCGGATGAAGGCCGCGTTCGCATCCTGACGCCTGCGCAAGAGGACGCGGCGCGGCTGAGAAAGGGCGTTCGGTGGCGGTAGCAGCATGTGCTAACCGGCCGCCGGCGCACTCTTCTTCGTGGCAGGCGGCGAGGTCTTCGGCTTAAAGGCGCAAAGGTCGATTACCGGACAACGCCAGCATTCCGGCGTCCGCGCCTTGCAGATGTAGCGGCCGTGCAGGATCAGCCAGTGGTGCGCGTGTAGGCGGAACGGCTGTGGCACCGCCTTCTCCAGCTTCAGCTCCACCGCTAACGGCGTCTTCCCGCGAGCGAGCCCGGTGCGATTGCCGACCCGGAATATGTGGGTGTCGACGGCAAATGTCTCCGCACCGAACGCCACGTTCATTACGACATTGGCGGTCTTGCGTCCGACACCGGCAAGCTGCTCCAGAGCCGAGCGATCGGCCGGCACTTCGCCGCCATATTGATCCATCAGCGCCTGGCTCAGGGCGATGACGTTCTTTGCCTTGCTGTTGAACAGCCCGATGGTCTTGATGTGCTGCTTCAGCCCGTCTTCGCCCAGCGCCAGCATCTGTGCCGGGGTCTTCACTTCGGCGAAGAGACGGCGCGTTGCCTTGTTCACGCCGGCGTCGGTCGCCTGGGCTGATAGAACGACGGCAACGAGCAACTGGTAGGTGTTGCCCGACTCAAGCTCGGTTTCGGGATGCGGGTTGGCCTCGGCAAGACGGCGGAAGAACTCGAAAACGTCGGCCTTTTTCAAAAGCCAAGAACCTCCGCCATGCCATAGCGCCCGGCTGGCCGGCCCGCGAGCCACATTGCAGCCTTGACCGCGCCGCGAGCGAAGATCGAGCGATCCTCACCGCGATGGCCAAGCTCAATCCGCTCGCCTTCGCCGGCGAAAACCACCTGATGATCGCCGATCACCGTGCCGCCGCGCAGTGAGGAAAAGCCGATCGTGCCTTCCGTGCGCGCCCCGACAAGCCCCGCCCGGCCGTCGACGCGCTCTTCATTCAGCGTCGTATTTCGACCCCGAGCGGCCGCCTCGCCCAAGAGCAACGCCGTGCCCGAAGGTGCGTCCACCTTGTGCCGATGATGCATCTCGACAATCTCAATGTCCCATTCCGGGCCGAGCCGCTGCGCTGCCTGCTGCACCAGAATGCCGAGCAGGGTGACCCCCAAGGAGGTGTTCCCGGTTTGCAGCACGGCGATCGTCTCCGCTGCGCGGTTGATCAGCGTGTGGTGCGTCGCGCTGAGGCCTGTGGTGCCGATCACGATGGGCGTCCCTGCATCCACCGCCGCGGCCAGATGCGCCTCCAGCGCGGCAGGTGTCGAGAAATCCACAAGAACGTCAGAGTCATGCGCCAGGGGAACGGGATCCTCGCGGGCGTCCACGCCGCCGGCAATCGACGCGCCCTCGTCCGCGGCAATGGTAGCGATGACGCGACCCATCCGTCCCGCGCTTCCGTAGATGCCGATCGCGGTCATGTGCTTCCCTTGATGCTTGTTCCACGCCCCGATACCGCCCGACACCACGGGCGTCGAGAGGTTGACATGCATCAATGTCGCATGTCGTCCCGCCATGAACTATTGGCTGGTGACATGAACGATGTGCACAGCATTGTGATCCTGACCGGCGCAGGAATTTCGGCGGTAAGCGGCCTTTCCACATTCCGTGGCCCGGGTGGCTTGTGGGAAGGTCACCGGGTTGAGGAGGAGTGGCCTTCCGATAAACAATTATCGACGCTTGCCCCTGACGATTAGATCGCTCGACCGTAGCGCTCAATCAGGTTGTCAGTTTCCGCTTCCATGTCCGGAAACGCTTCAAACAGCGGGTTCAGCACGGCCTGCCCGATCTCTGCGATAGCGGAAGCAAGCCCGAGCCGCAGATCCTCGCTTTGGTCATCATGCTCTTTCAGGAGAGGCACAAGCTCCGTGAGTTCCCGGGAGGCTCGGAACGCTGAGCCGATGACAATACGGGCCAAGTCTCTGTCCATCATGCTGACCTGATCGGATATACCAACCGGATGAGCAAGCACTCGAACATCGTCATCCTCACCGGCGCAGGTATCTCCGCTGAGTCAGGCGTGCCGACCTTCCGCACCAAGGGCGGCGAAACCTATTGGGAGGTTTACGAAGACGACCTTGTTCCGAAATACCACCGGGTCGAGGACGTGTGTACGCCGGAGGCGCTCGCGGCCGATCCGGTGCTCGTCCATCGCTTTTACGACATGCGGCGCGCGGCCTTGGCGGCGGTTCAGCCCAATGCCGCGCATCAGGCGCTGGCCCGGCTTGACCGCAGCTGGAGCGGCGACCTGCTGATTGTGACCCAGAACGTCGATGATCTGCACGAACGCGCAGGCGCGCGCCGGCTGCTACATATGCATGGCGAATTGAACTCTGCCCTGTGCGCGGCGTGCGAGGCGCGGGCGCCGTGGCCCGATCCGATGCCCCCGGGTCAGCCTTGCGCCATGTGCAAGCAACCTGCGCTGCGTCCAGACATCGTGTTCTTCGGCGAGGTTCCCTATGGCATGGAGCGGATCGAGGAAGCGCTGGCCGGATGCGACCTGTTCGTTTCGATCGGGACGTCTGGGGCAGTCTATCCGGCGGCGGGTTTCGTGCAACTCGCGCGCCGTTTCGGAGCGGAGACGCTGGAGCTCAACCTTGACCGGTCCGCCGGCAGCGGCTGGTTTGCGCAGAGCCGGCTAGGTCCCGCGACCGAGCTCGTGCCGGCATGGGTGGACGAGACTTTGGCGGACTAATCAGGAGGTTGGCGAGCGACTTTGGCCGGTTCGCCAATCCGTTCAGTCCACCCAGTCGAGCCCGATATCCCGATAAACCCCGCGGTCCTCGTCCCAGCCCGGCTTCACCTTGACGTGAAGATACAGGTGCACCGGGCGATCAAGCAGAACGGCCAGTTCGGCGCGGGCGCGGGCACCGATTTCCTTGATCCGCGTGCCACCCTTGCCGAGCACGATGGCCCTTTGGGTAGGCCGCTCGACGAGGATCTGCTGGTGAATTTCCGCGGCACCGTCCGCGCGATCGACGAACTTTTCGGTCTCGACGGTCGCGGCATAGGGAAGCTCGGCGTGCAGCTGCAGGTATAGCTGCTCCCGGGTGACTTCGGCGGCGAGCATCCGTTCGCTTGCGTCGGAAACCTGGTCTTCGGGAAAATGCCACGGCCCCTCGGGCATCGCCGCAGCGATCGCACGCTTCAGTTCAGGAAGTCCGTCGCCCGTCGAGGCGCTGACGAAATAGGTCGCCGTAAACGGGACGAGCGCATTCAGCTTTTCCGCGTGAACCAAAAGCTTCGGTTTATCAGCGACATCGACCTTGTTCAGGATAAGTAGCTTGGGCTCCGGCCGAGCCGCGATCTGCTCCGCGATGTCAGTGACCTTGGGGCCTAGACCACCCTTGGCATCCACCACGAACGCCAGCACATCGGCGCCCTCGGTCCCGCCCCAGGCAGCGGCGACCATGGCGCGATCGAGGCGGCGTTTGGGGTCGAAGATGCCGGGTGTGTCGACGAGCAGGAGTTGCGCATCGCCCTCCATCGCGACGCCGAGCAGGCGCGTGCGGGTGGTTTGTGCCTTGGGGCTGACGATGGCGACCTTCTGGCCGACCAGCGCGTTGACGAGCGTGGACTTTCCGGCGTTGGGCGCGCCGAGAACGGCGACGAGGCCGCAGCGGGTCATGCGAATTCCTTTATCGAGGCGCGCGCGGTTGAAACCGACCGGCGCAAGAAAATGACGGTGAGAAGCGGAGCGATTTGGCCGCGGGGTGGATGTCTGCGGATCACGAGCGGCCTTTTACCGGATAAAATCGGCCGCGGACACTTAAGTGCTGGCCAGCATCATTTCTTGCGCGTCTTTTTGGCCGGCGCGACCCGGACTTCGCGCAGCAATGCCTCGGCAGCGGCGGTTTCGGCCTCCTGCTTGCTGCTGCCCTGCGCCTCGCTTTCGGCGAGTTTGGGAATGGCGGCCTTTACCGTGAAGCGCGGGGCATGGCCGGGGCCGGAGCGATCGACCACCTCATAGACGGGCGGCTTGCGATTGTTGGCGGCGGCCCATTCCTGCAGCGCGGACTTGGGATGCTGCGGCGCGGCCGAGCCGGCGTGAATGCGATCCGCCCACAAGCGGCGCACGGCGGCGCGAGCGGGATCAAGGCCGCCTTCGCGGTAAAGCGCGCCGAGCAGCGCCTCGATCACATCGCCCAGGATATTGTCGCTGTCGCTCGCGCCATCGTCGCGCGCCTGCTTGCCGAGCCGCAGGTGCGCAGGGACGCCGATCGCGCGGGCAATGTCTGCGCAGACGGCGCCCGTGACCAGCGCGTTCAGCCGTTTGGACAGGGCGCCTTCCGGCTCATCGGGGAAGGTGTCGAACAGCCATTCCGCCATGGAAAGACCGAGCACGCGATCGCCCAGGAATTCGAGCCGCTCATAATGCGCGTCGCCGCGGCTGGCGTGGGTGAGCGCGCGTTCCCAAGTCGGCAGATCCTGTGGCGCGTGATCAAAGGTGCGTTCAACCCAAGCGGCAAGATCAGTCAAAACCGCCTCCGATCCGATCCCAGCGGGCGGCGGTGAACCAGGTCCAGGGCAGCAGCCAGCTGGCGGAGCCGTCCGTCGACCAGAAGATGATCACGGCCTTGCCCTGCACACGATCGAGCGGGATGAAGCCCATGCCCTGCGCCTGGCCCGGCAGCGCCTCTTCGGCAGAGGGGAAGCGGCTGTCGGCGGAATCGTCGCGATTATCGCCCATCAGGAACACGTGACCTGCCGGCACGGTGAAGACCTGCGTGTCATCCGCGTCGGGAATGTACCGCTGATCCAGCACCTCATAGCTGCGGCCACCCGGCAACGTTTCGCGGAAGCGCGGAATGCGGCAGGTGGCGCCCTGCGGCGTGGGGGCGATGAACGTGGCGTCGCAGTGGCGCTCATCGAAATTGGGCGAGAGTGGCACCACGAAATCGGCAATCCGCTGTTTCGCGATCGCCTGGCCGTTCAGGAACAACTGGCCCCGGCGCATCTGGATCGTGTCGCCCGGCAGGCCGATCACGCGTTTGATCACGTCATGGTCGTCCTCTCCCTTGGACCGGAAAACCACGGTATCGCCGCGGGCGGGCACGCTGCCGAACAGGCGCCCGGAAACCGGCGGCACGCCGAACGGCATGGACCAGCGCGAATAGCCGTAGTTCCATTTGGAAATGAAGAGGTAGTCACCGATCAGGAGGCGCGGCAACATCGATTCCGACGGGATCGAGAAGGGCGCAAAGACAAAGCTGCGGAACAGCCATACGATCAGCGCGAGCTTCAGAAGGAAGCGAAGCGTGTCGCTGGCTTCCGACCGCGGCTTTGCAGCGCTGGTCACGGGCTTGGCGGGAGTGGTTTCGGCCATGCTGGCGGCGTTGCCGATGCCGTGCGGCGCGTCAAGCCGCTGGAACGATCACCCCTGTGTTCCTGTTCGTGTCACACTTGTAGTTAAGGACGCGTTCCGTGTTAACGCGGAGGCGTAACAATCGGGGCGCAACGGCCCGGCTTCGAACCGTGGAGAAGTGAGAATGACGGATTGGTCGACGATCGAGGCACTTCCGCAGATCCGGCTGGAGCAGCTATTCGCCGACGATCCCGAGCGGCTGGCGAAGCTGTCGCTCGACGTGTCCGGTATCCATTTCGATTTTTCCAAGACGCACCTGACGCGCGACGCCGTTGCCGCGTTCGAGAAGCTGGCGAAGGAAGCGGACCTGGCTGGCAAGCGGGATGCGATGTTCGGCGGGGCGCATGTCAATGTGACCGAGGATCGCCCGGTGGAGCACACCGCCGAGCGGGGCGAAGGCAAGGCCGAAAGCGTGCAGCGCGCGGCGGAATATCATGCCCGTATGCGGATGCTGATCGATGCGATCGAAGCCGAGGCGTTCGGCCCGGTGCGCCACGTGCTGCATGTCGGCATCGGCGGATCGGCGCTTGGCCCCGACCTTCTGGTCGATGCGCTGGGACGGGACAGCGAGCGTTATGACGTGGCGATCGTATCCAATGTGGACGGGGTCGCGCTGGAGGATGTGTTCGACCGTTTCGATCCGTCGGCGACGCTGCTGGTGGTCGCATCCAAGACGTTCACCACCACCGAGACCATGATGAACGCGGACAGCGCGATTGGCTGGATGCAGGAAAATGGCGTCGAGGATCCCTATGGCCGCGTCATCGCGCTGACCGCATCGCCGGAAAAGGCGATCGAATGGGGCGTGGACGAGACGCGCATCCTGCCGTTTTCCGAAGGCGTGGGCGGCCGCTATTCCTTGTGGTCGTCGATCGGCTTTCCGGCTGCGATCAAGCTGGGCTGGGACCAGTTCGCCGAGCTTCTGGAAGGGGCGGCGGAGATGGATCGCCATTTCCGCCTGTCCGCGTTGCACGAGAATGCGCCGGTGCTCGCGGCCTTTGCCGACCTTTATTACACACAGGTGCGCGGATGCGAGACACGCGCGCCCTTCGCCTATGACGAGCGGCTGCGCCTGCTGCCAAGCTATCTCCAGCAGCTCGAGATGGAGTCGAACGGCAAGGGCGTGACGGTGGACGGCAAGCCGGTCGGCCGGCCGACCGCGCCGATCACCTGGGGCGGGGTGGGGACCGATGCGCAACATGCCGTGTTCCAGTTGCTGCATCAGGGTACGCATCTGGTTCCGGTCGAGTTCCTCGCAGTGATCGAGGCTGGTGATACGCTGGCGGAGGAGCATCATCGCCAGTTGCTGCTCAACGCATTTGCGCAAGGTGCGGCGCTGATGAAGGGGCGGGCGAACCCGGACGATCCGGCGCGCGCCTATACCGGCGACCGACCGTCCTCGACCATCCTGCTCGATGTGCTGGACGCACGCACGCTGGGCGCGCTGATCGCCTTTTACGAGCATCGCGTGTTCGTGAACGGGGTTCTGCTGGGGATCAATTCTTTCGACCAGTTCGGCGTGGAGCTGGGCAAGGAAATGGCGAAGGCGGCAGCGAAGGGTGGCGGCGACTTCGACCCCTCCACCACCGACCTGATCCGGCGCGCCGGGCTGGAATAGAGCGGGCGCAGACGCTATGTGTATGACTCTTCGGAGTCATACACATGCGGACCAATATCGAGATCGATGACGAACTGATGGCCGAGGCGATGAAGGCACTCGGGACCAAGACCAAGCGCGAGACCGTCGAAGAGGCGCTGCGTCGATATGTCCAGATCATGCGCCAGCGGGAGATGCTTAAGCTGCGGGGGAAGCTCGAATGGTCAGGTGATCTCGAAGCGATGCGTGTCGATTGATCCTCGTCGACAGCAGCGTCTGGATCGACTTCTTCCGCGGCGCACCGACGCGTCAAGTTGATGAGTTGGCGCTGCGCATCGGGGTTGGCGAAGTGCTCGTCGGCGATCTGGTGCGAACCGAGGTGTTGCAGGGCTGCCGTCACGATGGTGAATTTCGCCAATTGTTGCGGCTGACCGGAGAGTTTGCAGCTCTGGCGATCGTCGATGACATCGTGGCTGTTGAAGCCGCTCGTAATTTTCGCGCGCTCCGCGCGCTCGGCATCACCCCGCGCAAGACGATCGACACGCTGATCGCCACGCGCTGCATTCTTGATCGTATCCCGCTGCTTTACAGTGATCGGGATTTCGATCCTTTCGTCCAGCACCTCGGGCTCATATCTGCGCTCGACGCCAGTGGAGTGAATTGATGCCCGATTTCGATTACGACCTTTTAACCATCGGTGCCGGTTCCGGCGGCACGCGGGCGTCGCGGGTGGCGGCGGCGCATGGTGCGCGCGTGGCGGTGGCGGAGGAATATCGCGTCGGCGGCACCTGTGTGATCCGCGGCTGCGTGCCCAAGAAGCTGCTCGTCTATGGCGCGCATTTCGCGGAGGATCTGAAGGATGCGCAGCGCTTTGGCTGGCGCGTGCCGGACGATTGCGCGTTCGACTGGAAGTGCCTGCAGGAAAATGTGCTGGCGGAGGTCGACCGGATCAACAAGGCGTACACGACGACGCTGGAGTCCAACGGCGCCGAGATCATCCACCAGCGCGCGACGATCGCCGGCCCCAATGAAGTGACCCTGGCGGACGGCACGACCAAGACGGCCAAGCACATCCTGGTCGCCACCGGCGCACGGCCGCATGTTCCGGAGTTCCCCGGCTCCGAACATGGCATCACCTCCAACGAGGTGTTTCACCTGGATGCCATTCCCAGCCGCGTGCTGATCGCGGGCGCCGGCTATATCGCCAACGAGTTCGCGGGCATTTTTCACCAGCTTGGCGCGCACGTCATCATCATGAACCGGACCAAGGACATCCTGCGCGGCTATGACCTGCAGATCCGTGATCGGCTGCTCCAGATCAGCATGATGAAGGGACTGGAATTCCGCTTCGACGCGACCTTCGAGAAGATCGAGAAGCGCGAGGACGGCTGTCTGGAAGTGCACATGACGGGGCACGAACCCGTGGTGGTGGATTGCGTGATGTACGCGACCGGCCGGGTGCCCAACACCGACGGGCTCGGCCTTGAGAGTGCCGGCGTGGAGGTTGACGCCAAGGGTGCGGTGCCGGTGAACGACGACAATTGCTCCACTTGCCCGTCGATCCATGCCGTCGGCGACGTGACCAACCGCATCCAGCTGACGCCGGTGGCGATCCGCGAGGGGCAGGCGTTCGCCGACAACCTGTTTGGCAAGGGCGGCGCATCGGTGGACTATGATTGCGTGCCGGCGGCGTGCTTCAGCCACCCGCCGATCGCCGGCGTCGGCATGACGGAGAGCGAGGCGCGGCAGAAGCTGGGCTCCGTGCGGATCTATTCGTCCGACTTCCGGCCGATGAAGAACGTGCTGGCGGGCCGCGACGAGCGATCGCTGTACAAGATGGTGTGCGATGCCGAGACGGACCGGGTGGTGGGCATCCACATGATCGGGCCGGATTGCCCCGAGATCATCCAGGCGGCGGCGGTATGCGTGAAGGCCGGGCTGACCAAGGCGCAGTTCGATTCAACGGTGGCGCTGCACCCGACCATGGCGGAAGAGCTGGTGCTGATGAAGTGAGCTGACGAGCGAGCGGACCAGCCGCCGCGCGTCAGGTGGTCGCCTGGTCTCCCTCGCTCGTCAGCCGTTCGGCGACGAGCGCGGTGACGACCGACTGGAGCACGTGAAGCGCCCAGCGTTCGGACGCCTTGCGCGGGCCGGCCTCGACCTCGCCCTCGGTGATGCCGAGGAGTGGCGCGATGCCGGCGATATTGATGACGTAAAGGGCGGTGCCGAACATCGCGCCGAGCGCGGCGGGGGGCACATTTGGCGCCCATTGCCGAACCTGCGCATAGAGGCCGCCGAAGGCTGCGGACGCGCCGAGGTGATTGGCGAACTCCACCATGCTGGTGCCGGCGTCGCCGATCACCTCGCGCGAGCCGGTGGTGCGGTCGATCCAGTCGACCGCGTCGCGATCGAGCGTCTTGCCGAGCACGCCGCTGCGCCGCCCCGCCCACATCGCCGCCGTGGTCACGATCCCGGCCACGATGCCGCCTGCGATCGCCGCGTTGCGCCTGTTCATTGGTCCTGCTCCCCGATCACGCGTCGGAAAGGGAAAGCCGCGGCTGCTCCTTGAGTTCCGCTCAGCAGCGGCTGAAGGGCAGGATGCTCTCGTAGGTCGAAAGGTCGGGCGCGCCGACGACGCGCGCGCCGGCGCGCAGCAGGAAGGCGTGGCGGACGATCTCCGCCTGCTGTTCGATGCCATAGCGCTTGAGCGGCCACCCGGGCACCACGCTGTAATGGTAGCGGCAGAAGGGATGGCGCGCGAGCGGCAGGAAGATGCCGCGCTGGTGCTGCCAGACGTGACACATCTCGTGGATGAACAGGCCCTGCTCGCTAAGCGGCGCGGCGGCGAAATCGTCGCGGTACAGGCCGCCGTGGGGGTGGAAGTGGATGCGACCGCGCGGCGCCATCACGACATGGCGCGGCTGGAGCGGCCACCATCGGTGGTGGCAGACCTCAACCTGCTCCAGATCGATGGCATCGCCGTAGATGGAGCGGGCGAGTTGCTTCTCGCCATCGGTGAGGCGCCGGATGGTCATCGCCGCCAAGGTAGGCAGTTCGGCGCGCCGGTCCAGCGCCCTGCGCGCTTCAGCCAGCGGTGGCGGCGAGGCGGTAGAGCACCCAATCGCCACGATCGGTCAGGACGTGCCAGCAGCCGTTGTCTTCGAACGCCTCGCGGTGGCGCGGATTGACGTAAAGCGCGAACACGGGATCGCCGGCACCGGCGCGCTGTTCCAGCCTGGCCAGCACTTCGCGCAGGATCACCGGGCCGAAGCTGTTGTAGATATAGGCGAAGAAGGGGCCAGGCGGTGGGTCGAAGCTGCCGGCGTCGCCCAGCACCATGTCGCAGCGGATCGGCGCGCCACTGACGGCCGTGAAGCGATCCGCGTTGGCGAGCGCAACCGTGTGAAGCTCGGGCGCGAACTCAACGCCAATGGCGCGCGCGAAGCCCAGTCTTGCGGCAATCATGACGACCCGGCCCTTGCCCGAGCCGTAGTCGACGAAAGCGAAGCGCGCCGGGTCGACCGCGGCGATGGCCATCGCCTCCGTCAACGCGACGCCATTGCTGGCCTGATAGCCGAAGCCGAGCAGCGCACGATCGCGCGCGACGTTCAGCGCGGACAGGTTCATCGTCCCGCCCGTGTCCGTTCCCCAGCGCCGGTCGAACGCCTGATCCGCGCGCCGCGCCCGCGCCGCCGCGGGGCTGAAGCTGCGGGCGGCATGGCGGAGCGTCTTGAGGGTCAGCGCGGCGATCTGCCGGGGGCTGCGCCCTTCCACCCGGCGTCTCACCCGGTTCTGCCATGTCGCAAGCTTGATCATCGCAAAAGTGATGCCGCGCAAAGGTTACGGACCAGTGATCTGACCCGGCGATTGCACAGCGATGCCGGTACAGCCGCCATCGGCGATCAGTCGACAGACGGTGCCTGATCCCCCGCGGCGATGACGCGTGCCTTGTGCTGTATCCGGGTCGAATCGGCAAAGGTGAAGGTGAGGGTAAGCGAAGTGCCCGGCTTCACCTGAGGGTTCACGCCGAACAGCATGGCATGTTTGCCGCCGGGCGCGAACCGCACCTCACCGCGTGCGGGAACGGGCACCTGATCGATCGCGTCCATCGTCATGCCGCCGCCCGCCGCCGCCATGCTTTCGTGAAGCTCGGTACGCAGGGCAAGATCCGTCCGGACGCTGACCAGCGTTGCCGCCGCCGGCCCGCCATTGACGGTGAAATAGCCGGCCGCGGGCCGCCCGTCGACCGCGGCAAGGCGCACCCAGGCATCGCTGATGGACAATTGCGGCTCGGGCGCACATCCAGTGAGGGCGGCAGCGGCAATGGCGAGCGCGGCGGCAGTGCGGAACAAGGGCTTCTCCCAGGCGAAACGATGCCGGATCGCTACGCCGCGCCGTCTCCGGCGGCAAGCTGGGGAGGTGCCTTGCGGCGTGGGAACCGGCACCTATATCGCGCTTCGTCAACGCTGTTCCGTCGCCGTAACGGGGCGAAGCGGCAGGTTTTTTGTTTGAGCAGGGGCTAGAAGAGCACTCATGGCAAAAGTTATCGGTATTGATCTTGGCACCACCAACAGCTGCGTCGCAGTGATGGAGGGCGGCAAGCCCAAGGTGATCGAGAATGCGGAAGGCGCGCGCACCACGCCGTCGATCGTCGCCTTCGCCAAGGATGGCGAGCGGCTGGTCGGCCAGCCGGCCAAGCGGCAGGCGGTGACGAACGGCGACAACACCATCTTCGCGGTGAAGCGCCTGATCGGCCGCCGCTTCGACGATCCGATCACCAAGAAGGATACCGAGCTCGTCCCGTATCACATCGTGCGCGGCGCCAATGGCGACGCCTGGGTGCAGGCCGGCGGCAAGGATTACAGCCCGTCGCAGATCAGCGCCTTCACGCTGCAGAAGATGAAGGAAACCGCCGAGAGCTATCTTGGCGAGACGGTCACGCAGGCGGTGATCACCGTGCCGGCGTATTTCAACGACGCGCAGCGCCAGGCGACCAAGGATGCCGGCCAGATCGCGGGCCTTGAAGTGCTGCGTATCATCAACGAGCCGACGGCGGCGGCGCTCGCCTATGGCCTGGAGAAGCAGGACGGCAAGACCATCGCGGTCTATGACCTTGGCGGCGGCACCTTCGACGTTTCGATCCTGGAGATCGGGGACGGCGTGTTCGAGGTGAAGGCCACCAACGGCGATACCTTCCTGGGTGGCGAAGACTTCGACAACAAGCTGGTCGATTACCTGGCAGAGGGCTTCAAGAAGGATGAGGGCATCGACCTCACCAAGGACAAGCTCGCGCTGCAGCGCCTGAAGGAAGCAGCCGAGAAGGCGAAGATCGAGCTGTCGTCGGCCGCCTCGACCGAGGTGAACCTGCCGTTCATCACCGCCGACCAGAATGGCCCGAAGCACCTCGTCAAGACGATCAGCCGCGCCGACCTGGAGCGTCTGGTCGATGACCTGATCAAGCGCACGATCGAGCCGATGAAGAAGGCGCTTGCCGATGCGGGCGTTAAGGCCAGCGACATCAGCGAAGTGGTGCTCGTCGGTGGCATGACGCGCATGCCCAAGGTGCGCGAAGCGGTGAAGAACTTCTTCGGCAAGGAGCCGCACACCGGCGTGAACCCGGACGAAGTCGTGGCGATGGGCGCGGCGATCCAGGCGGGCGTGCTGCAGGGCGACGTCAAGGACGTGCTGCTGCTCGACGTGACGCCGCTGTCGCTGGGCATCGAAACGCTGGGCGGCGTGTTCACCCGCATGATCGATCGCAACACCACGATCCCGACCAAGAAGTCGCAGACCTATTCGACTGCCGATGACAATCAGCAGGCGGTGACGATCCGCGTGTTCCAGGGCGAGCGCGAGATGGCGGCCGACAACAAGATGCTCGGCCAGTTCGATCTCGTCGGCATCCCGCCGGCACCGCGCGGCGTGCCGCAGATCGAGGTGACGTTCGACATCGACGCCAACGGCATCGTGAACGTGTCGGCCAAGGACAAGGGCACCGGCAAGGAGCAGCAGATCCGCATTCAGGCATCGGGCGGTCTGTCGGATGCCGACATCGAGAAGATGGTGCAGGAAGCCGAGCAGTTCGCCGAGGAGGACAAGAAGCGCAAGGCTGGTGCCGAGGCGAAGAACAACGCCGAATCGCTGATCCACACCACCGAGCGCCAGCTTGCCGACAATGGCGACAAGGTGGACGAGGCGCTGAAGGGCGAGATCCAGGCCGCGATCGATGCCGCCAAGGCGGCGGTCGAGGGTGGTGATCCCGAGGCGATGAACGAGAAGAGCCAGGCGCTGGCGCAGGTCGCGATGAAGCTGGGACAGGCGATCTACGAGAAGCAGCAGCAGGCTGAGGCTTCCCCGAACGCCGATGCCGGCACCGATGCGCCGAAGGAAGATGATGTGGTCGACGCCGAGTTCTCGGAAGTTGACGACAATCAGAAGGCGTAATGGGTTCGCCCTCTTCCCACCGGGGAGAGGGCAGCCGAACGAAGTGAAGGCGGGAGAGGGGCAGGTCGGAACGGCCGATGACTGCCCTTCTCTCAACCCTCTTCCCGGAGGGGAGAGGGCTATGAGGTCCGCATGACCGAAGTTGATTTCTACGAACTGCTGGAGGTCGAGCGTTCGGCCGATGCCGGGACGATCAAGTCCGCATACCGCAAGCTGGCGATGAAGTATCACCCGGACAAGAATGCCGGGTGCAAGGATTCTGAAGCCAAGTTCAAGGCGGTCAGCGAGGCTTATGACTGCCTGAAGGATCCGCAGAAGCGCGCGGCCTATGACCGCTACGGCCATGCCGCCTTTCGCAACGGCGGTGGCGGCGCAGGCAACGGCCATGCGGATTTCTCCGGCTTCTCCGACATTTTCGAGAGCGTCTTTGGCGAATTCATGGGTGGCCGCCCGGGCGGTCGCCAGCAGGTGCGCCGCGGCGCCGATCTGCGGTACGACATGGAGATCACGCTGGAGGAGGCCTTTCACGGCAAATCCGCGGAGATCACGGTCGATGTGACGGCCGCCTGCGACACGTGCCACGGTTCAGGCGCGCGTGCCGGTAGCCATCCGCACACCTGCAACACCTGCGCCGGGCACGGCAAGGTGCGGGCACAGCAGGGCTTTTTCGTCGTGGAGCGCGCTTGTCCGGTCTGCAACGGCTCCGGTCAGGTGATTGACGACCCCTGCCCGGACTGCCGCGGGGATGGCCGGATCGAGCGTACCAAGACGCTGAGCGTCGAGATCCCGCCGGGGGTGGACGAAGGGACCCGCGTGCGCATGACCGGCGAGGGCGAGGCTGGTGCGCGCGGTGCGCCGGCCGGCGACCTTTATATCTTCCTTCACGTGAAGCGGCACAGCCTGTTCGAGCGCGAGGGGACTACGCTGTTCGCGCGCGCGCCGATCAGCTTCACCACCGCCGCGCTCGGCGGATCGCTTACCATCCCGGGGCTGGACGGGCGGAACCATGAACTGCGCATCCCGGCTGGCATCCAGTCCGGCAAGCAGCTGCGCCAGCGCGGCGCCGGCATGCCGGTGCTGCAGGGCAGGGGCTTCGGGGATCTGGTGGTGCAGATCGACGTTGAAACGCCAACGCGGCTGTCCACCCGTCAGCGTGCCTTGCTGGAGGAGTTCCGCGAGACGGAGACGGGGGATGAATGTCCTGCGAGCCAGGGCTTCTTCTCCCGCCTGAAGAGCGCCTTCGCCGGGGAATGACCACGGCGAGGGCAGAAGGAGAAGGTCGATGCGTATCCTGTTTCCGGTTGCCCTCGCCATCGCGACCCTCACCGCGCCGGGTGCCGCGCGGGATCGGAACGCCGTGCCCGCCGCAACACCCGCGGGCGCGCCGCAGACCTGCATCCCGATCAGCAGCATTCGCGAAAGCCTGGTACGCAGCGACCAGATCATCGACTTTCGCGTGAACGGCGGCCGCTATTATCGCGTCACGCTGCCGAACTCCTGCCCCCAGCTCGGGTTCGAACGACGGTTCAGCTACGCCACGTCGCTCAGCCAATTGTGCGCGCAGGACATCATCACCGTGTTCAGCGTAAACCCGCCCATGCGCGGCGCAAGCTGCGGGCTGGCGCCGTTCCAGCCGGTCGAACTCGCCAAGTAAGGCGACCTGCGTAAAACCGCTGGCGCCCGCCGCCGACCGCTGCTAGGCGCTCCTTTCCGGCACCCGTAGCTCAGCTGGATAGAGCGCTGCCCTCCGAAGGCAGAGGCCACAGGTTCGAATCCTGTCGGGTGCGCCAGCTTTCGCTAAGTGTTTGCTGGCATTGGCCGTCAACATGGTGATTGCCAGGACGACTTGCGTTCGTCCCTTACGTTCAGCAGCTCCGGCTTTTGATTTCAGCATCGCTGAAGCGCAGCGCTTATGCTTGCGACAGATCTATGGGCAGCTCTGAAGGGGGCGGCCGGGAAGGTCTGTTTCCTTTGTGCCGCACGCGCGCAAAAATCGGTACATTGCCATAACGATTTACGGAACTGAAACGCCGGTCAGCACTTATTGGTTGCTGGCGGTTACCTATGTTGCGTCGCACCGCTGCGCGTATCTGAACGGGAGAAAGGGAATGATTGCGAAGTTACTCACGGGGCTGGCGGGAAGTGCGCTTGTCCTGACGCCGGTTGCGGCGACGGCGGCCACGGCTGCAAAGCCAGCGCTGGCTCAGTCCACGCGAGCAGCAGCGTCGGTCGATTCGTCGGAGAAGGTGGCGAACGGCGGCGTGGTCGCGGGCATCCTGGCGGCGGCGATCGTGGCAGGCGGCATCTATCTCGTCGTCGATAGCGACGATGATGATGACGATTCGGACAGCAACTGACGATTGAACGGCGGGGAAGGGCGACCTTCCCCGCCAACTTCCCGAGCCGGCGCTTTTCGGTTGGTGCTTCCGCGCCGCAGCCGCCTGGCCGTGGCAAGGTGTGAGCCGCGACCCTTCCGGCGTCCGCGCGCCTCGATTTCCTCACATGATGGTTGGCGCTGGTTTAGCGTCGCAGTTCCGCAGGCATTGCGCAGGCGGGAAGAGGTGCCCCGCGTTCAACCGCGCGCTGACGATCGGCTCGGCTGACGTTCGCGGTTACGGAGCGGATGCGGTTCTGGCGGAAGAGGGCGCGCAGCGGTCGGATGGACCAGCCGGTTTTCTGACGCGGCTTGTTGAGCCCATCTGCGGATCAGGGGCAAGATCCTGGGGAACGCCGCTCGGTACGATGGCGGGGTCGCATCAAGCAGGCAAAAAAATAGCGGCCCGAAGGCCGCTATTCTCTTCAACAGAGCGGGAGCTCAGTTGCTGTCGGCTTCATCGTCCGAATCGGCGATGATGACGATGCCGGCGATCACGGCAGCAGCCGCCAGAACGGCAACGATCACGCCGCCGCCAGCAGCCTGCTCACCCTGAGCAACCGGAGCGCTGGCGCGAGCGACCTTGGCGGTCGAGGCCGGAGCGGCAACGGCGGGAGCAGCCGCCAGCGAGGCAGCGGCAACGGCCGCAAAATAGTTACGAAGCTTCATCACGAACTCCCTTTTTTGTCCGTTGCGCCGATCTGACAGAGATCGCATCGCAACGCAACGGATATAGCGCACTAGAGTGGTAGGTGTTGGCCAATTTCCCGCTGTGTTGCAACAATTCAACGCGATTTTCGATCAGTCGACAGCTTCCGGCCGGTCAGCGGCGGTGTCAAGGAACCATCGATCGCGACCTTCCAGCCCCAGCGCGGTGAGTCGGCCTGTCCGGTAAGCACCGGTATCGATGCCGATTCTGTTGTCCCGCTGAACCACATCGTCGGTGATGGTGTGGCCATGCACGACCAGCTTGCCGTGGTTTCCCGCGAAATCGAGGAACGGCTGGCGGATCCAGCGCAGGTCGCGCGGCGATTGTTGCTCCACCGCCACACCGGGCCGGATGCCGGCGTGGACGAACAGATAATCGCCCTCCAGCAGATAATCGTCGAGCGATCGCAGGAACACCACATGCTCGGCGGGCACGGCGCGCTCGATCATCTCGGCAAGCTCAGCGATATTCGCCTGCTCGATCTCGTCCGCACCCAGCCCATAGCTGAGCAGCGTCTCAAAGCCGCCGGCCCGCAGCAACAGGCGGACCAACTCGCCATTCCCCTCATGCGCGCCGAGGAAGATTTCCTCGTGATTGCCGCTGAGACAGCGTGTGTCGGGGCGTTCGACACACAAGCGGCGGACGCGTTCCACGACGCCGGCCGAATCCGGGCCGCGATCCACCAGATCACCAAGAAAGATGAGCCCGGTCCGAGCCCGACCGCGTGCGGCATCATCCTGTTCGATGAGAGCCAGCAGTTGTTCGAGCAGGTCCAGCCGGCCGTGGATATCCCCGATCGCATAGATGCGCCGGCCCTCAGGCAATTCCGCCTGGATCGGTTCGGGACGACGGCGCGTGAAAAGGCGCGAAAGCATAAGCGGCCGATATATTAGGAAGAGCGGAGCCTCTATCCAAGGAGGCGGTCACCCGCAACAACTGCCGGCCGGTCAACCGGTCATGCGCAGCGGGCTGGATGCGCGGGGCTGCGGCTGATCGGGCCAGATGCCCCGCGTGTCGAGCACCTGTTTGCCGTCACGCTCCTCCAGCGGGACGGAGCGGAACACGTCGTGATCGACGAGCACGATCATCACGGGGCAGCGTTCAATCGCGGTATCGATGTCGATCAGCGTCGCACCCGTCGTGGCCAGGGCGGCGGGAAGCTGCGCCGCATAAGGCTCGACAATCCGAATGCGATTGCCGAACCGTGCCGCGAGCGCAGTGGCGACCTTCAGCGCCGGGCTTTCGCGAAAATCATCGATGTTCGCCTTGAAGGCCAGGCCCAGGCAGGCGACCGGAACGCCCGGGTTCCCCTCGAT
Organism: Sphingomonas sp. OV641; assembly: GCF_900109205.1. Taxonomy (NCBI): domain Bacteria; kingdom Pseudomonadati; phylum Pseudomonadota; class Alphaproteobacteria; order Sphingomonadales; family Sphingomonadaceae; genus Sphingomonas; species Sphingomonas sp. OV641. Next base: position 1,387,758 of record NZ_FNZB01000001.1, on the reverse strand, counting down.
CATGGCGGCGGCGCGCGCGATCACATGGTCGGTCTTGCCGTCATTTACCTCACGCGCAGTGCGGATCAGCGGCGTGTTCGCCGGGTCGGCCGCGACGAGGAACCACGGGTCGACGGCGATACAATGACCGCCAACGCCGGGGCCGGGCTGAAGGATGTTCACCCGCGGGTGGCGGTTGGCGAGGCGGATCACCTCCCACACGTCCACGCCCATGGTCTCGGCGACGAGGCTCAGTTCGTTGGCGAAGGCGATGTTGACGTCGCGAAAAGCGTTCTCCGTCAGCTTCGTCATCTCCGCCGCACGCGCATTGGTGGTGACGCAGGCGCCGCGAACGAACCGGCGGTAGAAGGTCAGCGCCTTGCGCGCGCAACGCGGGGTGATGCCGCCGATCACCCGATCATTATCGATCAGTTCAACGAGGATGCGACCCGGCAGCACGCGTTCCGGACAATAGGCCACCGCATAATCCGCACCCTCGCCAAGACCGGGCGCGCGCAGATCCGGGCGGAGGCGGGCGAGCAGGTCGCGCACCTTTTCGGTCGTGCCCACGGGAGAAGTCGATTCGAGGATCACCGTATCGCCCGTCTTCAGAACCGGGGCGAGGCTGGTTGCGGCTTCAAGCACATAAGCGATGTCGGGCGAGCGATCGTCCGCAAACGGCGTGGGCACCGCGATGACAAACACATCGGCGGTCTCGATGGCGGTGGAGGCGCGCAGATGGCCGCGCGCCACCACGCCGGAGACCAGACCATCGAGATCGACTTCCTCGATATGCACACGGCCCGAGTTGATCGTGTCCACCACCGACTGGTGGACATCGATCCCGAGCACCTTTGCGCCCGTGCGCGCGATCACCGCCGCCGTCGGCAGCCCGATATAGCCGAGGCCGAGGACAACGACGTTCAGTTCATTATCTGATTTCATCAGCGATGATCCTTGCGATCCGTTCACTCGCCTGGCCGTCCCCGAAGGGATTATGGGCACGCGCCATCGCGGCATAGGCGGGCTTGTCATCCAGAAGCGTGAAGACTTCGGAAACGATCCGGTCTTCATCCGCGCCGATCAGCCGGGCGGTGCCGGCGGCAACGCCTTCCGGCCGCTCCGTGGTGTCGCGCATCACCAGCACGGGTTTGCCCAGAGCCGGCGCTTCTTCCTGCACGCCACCGGAATCGGTGAGCGCGAGATCGCACATGCCGAGCGCACGGATGAAATGCGGATAATCGAGCGGATCGATGCGGGCGACGTTCGCCCGCTCACCAAGCACGGCATCCATGACGGAAGCGACGTTCGGATTGGGATGCATCGGGAAGAGCACGGCCACATCCGGCCGCGCGCCGATGCGGGCGATCGCGCGCGCGATCGACGCCATGCCGTCCCCAAAATTCTCGCGGCGGTGGGTCGTGACCAGAACGATGCGCTTGCCGGCGAAGCGTGCGGCGACATCGTCCAGATCCTGCGCGAGGCTGGGATCGGCGGCGATCCGGTCGCGCGTCCAGTGCAGCGCGTCGATCACGGTATTGCCGGTCACATGCACGCCCGCACGGACGTTTTCACGCGCCAGAGCCTCGGCCGCCGTCTGCGTGGGGGCGAAGTGGAGATCGGCGATCGGCGCCACGATCCGACGGTTCACCTCCTCCGGCCAGGGATGGTAGATGTCGCCGGACCGCAGCCCTGCCTCGACATGCGCGACCGGCATCTTGCGATAATAGGCCGCAAGCGCGCCGCACATGGCGGTGGCCGTATCTCCCTGGACGATGACCCGATCAGGACGCTCCCGATCCAGCACCTCGCCGATGCCGGTCAGCAGCCGTGCGGTCAGGCGATCGAGCGTCTGGCCCGGCTCCATCAGATCAAGGTCGATGTCCGGCGCGAGGCCGGCGATCGCCAGAACCTGATCCAGCAGGCCGCGGTGCTGCGCCGTCACGCACGTGCGCACCTGCAGCGCAGGTTGCGCCTGGAGCGCGCGCACGACCGGGAACAGCTTGATCGCCTCAGGGCGGGTACCAAAGATAACCAGCGTCTTCATGGGAAGGGGCTAACACCCAGCAATTAAGGACGACCTAAACGGATCTACGCAATTCCTGCTTTGCCGCAACGCAGCGTCTCGTTAAGTCCCACGGCGAAATGCTCGGGGAGATAATCATCGATGTCGTCCATCAAGCCGCTGCGTAAGGCCGTATTCCCGGTTGCCGGACTTGGAACGCGATTTCTCCCGGCGACCAAGTCAATGCCGAAGGAAATGCTGACCGTCGTCGACAAGCCGCTGATCCAATATGCGGTGGAGGAAGCGATCGAGGCGGGGATCGAGCAGATCATCTTCGTCACCGGCCGGGGGAAGGGCGCGCTGGAAGATCATTTCGATATTTCCTTTGAGCTGGAAGCCACGATGAAGGCGCGGGGCAAGCCCCTGACGCTGATCGAGAATATCCGGCAGAAGCCTGGTTCTCCGGTGTATGTGCGCCAGCAGGAGCCGCTGGGCCTGGGCCATGCGGTGTGGTGTGCGCGCGAAATCGTCGGCGACGAGCCATTCGCCGTGCTGCTTCCCGATGAGCTGATGGTCGGCACGCCGGGCTTTCTGGCGCAGATGGTGGAAGCCTATCACCGCGTCGGCGGCAATCTGATCGGCGCGCTGGAAGTGGCGCCCGAGGAAACCGACAAATACGGGATCATCACCCCGGGCAAGGTCGATGGCGCGCTGACCGAAGTGCTCGAAGTGATCGAAAAGCCCAAGAAGGGCACGGCAAAGTCGAACCTGATGACGCCGGGCCGCTACATCCTTCAGCCCGAGGTGATGAAGATCCTCGACAATCCGGTGAAGGGGGCGGGCGGCGAGATCCAGCTGACCGACGCGATGGCGCAGCTGATCGGGAAACAGCCTTTCCATGGCTATACCTTCACCGGCCAGCGCTATGATTGCGGCGACAAGGCGGGCTTCATCCAGGCCAACCTTGCGCTGGCGCTTGCCCGTGACGACATCGGCCCGGCGGTTCGGGCGTTCGCCAAGGAACTGGTGAACTAAGCGCCGCCGCAGGCGGGACAGGCCGGGTCCTTTGGCACCCGGATGGTTCGGAAGCGGAGATCCAGCAGGTCGAGCAAGGTCAGCCGGCCGGCCGGATCTTCGCCGAACGGCGCCACCGCCCGGATTGCCTCAAGCGCCGCCATGCTGCCAAGGACGCCCGTGACAGGCCCGAGCACGCCCTGCTCCGCGCAGGTCGCTTCATCCCGATCGGGCGCACTGCCCACCAGGCAGCGATAGCACGGCTTGCCCGCTTCCCAGCCGCGATACGTCGCCAACTGACCTTCGAACTGGCCGACCGCCGCCGAGACGAGCGGGATGCGCCGCGCCAGCGCGGCATCGGCCACGGCGAGGCGGGTCGCGAAATTGTCGCACCCGTCGACCACCACATCCGCCCCCGACAACAAGGCTGCGGCATTGTCGGCGGTGATCCGGGCGGGGGCGACCGCCACGGCAACGTTCGGATTGTGGCGCGCAACGGCGGTGGCGGCCCGTTCGGCCTTCAAGGCGCCGACATCGGCAGTACCAAAGAGGATCTGGCGCTGCAGGTTGGAGAGGTCCACCCGATCATCGTCGATGACGACCAGACGCCCGATGCCGGCCGCCGCGAGATAGGCGATGGCCGGTGATCCGATGCCGCCAGCGCCGATCACCGCCACGGTGGCGCGCTTCAGCCGGCGCTGGCCGCCGCCGCCGATCTCACGAAGGATGATCTGCCGGGCATAGCGCGCGCGCTCTTCCTCGCCGAGTGTCACTGCCATGCGAAGGTGAACGACACGCGGTACCAGCGGTCTTCGAGCGGTGGTGACACATTGCCGCGCGCCATGCGCATCACCACGCCCGAGGCATATTGCTCCACGGTGGGGCAGCCGATCGCATTGGGGCGGATGCGGCGCAGCTGGCCGCCCGACGTGACCAGGACGGCCAGGTCGAGGCGGAGCGGACTGTCGGCGCTGCACCGTCCGGCGCGCACCTCATCCCGCACGAAGAAGGACAAGGCGGTCGCATCCGGTTGCGGGCGGCGCAGCTTCAACTCCGGCAGGGTCGACAACTCGTCCGGGATGGCCGGCAGGGGAGCGACGGGCGCACGCGTCGAAGAACCCGCCTGTGCGGGCTCAACGGCCGGCGTCGCGCCGACAGCCGACGCCGCCTGGCTCAAGGCCAGCATCAGGGAGATCGCAATCACTGCTTCACCGTCCCGCTTATGCCCATGCTCCACCCACTATCGAGCAGGTTGGCGCGCACGTCTAGCCGGAGAGGGCAGCCGGTGAGGGCCGCGGGCGAGGGAGGGGCGGTGCCGATCATCGTGCAGCCGCCGTCAGACTGGCCGTGCGGCATGGCTTCCCGCGCGGGCGGCTGCCGTAGTCTTAAGAAGGGGGCATGAACTCATGCGGCAGGGATCAGGTGGTGCCGAAGCCCGTGGACCCGAACCCGCCGCCGCCGCGCGCGGTGGTCGCGCTGAGCGTGTCAACGAAGCTGAGCTCCGGGCGGATGATCGGAACGAACACCAGCTGCGCAATCCGGTCGCCCGGATTGATGGTGAGCGTCTCGCTGCCCGGCGGGGTCCGAAGCCACGCGCTGACGAAGATCTGCGCCGTGTAATCGGCATCGATCAGCCCCACGGACTGGCCGAGGATAAGACCCTTCTTGTGCCCCAGGCCGGACCTGGCGAGGACGAGCGCGGCCATGTCCGGATCGTTCATCAACACGGCCATGCCGGAGGGAACAAGCACTGCCGGCGCCTGCGGTTGCAGAACCAGCGGTTCATCGATGCAGGCGTGCAGGTCGACACCCGCCGCCATGTCCGTCTGATACCGGGGAAGGCCCCATTCACGTAGCCGCGGGTCCAGGATCTGGACTTCGATCTTTTTCCGGCATGACGTCATCGAAGTATCTCAAGGCTCCATTTGCGCGGACGAACGCAGCAACAAGCCGCAGCACCAACAAGGGCGGGACAAGCGGTCGCTTTCAGATGACATCCGCAGGCGCGAGGCGAAGCCCCGCGATAAAGGAGGATGGAGCGGGTGAAGGGAATCGAACCCTCGTCGTAAGCTTGGGAAGCTTCTGCTCTACCATTGAGCTACACCCGCAAACACTAGCTTTTCCGCGCATTTCGGTCAAGCTGGTCATCGCTGTTTTGCCTCCCGTTTTGCTCGGGCGCGCCCTGCGATGCGCTCGCCGATTGCCACGACCACCCGACTGTCGTCAACATAAGTCTTGCGGATATGCGCCACGCGGTCGGGCGACCACGCCATGATGTCTGCGGCTTCCTTGTCGGTGAGCTGGCACTCGCTCAGCAGCATGGTGCAGAACGTGCCGCGCAGATCGTGGAGATGCTTGAGCCGGCGCGCGCCGTCCTCATCCTCATGTTCGATGCGCGCGGCATCGCGGATCCGATTGAACGATCCGCCGAAACCGTCGCCGCTCCACGGTCGGCCGAAGCTGTTGACCAGCACGGTGTCCACGCCGTCCTCACGATCGCGGGTGCGCAACTCGGCAAGCAATGCCTCTAAATCGGGCGTCATCGGGATCGTTGCTTTCCGGCGCCGGCCGCGGCTTTTCTTGAGCGCCGTCTTGGTAACTGCGAACTCGCCGACATGCTGGAAGGTGAGCGTGACCAGATCGGCGCGGCGCAGGCCGGTCAAAGCCGCGAGCCATAGCCCATCGATCACATGCTCGCGCTCGAGCTCGATCGCCTTCTCTGCGAAGCGCTGCATGTCCTCTGGCGTCCAGACGATCTCTTCCCGCTGGGCCCCGCTGTAGAGCTGGGGGATATTCGCCGCGACATTGATCGTGATGCCCTGCCCGTTGAGCATCGCCCATTTCAGGAGGGCCACCAGCACTGTGACGCCGATGTCAGCAGTGCGCGGCTTGTCCTGAAACGTGTTGCGCCATTCGACCACCTTCGCCTTCATGCGAGGATCGTTCCATACGGCGAGCGGCTTATCGCCCCACTTGGCTTCAATGCGATCCAGGTGCCGGCCCCACGTCTTACGCGTGCCGTCGCTCAGCTTCTTCCATTCCGGTGAATTGCGCCACGCACGGATAACGGCATTGAGCGTCTCTGGGTTGATGGCTCCCCGACTGGCAAGGGCTTCCGCGATCGCTTCATGCTCTTTGCGCCCAAGCGTGGGGCGGCGCGGGCCTTCGTGCAGCATGATGCGGGGCCCGCCCTTGTAGGCATAGACATACCATCGCTTCTTCTTGCGATCGCGGATGTATTGGACGGTCAAAGCTGATCCTGCCACCTGTCGAAGTCGTTGCTCGCCGGCTTGGATGCCCGCGCTTCCATGATGCGGATCACACCGCCGGGCCCGATCTCATAGCCGGCCACATCCAACCCACACGCCCGGCCAGCATCAATCGCGCGCTGGATCTCCGACTTGCGCGGATAGCGCTGCTTGGGTTGCGCACTCATCCTCTCACCTCTCGTTCGCGCGCCTCGATCAGCGCGGCCTCGACCTCTGGCCCGATTCCGGGCAGTGTCTTGTCCTGATGCTCGTTGATCCGCAGCCATGTGCGGGGCGGGTTCTCGATGCGGCGGAAGCCGTTCACGTATTCGCGCTTCATGGCTGGCTCTCCAACTTATGACGCAGCGCCATCGCGTCCCACCATGCATTGTGCTGAACGGCGCCAGGCAGGTCGGTCGGGTAGCAGTCCACATCATGGACTCTGAAAACCCAGCGGTCCCAAGTGTTGGGCGCATATTGTCCGCGCTCATCAGTCATCAGCGCTTGGCAAAAGCGTCCGATATCCACCGGACTGTCAGCAATGACCGTTGGCGTAGGATCGCTGCCCACGAAGGCTCGAATGTGCGCTCCAACCTGATACGGCTCCACCAGAGGATGGGTGGTCGCATCGTTCTCGCTCATCAGCGGCACGACATTCGCGACAACCCAAGGGTCTTTGGCTCTGGCGGTGGTTTCGATGTGGATGCTCGATCCATCGTCGCAAACAAGCGCCAAGCTGAGCAACGGCCCGTTATGGCCGTCAAACTCGCAATCGACGTAGTATTTCATGCGCTCTCCCCCTCCACCAATTCAGCAGTGATCCTGATCTCCACGCCGTCGCTCATGCGAAAGCCAGAGACGAGCTTGTCCTGTCCCTCGATCGCGGTGAGCTCGGCACCGAAGGCGAAGATCACGTCATCGGTTATGTCCTTCACGCGGCGGATGGGCTGGCGATACCGTTCCTCGGTCAGCCATAGTCGGCCGGTGTCGCGGTCGATACGAACGCGGGCGGTGTTGGGCTTCATGGCTGCTTGCCTTGGAGGAGGGCGGCGAGAACCGGGCTGTTGTCCATCACCTCATCCGCGCGCTTACCGCCATCTGCATCAAGGGCTTTCCGTGCGGGTTCGCCAATGCTGCCGATCTTGCGGCACATGGCGGCGTTGTCGCGATACCACAGCAAGGCGTCACGAAGAGCGCGAACCTCTGCCGCCACCTCCTCCCTCGGAAACGCGGGTGCGGGCTGCGTGGAGGCGCGGGTGTTCCATGCGGTGATGGCGCCTGCTTCAGTGTCGGCATCAGGACCAGCCATGCCGCATTGGCATTGCACTCGCAGCGGTCGCTTCGCACGCCACACATCGCGACGCTCACCGACGACCGGGTCGCTCTGCTCGCACCACGGATTCGGGCACGGCTTTAGCTGCGTCACGCTCACGGTGTCAGCCACGGCGGTTCTCCTTGAGGGCGGCGCGGGCAATAGCGAACGCTTCGTCTGCCGAAATGAAATCGGCGTAGACGTAATTCCCGCCGCCACTACCATGGTCATATCCGACGTGAACGTCGCGCGTTTCCAGCTTAAGGATCGCCTCCAGCGCCGCCCGCAGGTCGTCGTTCGGGGCTGGTGGGGTGGCGGCATCACGAATGCGCTGCGCCTCCGATCCGGCTTCAGGCTCCCAGGTCGCCTCATCAACAAGCGAATGCCCTCGGCACGTACCCGCGCACAGGAAGCACGGCCCCACCTCTCCCGCATCAGGGGCCTTGGGGGTGGCGGCGAGCATCGCGGACGCTTCCGCACACTCAGGAATATGCCGGTCGGGCTGGCACCAATCCCCGCATATGACGCGCTGAAACACGGCCAATCTCTCACGCGGCACCATCACCCAGCCATCCCCTTCTGCTGGCTGTGATGCTTGGGAGGCGAACGTGCGAGCATTCCACTTCGCGATCACCTTGTTCCGGCTGTCGGGGTTGCTCGCCGTCATGCTGGCTCCGCACTTGCACCACGCTTCGTAGCCGTCACGGATCGATGTAAGCTGGACCGATGCGTTGCCGCAAAACGGGCATGGCGCTCTATCCTCGGTCATGCTGCTTGCTCCTGTGGGAGAAGTCACTCGGGCACCACGCGGGCCGCGCTGGCGATGGCAAACGCCGCCCGGTCCATCCACGACAGCTTTCCGGTGCAGTCAGCGTCTGCAAACACCTCCTGCAACGCCGCCAACAGGAGCGGCGCAGCGGCATAAAGCGCGGCAGTCTCAAGCGCCTGATCGCGCGTCTGGTTGACCGTGTGGCGGTCGCAGTGAAACACCTCAGCGATATCGTCGCCGGTGGCCCGATCCACGATGACGATGCTGTCAGAGCCTTCGCTGTGCAGAATGTCGTGCATCATTTCATTTCCTCCATCCGCCCGAAGCGCTCCGGGCTCGCCTGGTTGAGCCAGGCTCTCACGCTGCGCCGGGGTGGCGCGGGTCTTCATGCGGGCAGCCGGCAGCGCAGGCGGCGAGCGGTGCGCGTCGGGATGCCGGCAATGCGCGCAGCGTCCTTCTTCGACCGTGCGATCCGCATCGCATCAGCTAGCTTCGCGGCCTTGGCTTCGGCGCGCTCCTGCCTCGCACGTGTGGCGGCGGCCCACGTCACGACGCGCGCTCCATGTCGGGCATCTCGTCAGCGAACCCGTCACCCCGCTGCTCATCCGCCGGCCCTTCCGGCACGAATGGCACGTCATCCGGCATCGCCGCCAGTTCATCGGCCACCCGGCAGAGCGCCTGGATCTCGTCCATGATCGGGCGTACGGTCGGGCGGGCTTCCTTGCCCTCGCCGCTCTGCCACCACGCGGTGAACACCTCCGTTCCGCCGCGCGCCTTCTCGCGGGCGAGGTCCATCACTTCCTTCTGCTTCTGCGCACCACCCTGCCCCTTGGCCCATTCGGCCATGGCGTGGCCGGTCGCCTCGCTCATCGGGCGCTGCGGGTTGAGCAGCCCCTTGAACTGATCGGCCACCTTGATCTGGTGGACCGGGCAACCGGGCGCGATCGGGTCGAGAATGATCATCGCCGTCATTTCGAACATCAGGTCGCCGTCGCTCGCCGGATCCCACGGCACATCCTTGCGGCGCGTCTTGGTCGCGCGGGCGTTCTCCGACTTGTTGCCGTATCCGGGCCAGTTGTTGGTGGTGACGCACTCGCGCCACAGCTTGCGGGCGCGGGCTGCGCGGTTCTCGCCCAGATCGCGGAACGAGCCGGACAAGCGGATCAGCGTCACCTCATGCGGTGCCGGCTTCTCCTGGAAGATGAAGGTGAAGGCGCGATCCTCTCCGGTGATCGCCTTCCATACGGCGAGGTAGTGGGCCGCCTGCACGTCATAGCCGTAGTTGATGATCGACTTGAGGCACGCCTCCGGGCTCGCGTCCTCGCACGTCTTGTAGTCGTAGAGCGGTTCGTAGGTCGCCTCAGGCGCGTTATCGAACAGGGCGCGGCACCAGATGCCATCGATCTCGGCGAATGCGGCCATTTCCGACCGCGCCGGGTCAAGGTGGATGCCGTAGCTGTTCAACTTGGCGACGGCAGCCGCGCGCATCGCCTCGACCTGATCCACCTCGTCAGCCTTGAGCGGGGTGCGGCCAGACGCGCGGGCGTCCGCAATGAACGCCTTCGCCTCCTTCGTGCTGGCCGCGCCGTTGGTTGCCAGCAGTTCGCCGGGGATGGCGACGTAATCTTCGCCGACACCCAGCAGCGCGCGATGCGCAGCCGTGCCGATGTCGAATGCCTTGCGCTCGACCGAGACGCAATCCGGGTTCAGGCGGCGACAGGCGTGCCATGCGTGCAGCGGCGACTTGCTGGTGATAACCTTGGCCAGCGTGGACGACAGGCTTGGCGTCGGGGCGGGATCCGCGTGATAGGTCGCGGCGTCCATCTGGTGAAAACCGGGGGTGATTGTGGCTGGCGCACTGGCCTCGCCAACGCCTCCAACCGACGTCGATGGCTCAGGCTCGCGATAATCAAAGGCAAAAGGATTGTCCGTCATGGTCAGAACCTCAGCGAAACGTTGGGGATTTCACCGGCGATGATCGCAATTACGATCTTGCGCGCGGTTTCGTCGTCGGCGCCGCACGTGATCAACGCCTCCTTGGCGGCAGTCTTGACCTTCGTGCGGTGCTTCTGGTCGGCGTCGCGCTTGGCCTGCTCGGCGGCAAGACGATCCGCTTCCTTCTGGCGGGCGGCTTCGGCGGCGGCGATCCGGTCGCGCTCAGCCTGCGCATCTCGCTCTGCCTGCTCGGCCCGGCGGCGCTCAGCAGCAAGGGCTTCGGCGTGCTCCCGGTCGCGACGCTCTTGCTCGGCACGCGCAGCGGCTTCAGCTTCCCGCTGCGCGCGCTCCGCAGCCTCGCGTTCCACACGCTGGATGCGCTCGGCTTCTGCCTTCTCGGCGGCAACCCGGCGTTCTTCCTGGGCCTTAGCCTCAGCGGCGGCGATCTCTTCAGCTTCGCGGGCTTCGCGCTCGGCCTGTTCGCGCGCCTCACGCTCCGCAGCGGCGGCGCGCAACTTCTCCAACTCGGCGCGGTCGGCTTCTTCCTGCGTCAAACGGGCCAGCGCCGTCTTGAGCAAACTGACGGTGTGATCCTTGGCGGTGGTGGCGCGATCGAACAGCGCGCCGAAGCGCTCAGCGTCGATCTCGGCCTGCCAGATCGCAGCGCCACGCTCACGAACGCTGGCGGCGGTGTCGTCCAGCGTGACAGTGCCAGCGGTGATGATGCGCTCAATCGTCGCTTCGCACTCGGCAATCCGCGCCTTCTCCGCTTCCTCCCAATCGGTCAGCGGCTTGCGCACCTCGACTGCCAAGCGTTCCAGCCGCTCGCCGATCGTCTTACCAGCCTCATTGGCCTGCGCGGTCATGTCGCGCCATTCTTTGGTCAGCCGCAGCCGCGCCTTGTCGATCGCGGCCTTTTCGCTGCGCACCTTGGCGGCGAATGAACGCAACGCTTCCTGCCCCTTGCGGGTAGTCACGTCAGCATCGGTCGGCGCGCTGGCCTTCAGGTTTTCATACCAAACGTCGAACTTCTCGGTGTCGAGCAGCACGATGCCAGGGTTAGCCTGAACGGCGACGGTAAGTTCGGTGCCGGTCTGTTCTGCCGGCATATCAAGGGCGAGTGTCGCCATGTCAGAAAGCTCCCAGAAAATAGAGGATCGGCGCGCAGACCAGCACGCCAAGCAGGATGCCCGCGCACCGAGCTGGCATCGGAGCGCCGAGGATGATGGGGTCGTCACCCATGGCGCGCCTCCCGTTCCCAACGCGCAGCCTGAGCCGCGTTCATTGAGGACATGCCCCGGTCGATCGTGGCGTTGGCGGTCGCGCGCCACTCGGCGTTCTGCCCGGCAAGCTCAGCGCGATAAGCCTCACTGGTCGGGAAGCGCGACACGGCACGGATCGCTTGCGCCACCCGCTGGTTCTCCCGCCGGATGCGCTCCAGGCGAAGCTGTTCCTCGTATGCTGCGACATGCGCGAGGTGGGCGCCGTCGAAATACGTGGCCTCGGAGGCGGCGGTCATGCCACTGCCCCGGTAAGTTTGCGCCGGAGCGCCATGGCATCCCACCATGCGTTATGCTGGACCGCACCCGGCAGGTCCGTCGGGTAGCAGTCCACATCGTGGACTTCGAAGGACAAGCACGACCACTGGTTGGGCTCATACCCGCCGGTATCGCTGGTCATCACCGCCGCGCAGAACCGACCGATATCGACAGGGCTGTCGGCGACAATAATAGGCGCCGCATCAGGCCCGATAAAGAAACGGATGTGGCGGCCAACTAGCTCGGACGACACGAGCGGATGGGTAGTCGCATCGTTGAGATCCATGAGCGGAACGACATTCTCGATCACCCATGGATCACTGGCGCGCTCGGTGGTTTCGATGTGGACGCTCAATCCATCCTCACGAACAATCGCGAGGCTAAGCAGCGGACCATTGTGACCATCAAACTCGCAGTCGATGTAGTAGCGAGCCATCACTTCCTCCTGCATGTTGTCGGCAGCGCGGGGGTCTTGCCGTGGTGGTCGATCCGCTGGTGCAGGATGCCAAGGACGCGGCGGGCAACACGGAGCTTATCTCCGACGCCATCACCGGCGCCCCCGCAGCCCTCCCGATCGGCAACAACCCCAACGACCTGATCGCGAAGGTGGCGAACGCCGACAACGAGCAGCCGTTCGAAGTCCTGATCGTGGACACGAACACGGGGCCGGCGTGGCTGGAGGCGGGCGGGTTCCGGCGCGCGATCGGCCGTGACGGCGCCGGCAACGACACGGTGGCTGGCGATCTCACCAAGGGCAAGATTGCGACGTTCCAGTATTCGGCCGGCGGCGGACGCTTCATCCTGACCGGCACGCGGGACATTGACGATGACGCGAGCGGCCAGGTGGTCGATCCCGACCTCGCGAACAAGCCATGGGGCAATGTCACCTATGCCAGCGGCGGCACCGGCGCCCGCACGGTCACGGCGATCACCAAATATGTGACGGTGGTTGGCAGTTCCAACGCGCACCCGGATTACGTCGATGCCGCGCATCTTCCGGCGAATGTGGCTGCGGCGGCGCTCAATGAGTTCGTGCCGGGTACGGGCATCACCTACGCGGCTGACACGCGCGCACAACCTGGTGCGCCGATGGTCACGATCGCCAGCCAGCTCGACGCCTCCACCGCGTTCCAGGCGGGCAACACCCCCTACGTGCTGACCATGTACGGCATGAACGATGCGCGCACGCTGTTCTATCACGACAACGGCGGCATCATGGCGCAGCTCGGTGCGCTAGAAGCGGTGATCGAGACAATCCGTAAGGGCGGTGCGGAGCCGGTCCTCAACACGATCTTCCCGCCCGATCCGCGGTCTTCCACGGTTGCGCTCGATCCTAACTATTACGCGGACACGTCGGCTTATCCCGCCGGCGGCTCGACCAGGGCCATGGACTTCCCGGCCTACCACGCTGCCCCGGTAAGCCCTGAAAACCACATGGAGCCGCGCCTGAGCCAATTGACGGTGGTGCTCGCGGGCAATGTATTACTTCCTTCGCCGCTAGTTAGGATAGTTCACAGCCGAGTTTTGAACAACACCGTGACGGGAGGGACAACCACGTATGAAGCATTGCTGGAACTGGCAGGTGCTTTCACACATGTTAACCCGCTGCTTGCGGTCGGGCAGAACGTATCGGCCAATGCGACAAGCCCGGCGTACTTCGTATTTGCGGCTGCGGTTCCCGACACTACCAAGGCGTCTGCCGATGCAGCCACTTGGACATCGTGCAGCATGGCGACTGCAAATCTTTCGCCGGCGAGCGCGGTAAACAAGCGCGCATGGCATTACGGAAACAGATATACCCGGTTGCAATCAGTACCCCGCACCGATGGCGGTACCGGGTATCTCGCTCTCATTCGCGCTCAGGTTTCAGCTGGCACAGTTGTTCTACTCGGCAACGGCACCGATGTTTTCTCTAATTGGGAGAATGAGCCGAACGGGTTTCGGTGGCGTGATAAGCCGGGCAGCTTTGCGACCTCGAATCAGGCGGGCTTTGACGCGACCGCCTTCTCGAACCGCTCACCGATTGCGGGTGTGGCTTATCTCACGGCTGATGGTGTCGGGAAAACGCTATGCAGCGTTGGGGATAGCAACGGCGTTGGATACGGGGCGCACATTGGCGCTAACCATGTGTTTCGTGCTGCGCAGGCCCTCACGGCCAAGTACGGCCTCCCTGTGGAATATTGCGACCTTGCATGGGGCGGGTTTGCGTCCACGGCCATTCGCGACAGCGTTATCGATTTGTTCAATCCAACTACGGGGCTGTTCAACGCCACGACCGGTCTAATGCCTTCTTGCATTTATCTAAACGACGCGACGCAGAACGATTGGGCGGTAGGTCCGACGGCCAGCGCGATTACAGATGCGACGATCAGGACGATGGAGGCTAATCTCGCTCACAGGTCGCAGCCTTCGTCAGGGTACATGCAGGCCCACTCCTCAAAGCATGAGGACACGAAGCCCTCGCCTCCACAATTCCAGCAATCGTTTTCCTCATACTCCCAGTAGGAGGGGTCGTCGGCTTCGGTCATGCTGCGTCCGCCTCTTCCAGAATGAGCGCAATGCGGTAGGCACTGTCGAGCGGGAGTGGTCGCATCGTGGAGGATGGCAGAAGCCACATGTCGTAGTGATCATGGCGCCAGCCCCGATCCATGAGCCAATCGGCTTTCTGTTGCTCGGTCATGCCGCGATCCTCTTCGTTGCATATACCGACTGGCTGCCCAGCGCCGTGCTTCGCTACGAAGCGACGAATGACCTGGTCCTGCGTCTTGGCGGGTTCAAGAGCCTGGTGCGACCGAGCATCGGCCAGCTTGCGCCCCGCTTCGCGATCGAGCGCGACGGCGACGATCTGGAAGGGGCGTTCGGCAATCCGGACCTGAAGCCGTATCGCGCCTGGAACCTCGACGTCGGCGCGGAATGGTATTTTGCGAAGTCGAGCGTGCTTCAGGCCGGTTTCTTCTACAAGGACATCGACGATTACATCACCACGGTGACGTTCGAGGAAGACGACGCACCGTACAATGGCGTCTATCGCGGCATCGCCTTTACCGAAGCGGACATCCCGCTGAACATGGGCAAGGCGAAGATCCGCGGTTTCGAGGTCGGCTATTCGCAGGCCTATTCGATGCTGCCCGCGCCGTGGGACGGCCTGCTGACCAATTTCAACTATACCTTCACCGATGCGGACGGGCAGACGTTCGACGGTGACACCGGTGATCTCCGCGACATTCCGCTGCCGGCGTCATCGCGTCATACGTTCAATGCGGTGCTCGGCTATGAAAAGGGCCCGGTCAGCGTCCGTCTGGCCGGCACCTTCCGAGACAAATACCTCGATGAAGTGCAGGCCGTGGCGCTGGAGGACCGATATGTGCGCGAGCATTTCCAGCTGGACGCCAGCGCCCGCTATCGCATCACGCCGAATTTCCAGATCTTCGGTGAGTGGGTGAACATCAACAACGCGAAATATGTCGCTTATCAGAATGGGCCGGTGTCGCGCCGCCTGCTGCAGTATGAGGAATATTCCTACACGCTGAAATTCGGCATTCGGGGGAATTTCTGATGCGCGCACTGCTGCTCGCCGCCGCTGCCCTTCTCGCCGTGCCCGCGGGCGCGCAGGAGGGCACGGCACCGATCCCGCGCACGCCGGGCACGCCTTATGCGCCGCGTTCTATCCCGGACCGGATCGTGTTGACGGCCGGGGCCGATCCTGCGCGCGAGATGGCGGTGGCGTTCCGCACCGATCGCGCACAGTCCAGCGCGGAGGCGCAGATCGTGCTGGCCGTGGACGGGCCGACACTGGAGCGCGACGCAAGAACCGTCAGCGGCACCACCCGGCCGATCGACAGCGCCAATGGCGCTGCCAACTATCATCAGGTGCGCTTCGCCGGGCTGGAGCCGGATCGGGTCTATGCCTATCGGGTGAAGGGCGCAGCCGGCTGGACCGAATGGTTCCAGTTCCGCACCGCGGCGGCGACGTTCAAGCCGTTCCGCTTCCTCTATCTGGGCGACACGCAGAACGGCATCCTCACTTATGCCTCGCGGGTCATTCGGGAGGGCTTCTCCCAAGGAAAGATCGCGCTGACCGTTCATGCCGGCGATCTCGCCGCGCAGCGCGACGATCTCGACCACGACGACGAATGGGGTGAGTGGAACCAGGCGGGCGGCTATAACTACAGCCAGGTTCCGCAACTGCCCGCGACCGGCAATCACGAATATGTCGATGTGCTGCTGCCGGGCGGCAAGGAAAGTCGCAAGCTGGGGCCTTACTGGCCGCTGCAATTCGCACTGCCGGCGAACGGCGTCGATCCGGTGAAGGCGACGACCTATTTCGTGGACTATCAGGGCGTCCGCTTCATCATCCTGGACGGCACGGCGGCGCTCGACCTCGGCGCGCTCGACGCACAGACCAAGTGGCTTGATGCGACGCTGGCGGCGAGCCGGGCGACGTGGAACGTGGTGTTGTTTCACCAGCCGATCTTCACCTGCGCCCGGCCAAAGGACACCGCGGTGCTGAAGGCGGCGTGGAAGCCCGTATTCGAGCGGCGCAAAGTGGATCTGGTGCTGCAGGGCCACGACCATTGCTACAGCCGCCTGACCGCAGAGGCAGGTCGCGACGCCGCCAGCGCTGCCCGTGCCAAGGGCGCGCCGCAAGGGCCGGTGTACCTCGTTTCCGTCACGGGATCGAAGATGTACGGCCTGAACGATCGTGCGCTGAAGCAGCCCGACCGGGTGGCCGAAGCGACCGAGCTGTTCCAGATCGTGGACGTGGAGCAGGGCAGGCTGGTGTTCCGCACCTATACCGCCAGCGGCATGCTGTACGACGGGTTCGATCTGGTGCGCGGTGCCGATGGCGCCAACCGGCTGGTCGAGGTGAGCGACCGTCTTCCCACCATCCGCACGTGCAAGGGCGCCGTCGGGCCCGATGGCGGCGCGTGCGTGGCACGGAACAAGTAAGCTACTGGCAAGAACAGGGCGGGTCGGCAGCTTCTGCCTGATCCGCCCCGCTGGCGGTGCGCGTGGGCGAGATGTCCGCGGGCCACCCGCCAACTTAGCCGTGGCCCGTCCGCTTGGCGGCAATTACAGCAGGGCATGGCCATAAAGCTCATCCTGCTCGATGCCGACGACACGCTCTGGCACAATATGCGGCATTTCGAAGTTGCCGAGCGGGCGTTCGCCGAGATGATCGCGACGTTCGCCGATGCCGGCATCGCTCGCGCCACGCTGTCCGCCGTGGAGGAGCGCAATCTCAAGCACTACGGCTATGGCGCGAAGAGCTTCACGCTGTCGATGATCGAGGCAGCGGTGGAGCTGGGGGGCAATGCGCTGCCGGTGGAAAGTATCGCCAGGATCCTGGAAACCGGACGCGACCTGCTGCGCCACCCGGTCGACCTGCTCGACGGTGTAGGCGAGACGATCGAGAAGCTGGCGGAGATTGGTGAACTCGTCCTGCTGACGAAGGGCGATCTACTGCATCAGGAGACGAAGCTCGCCGCCTCCGGGCTCGGCAGCTATTTCCGCGCGGTGGAAATCGTCAGCGACAAGACGGTCGGCACCTTCCGCCGCCTGATCGAGCGGCACGGCGTCTCTCCGATGGAGGCGATCATGGCGGGAGATTCGCTGCGTTCGGATATCAACCCCGCGCTGGAGGCGGGCGCCTGGGCGGCGTTCGTGCCGCAGCCGAACGCGTGGAGCCACGAACATGCGCCAGAGCCCGTCAGCGAGCCGCGTTACAGCCGGCTGTCATCGCTGAGCGACCTGCCCCGCCTGATCGCCGCGATCAACGGCGTTGAGGATGGCGAGATCCAGGGCGGTTTTCACGCGGCATAAACACCGCCGCCGCTTCGCCCCAAGCTGTTGCGGCTTCGCCCGACCCAGGTAGCGCCCGTGAAGCGGCGATGGTCGAACAGCCGGCCGCACGCGCGGCCGGCTCTCCGGCTCAGCCGCGCTTGGCCGCGATGTAGCGCGTTACCTGCTCATTCAGCAGATCGAGCGGCAATGCGCCCTGGCTCAACACCGCCTCATGAAACTCGCGGATGTCGAAGCGGCCACCCAACTCGCGTTGCGCACGGTTGCGCAGCTCCACGATCTTCTGCTGTCCGACCATGTAGCTGGTCGCCTGACCCGGCCAGTTGAAATAACGGTCAACCTCGCGCGCGATGTCCGTGTCGGAAACCGAGCTGTTGTTCTTGAAATAGGCGATCGCCTGATCGCGGGTCCAGCGCTTGGAATGGATGCCGGTATCAAGCACCAGCCGGATCGCGCGCCACACCTGAAGCGAAAGCATCCCGAAGCGGGTGTAGGGATCCTTGTACACGCCCATCTCGTCGCCGAGCCGCTCGGTATAGAGGCCCCAGCCTTCCATATAGGCGCCATAGCCGCCGAACTTGCGGAACTTGGGAATGCCCGTCAGCTCCATCTGGCGGGCGATCTGGAAATGGTGCCCCGGCGCGCCTTCATGAACGGAGATGCCGGCGACCTGCACCTTCTGCGTCTGGTTCATGTCAACCAGATTGACGTAATAGATGCCTGGCCGCGTGCCATCGGCGGAAGGCGAATTGTAGAAGGCGGTGGACGCCGTACCCTCGCGCCACTTTTCCACGGCGCGAACCTCCAGCGGCGCCTTGGGAAGCACGCTGAAATAGCGCGGCGCCAGCTTCATGACCTCCGCGATCACAGCGCGCGCGTCGGCAAGATATTGTTCGCGGCCGGCTTCCGTGTTCGGGTACTTCAGCTTCGGATCGGTGCGGATATGGTCAAAGAACTGTTCCAGCGTTCCTGAAAAGCCGACCTGGCGCTTGATCGCCTCCATCTCCTGACGGATTGCCGCCACCTGCTGCAAACCGATCTGGTGGATCTGATCCGCCGTCAGGTTGGTGGTGGTCGAGCTCTTCAGGCGATCTTCGTAATAAGCGGCGCCATCCGGAAGGCTCCACACGCCGAAATTGCCCTTCGACTTGGGCTCGATCTCATCCAGCGCGACGAGCAGCACGTCATAGCCGCGCTTGAACGGCCCGGTGAGCGCCGCCTGCGCCTCCGCGAGAAGCTGCTGCTTGGTTGCGTCCGGCGCATCGAGCGCCGCCACCTTCTTGCGGAAATCCGCCATCACGGTCGAGTCCGGCCCGCCATCGAACGGCGCGCCGGTGATCACTTTGCGCGCATCGTTGCGGGCGGGCGCGAAGTTCACCTTGTTCGGGATGATGCCGGCGGTGGCCTGCTCGCGCATGGTGGCCGCCACTTCGCGCATCACGCGCTCCGTATCGCGCAGCCGGCCGACATAGGCCTTGGCATCCGCCACACTCTCAACCTTGTGGTTGTTGATCAACAGGACCGGAATGTCGCCGGCCGGGCTGCCGTTCGTCGACACGGGGAAGCGATGCTTGCGGAAGCGGAAGGACTCGCGACCGCGCTCCACCTCATATTCGAACAGGCGGTAGCTGACGCGCGCACTTTCACCGAGCTGCTCCGGCTTGAAGCGCGCCTTCATCTCCTTGAGCTGACGCTCGGAAAGATCGCGCGATCGCACGGCAGCGGCGTCGGTATAATCGTCAAGCCGATCGTAGTTCGTCTTGAAGCCAAGCTGGGTCTGCGATTCCGGGCTGAGGGCGAGCTGCGCATCATAGGCAGCGTCCAGGAATTGCAGCAGCGCCGCATCCTGCTGGCCGGCGGGCGCCGAGACGGGGGCCTGAGCGGGCGCAGCGCCCTGCACCAGCGGCAGCATCGGCAACAGCATCAGGGCAAGGGTACGGCGCATCGACATCTCCTAAAACTATCCGCCTGTTACGACATGAGCCGTGGCGCGCAATGCCGATGAGTGCGGCGGATGGCAGGAGGAGCGTGGCCGCCGGCGCGCGGGCGAAGCGCGCGACGGGAGCGTTTATTCCGGATCGGTGACCAGCACCGCCAGTTTGCTGCCAGTGCCGCTGGTCGCCAGCGTCTCACGCGTGACAAGCATCGTCGTGCCCGGCGTCAGAACCGTTTCCAGCTTGGCGCGGAAGGCATCGGGCACATGGCCCTTGCTGCGATCATCTGCCGTCAGCTCGCCCGTCGCCTGAGGTCCGCCGCCGGGCAGCGGCAAGCGCAGCCAGTGCGGACCGGCATCGTCGACCGCTCTCAGTGTAAAGGCCTGGGTCGTCGTGATCGGTTCGTGCAGCACAAGGTTGGCCGACCCGATCTGCTTGCCGTTGCGCAGCACCACCATGCGCCGATCGCGTCCGCTCACGATGATCGACACGGGCCCGGTGGGGGCACGTTCGGGATTCCAGCTGTAGTGCGTGGGGCTGGCGTGCTGGTCGGCCGCGGGCGCCTTCATCGGGTTCGCGGCGGGCGACACCTCCGGCACGAGTGCGTCGTCGGTGATCACCACCGTCAGCCCGAGCCTGGTCACGCCGTAGAGAAGCTTTGCGAACCCCATCGGCAGTCGAATGCAGCCGTGACTGGCCGGATAGCCGGGAAGCGAGCCGGCATGGAGGGCGATGCCGTCCCACGTGAGCCGCTGCATGTAGGGCATGGGGGCGTTGTTGTAGGTGCTGGAGTGGTGGTCGACATCCTTTTGCAGGATTGTGAAGACGCCGGTCGGCGTCTTGTGGCCCGGCTTGCCGGAGGAAACGGTGCTGACGCCAATCGGCACGCCGTTGCGATAGACGTAGGCGCGCTGCGTCTTCAGGCTGATGATCATCGTGACCGGCCCGGCCGGCGCGATTTGCGGCGCCCAGAGGAATTCGCCGGGCTTCAGTCGTTCGATCGCGCCCGGCTCCATGAGGGGGGCGGTCGATTGAGCGGCGGCGGGGGCGGCGAGTGCCAGAGCAGCGGAAGCGAGCAGCGGCGCAAGGAGACGCATCGACATGCGCCAGACATAAACTCCCGCCGGCGCAGGCGCCAGCGGGAGTAAAACCCTAGTCAGGCGGGCATAGCCGGCCGGATCAGAGGTC
This sequence comes from Sphingomonas sp. OV641, assembly GCF_900109205.1. Taxonomy (NCBI): domain Bacteria; kingdom Pseudomonadati; phylum Pseudomonadota; class Alphaproteobacteria; order Sphingomonadales; family Sphingomonadaceae; genus Sphingomonas; species Sphingomonas sp. OV641. The sequence goes on along the minus strand of NZ_FNZB01000001.1, from coordinate 1,367,034 downwards.
GATCAGGATGCGGGTCGGATCCTCGATTGCATTCTTCAGCGCCACGAGGAAGGTCACCGCCTCGCGGCCGTCGATCAGGCGGTGATCGTAGGACAGCGCGAGGTACATCATCGGGCGCACGACGACCTGGCCGTTGACCACCACCGGGCGGTCCTCGATGCGGTGCAGGCCGAGGACGGCGCTCTGCGGCGGGTTGATGATCGGGGTCGACATCAGCGAGCCGAACACGCCGCCGTTGGAGATGGTGAAGGTGCCGCCCTTCATCTCGTCCATCTTCAGCGTGCCTTCCTTGGCGCGCTTGCCGAAATCGCCAATCGTCTTCTCGATGCCGGCGACCGACAGGTCCTGAGCATCGCGGATCACCGGCACGACGAGGCCGCCGGGCGACGACACCGCGACCGAGATGTCGGCATAATCGTGATAGATGATCTCGTCGCCCTCGATCGAGGCGTTGACCGACGGGATGTCCTTCAGCGCCATGGTCGCGGCCTTCACGAAGAAGCCCATGAAGCCGAGGCGGACGCCGTGCTTCTTCTCGAACAGATCCTTGTACTTGGCGCGCGCCTCGATCACCGCAGTCATGTCGACGTCGTTGAACGTCGTCAGCATCGCGGCGGTGTTCTGCGCCTCCTTCAGGCGCTTGGCGATCGTCTGCCGCAGGCGCGTCATGCGCACGCGCTCTTCCTTGCGGCCGGTGGAGGCCGCAACCGACGGGGTCGGCGTGGCAGCGGGTGCGGCCGGCGCGGCAGCGGGGCGCGACGAGGCGGCGGCGGCGACATCATCCTTCGTGATGCGGCCGTCGCGTCCAGTGCCCTTGATGGTCGCCGGGTCGACGCCATGCTCCAGCACCGCGCGGCGAACCGACGGGCTGAGCGCGGCGGGTGCGTTGCTGTCGGTCGGCGTGGCGCCGTGGTTGCCGTAACCGCCAGCCGCGGGGGCAGGGGCCTCCGCCTTCGGGCTCTCGGTTGCAGCCGGCTGCGGCGCGGGCGTCGCGGCGGGGGCGCCGTCACCGGCCTCCACCGTCGCGATCATCGCGCCGACCTGGACCGTATCGCCCACGGCAACGGCGTGCTGGCCCATCACGCCAGCGACCGGGCTCGGCACCTCGACCGACACCTTGTCGGTCTCGAGGCTGGCGATCGGCTCATCGGCGGCGACCTTGTCGCCGGGCTGCTTCAGCCATTCGCCGAGCGTCGCTTCAGTGATCGATTCGCCCAGCGTGGGGACCAGAACTTCGGTTGCCATTCCCGTTTCCTTCTATCCCGGCGAAGGCCGGGGCCCAATTACGAAGCGTCCGATTGGAGATCGCTTCGCGTGGTTACATCCGTGCCGCAACCGGACCCGGCCTTGAGTACCTATCAAAGTATCACTCTGATGGGACCCTCCGCCGGGGTGGTTGCGTGTGGAACTTACGCGCCTGCCTTGCCGGCCTTCTTGATCGTCTCGGCGCCGCGAGTGCGGCGGATTTCCTCGCGCACGCTGTGGCCGAGCGCATCGGCGATCAGCGCGCCCTGTTCGGCCTGGTGGCGCTTCATCAGGCCGGTTGCCGGCGAGGCGGCCGCTGCACGACCGGCGTAGCGCGGCCGCTTCACCGCACAGCCCGCTTCACCCAGCGCTTCCTCGATGAACGGCTCAACGAAGAACCAATAGCCATTGTTGCGCGGTTCTTCCTGTGCCCAGACCACGTCCTCCAGGTTCGGCATGCGCGCGATCCGCTTGGCCAAAGCCTCGGTCGGGAAGGGGTAGAGCTGCTCGATACGGACGATCTGAGTGTTCTCGTCACCCGCCGCGTCACGCGCCTCGATCAGGTCGTAGGAGACCTTGCCGGTGCACAGGACCAGGCGCTTCGTGGCCTCGTCTGCCGACCCGTTGGTGTCGGAGAGGATGCGGCGGAAGTGCGAGTCGCCCAGGAAGTCCGCCGCCGTCGACACCGCCAGCTTGTGGCGCAGCAGCGACTTCGGGGTCATCACGATCAGCGGCTTGCGGAACGGACGGTGCATCTGCCGGCGCAGCAGGTGGAAGTAGTTCGCCGGCGTGGTGCAGTTCGCGACCTGAATATTGTCCTGCGCGCAGAGCTGGAGGAAGCGCTCGGGGCGTGCGGAGCTATGCTCCGGACCCTGGCCCTCATAACCGTGCGGCAGCAGCATCACCAGGCCGTTGGCGCGCAGCCACTTGGCTTCACCGCTCGCGATGAACTGGTCGATCATGATCTGCGCGCCGTTGACGAAGTCGCCGAACTGCGCCTCCCACATCACCAGCGTCTTCGGATCGGCCAGCGCATAGCCGTACTCGAAGCCGAGCACGCCATATTCCGACAGCGGGCTGTCGAGCACCTCGAAGTGTCCGTGCTCGATGTTCCACAGCGGCACGTAGCGTTTTTCGGTGTTCTGATCGACCCACACGGCATGCCGCTGCGAGAAGGTGCCGCGGCCCGAATCCTGCCCGGACAGACGCACGCCATAGCCTTCCGACAGGAGACTGCCGAAGGCGAGCGCCTCGCCGGTCGCCCAGTCGAAACTCTCGCCAGTCGCGAACATGTTGCGCTTGGCATCAAGCACGCGTGCCAGCGTCTTGTGGATGGCGAGATCGTCGGGAACGGTGGTCAGCGTCCGGCCGATCGAATCGAACAGCTTCTGCTCGATGCCGGTGTCCACGCTGCGGCGCGAGGTTTCCGGATCGGCGGGCGCGTGCAGGCCCGACCAGCGACCGGAGAACCAGTCGGCCTTGTTCGGCTTGTAATTGGCCCCGGCCTCGAACTCACCTTCCAGAACGGTGGTGAACTGCTTGACGTTGTCGTCCATCCACGCCTGATCGACGACGCCCTGCTCGACAAGGCGCTTGCCGTAGATCTCGCTCACCGGCGGGTGGCTGCGGATCGCCTTGTACATCAGCGGCTGGGTGAAGCCCGGCTCGTCGCCCTCGTTGTGGCCGAAGCGGCGATAGCACCACATGTCGATCACGACGTCGCGGTGGAACTTCTGGCGGAACTCGATCGCCATCTTGGTGGCGAAGGTGACCGCCTCGGGATCGTCCCCATTGACGTGGAAGACCGGCGCCTGGACGCCCTTGGCCACATCCGATGGATAGGGCGAGGAGCGTGCAAACTGCGGACTGGTCGTGAAGCCGATCTGGTTGTTGATCACAAAGTGGACGCAGCCGCCGGTGTTGTAGCCGCGGATCCCGGAGAAGCCGAAGCATTCCCACACGATGCCCTGGCCAGCGAAAGCAGCGTCGCCGTGGATCAGCACGGGGAGCGACTTGGAATGATCGTCCAGATCGTTGGCGATCGTCTGGATCGCGCGGATCTTGCCGAGCACCACCGGATCGGCCGCCTCGAGGTGCGACGGGTTGGCGACCAGCGACATGTGAACCTTCACCCCGTCGAACTCGCGGTCGGTGGAGGTGCCGAGGTGGTATTTCACGTCGCCCGAACCGCCGATGTCGTCGGGGTGCGCGGACCCGCCGGCGAACTCGTGGAAGATCACGCGCAGCGGCTTGCCCATGACGTTGGCGAGCACGTTCAGGCGGCCACGATGGGCCATGCCGAAGACGATCTCGTTCACGCCGGCCGCGCCGCCGTATTTGATGACGCTTTCGAGCGCCGGGATCATCGCCTCACCGCCGTCTAGGCCGAACCGCTTCGTGCCGACATATTTGCGGCCGAGGAACTTCTCCCACTGCTCCGCCTCGATGACCTTGTTCAGGATCGCCTTCTTGCCCTGGGCAGTGAATTCGATCGCCTTGTCCTTGCCCTCCATGCGCTCCTGGAGGAAGCGGCGCTCCTCGACATCGGCGATGTGCATATATTCAAGGCCGACATTGCCGCAGTAATTGGCGCGCAGGATGTCGACCACCTCGCGGATGGTCGCCCATTGCAGGCCAAGCGTGCCGCCCATGTAGACCGGGCGATCAATGTCGGCGTCGGTGAAGCCGTGATATTCGGTGCGCAGGTCGGCCGGCAGCTCGCGCTGGGTGTTGAGGCCGAGTGGGTCGAGGTTGGCAGCCAGATGGCCGCGCACGCGATAGGTGCGTACCAGCAGCTGCGCGCGGATCGCGTCGCCCGCAGCGCGGACGATCTCGTCCTGCGAGGGGGCAGGAGCCGGAGCTGCCGACGGGGCAGGCGCCGGCTTGCCGCCCTTCTGGGGCTTGGGCGCCGGCTCCATCTGGGTCGGATCAAGCGCCGCGGTCAGATCGTCGGTGCTGGTCAGCGGCCAACGCTCGTTGCGCCAGCTCGGCCCGGCAGTGGCGGTTTCCAGCCCCTCGAAGAACGCACGCCAGCCTGGCTCGACGCTGTCGGGCGAGGCTTTGAAGCGCGCATAGAGCGCATCGATGAACGCTGGCGATACGCCGCCCGCGATGTCCGAGAAATCCTGACCTTCGTAGCCCATTGCCAACTCCACTCCCTCTCTCCTCCTCAGGAGGGGAGAGGGTTGCGCAGACTAAGGCCAGCATGGCCTTAGTCGTAGCTGGGAGAGGGGTGGGCGGTTTCGTCAGAAACCGTGCGGGCCTGCGGCCCGCTCGACCCCTCTCCAACTTCGCCTAGGCAACGAGTTGCCGAGGCTTCGTATCCTCTCCCCTGTCCAGGGGAGAGAAAGGTTCTCTTACTTCCCCAGCACCGACAGCAGCGTGGAGCCGAGCTCGCTCGGGCTCGCCGCTACCTTGATGCCGGCGGCTTCCATCGCCGCGATCTTGTCCTCGGCGCCGCCCTGGCCGCCCGACACGATTGCGCCGGCGTGCCCCATGCGGCGGCCCGGAGGCGCCGTGCGGCCTGCGATGAAGCCGGCCATCGGCTTCTTGCGACCACGCTTCGCCTCGTCCTTCAGGAACTGCGCCGCTTCTTCTTCGGCCGAGCCGCCGATCTCGCCGATCATGATGATCGACTCGGTCGCGTCGTCGGCCAGGAACAGCTCGAGCACGTCGATGAAGTTGGTGCCGTTGACCGGATCGCCGCCGATGCCCACCGCGGTCGTCTGGCCAAGGCCTGCGTTCGACGTCTGGAACACCGCCTCATAGGTCAGCGTGCCGGAGCGCGAGACGACGCCGACCGAGCCCTTCTTGAAGATGTTGCCCGGCATGATGCCGATCTTGCACTCGCCCGGCGTCAGCACGCCCGGGCAGTTCGGGCCGATCAGGCGCGACTTGCTGCCCGAAAGCGCACGCTTCACGCGCACCATGTCGAGCACCGGAATGCCTTCGGTGATGCAGACGATCAGCGGCACTTCGGCGTCGATCGCCTCGAGGATCGAGTCCGCGGCGAAGGGCGGCGGAACGTAGATCACGCTGGCATCGGCGCCAGTCTTCTCCACCGCCTCGGCAACGGTATCGTACAGCGGCAGGCCGAGGTGCGTGCCACCACCCTTGCCCGGGGTGACGCCGGCGACCATCTGCGTGCCGTAATCCAGCGCCGCCTGCGTGTGGAAGCTGCCGGTGTTGCCGGTCATGCCCTGTGTGATGACCTTGGTGTTCTTGTCGACGAGAATGCTCATTGGCTCTCCAATCTTACCACCCCGGCGAAGGCCGGGGCCCAGTTGGGATCACGATCATGGTTGTGCAATGCGGTCGTAAAGATCTTCCCAATCAGGATTGAGCCCTTCGATCTCGCGCAGTTTCCAGGCTCGCTTCCATCCCTTCATCTGCAGCTCGCGCTGCCGTGCCGCTTCCCAGCTGCCGCAAACCTCGTACCAGACGAGGAGCTTGCAGCCATGCTTCCTGGTGAACCCGTCGCCCGCGCCGTTGCGGTGTTCCCACACGCGGCGAGCCAGGTTCACCGACGATCCGAGATACAACGTGCCGTTTCTCGAACTCGCCATGATGTAGACGCAGGCCTGTTCACTCATCGCGGCGGCCCCGCTACTGGGCCCCGGCCTTCGCCGGGGCGGTGATTACTTCCTTACGCCAGGCTCTCGTCGATACCCTTACAGGCGACGAGCAGTTCCTTGACCGCATCGACCGAGACCTGGAGATTGCCCTTGGCCTCGTCCGACAGCTTCACCTCGACGACCTTCTCGACGCCGCCGGCGCCGATCACGACCGGAACGCCGACGTACAGATCATCGATGCCATATTGGCCGGTCAGATGTGCCGCGGCGGGCAGGATGCGCTTCTGGTCGTAGAGATACGCTTCCGCCATCGCGATGCCGCTGGTGGCGGGCGCGTAATAGGCCGAGCCGGTCTTCAGCAGCGCGACGATCTCGCCGCCGCCGCCGCGGGTGCGCTTCACGATCTCGTCCACCTTCTCCTTGGTGGAGAAGCCCATCTCGATCAGGTCGCTGACCGGGATGCCCGAGACGGTGGAATATTCCAGCACCGGCACCATCGTGTCGCCGTGGCCGCCAAGCACGAAGGTGTTCACGTCCTTCACCGAGACCTTGAACTCGTCGGCGAGGAAGTGGCTGAAGCGTGCCGAGTCGAGGACGCCGGCCATGCCGACGACCTTGTTGTGCGGCAGGCCTGAGAATTCGCGCAGCGCCCAGACCATCGCGTCGAGCGGGTTGGTGATGCAGATCACGAAAGCGTCGGGCGCGTTGTCGCGGATGCCCTCGCCGACGGCCTTCATCACCTTCAGGTTGATGCCGAGCAGGTCGTCGCGGCTCATGCCCGGCTTGCGGGCGACACCGGCGGTGACGATGATCACGTCGGCGCCAGCGATGTCCTTGTAATCGTTCGAGCCGGTGATCTTGGCGTCGAAGCCTTCGACCGGGCCGCACTGCGACAGGTCAAGCGCCTTGCCCTGCGGCACGCCCTCGACCACGTCGAACAGAACGATGTCGCCAAGCCCCTTGAGAGCAGCGAGGTGCGCGAGCGTGCCGCCGATATTGCCGGCGCCGATCAGCGCGATCTTCTTGCGGGCCATCCAATCCCCTTTCCGTAACGTGGGTCGTGATTGGAGAGGTCGGGTACGCCCTTTGGGCGGATGGCACAAGCCACTAAAGCCGCGCGGCGCGCTTTTTATAGATAACCGTTCGCAATAGCAATAACGCTTGTCAGCCGGTGCCGTGACCCTCTGCCAGATACTCCTCCGACCGCATTTCTTCCAGTCGGCTGACGGTGCGCTGGAATTCGAACCGGCCGTCGCCGGCGGGATAAAGCGCGTCCGGCTCCGCATCCGCGGCCGCCAGCAGCTTCACCTTGTGCTCGTACAGCGCGTCGATGAGGCTGACGAAGCGCGCCGCTTCGTTGCGGTTTTCAGGGCCGAGGGTCGGGATGCCGACTAGGATCACCGTGTGGAAGCGACGCGCGATGGCGAGGTAGTCGGCGCTGCCTCGCGCCTCGCCGCACAGCTTCTTGAAGCTGAACACGCCGACGCCCTTCAGCGACTTGGGCACGCGGAGCGTGCGGCCCTGAACCGTCATATCCTCGCTGGGAACATGGGCACGGTCTTCGGGAGGGTAATCGGTGAGGCGAAAGAAGGCGGCGGAAAGCTGTGCGGTCGCCTCCGGGCCGTTCGGCACCAGCCAGGTATTCTGCTGTCCCAGCCGGTCGCGACGGTAATCCACCGGGCCGTTGAGCGCGAGCACGTCGAGCCGTTTCTCGATCAGCGCGATGAAGGGGAGGAAATGCTCCCGGTTGAGGCCGTTCTTGTAGAGATCCGTGGGCACGCGATTGCTGGTCGTCACGACCGTGACGCCGGCCTCGATCATCGCCGTGAACAGGCGCGAGAGGATCATGGCATCGGGCGAGTTGTTGACGATCATCTCGTCAAACGCGAGCAGCCGCGCTTCCTCGCCAAGGGCGGCAGCGACGGGGAGGATCGGATCGCCCTGTTCCTTCCGCCGTTCCGCCGCGATCCGCTCATGCACCTCGAGCATGAACTCGCCGAAGTGGACGCGCCGCTTCTGCGCGACGTTCACGTTGGCGTAGAACAGGTCCATCAGCATGGATTTGCCGCGGCCGACATCGCCCCACATGTAGATGCCGCGCGCCGGCACCACCTTCTTGCGGAAGAAGCCGGTGGTCTTCGGGTGTTCCAGTTCATACGCCAGCGCGTCCAGGCGAGCGGCGGCGGCGGCCTGTTCGGGATCCGGGCGCAGCTCGCCCGCGGCGATAAGGTTTTCGTAGGCTTGTAGGACTGCGGGCACGTACACGCTCCGGTTTGGGGTGGCTGGGCCGTCCCTATCCCACGTCCGTCATCCCGGACTTAATCCGGGATCCATTCCTCCGCACGCGCTGCGGGTCGTAATGAACCACAGCGTGCGCGGCAATTTGGATCCCGGATCAAGTCCGGGATGACGAGGCGCGGAGGTGAACGTTCCGCCTTTCTCAGGGATGCGGGTAGAGGATAGCGCGGCGGCTCGACAAGCTCAGCGCTTCGTAGGCTTGCGGATCGTGCCCGAAAATTCCGCGACCGGCCCGGCATCCTGCATCACCAGCCCGCGCATGAAGAGCAGGCGCCCGGTTTCGCGCAGCAGCTCCACCCGGGCCTCCAGCAGCTCGCCGATCTTCCCGGCGCCCATAAAGTGCGTGTTGAGGTCAAGCGTCACCGCGGTGCCCGCCTCGATCAGGCCGAAGCTGCGGGCCGCGGCGAACAGCGCGACGTCGATGAAGCCGAGCATCGCACCGCCGTGGACATTGTCGCCGAGATTGGAGTGGCGTCGTTCGGGCAGCATCCGCACGCGGCATGTGCCATCTTCGACCCGGACCATCATATCGCCCAGGAAGGTGTTGTAGCGATCCGAGTTCTTGAGGCCCCAGCGCTTCCAGCCGGGATAGTCCGGGTGATCCTCGTAGAGAAACGCGGGCTTTGCTTCTTCCATAACGATCCACCCCGGCGAAGGCCGGGGTCCAGCTGGGACCGGCCCGCTACTGGACCCCGGCCCACGCCGGGGTGGTTAAACTTGCGGTGATGGAGCGCGACGCCTCAGACGACGCGCTCGACCTCCATCTTCTTGATCTCTGCGATGGCCTTGGCCGGCGACAGGCCCTTGGGGCAGGCGTTGGCGCAGTTCATGATCGTGTGGCAGCGATACAGGCGGAACGGATCCTCCAGGCTGTCGAGCCGCTCGCCGGTCATCTCGTCGCGGCTGTCAGCCAACCAGCGATACGCCTGGAGCAGGATCGCCGGCCCTAAGAACTTGTCCGAATTCCACCAATAGCTGGGGCAGGACGTCGAGCAGCAGGCGCACAGGATGCACTCGTACAGGCCGTCCAGCTTCGCGCGGTCTTCCGGCGACTGGAGCCGCTCCTTGCCGGCAGGCGGCGGCGTGACCGTCTTCAGCCAGGGCTGGATCGAGGCATATTGCGCGTAGAAGTGCGTGAAGTCGGGAACGAGATCCTTGATCACGTCCATCGCGGGGAGCGGCGTGATCTTCACCTCGCCCTTCACGTCCTCGATCGCGGTGGTGCAGGCGAGGCCGTTCTTGCCGTCGATGTTCATCGAGCAGGAACCGCAGATGCCCTCGCGGCACGAACGGCGGAAGGTCAGCGACGAATCCTGCTCGCTCTTGATCTTGATCAGCGCGTCCAGAACCATCGGGCCGCACTCGTCGAGATTGACCTCGAACGTGTCGTAGCGCGGGTTCTCGCCGCTGTCCGGATCGTAGCGATAGATCTTGAAATTGCGCATCGTCCCGCCCGGCTCGGGCGAGGGGATCTTGCGACCGCCCTTGATCTTGCTGTTCGCCGGCAGGGTGAATTCGGCCATTTTCCGTTCCCGCTTCAGTCGGTTGAGGATTGAGAGCGGAAGCCGCTCCAGTCGAGGTTGCGCGTCAGATACATAACACCGGCCAGTGCCGCAAACAGAAGCAGCGATCCGATGAGAAGCGCATAGGCTTCAAGGCTCAGCAACACGTACAGGACGCCATATAGGGCGGCCAGCAGCGCAGCGATATAGCCGCCCCGTCGCCAACTGCGCAGCACCGCCGCAGAATAGGCTGAGAGCAGGCCGATAATCGCCGCTGCCGCCACGATATAGGCAGCTGCAAAGCCGATCACCTCGGCAAAGGCGAGCAGCATGACGAAGAACAGCACCAGCCCGGCACCGACCAGCAGATATTCGATGGTTGCCACCCGGACACCGCCGATCACGTCGAACATCAGAAAGGCGATGAAGGTGAAGCCGATGAACAGAAAGCCGTATTTCACCGAGCGATTGACCTGGCTGTAGAGGTCGACTGGCGAGATCAGGTCGACGCGCGCCTCGTAATCGCCGGCGGGCGAGGCGGTGGCAAAGCGATCGCTGACCTGAGGGCGCGAGTCGGGCACGGTATCACCCGACGAGACGAGGCTGCGTCCCAGGGCGAGATTGCCGACTCGCCAGGTGGCGGTGAAGCCGACGTCGCTTACCCGCTGCGCCGTCGGCAGGAAGCCGCCCTGGAAGCTTGGGTGCGGCCATGGCGATGTCACCTGCCAGCGGGTATCGCCAGCCTGGGGCGCGAGCGCCAGCCATCCATTGCCGCGAAAGGCGAAGCGGAACTGGACCGCGATCGGCGCCGCGCGAATGGATGTGGCGTCAAGCCAGGTGAAGAAACCCGAATTGTTGGTGGCGGGCGAACCCTTGCCCGGCTGAAGTACGAGGCGGCGTCCATTGGCGCTCACCGCAGGGGGGCTCCCAAAGAGACCGCGCGCGTCCGACAGGCCGAACCGTATCTCGGCACGGTCATAAGCGAGCTGATCGGCGGTTATGCCGAAGCGTTGGAGATCGTCCGGCAGGGCAAAGCGCGCATTACCGCTCGCCACCGCCTCGAACAGCACCGCTTCGTAGATCGATCGCTGACGACGCTCCGGCCTGATATCGGTGCGCACATCCGCTACCTGCGGGGCGAGCGTCAGTTCCCGCCACACCCGATTGGTCCTGACCACCGAACGGCCGCCCTCGTTCACCGTTTCGGTCGCTTCGGCCTGGTAGGGGAGGACCAGCACCGGACCGGCGATCGTCTGTGGCCCACCCCAGCCCGAGGCAATGGAGGCGCGCGCGGTGTTCGACTGATCCTGCCGATCATAGACGAGCAGGTACACCGCGAAGAGCGGGACGGCGAGGAGGAGGGCGATGAGGATCGCCGTGCCGAACTTTCGGCCGGGGGTAGGCCCTGCAGTCACCAAACGGCACCTTTGCACAGCGGATGAGCGCGCAACGGTGCCGCAACGCTCAGATGATGTCGAGCACCAGCCCCAGGCGTCGCGCCTCCTCCGCCTCGATATACCAGTTGGAGGGCGCCTTCGCCTTCAGCTCGTCCAGGCTTACCTGCGTACCCTCGACCAGCGCCGCGAAGCCTTCGTCCTGGATGCGGATCGAGTCCTGGATCTCGTTCAGCTTGGCGAGCAGCACCGGGGCCAGGGTGTTGAGCGGCCCGGAAAGCTGTACGGTCGAATTCATGATCCGCTCATGGATCATCAGCCGCGTGCCGCGGGTGAGAAAGCGCTTTTCGGCCGGAAAGGCGGACATGAAGGTCGCACCGGCCGAATAGACCGCTACCTTGCCGAGGAACAGCGTCTCGCGCCCGGTATATTCACGCAGCAGGCGGATCGTGTCCCCCATGGCGCGGGCCATTTCCGGATCCCCGCCCAGCGTGGTGATCGAAACCACTAGCGGCCCGTCGCCGGTTGCAGCGCTCAGCTGGTTCTTGAAGTTTTCGTACATCACATTGTCGACTGTCCCGTGCAGCTGGATCTGCGGGTTGGCGAGCAGCGGATAATCGGTGGCGTTGCTGTTGGTCATGGCGCGCCGAACCATGGGCGCGGGCGACGGTTCCGAACGGCCCACAATTTCTGTGCCTCGGAGGTGACGATCACCTGCCGGCAGTCAGCAAGCTCGCATTTGCGGGCCGCCCGACCGGCGCGCTTGCTCCGGCCGGGCTGCGCGCATCGAGCGCCGCGAGCCAGCGCGTCGCTCCCTGGCCGATCGACACCTGCGGATCGGAGGGTTCGAGGCTCGCATCGCGTTCCCAACTGGCGATCGTCTGGGCGGCTTCGCTTGCGGCGGCCGCGAGCGGTTGCCGCTTGCGCAGCGCGCGATTGACCAGCGCGTCACCGAAGAACGTCCAGTCATTGTCCGATTGGCAGCCGAATGAGGTGCGATCCGACGAGGCGGCGGTGATGATCGCGGTGGTGTCACTCGACAGGATCGGCACGAAGACGCCGGCATAACAGGCGCTGATCAGGATCAGGCGATTGCGGATGCCCAGTTGCGACAAGGTGCTCCACAGCCGACGCGGCGAGATCGCGCCAAAGCCCTGATCAGCGTCACTGTACACGATGCCGAAGCGGGCCCCGTGGCTGGTCGTATAGAGCACCAGTACGTCCTCGCCGGGATCCATCACTTCAGCGACGCGGGCCAGCACCATGTCCAGATTGGCGGGCGAGCCCATCGGCAGCGCGCTTTCGACGGTGCCATCCGTTCCGGCGAGCACGATGGTTCGCCGCTCCGCATCATAACGTCGGCCAAGAACCCTTGCTGCCTCGCGCGCCTCCCGGCCGAAAACGGGATCGCTGTCCAGGGCGGCGGCGACGACATAGGCGTCGACCACGCCCTTGCGCTGTGGGGCCAATGTGGCGAGGGCGGCCGACAGGCGGCGATGTTCGGCCAGTTGCCAGGCGGGCGGGCGATCATGTTCGATCGCGCCCCCCTGATCGGCGAGTTCCATCAGCCCCGCTTCTCCAGCGCTGGCCACGAGCGGAACGGGCCGCGTGTGCTGCGGCGGCTCATAGGTCTGCGCCGGCGCCGCCCCGGCCAGCCCGGCCAACAGGATCGTCAGCAGCCTCTTCATGCCCGGCACCCTCCCGGATCCGCATCACAATGGGCCGGCGCTTTCCTGTCAATCGCTTGATTGGGCGAGCGGGAGGCGTCTAGCCTGGGCCAAAAGGAGAGGCCCGCATGATCGACCTGCACTTTGCCGCCACGCCGAACGGCTGGAAGATCACGATCATGCTGGAGGAATGCGGGCTTCCTTATGCGATCAAGCCGGTGAACATCGGGGCAGGGGAGCAGTTCCGCCCCGAGTTTCTTGCGATCAGCCCCAACAACCGGATTCCCGCGATCGTCGATCACGATCCCCCCGGCGGCGGCGCACCGGTCAGCGTGTTCGAAACCGGCGCGATCCTGCTGTATCTGGCCGAGAAGACCGGCCGCTTCCTGCCCACCGATCTGCGCGCGCGGATGCGGACGATCGAGTGGCTGATGTGGCAGATGGCGGGCCTTGGGCCGATGCTGGGGCAGAACGGGCATTTCCGGCTCTACGCCCCGGAAAAGCTGCCCTATGCCATCGATCGATACGGCCGAGAGGCTGACCGGCTGTACGGCGTGCTCGATCGACAACTCGCCCATACCGGCGCCTATGTCGCCGGTGACGATTACAGCATCGCGGATATCGCCTGCTTCCCCTGGATCATCACGCACAAGGCGCAGGGCATCGACATGAGCCAGTTTCCCCACGTCGCCCGCTGGTTCGCCGACATACGCCAGCGCCCGGCCGTGATCGCCGGCACGGCCGTCGGACGCATGGCCCGACCGGAGGAGATCACCGCCGATGCCAAGAAGGTGATGATGGGCATCGAAGAGGCAAAATCATGATCGAATTCTTCTTTGACTGTTCCAGCCCGTGGACGTGGCTCGGCTTCGAGAGCGTTCAACCGCTCGCGCGGGAGCTTGGCGTCGAGATCAGCTGGCGTCCCATTCTGGTCGGCGGCGTCTTCAATGCGGTGAACGGCAGCGTGTACGAGAGCCGGAAGAACCCCGTGCCGGTCAAGGCGCGCTATATGCTGAAGGATCTGCAGGATTGGGCGCGCCTGCAGGGACTGTCGATCAACTTCCCGGCCAGCGTGTTCCCGGTGAACAGCGTCAAGGTGATGCGGGCGTGCTGCTGGCTCGGGCAGGACTGCGTTCCCTTCGCCCGGGCGGCGTTTCACGCATATTGGACGGACGACCGGGACATTTCCGACGATGCGGTGATCGCCGAAGTCGCTGCCGCCGCCGGAGTTGCACCGCAGGCCCTGTTTGCGGCCATTGCCGACGATCAGGTCAAGGCGCAGCTTCGCGCGAATACCGACGAGCTGATCGCGCGCGGGGGCTTCGGTTCACCCACGATCTTCGTTGGCGGCGAGGACATGTATTTCGGGAACGATCGCATGCCGCTCGTCCACGCGGCCGTCCTGCGTCGCCGCGCGCGTTGATGGGCGGCCCGTCCTACCTTCCTCACCTACCGGACTTCAGCGCAGAGCGGGGGGCTCTGCGGATCGTGCGTTCCTCAAACGAGCTGCATTGTCGCGGTCTCGTGCTGGGATAGACTGTTCCGCAAACCCGAGAGCTTAGGATCTGCGGCTTAGTTGATGCGGGGACAAGCCCGGCAAAACCCCATGGTTTCGCATTGGGCTCGCACAAGGCCGAGTGACGGTTCGTCGGTGGCAGACCATGACAGGCGCTGCCCGATTGAGGACAGAGCCTGCCAGCGTGGTCAGAGCAGACCTTAGTAAACCCGCTTCTTCGGCTTGATATACTCGGCGTCGTCGGTGAGCGTGTAATCATGCACCGGACGGTAATCGAGCGAGCAGCTGCCGCCCTTGCCGCCCCAGCCATCGAAGGTTGCGATGGTGTGCTTCATCCAATTGGCGTCATCGCGCTCGGGATAATCCTCGTGCATGTGCGCGCCGCGGCTTTCCTTGCGATTTTCCGCGCCGCGCATCGTGACGACCGCCTGGCTGATGAGGTTGTCGAGCTCCAGCGTCTCCACAAGATCGGTGTTCCAGATCAGCGAGCGATCCTTGATGCCGACGTCTTCCATCGTCTTGTAGATCGCGTCGATCTTGGTGACGCCCTCCGACAATAGCTCACTGTCGCGGAACACCGCGGCGTGGCGCTGCATCGTCTTCTGCATCTCGGCGCGGATCTTCGCGGTCGGCAAGCTGCCGGTCGAGTTGCGGAAATGATCAAGCCGGCCGAGCGCCATCTCCTCCGAGCCCTTGGGCAGCGGATTGTGGGACGTGTTGGGCTTCAGGGTGTCCTTCAGCCGCAGCCCGGTCGCGCGGCCGAACACCACGAGGTCGATCAGCGAGTTCGAACCGAGGCGGTTCGCGCCATGCACCGACACGCAGGCCGCTTCGCCTACGGCGAACAGGCCGGGTACGATCGCATCCGGGTTGCCGTCCTTAAGCTGGACGACCTCGCCGTGATAGTTGGTCGGAATGCCGCCCATGTTGTAGTGTACGGTCGGTGTAACGGGGAGCGGCTGGCGCGTGAGATCGACGCCGGCGAAGATCTTGCCCGTTTCGGTGATGCCCGGCAGGCGTTCCGCCAGCACCTTCGGATCGATGTGATCGAGGTGCAGGAAGATGTGGTCCTTGTCCTTGCCGACGCCGCGGCCCTCGCGCATTTCCGCCGCCATCGAGCGCGACACCACGTCACGGCTGGCGAGGTCCTTGGCGCTCGGCGCATAGCGCTCCATGAAGCGCTCGCCCTCGGAGTTGGTGAGATAGCCGCCTTCGCCGCGCGCACCCTCGGTGATCAGCACGCCAGCGCCGTAGATGCCGGTCGGGTGGAATTGCACGAACTCCATGTCCTGGAGTGGCAGGCCGGCGCGCAGCGCCATGCCGTTGCCGTCACCGGTGCAGGTGTGCGCCGAGGTCGCCGACTGGTACACGCGGCCACCGCCGCCCGTCGCCAGCACGACCGCATGGGCGCGGAAGCGATGGATCTGCCCCGTTTCCATGTTCAGCGCGATCACGCCGCGGCACGCGCCGTTCTCCATGATGAGATCGAGCGCGAAATATTCGATGTAGAAGTCCGCGTCATACTTCAGCGACTGCTGGTACAGCGCGTGAAGCATGGCGTGGCCGGTACGGTCGGCCGCCGCGCAGGTGCGCTGGACGGGCGGGCCTTCGCCCATGTTCTGCATATGGCCGCCGAACGGGCGCTGGTAGATCGTCCCGTCCTCATTGCGGCTGAACGGCACGCCGGCGTGCTCCAGCTCGTAAACCGCAGCCGGCGCCTCGCGCACCATATATTCGATCGCGTCCTGGTCGCCGAGCCAGTCGGAGCCCTTGACGGTATCGTACATGTGCCAGGACCAATGGTCCGGCGAGTTGTTGCCCAGGCTCGCCGCGATGCCTCCCTGCGCCGCAACCGTGTGGCTGCGGGTCGGGAATACCTTGGTGATGCAGGCGGTCTTCAGTCCGCTTTCGGCGATGCCCATCGTGGCACGAAGGCCCGAGCCGCCGGCGCCGACGACAACCGCGTCATAGGTGTGATCGATGATCTGGTAAGCGGCGGGCATCAATTCGCTCCGAAGGCGATCTTGAGGATCGCGAAAATGGCGGTGCCGGCGACCACCGCGGTGAACAGGTTGAGCAGCACCATCGCCACGATGCGGCGCTCGTCACGCTGGTAATCCTCGATCACCACCTGAAGGCCGATGCGAAAGTGGTAGAAGACCGATACGACCAGCAGGATCATCGGGATCGCGACCCAGGCCGAGGACAGCCATTCGCGCATCGCGCCATAATCATAGCCCGGGCGGCGGGCGATCGAGATCATCAGCCAACTCATCAGCAGGATGTTCGATCCCGCCGTGATCTTCTGGTGCCACCAGTGATGTGCGCCTTCGTGCGCGCTGCCCAGACCGCGAACGCGGCCGATCGAGGTTCCCGTACCCATTACTTGGTCCCCAGGTAGAGCCAGAAGGCCAGCGTCAGCACCGTCGATCCGACGAAGGTGAGCCGTGCGAGATTCTGGTTCAGCTTCAGTTCGAAGGCCGCGCCCGTATCGAGAACAAGGTGGCGGATGCCGCTCATCATGTGCTGGAACAGGCTGAACGTCAGGCCGATGCCGATCACCCAGCCAAGGATGTTCAGCCGCCCGTCGGACAAAGTGAACACATCGCGGAAGGTGGCATAGGCCTCTGCGCCGGACGCGAGGGCCGCGAGGAACCAGACAAGCAGCAATGATCCGACCGTCGCCATCCCGCTGCCCGTCACGCGGTGCAGGATGGACGTCGTCATTGCCGCGCTCCAGCGATAATGAAGCGAGAGCGGGCCGCTGAACAGATGCGGGCTTTTTGGACGAACGGGTTTGGAGGCCAAGGCGAAGTTTCCTGCGACGAGCCGTGAATTGGCCCGGTCTATGAGACGGGAGGGCCGATGTTGCAAGCGCGGGCGCCCTACTGCGAATCGATTGCAGCTGTTGATGTGTTACAAATCTAACCGGGGCTTAACCAATCAGCCTTTAGCAGGAGGCATATTCAACCGGGGAGCGCATCAACTTGTCTGTCGTAATGCCAGCCGCGGGCACCGTCGCCCGCATGATCGATCTGCAAGCCCGGCTGCGCGTTTTCGATTCCGACGGCACCATGCGCCAATCCGGTCGCGAGGTGTGGCAATTGATCGAACCGGACATCCAGTCGATTTCCGAAGCCTATTGGGAGCAGTGGCAACGGTGCTTCGATGACGGCCGGGTCTGGGCCGCGCACGAAACGGCGAAGATGATCGAGCTTGGGTGCGAGTTCTTGCGCAACCGCTTCCTCGACACGGAGGGCAGGGCCTGGATCGAATCGATCGAACGCTCGGTTGCGGCGGCTTATCAGGCGCAGGTGTCGCCGCTGGCGCTCCTGTCGATGATCAGCGCGAGTGATCGCGCGGCGCTCGGCATCCTCATGAAGCGGTGCGACGCATCCGATCCGCGTCTGCCAGCCCTGGTCGACACGCTGATGCGGCTTTCCGCGCTGGAGGGGGAAATCACCGGGGCGATCTTCACCGAGTATCGCATGCACAGC
Organism: Sphingomonas sp. OV641; assembly: GCF_900109205.1. NCBI lineage: Bacteria > Pseudomonadati > Pseudomonadota > Alphaproteobacteria > Sphingomonadales > Sphingomonadaceae > Sphingomonas > Sphingomonas sp. OV641. The sequence goes on along the minus strand of NZ_FNZB01000001.1, from coordinate 1,349,341 downwards.
GCTCAGGTCGCCCGCGATCGGCTGGCGGCGGATTTCCAGGTCGGCATTGCCGCCGCGGCCGAGGAAGCGACGCTGGAGGGGGCGGAAGTGCGCGGGCAGGCTTCGACCGCCTCCTTGTCGGCTCGCGGTGTTCTGGGGAAAGCGAGCGAGGTTGCCGCGGCGGCCGAGCAGTCTGCACTGGCCATGCGCGATGCGGCCGCCACGGCGGCGGGCCTGATCCGCGCGATCGAGGACGCACGGGTAGAGGTGGAAGCGGCAGCCGAAATCGCGACGCGCGCGGCGGGGCAGGCCGATCAGGCCGTGGGCGTGAGCGAGGCGCTCAGCGACCATGCCAAATCGATCGAGTCGATCCTTGGCCTCATCCGCGAGATTGCTGGGCAGACCAATCTGCTGGCGCTGAACGCCACGATCGAGGCTGCGCGGGCGGGGGATGCCGGGCGCGGTTTTGCCGTGGTGGCGCAGGAGGTAAAGAGCCTCGCCAATCAGACGGCACGGGCGACGGACGATATCGCCGCCAAGATCCGCGCGATCCAGGCCGCAACCCGCGTCACGGTGGAAGCGAATGCCGGTATCCGCGCCACCATCGGAGAAGTTCAGACCTCCGCCACCCGGATTCGCGGCGCGATGGAAGCGCAGGCGCAGACGGTGACGGCGATCACTGCCGCAGTGGACGAGACGGCCCTGGCAGCGGATTCCATGTCCGGCACGATCGCTTCGATCCACGCGGATACGGATGCGGTGGCGATCGAGATCGACGCGCTGGGTGCCGGCTTCGACCGGCTTGCCGGGCAGCTGAGTGCCCTTAGTGGGCGCGCCGGGGACTTTGCCGCGCGCGTTGCCGCATAACAAAGAAGAACAAGCGTCGCGCATGGCGCGGCGCGGGAGAGGATCATGGCTCATCACGGCTCTTTGGCGGCCGAACGGATCGACATGACCAGGCGGTCGATCGCTGCGCACGTGCGGGACTATGACTGGGACGGCGAAATGGAAGCCGGCGCTACCGGCATCGCCGAACTGCTTTCCGCCGAGGACTGTGAGCAGATTTCGCACGAGTTCTGGCGTCATTTCCTGAACGGGCTGGCCGCGCGCCAGCTTGGCCATTCGCTCGATCCCGCCTGGGTGGAGCGGCAGCGGGCGCGCAGCGCTCAATATATACGGATGAAATATGCCGCGCCCTTCGATGAGGCGTGGCGGTCGGCCGCCACCAGGCACGCCGATATCGCGAGTGAGTCCGGCATTCCGCTGGCTGCCCTGCTGGCGTCGCTTGCCTTTGCCCATGCGCGGACGCTGGCACTGATCGAGCAGCGTTTGTCCGGAGATTGTCAGCGAATGCGCCGGTTCGCAGATATCGTGCAACGGCTGGCGCTGATCGAGGCCGATGTGATGGCCTCCCATCTTTCGCAGGTCGATCAGGACCGCATCGCAGAGGAGCGCGGCGCGCACGCACGATCCTTCCACGAGCATATTGCCGGCGCAATCGACGGTGCCGCCGCCTTGGGGGAGCGGGTGCGTGCGCAGGCGTCCAATGCGTCCCAATCCGCAAGCGCGATGATCGGGCGTGGCGCTGAGGTGGCGGCGGCGGCGGAGCAATCGGCGCTCGCCATGCGGGATGCCGCTTCCACCGCAGGGGGGCTCATCCGTGCGATCGAGGAGGCGCGCACCGAAGTGGAGGCGGCCGCCGAGATCGCGACGCGTGCGGCAACGCAGGCTGATCGCGCCGTGGGCGTGAGCGACACCTTGAGCGAACATGCGCAATCGATCGAATCGATCCTTGCGCTGATCCGTGACATCGCCGGTCAGACCAACCTGTTGGCGCTGAACGCGACCATCGAGGCCGCCCGGGCCGGTGAGGCCGGGCGGGGCTTTGCCGTAGTGGCGCAGGAGGTGAAGAGCCTGGCCAGCCAGACCGCGCGCGCGACCGACGATATCGCCGCCCAGATCACCGCGATCCAGAGCGCGACCCGAGTTACCGTCGACGCGAGTGCCGGCATTCGCACCACCATCGGCGAGGTGCAGACCTCCGCCACGCGAATCCGGCGAGCAATGGAGCTTCAGGCGCAAACGGTGACGGCAATCACCGCCGCGGTGGATCAAACCGCGCTGGCGGCCGATGCGACTGCCGGCAACATGGCGACCATCATGCAGGAAGGCCAAGCGTTTGCCCGCGACTTCGAGGTGCTTGGCCAGGAGTTCGCGGCGATCGACAACAGCCTCATCGCGCTTCGCACGGCGGCGGTGGAGTTCAGCGCCAAGGTGGCCTAGCCGGCGCTTTGCGCGCGAAGGCGGTCCGGCTGGCTCCTTCCACCACAAGATCATCGTGACGCGGTGAATTGAGCAGTTCGTCCGCGCCTCCTATGGCGAGGTCATGACGAACATACTTCTCACCGGCGCCTCGCGCGGGATCGGCGCGGCGATACTGGCCGCTTTGTCGCCAGCGGCAAGGATCGTCGGACAGGCAACGCGCGCGGAAAACGGGCTCATCGCCGCCGACCTCGATCAGCCAGGCGCTGCCGCCGACCTGTGGCATGAAGCCGTCGCGCGGCTGGGCAGCGTGGACGTGCTCATCAACAACGCCGGCGTGTTCGAAGCCAATCCGATCGAGGATGATGACGAAGCCTGGCGCGCCGCATGGGATCGCACGATGCGGATCAACCTGACCGCATCGGCCGAACTGTGCCGGCTGGCAGTGCTTGATTGGCAGCGCCGCGGCGTGCCCGGCCGGATCGTCAATGTCGCCAGTCGCGCGGCCTATCGCGGCGACAGCCCCGCGCATTGGCATTATGCTGCGTCCAAAGCGGGCGTCGTGGCCATGACCAAGACGATCGCTCGCGCTTATGCAAAACACGGCATTCTCGCCTTCGTCATCTGCCCCGGCTTTACGATGACCGGCATGGCGGACGATTATCTTGCGAGCCGCGGCGGCGACAAGTTGCTCGCCGACATCCCGCTGGGGCGGGTCGCCATGCCGGAAGAAGTGGCGGAGATGGCGCGATGGCTGGCGCTTGACGCTCCCGCCTCCATGACCGGCGCGGTGCTCGACGTGAACGGAGCAAGCTATGTCCGCTGACAGCTGGCGCGTAACCCTGCCGTGCACGCGCGCGGAGGCGGAGGCGATCGACGCCGCTGACGACCTGGCGATCGACGCCGTGCTGATGACCACCGAAGAGGTGGAAGACGATGTCGAACGCTGGCGGCTCGATGCCTATACAGAGAACGAACCTGATGAGGCCATGCTGGCGGCGATCCGTGCGCTGGTGCCCAGCGCCAAGGGCACGCCGGCAAAGGTGACGGCGCTCAGCCCGCAGGATTGGGTGGCCATGTCGCAGGAAGGTCTGGAGCCGATCCGCGAAGGCCGCTTCGTGGTTCACACCAGCGCCCATCCGACGGCGGCGCCGGATGGCGGGCGGGCGCTGCTGATTGACGCGGGACGTGCGTTCGGCACCGGTCATCACGCCACGACGAGCGGGTGTCTCGCGATGCTGGATGGCCTGGCCGAGCAGGAGTTCGGCAATGTCATCGATGTGGGTACGGGAACCGGCGTGCTGGCGTTCGCCGCCGCGCATCTGTGGCCGCAGGCAAATGTGGTCGCGACGGACATCGATCCTGCCGCAATCGACGTCACGCGGGAGAATGCCGCGGCGAACGCCGTCGCGGGCGTGGAACTGATCGTCGCCGACGGGGCGCTGAGCGACGCGATCACCGCGCGCGCGCCTTATGATCTGGTGATCGCCAATATCCTTGCCGGTCCGCTCGTCTCCATGGCGCCCGAGCTGGCGGCCATCGCCGACGCAAATGCCACTATCGTGCTCGCCGGCTTGCTGGAGACGCAGCGAGAGAAGGTGGTCGATGCCTTTCTCGCCTGCGGATGCGCGCTGGCCGACATGGATCGCCGTGGCGACTGGACGATCCTTCGCCTAACGGCCGGCGCACAGCGGTTCACGCCGCAGAGCCCCCCGGATCCGAAGGGACGCGATGGCTGGGCGCTGGATATCTGAGGCCCGCTGGTGACGCTCGGCACGGACCTCAGTCGGGCCGGGCGGACTTCGTCGCGGCATAATCCTGCGTGCCGCGCGTGATCACCTCGTCGTCGCTGACGATCTCCGCAACCGCGATTTCCGGCTGTTGCTTGATCGCATCGTACAGCGGGGCGAAGTCTGTCTCCACCGTCGCCCGCAGAAGTTCGTCGAACCTTGGAATGACGAAGTAGTTCTGCTGGAAGTCGTCGATCCGGTAATCCGTGCGCATGACGCGCGCGAGATCGAACTTCAGTCGATGGGGCGACGGATCCTCCAGCGCGAACCGGCTTTCGGCATAGCTTGAAACAATGCCCGATCCATAGATCCGCAAGCCTTCCGGCTCGGCGATCAAGCCGAACTCCACCGTGTACCAGTAGAGACGACCGAGATATTTCAGCGCGTCATGTTCCATTGCGCGGAGCCCGCCGCGCCCGTACGCCTCGAGATAGTCGGCGAACACCGGGTCGGCGAGCATCGGCACATGACCGAACACGTCATGGAAGACGTCCGGCTCCTGCAGATAATCAAGCTGATCGGGGCGGCGGATGAAGTTGCCGGCGACGAAGCGGCGGTTGGCCATGTGATCGAAGAAGACGTCGTCCGGCACTAGGCCGGGCACCGCCACGACCTGCCAGCCGGTAAGCGCCATCAGCCGATCGGAAAGTTCGGTGAAGTCGGGGATGCCGGGCTTGGAAAGCTTCAGAACATCCAGCCCGCGTAGCCAGGCATTTGAGGCGCGCCCAGGCAGCAGCTTCGCCTGGCGCGCGAAGAGCGTGTCCCAGGTGGCATGTTCCTCGGGCGTATAGTGCGCCCAGTCCTGCGGCACCGTCCAGTCCGCAGCAGCGCCGGGGGGTGGGGTGAGCGCAGGGGATGCATCAGCCATCCACCGTGCATAGCATGGCGCCGGATCTGGGCAAGATAGTTACATTCGCTACCACTCTGCCGTCATGCCGGTTGCCCCGACATGACGGCTGAATGATGGTCAGGCGATCACTCCGCCGCAACGCCGGCGCGGGAGAACATGTCGCCTTCCTCGCCCGCATCCTCGTTCGCCGGGCGCGCGCCCTTCGCCTTCTGGCGCTTGTCGAAGGAGTCCCAAACGTCGTTCCACTGACCTTTGGTCGCGGCCTTGGAATATTCGGTCGCGCGGGTCTCGAAGAAGTTCGCATGCTCCACGCCGTTCAGCAGCGGGGTGAGCCAGGGGATCGGATGCTCGTCGATCATGTAGATCGGCTTCAGACCCAGCTGCCCCAGCCGCCAGTCGGCGATGTAGCGGATATACTTCTTGATGTCCTTGGGCGTCATGCCGTTGACAGGGCCCATCTCGAACGCGAGATCGATGAACGCATCTTCCAACCGGATGGTCGTCTGGCACTGGTCGGCGATGTCATCCTTCACCGCCTTGGTCAGGCAGTTACGCTCCTTCACGAAGGCGTGGAACAGGCGGATGATGCCCTCGCAGTGCAGGCTCTCGTCGCGCACCGACCAGCTGACGATCTGCCCCATGCCCTTCATCTTGTTGAAGCGCGGGAAGTTCATCAGCATCGCGAAGCTGGCGAACAGCTGCACGCCTTCAGTGAATCCGCCGAACATGGCCAGCGTGCGGGCGATATCCTCATCGTTATCGACGCCGAACTGCTGAAGGTAATCATGCTTGTCCTTCAGCTCGGCATATTCGAGGAACGCGCCATATTCGCTTTCGGGCATGCCGATCGTGTCGAGCAGGTGGCTGTAGGCGGCGATATGCACCGTCTCCATGTTGCTGAACGCGGTCAGCATCATCTTCACTTCGGTCGGCTTGAAGACGCGGCCGTACTTCTCGTGGTAGCAATCCTGCACCTCGACGTCCGCCTGGGTGAAGAAGCGGAAGATCTGGGTCAGCAGGTTGCGCTCGTGATCGGTGAGCTTCTGCGCCCAGTCGCGGCAATCCTCGCCCAGCGGGACTTCCTCGGGAAGCCAGTGAAGCTGCTGCTGGCGCTTCCAATATTCGAATGCCCAGGGATATTCGAACGGCTTGTACTGCTTGGAGGCTTGGAGGAGGGGCATGGATTACTCCGACAGAAGCGAAATGATGGCTGCCAGCAGGCAGAGCGAGAAGAACGCGCCGAAGATGATGCTCATCCAGGCGTGAAAACGGGCGAAGTGGCGGTCGGTCGCGGTGCGCGGCGGTGGCGTTGCCCCGCCGATGCCGTCGATCAGCATCTCCGCGGCCGGTATTCCGTTATACCATGATCGGGAGCGCAAAGTCCAAAGGCCAAGCGCCAGCAGGCCCGGGCCCGCAATGATCAGTGCGAGAAGTGCGGGCAGTGCAGGAAGCGCGGGCAGGCTCATCCCTCCATGCTCCACTGCAACATGGCGGTGGCGCTCATCGCGAGCACCACGCCACCGGCCAGCGCCATGATGCCAATCATGCGGAAGGCATAGACCTGCCCCTCGCTACGTGGCCGGGTGAGCGCGAGCAGCAGCCCCGCGCCGCCCAGCGCGAACACTAGCGCGGCCGCATACATGGCAAGGATCTGCCAGCTCATGGCCGCGCCCTGCGCGTGACATAGACGGTGCGCGTCTTGCGCGCGCCAACGCCCAGGAAGACGATGCCGATGAAATAGCCGAAGTCATACCACCCGCCGTTGTTGGGCACGGCATAGACCGCCACATCCGGCATGAAGAGGCTCAGCATCCAGGCGACCGGGAAGATGAAGCCGTGCCACAGCCCGAGGAGAAAGCCGGGCGTCGCGGCAGTGTGGGTGACGGCAGACGGCATCTGCTTCGCGCAAGCGGAAAGGAACAGAGCCGGGGCCGCCAGCAAGGCCGCTCGTCCCGCGCCTGCCGAAGGGCGGATGGCCAGCGCCAGTGTTCGTCGCGCGCGCCTCGCCAGATGGATCACCAGCGCCGAACGGTCAGCGCGCATCGCGCACATCCCCCGACGCATCCAATCGCGTCATGTGTCGTTCTGTTGCCGACCGCCAAGGAGACCCAGCATGCACGATCACAGCAACATCAAGGAACATATGAACGTCATCGGCGCCGACGGCGTCCATGTCGGCACGGTGGATCATGTCGACGGCGAGCGGATCAAGCTGACCAAGACCGACAGCCCCTCGACGCAGGACGGGCAGGGCGCGAAGCACCATTATCTTCCCGCCGGTCTTGTGGCCGAAATCGAGGGCGACACGGTTCGCCTGAGCGCGACCGCGCAAAACGCCATCGACATGTTCGAAGAAGCGGAGTGACGCTTTAGCGGCGCTGCCCCGAGCCAGGCTCGTGACGCAGTGCCGACCCGTCGCGCGGGCGGCGCCGGACAGCCGGCGGCGCCCGTTGCGGCTTGGATAACACGGGCCGCCGCGGCCCGTCCGGCCATTCGCCGGCATGGCGGCGCATCGGCTATTCGTCCGTCCCATCCGCGCGCATTCCCACCAGCATGATCAACCCCGGAACGATCGTTTTCGCTGCGCAGTACGCAGCCTGCCGAACCGTGAATCAGATTAGCGCAATATGCCCGTCCGGACTACGCCCAAAATCGAACATATAGACATTGCGTCTCGCTCCTGCCCAATATCTAGTATGTAGTTGACAAAGGCGCGATCCGCGGCAATCTGCCAACGTTCACCCTATGTTCCGCATGTGCGTGTCGCTGTCAAGCTCGGGAAAATCAGGGATTGAGCGGAGTGCGGCCGCAACGAGTCCACTGCGCCCGAGCCGGCCGCCGTTGATCGAATCAACCGAGCAATTGCTCGTAACGGTCGGCGGAAAAGCCAGCCTCGATCGACTCGCCATATACCAGCAGCGGCCGTTTGATCGCCGACGGGTGCTCCTGCATGATCGCCAGCGCGCGCGCTTCATCCAGCGCCGCGCGGTCGGTCTCCGGCAGCTTGCGAAAGGTCGTGCCCTGACGGTTCAGCACCTTTTCCCAGCCGAGCTGGTCGACAGCGCGCGACAGCATGGCGGCGTCGACGCCTTGCTTCTTGTAATCGTGAAAACGATAGGGGACCCCCTGCGCGTCCAACCAGGCGCGGGCCTTCCGAACGGTATCGCAAGCAGGAATGCCATAAAGGATGGCGGTCATCAGTATCTCCGCGGGAGTGGTCGTGAATCGTCGATAACGGCTCGGGCGCGAGAAATCAGTGCGTAATCCGGGGTCGGCCGGCGCGACGCACTGCCACGCGAGGCCTGTTTCGCATCGTGGCCGATCGGACATAGGCAGCTACGGTCGGCAAACCGGACAATTGTGCGCAACCAACCGGCAAGCATAGGGATAATCATCAGAATTCCGACGCTCAGGCTTGTTATGCCATGGTGCCGTTGTGGGTATCCCATGATCTCACTTTGCGCCTCTTATCAGCGGCCTTCGAAGGAACGATAGGTTGCCCTTCATGTGCCGCTCAACATGGCCAAGAAGGAGGGTGCGGTGTCTGATCAAGGTCGCAGCAGACGCGGGGGCGAGGAAGGGGAGGCGCGACATTCCGGCTTGTCCGTTCTGCATCGAGTGAGCCGCAGCAGCCACCGCCGGCGGGCGGGACCGATCAGCGGGCTGAAGCGGCTGTTGCCTGCGGCGGTGCTGGTCATGAGCCCGGGCGTCGCTGCCGGCTGTACTGAGCAACAGGCGCCAAAGGGGCGCTCCGCGAGCGCGAAAACCTATGTTCAGGGCCAATTGCAGCAATTCAATCGGTGGGACGACAATCGTGACGGTGTCATCGACTATGTCGATCTGCCGAAGAAGATCGCCAAACGCTATAAGCGGATGGACGGTGATACCGATGGGCGACTGACCAGGGCCGAGCTGGAAAAAGGCGCAGCCCAGGCCTTTGCGCGTGCCGACAAGAACAAGGATGGCGTACTCGACCTGTCCGAGCAGCATTGAAGCTTGCCGGACCGGCCTATCATAAGCGGAGCACCGCCCCATCGCTCCCGACCGGACCAGGCATCCGGCCGGGGAACGATACGCAGGTCGATCGGCAGCGCCTTAAGGAATCGAGGAGCCAGGCGCCTTTCACCCGTTACTGACAGGCGAGGCACTCGTCATAATCGGTCGTCTCGCCCAGATCGAACTTGGGCTTCTCGATCGTATTGTCCGCCTCCACGCCGCCGGCGAAGCCGGCCCGCTGCACGCTCTTCGAACGCAGATAATAGAGCGACTTGATGCCAAGCTCCCACGCCCGGAAGTGCAGCATCAGGAGATCCCATTTCTCCACATCCGCCGGGATGAAGAGGTTCAGCGACTGCGCCTGATCGATATAGGGCGCGCGATCACCGGCAAGCTCCAGCAGCCAGCGCTGGTCGATCTCGAAGCTGGTCTTGAAACAGTCCTTCTCCTCCGGCGAGAGGAAGTCGAGGTGCTGCACGCTGCCGCCATGTTCCAGGATCGAATTCCACACCGCGTCGGAGTTCTTGCTCTTCTCGACGAGCAGCTTCTCCAGATACGGGTTCTTCACCGCAAAGCTGCCCGACAGCGTCTTGTGGGTGTAGATATTGGCCGGGATCGGCTCGATGCACGCCGAAGTGCCGCCGCAGATGATCGAGATCGACGCGGTCGGTGCGATCGCCATCTTGCACGAAAAGCGCTCCATGACGCCCATATCGGCGGCGTCGGGGCAGGGCCCACGCTCGGCCGCCAGCGTCATCGATGCCTGGTTCACCTGCGCATTGATGTGTTTGAAGATCCGGAGGTTCCAGCTCTTCGCCATCGCCCCCTCCATCGGCAGGCCGCGTGCCTGGAGGAAGGAGTGGAAGCCCATGACGCCAAGACCGACCGAACGCTCGCGCGCCGCGGAATAGGCCGCGCGCTCCATGCCTGGCTCATGCCGGTCGATATAATCCTGCAGGACGTTGTCGAGGAAGCGCATCACGTCCTCGATGAACTGTTTGTCGTCTTTCCACTGGTCCCACGTTTCGAGGTTCAGCGAGGAAAGGCAGCAGACCGCGGTGCGATCGTTGCCGAGGTGATCCTTGCCGGTCGGCAGGGTGATCTCGCTGCACAGGTTCGAGGTGGACACCTTGAGGCCCAGATCGCGATGATGCTTGGGCATGGTGCTGTTCACATGGTCGGCGAAGACGATGTACGGCTCACCCGTGGCGAGGCGGGTCTCGACCAGCTTCTGGAACAGGCTGCGCGCGTCGACCTTGCCGCGCACGCTGCCGTCCTTGGGGCTCTTCAGCTCCCACTCGCCGCCGTCGCGCACCGCTTCCATGAACGCGTCGGGAATCAGCACGCCGTGGTGCAGGTTCAGCGCCTTGCGGTTGAAGTCGCCCGACGGCTTGCGGATTTCGAGGAACTCCTCGATCTCAGGATGCGAGATGTCGAGATAGCAGGCGGCCGAGCCACGACGCAGCGAGCCCTGGCTGATCGCCAGCGTCAGCGAATCCATCACGCGCACGAAGGGGATGATGCCGCTGGTCTTGCCGTTCAGGCCGACCGGCTCGCCAATCCCGCGCACATTGCCCCAATAGGTGCCGATGCCGCCGCCGCGGCTGGCCAGCCAGACATTCTCGTTCCAGGTGTCGACGATGCCGTTCAGGCTGTCGGGGACGGAGTTGAGATAGCAGCTGATCGGCAGGCCGCGCCCCGTGCCGCCGTTCGACAGCACTGGTGTCGCCGGCATGAACCACAAGCGGCTGATATAATCATAGATGCGCTGCGCATGAGCCGCGTCATCGGCATAAGCACTGGCCACGCGGACGAAGAGATCCTGATAGGTCTCACCCGGCAGCAGATAACGATCCTGCAGCGTGTCCTTGCCGAAATCGGTCAGCAGCGCGTCGCGCGAATGATCGACGTCCAGCGGGTAGGGCCGCCGCTTGCTCTGCTCGGCCGCAGGCGCCGTCTCGGTTCCGTCAATCGCTTCCAATGCGTCGATCGCCATGTTCGCCTCGTTCGCGTCCCTAAAGTCCATCGCCGCCATCCCAACACCCTGTTTGATCGAATCGGGAGGCGAGCCCCCATGTTACACCGGAGCAGGGCTTGTGATGAGAACAAAAAGTGACCGCGGCTCGCTTCGGAGCGGCACGATCCCATGCCGCAGCACAAGTGCTGCGGTTCCTGTTCTACCAGCGCTAGCGCCTGTTCCTGCGGATTACCCCAACAGATTGTGGCAGGAGCTGCGCATAGGCAAGAGGTTTATCACGTGGATGGGCGAACGGCTCACCGCGGCTGAGACGCGGTCCGGCGGGGTTCAAAGGAAGCGACGCGTGGACTTCCGCCGGGTTCGCGAATTGCAAGACCGATAGGGCGCGGTGAAAATAATTTTGCCCTTATGAGCCGATCGGGTGCTTGTGGCCGGATCGGCTCGTTCCGAGCACGGGCAGGATCGGCGATGCGGGCAGCGGACCAGCGTCAGCTGACTCGCCGGGCAAGCCGTGACGGTCCCTGGGACAGCCGTTCCATGTCAAAATGGCGCGCGAACTCGAGTCCGGCGCGACCGTCTGACACCCAGCGGATGGTCGCGGGAAACAGCTCGTTGTCCACCAGCTCAATGCGCACGTCAGCGCCGATCGCGCGCTCCGGAAGGTCGATGCCGTCGATCATCACCCCGGTGGCGGACAGGTTGCGGATGCGCACCTCGCCCGACGTGCCGTTCATCTCGACGCGCGCCGAACGCAGCACGGTGGCTCTGCTGGCGCGGCTGAAGCGATGGCCTACCGCGGTCGCGCTGCCGGAGCTCATGGCCAGCTGCGCGCGCACGTCCTCCGCCCGGGCGGGCCGGCCATAGACAAATCCCTGAATGTGGCTGCAGCCCAGGTCGCTGATCAGTTCAATCTCGTCCTGCTGCTCCACACCCTCGGCGGTCGTCTCCATCCCTAACGTATTGGCCAGGCTCACGATCGCCTTGATGATCGCGGCGTTGCGATTGCCGTCCTGGATCGCGCCACGCACGAAGCTCTGGTCGATCTTGATCTTGTCGAACGGCGCCTTGCGCAGATAGCCGAGCGAGGAATAGCCGGTGCCGAAATCGTCCAGCGCCAGGCGCACGCCAATGCCCTTCAGCGTCTTGAACATCTGATTGGAGGATGCGTCGTCGTTGACGAACACGCTTTCGGTGATTTCCAGCTCCAGCCGGTGTGGAGCAATACCGGACGCGGCGAGAGCGCTGGTGATGATCGCCGGAAGGGCGGGATTGGCGAATTGGATCGCCGACACGTTCACGGCAACCCTGACATCCGCCGGCCAGTTCGCCGCTTCGGTGCACGCGGTACGCAACACCCATTCCCCGATCGCCTCGATCATCCCGCATTCCTCGGCGATCGGGATGAAATCGGCCGGGCTGACCGCGCCGCGTGTGGGGTGCTCCCAGCGGAGCAGCGCTTCATAGCCGACGATATGCTGGTCGGCGGTGGACACCACCGGCTGATAGACGAGGTGAAACTCGTCCGCGCCGAGCGCGCCGCGCAGATCGTCCTCCAGCCGCTTCCGCTTCTGCGCGCCGGCCAGCATCTCCTGACGGAAGAAGCGTGATACGCCGCGCCCGTCGGCCTTTGCTGCGTACAAGGCGAGATCGGCATTGCGGATCAGGGTTTCGCTGTCGTTCCCGTGTTCGGGCGCGATCGCGATGCCGACCGAGCAGCCGATCGACAGGGACGAGCCCGCGACGAAGAACGGCTGGGACAAGGCGTTGATGATGTGCTGCGCCAGCGCGCCCAATCGCTCACGGCTCCCTTCGCGGGGCAGCACGACCTGGAACTCGTCGCCGCCCAGGCGGCCGACCAGCCCGGCATCACCCACCGTTCGCTGCAGCCGCTGCGCGACCTGCTTCAGCAGCTCGTCGCCGCATTGATGCCCGAGCGTATCGTTGACCGCCTTGAACCGATCCAGGTCGAGCAGGAACAGGGAGGTGGTGGTGTGCGGCCCTTGTGCGGGAGACAGCGCCTGGTCGAGCGACAGGCGGAGCCGCTGGCGGTTGGCCAGCCCGGTCAGACTGTCGAACAGCGCGAGACGCGTGATTTCCGCTTCCGACCGCCGCTTCTCGGTCAGGTCGGATCCGAAGCCGATGAAGCCCTGGAATCGGCCGAGATCATCAAGAACCGGCCGGCCGGAAATCGACCACCACCGATCCGTGCCCGCCTCGAATGCCGGGCGCACCGAATAATCGGAAAAGCTGGTGCGGGAGGACAGGTGAAAGGTCAGCGTCCGCTCGGTTTCCGCCAGGCTCGAATCGACGCGAAAGATGTCCACCAGCCGCTGTCCCGCTGGCGACATGCCCATTGCGGTAAGCTCGCGCGCCACCTTGGCGCTGACGTAATTGAGGCAGCCGGCGCGATCGGTCTGCCAGAACCAGCCGGTGCCGTGACTTTCATATTCCCGCACCAGGCGTGCTGCGAGCTGCCCTTCGCGTTCGCGTTCCCTGTTCGCGCCGAGCCGTTCCTGATCGCGCGCGGCAATGCGGAGCGCGCCTGCGGCCAGCAGAGCGGCAAGCACCAGCGCTCCCGCCGCCGCCGTTCCGATGCCCGCCGCGAACGGCACCGTCAGCGCAAGCCCCCCGGCGAATGCGATGCATGCCGCCCGAACAGGATGAAGCGCGACGGCAGTGATGACGATGCTGCCGAGCCCCAGAACGATGCCGGTCAGTCGAAACGGCTGGGTGGGAAGCGCCGGGGCGAGAGCGAGAAGAAGCGAGAACGCGATGCCAAAAAGGACTGCAAGCCCGGCGAGGGCTGTTATCCGGCGGTGCACGGCAAGCTCGCGTGCAGCCGGCAACGACAGCAGGCCCCAGACCGCCAGCGCCAGTCCGCACAGCGCCGTGCTCAACCCGGAGGCAAGGCCCAGCGGTTCATGCGAGAAGGCTGGCGCTGCCATGGTCCATGCCGATGCGAGGACGGAAGCCACCACGATAATTGGCCAAAGAGCCGCGACTTCTGCCAGCCGCGCATGCCCGGCATCCTGCAACGCATCGTCTTCGGTGGCGACCAGCCCCAGCACTTCGATCAGGCGCACGGAACGAACTGGCGAGACCGCCAAGGCACGACGAATGGATCCCATCACGTCTGGCTAGATGGAGAGGATTGGGAAAGCGTTTATGCGGACAGTTTTTCTGGTCCGTTTCGGCTGCTCGAGCCAGTCGGGCACGGCGCGATCTGGTGAACTTGTGGCAGCAGACCGGTTGCGTGTGCCGATCCGTCGCCATAGTGGATCGGTTCATGACCACGACGATCCGCGCCGCAGACCTGATCGAGAGCGTTGCCGATGCGCTCCAGTTCATCAGCTACTACCACCCGATGGATTACATCCGCGCTTTGGGCGACGCCTATGAGGCGGAGCAGGGCCCGGCGGCGAAGGACGCGATCGCGCAGATCCTGACCAACAGCCGGATGTGCGCCGAGGGGCACCGGCCGATCTGCCAGGATACGGGCATCGTCAACGTGTTCGTCAAATGGGGCATGGATTGCCGCATCGATGACACCACCCGCTCGATGCAGGAAATCGTCGATGAAGGCGTGCGCCGCGCCTATCTTCACCCGGAGAACAAGCTGCGCGCCTCGGTGCTCGCCGACCCCGCCTTCACCCGCCGCAACACCAAGGACAACACGCCCTGCGTGCTCCATGTCGAGTTGGTGCCGGGCAACAAGGTCTCGGTGGATGTCGCGGCGAAGGGCGGCGGCAGCGAGAACAAGTCCAAGTTCAAGATGATGAATCCCAGCGATTCGATCGTTGACTGGGTGCTGGAGATGCTGCCGCAGATGGGCGCCGGCTGGTGCCCGCCGGGCATGCTGGGGATCGGCATCGGCGGCACGGCGGAGCATTGCGTGCTGCTCGCCAAAAAGGCGCTGATGGAGCCGATCGACATGGGCCCGCTAAAGGCGCGTGGGCCCAGGAACGACATCGAGGCGCTGCGCATCGAAATCTTCGACAAGGTGAATGCGCTGGGCATCGGGGCCCAAGGGCTGGGTGGGCTTTCCACCATCCTCGACGTGAAGATCATGGACGCGCCGTGCCACGCCGCGGGCAAGCCGGTGGCGATGATCCCGAATTGCGCCGCGACCCGGCACGCGCATTTCACGCTCGACGGCAGCGGCCCGGCTTATCTCGAGACGCCAAAGCTTGACGAATGGCCGAAGGTGAACTGGACGCCCGACAAGGCCGCAATCCGCGTCGACCTCGACACGCTGACGCCCGCGATGGTCCAGTCGTGGAAGCAGGGCGATCGCCTGCTGCTGAACGGCAAGATGCTGACCGGGCGTGACGCCGCACACAAGCGGATCAAGGACATGCTCGATGCCGGCGAGGAGCTGCCGGTCGAGTTCAAGGGCCGCGTGATCTATTATGTCGGCCCGGTCGATCCGGTCGGCGAGGAAGTGGTCGGCCCGGCTGGCCCCACTACCGCGACGCGAATGGACAAGTTCACCCGCATGATGCTTGACCAGGGGCTGCTCGCGATGGTCGGCAAGGCTGAGCGCGGCCCCGCCGCAACCGATGCGATCAAGGACGCCAAGAGCGCCTATCTGATGGCGGTCGGTGGCGCGGCGTACCTCGTCGCCCGGGCGATCAAGGGATCGAAGGTCGTCGGGTTCGAAGATCTCGGCATGGAGGCGATCTACGAATTCGAGGTGCAGGATTTCCCCGTCACCGTCGCGGTCGACAGCGAGGGCAATAATGTCCACCAGCTCGCCCCGCTCGTGTGGCGGGAGAAGATCGCCAAGGAAGGGCTGCTCCAACCGGCGTGAACGACCGGCGATGATCGCCCGAGGAGAAGAGGCAATGAGCACGCGGCATCTGGTGGATCCTGAATTGTTGCCGCTGCTCGACCTCTGGCCGACGATGTCCTTGTCGGCCGAGTCGCTGGAGCAGGCGCGTCGCTGGGAATCGCCAAAGCCTCAGGTGGTTGATGATGGCGTGACGGTTGAACGCGTCATCGTGCCAGGACCTGCGGGCGCACCGGATGTTGCGCTATATCTGTTTCGTCCTGCCAGGCTCGCGAAAGGGGCTGGCTGCATCGTGCACATGCATGGTGGCGGCTATGTTCTGGGCAAGGCGGAGGACGGCGCGGTTCGGCTCCGCCCGATCGTGGCGGCGCTTGGCTGTATTGTGGTGTCGGTCGATTATCGCCTTGCGCCGGAGACGCCATTTCCGGGCCCGATCGAGGATTGCTACGCCGGATTGCGCTGGACGTTTGCCCACGCTCAGCGACTAGGCATTGATCCTGCCCGCATCGGCGTGATGGGGGAAAGCGCCGGGGGTGGGCTTGCTGCCTCGCTGGCGCTGCTAGCGCGCGATCGCGGCGAGTTTCAGCTGGCGTTTCAACACCTTCTTTATCCGATGATCGATGACCGGACGTGCAGCAACGATCCGGATCCACTGACCGGCGAGTTCATCTGGAATCGGGCGAGTAATCGCTTCGGGTGGCAGTGCATGCTGGGTGAGGAGCCCGGCGAGGCAGAGGTGTCGCCTTATGTCGCCGCCGCGCGAGCGGAGGACGTAGCTGGGTTGCCGCCGACCTATATCGCGACTGGAGCGCTGGACCTCTTTCGCGACGAAAACATCACCTACGCGCAGCGGCTGCTCGCGGCCGGCGTGCCGACGGAGTTTCATGTCTGGCCGGGCGCCATACATGCCTTTGACGCGCTGCCGGACGCGGCGATCGCGCAAGAGGCAAACCAGTCCCGCATTGCCGCATTGCGGCGCGCACTGACTGCGAAACCGCGCGCCTGATCAACTGAATGCTCGTCCTATCCGGCATCGCGATCATCGCGCTGGGATTCCTGCTGCGGTTCAACCCGATGCTGGTGATCGCGGCTTCCGCGCTCGTCACCGGGCTTGCCGCCGGGATCGATCCGCTCGCCATCCTCGCCGCCTTCGGCAAGGCCTTCAACGACACGCGTTATGTCACCGCGATCTATATCGTGCTGCCGGTCATCGGCCTGCTTGAACGCAACGGGCTGCAGGCGCGTGCGCGCTCGCTCGTGGGCGGATTGAAGGGGCTGACGACCGGGCGATTGCTGATGGCCTATCTCGGCTTTCGTCAGCTGACGGCGGCGCTTGGTCTCACCTCGGTTGCCGGGCCCGCGCAGACCGTGCGCCCGCTGATCGCGCCAATGGCGGAGGCTGCGGCTGGCGAGGCGCATGATCCGGAAAAGGTGAAGGCGATGGCCGCCGCGACCGACAATGTCGGGCTGTTCTTCGGCGAGGACATCTTCATCGCGATTGGATCGATCCTGCTGATGAAGGGCGTGCTGGAAGGTTATGGCATCTTCGTCGAGCCGCTGCACATGTCGGTCTGGGCGATCCCCACCGCGATCGCCGCCTTCGTCATTCACGGCACACGGCTGTGGCTGCTCGACCGAAAGGCGCGGCGCGCATGATCGGGCTGAACTTCGTATATCTGATTGCCGGGCTGACCTTCCTTGCCTTTGCCGGTCTGTCGGCGGGTGAGCGCCGCTGGGCCAATACCGGCTTCTATGGCCTGGTGGCGACGAGCTTTCTCGCCGGCGACTGGCTGGGTGACCTTGGTAACGGCGTGCTGGTCCTTGCGCTGGTGGCGATCGCCGCGAGCGGGCGGATGAAGCGACGCGTGCCCGCTGGCGAGCCCGCCATCCGCGGCGCGATGGTGTTCGTGCCCGCGCTGGTGATCCCCGCGACCGCGCTGATCGGCACCTTCGTGTTCAAGCAATTTCCGGCACTGTTCGACGGCAAGCAGGCGACGTTGGTGGCACTGGCCACAGGCGTGCTGCTGGCACTGGCGCTTTGCTACGCCTGGCTGCGGCCCGCCCCCGCGGAGCCGTTCCGTGCAGGGCGCGCGTTGATGGACGATATCGGCTGGGCGGCGGCGCTGCCGCAGATGCTGGCGAGCCTCGGCGCCGTCTTCGCGCTCGCTGGCGTTGGAGAGGTGGTCGGCCGCCTCGTCGGCGTCGCGATCCCGACGGGCAGCGTGCTTGGCGCCGTGCTCGCCTTCGGGCTCGGCATGGCGCTGTTCACGATGGTGATGGGCAACGCCTTCGCCGCCTTTCCGGTGATGGCAGCGGCGGTCGGCATTCCACTGCTGGTGCAAAGCTATGGTGCCGATCCCGCGCCGGTCGCAGCCGTCGGCATGCTCGCCGGCTTCTGCGGCACGCTGATGACGCCCATGGCGGCGAACTTCAATTTGGTGCCGGCGGCGCTGCTCGAGCTGAAGGACCGCAACGGCGTGATCCGCGCGCAAGTGCCGACGGCGCTGCCATTGCTCGTGTTCAACCTTCTCCTGCTGTGGTGGATCGTCGCGTGACCTTGAAGCCTGAGATCGCCGCCGGCTTTGCCCGGCTCACGCTCGGCCATGTCGGTCAGCGTTACCCCTACAAGCTCGATCAGGTACTGAACGGGCCGGAGGACCTGCGCGAGCCGCATGAGATCCACCCGATCTTTCACGGCAGCTTCGATTGGCACAGCTGCGTGCATGGCTGGTGGCAGCTGCTGACCATCGCGCGCATGTTCCCGGAACTGGCCGAAGCGAGTGACATCCGCCACCGTGCGGACGAGATGCTGGTGCCAGAGAAGGTCGCGGGCGAACTGGCGGTGCTCGCCCGTCCCTATGCCGCTGGATTCGAGCGACCCTATGGCTGGGCGTGGGCACTGGCGCTGCATGGTGAGGCGGTGCGGCACGAGGCGGACTGGAATGACGCGCTGGAACCGCTTGCGCGCGCCTTTGCCGAACGCTTCCACCAGCATCTACCGAAGCTGACCTATCCGATTCGCGTCGGGACCCACTTCAACACCGCCTTTGCGCTGACGCTGGCACGTGATTGGGGCCTTGAGCACGACGCGGCACTAGTCTCGCTCATCGATGCGCGGGCGCGCCATTGGTTTGGTGAGGATCGCGCGTGTCAGGCTTGGGAGCCGGGCGGTGACGAATTTCTCTCCTCCGCGCTCTCGGAGGCGCTGCTGATGAGCCGGGTGCTCGGCGATGAGTTCGCCGGCTGGTTCGAAGCCTTCCTGCCCGAAGCGGCCTTGGGTGCGCCGCGCACCTTGTTCACGCCCGCCCTTGTCTCCGACCGGAGCGACGGAAAGATCGCGCATCTCGATGGCCTGAACCTCAGCCGTGCCTGGTGCTGGCGTTCGATCGCCGCTGCGCTGCCGGCCCATCCAATCGCATCTGTCGCCGCCGCGGCAGCGGACGATCACCTCGCCGCAAGCCTGCCGCATCTGGCCGATCATTATATGGGCACGCACTGGTTGGCGACCTTCGCGCTTCTCGCACTCACTGTTTGAAAGGGGCTGGCGCCTAGGCGCCGCTCGTGCGAACCCGATCTTCGAATCGATAAGAAGCGGGAGAGCGAAATGGCGCTGAAGACGCGCGTCACCGAGATGCTCGGAATCGAGAAACCGATCATCCAGGCCGCCATGGGCTGGATCGCCCGATCTCACTTGTCCTCGGCCGTGTCGAACGCCGGCGGCATGGGAATCATCGAAACCTCGTCCGGCGATCTTGAGGCGGTTCGCCAAGAGATCCTCAAAATGCGCGAGCTGACCGACAAGCCGTTCGGCGTGAATGTCGCACAGGCGTTTGTGCGCGATCCCGGCATCGTCCAATTCGTCATCGATCAGGGCATCCGCTTCGTCACCACCTCTGCTGGTGATCCGATGAAATATACCGGCATGCTGAAGGCGGCAGGGCTCACCGTTTTCCATGTCGTTCCCAGCCTTGCCGGCGCCCTGCGCGCCGTGGAGGCCGGCGTCGACGGGCTGATTGTCGAGGGCGGCGAGGGCGGCGGGTTCAAGAACGCCAAGGACGTTTCCACCATGGTGCTGGTGCCGCAGGTGGTCGAGGCAGTGGACGTGCCGGTCGTCGCCGCCGGCGGGATCATGGATGGGCGGACGATGGCCGCCGCCTTCGCGCTCGGTGCAGAGGGCGTGCTGATGGGCACGCGGATCCTCTCCTCCGCCGAAAGCCCGGTGCACGAAAACTGGAAGACGGCGATCGTCGAGGCGGATTCGACCGACACCGTGTTCCTCAACCGCAGCGGCCCGGGCCCGGCGCTCCGCGCGCTTCGCACCGACCGGACGACGCGCATCGAGAAGGAGGGCACGCCCAACATCTTTGGCGAGTTCGCTGATACCCAGGCGGTCTATTTCGGTGGCGATCTGGAAGCCGGCATCGCGCTGACCGGACAGGTGGCGGGCCGCATCCGCGACGTGAAGCCCGTAGCGCAGATCTTCGACGAGACAATGGCGGAATATGAGGCGACGGTGGCGCGCATGGCGCGGGCCGCGTGAGGGGAGAGGAAGAATGAGCGAAGACGTAACCTATGAGGTTTCCGAAGGCGTCGCGACGCTGACGCTGAACCGCCCGGAGCGGATGAACACGATTTCCGGCCCCATGCTGGACGAGCTAACCCGCCTGCTGGTGAAGGCCGGCGAGGACCGCGACGTACGTGTCATCGTACTCACCGGAACGGGGCGGGCCTTTTGCGCCGGGCTTGATCTCAATGCGGCTCAGAAGGGCGAGGGGATCGGCTCCTCGTCGGCCACCTTCGGCGCGACGATCGACCTGCGCAACACGCCGCCTACGGTGCTCCATGCGCTGGACAAGCCGGTGATCGCCGCCCTCAACGGTTCGGCGGCGGGCTATGGCATGGACCTGGCGCTCGGCTGCGACATCCGGGTCATGGCGTCGGAAGCGAAGCTTGCCGCGGCGTTCGTGAAGCGTGGCGTGCTGCCCGAATCGGGTGGCACCTGGTTCCTGCCGCGCATGATCGGCTGGGCCAAGGCGGCGGAGATCGTTTTTACCGGCCGTACGCTTTCGGCGGAGGACTGCCTCAAGGAGCGCCTCGTCAACGAGGTGGTGCCGGCCGACCAGGTCGCTGCGCGCGCCCGCGAACTGGCGCTGGAGATCGCGGCGAACGCACCCATGGCGGTGCAGGGCGCCAAGCGGCTGATGCGCATGGGCATGGAGGAAACCTTCGATACCCATGTGCAGCACGTCTATCTGCAGCTGTTGCCGCTGTTCCAGAGCGCGGACTTCAGGGAAGGAATGGCCAGCTTCCTTGAAAAGCGCCCGGCCGCGTTCACCGGCAAGTGATCATGCTCCCCCTTCTGCGCCGCAGGAGGGGGAGGCTGATCAGCCCTGAAGCTGTTGATGGTGCCGGATGACTTCATCGATGATGAAGCGCAGGAATTTCTCGCTGAATTCCGGATCCAGCTCGGCTTCCTCCGCAAGCGCGCGAAGCCGTGCGATCTGCTGGTCCTCGCGGCCCGGATCGGCGGGCGGCAGGCCGGCTTCCGCCTTGTAGCGCCCCACGGCCTGGGTGACCTTGAACCGCTCGGCAAGAAGGCAGACCAGCGCCGCATCGATATTGTCGATGCTCTTGCGATATCCCTTCAACACCTCGTCCGCCATTCGCGCCCTCCCATTGCGGCCTTGCGCCTGCGTCCGTAGAGGCAGTTGGAGATGAGCGCTACCGTCCACCGCCTTGCCGGCCATCAGCCTTCGCTTGATCCGATGATTCACCTCGTCGCCGACGACATGAATCAGGTCAACGCTGCGATCGTCGATCGCATGCAATCGCAGATCCCCTTGATTCCCGAACTCGCCGGCCATCTGATCGCCAGCGGTGGCAAGCGGATGCGTCCGATGCTCACGCTGGCGAGCGCAAGGCTGCTGCACTATGATGGCGCGCGCCATTACGGCCTGGCCGCGGCGGTGGAGTTCATCCACACCGCTACATTGCTCCATGACGATGTGGTCGACGGGTCTGACCTGCGCCGCGGCAAGCGGACCGCCAACATCATTTGGGGCAATCCGGCCAGCGTGCTGGTGGGCGACTTCCTCTTCTCCCGCTCATTCGAGTTGATGGTGGAATCAGGAAGCCTCAGCGCGCTCAGGATCCTGTCGAACGCCAGCGCCGTCATTGCCGAGGGTGAGGTGAATCAGCTGACTGCCGCGCGTCGCGTCGATCTGGGCGAGGATCGCTATCTCGAGATCATCAACGCCAAGACTGCGGCGCTGTTCGCGGCCGCCTGCCGCATCGCTGCGGTAGTTGCCGATCGACCGGAGAGCGAGGAAGCGGCGCTGGATGCCTATGGTCGCAATCTCGGTATCGCATTCCAGCTGGTCGATGATGCGATCGATTATACCTCCGATGCGGGCACCATGGGCAAGGATGCGGGGGATGACTTCCGCGAGGGCAAGATGACGCTGCCCGTCATTCTGGCCTATGCGCGCGGCAATGCGGAAGAGCGGCAGTTCTGGAAGGACGCCGTGGAGGGACGCAGGGATAGCGATGCCGATTTCGCGCATGCCGTGGAGCTGGTGCGCTCCAGCCGCGCGGTAGACGATACGATCGCCCGGGCCCGGCATTACGGCCAGCGGGCGATTGATGCGGTGGCGCCGTTTGCCGACGGACCGGCCAAGGACGCGATGATCGAGGCGGTCGAATTCGCGGTGGCTCGGGTCTACTGAAGCTGGGTCTGCAATTGACCCGGCACGACGCCTTACCGGCTGGGCCTCATCCCTATACCGCGGTGGCTGGCTCCAGCACGCAATTGCCGGTTCCGGTCTCCACCTGGAGCGTTGCATGCCCGATCCCGAAATCGTGATGCAGCATGTGCTGCACGTCGTTCAGAAAGGCGTCGCCGGGATGGCCGCCCGGCATCAGCAAATGAGCCGTCAGCACCGGCTCGGTAGTCGACATCGGCCAGATGTGAAGATCATGTACTGCGGCCACCCCCGGCAGGGCCGCGAGTGAATTGCGCACCCGATCATAGTTGATCGCGCGCGGCACGGCCGCCAGGCTCATCTCCACCGTTTCGCGCAGCAATCCCCAGGTCTGCCAGAAGATCAGCGCGGCAACGACGAGGCTCACGACCGGATCGATCCAGCCAAAGCCTGTCAGCCAGATCCCGAGACCCGCCAGCACCACGCCGGCCGAGACTGCGGCGTCGGCGAGCATGTGGAGATACGCGCCGCGAATGTTCACATCGCCCTCGCGGCCGCGGGCGAACAGCCAGGCGGTCACGCCGTTGATCACGATACCGACGGCCGCGACGGCAGAAACGGTCAGTCCCGGCACCGGGGTCGGCTCGGTAAAGCGCTGCGCGGCCTCAATCGCGATGGCGCCCAGCGCCACCAGCAACAGCACGGCGTTGGCCAGCGCTGCCAGGATGGTGGATCCCTTCAATCCATAGGTGAAGCGCTTCGACGGCGGCGTGCGTGCCAGCGCCGCGCCGGCCCAGGCGACGGCAAGTCCCAGAACATCCGACAGATTGTGGCCGGCGTCGGCCAGCAGCGCGACCGAGCCGGTCCATAGGCCGGCGCTTGCCTCGGCGATCACATAGGCAAGGTTAAGCCCAATGCCGATCGCGAAGGCGCGATCCCAGCGATCCGGCGGGGCAGGGTGATGATGGTGGCCATGATCGTGGCTATGGCCGTGATGGTGCCCGTGGCCGTGATGCGCGTGCGCCATTGGGATGGATTAGCAGCAGGTTCGGCGGAATGCCATCGTTCGGGAATTTGTCTCGCGACGAGCATCTCGTTTTAACCGGCGGCGCGATACAGGGGCGTTATGCTTCGCGTTCTGACGCTTTCCAGCCTGTTTCCGGATTCGACCCGGCCCAATTTCGGCATCTTTGTCGAGCAACAGACGCTTGGGCTGGCCGCAGAACCTGGGGTGGAGGTGCGCGTCGTGGCGCCGGTCGGGCTGCCGCCCTGGCCCTTGCGGATGCTGCCTCACTATCGAAAGCTGACCGATCTTCCGGGTAGCGAGACGTGGAAGGGGCTACCGGTTTGTCGGCCCGCTTTTACCGTTCTGCCAGGCACTTACGGAAGGTTTCATGCATCCGCTCTGAAGCGCTCCCTGATCCCGCTGCTGGACGATATGCGTCAGACATTTCCCTTTGACGTGATCGATGCGTCCTTCTTCTTCCCGGACGGTCCGGCGGCCGTGGCGCTGGGGCGGCGGTATGACGTGCCGGTGTCCATCAAGGCCCGGGGCGCCGACATCCACTTCTGGGGTCGGCAGTCCGCAACGGCGGCGCAGGTCCGCGCGGCCGGCCTGGCGGCAGACGGCCTTCTGGCGGTTTCGGCCGCCATGCGCATGGATATGGCGAAGATCGGCCTGCCTTTGGAGAAGATCGGCCTTCATTATACCGGCGTCGATCTCGACCGCTTCAAACC
The DNA here is from genome assembly GCF_900109205.1 of Sphingomonas sp. OV641. NCBI lineage: Bacteria > Pseudomonadati > Pseudomonadota > Alphaproteobacteria > Sphingomonadales > Sphingomonadaceae > Sphingomonas > Sphingomonas sp. OV641. Next base: position 1,325,259 of record NZ_FNZB01000001.1, on the reverse strand, counting down.
CCTGGACCGCAGCGCTGCAAAGGACGTGTTTGGCATCAAGGGACCGCTCGTGATCTGCGTCGGTGCCCTGATCGACCGCAAGGGACATGAGATCGTCGTCGAGGCGTTGGCCCGACTGCCCGGCGTATCGCTGTTGATCGCCGGGGAGGGCCCGGCGCGGGGCGCAATCGACGCGGCGGTCGATCGCGCCGGCCTCGGGGATCGCGTGCGACTGCTCGGCGCCGTGCCCCATGCCGATCTGCCTCGGCTGCTGGCGGCTGCCGACGTGATGGCGCTGGCATCCGAATCGGAAGGACTGGCCAACGCCTGGGTCGAAGCGCTGGCGTGCGGCACCCCGATCGTGATTACCGAAGCCGGCGGCGCGCGCGAGGTGGTGACTGACCCGGCGGCAGGGCGGGTCGTGCCGCGCACGCCGGCGGCCTTCGCCGAAGCGATCGCCGAACTGCTGCAGGATCCCCCGGCACCGGAAGCGACCCGCAGCCTTGCAACGCGCTTCACCTGGAGCGCCAATGCAGCGGGGCTGCGCGCGCACCTGCAGCAACTGGTCGCGAAGCATCGCGCGCGTCGGTGAGCTGGTGTCCCCGCGTCGCGGGTCTTCTATGATGCCGGTACGTTCGCCAGACCTGTTGCTGGAGGCGGTTCGATGAAGCACGTCAGCAGGTGACGAGGGTAGTCGCGCAAACGGCGCGCTTCCTCCGAGAACGATCCAGCGACCGTGGATCGGCGCCAGACGCTGGCCTGCCTGCTTAGTTCATATCGGCGATCAGCAGATCGAGCTGACGTCGGCCAAGTTCCTCCATGGCGGCGGCCGAGTGCTGGCAATTGGCGATGACGCCGCGCGAGGCATCGACGATGCAGGTTGCGGGTTTGCGCACGGCGCAGGGCTGTTCGTCGCAGCCCGGGCTCGCGACTGTGGTCCGCGTTGGCTCGGGTGCGGCAGATACCGGACTGGCCGGCAGGGCGAACACGGCAGCGCCGAGCAGAAGAGCAATTTTCGTCATATGGTCCCCCATGGAAGTTCGGTGGGGGCGCAGTTCGACTGCCGCTTGCACAGGCCGTCCGTTCACAGCCACGACAATCGTCGCTGCGTCAGACGGGCGTGAAGGCGGGAACACGTCGCTGGTGTGCGACACGGGTTCAGGTAAGAGGCCGCGGAAAGCCCCCCGACATCCGCGGCCGTGCTCGGTAGATCAGAGCAGGATCAGGCGACCTTTGCCGGAACCTCATCGGGCTCACGCAGAACATAGCCGCGGCCCCAGACGGTCTCGATATAATTCTCGCCCTCGCAAGCCATGCTGAGTTTCTTGCGCAGCTTGCAGATGAAGACGTCGATGATCTTCAGTTCAGGCTCGTCCATGCCACCGTAAAGGTGATTCAGGAACATTTCCTTGGTAAGCGTGGTGCCCTTGCGAAGCGAAAGCAGCTCCAGCATCGCATATTCCTTGCCGGTCAGGTGAACGCGCGCGCCGTCCACCTCCACCGTCTTGGCATCAAGGTTGACCGACAGCTTGCCGGTGCGGATCACCGACTGCGAATGGCCCTTCGACCGGCGGACCACCGCCTGGATGCGGGCGATCAGCTCTTCACGATGGAACGGCTTGGTGACGTAATCGTCCGCGCCGAAGCCGAAGGAGCGGACCTTCGACTCCATCTCGTTCACGCCCGACAGGATCAGCACTGGCGTGGAAACCCGCGCCACGCGCAGTTTCTTCAGCACCTCATAGCCGTGCATGTCCGGCAGGTTGAGATCGAGAAGAATGATATCGTAGTCGTAGAGCTTGCCGAGGTCCAAACCCTCTTCGCCCAGATCCGTCGAATAGACATTGAAGCCCTCGGCAGAGAGCATCAGCTCGATGGCCTTTGCGGTCGTTGGCTCGTCCTCGATCAGCAGCACGCGCATCCGTCATTCTCCCGTTTGCGAGCATGCGCGGCACCCCGTCACGCCCCAACCGATCCATTAACCAAAACACAAGTGAACGTAAAAGGTAAACAGACGCTTAATCCATGGTTCCGGGCAAGTCCCGCGGAGAACCGGCAGCATCGAACAAGGTACGGTGACGGGTGCGGGGAATGTCTTCGCCAAGCGTATCCCGAAGATACAGGCTGCGGATCAGCGTATAGATCACGACCAATATTGCTGCCGAGAAGAACAGGCCGAACAGCCCGAACACGGCGCCAATTGCCAGAATGGCGAAGAGCGTGACGGCGGGCGGGATGGCAACAACCCGGCTGGTGACGAATGGCGTGATGAAATTGGTCTGAACGACGCGAACAACGGCAAACACTGCAACGGTCAGCAGGACATGATGAAGCGACTGGGTGGCGGCGAGACCCAGCGCCGGGACCATCGCGGCGAGCGGGCCGACATAGGGGATGAACTCGCTGAGGCCGGTGAGCAGGCCAAGTGCCGGCGCGGACGGGACGCCGACCAGCCAGAGCCCCAGACCGACGAGCACGCCCATGCTGGTCATCTGGATGAGCTGCGCGCGCAGCCAGAGACGGAGCGTGGATGCCGTGTCCAGCAAAGCATCCTCCAGCACCGCACGCTTGGACGGCGGCATGAGCAGCAGGAAGCCACGTTCATACACCTTCGGATCGACGGCAAAGAAGATCGCGCCGACGAGAACGAGAAGGGCGTTGAGGACGAACTGTCCTGCCCCTTCGGCAAGGCCGCCGATATCCTGTGCGACACGGCTGCCGGCGAAGGCCGATCGGACCGCGTCCACCACCTTCGCCCCGACCGGCGATGTCGAAAGCTGCGCGCCGATTTCCGCCAGAATGCCGGGCAGGCGAGTGACGAGAACATTGACCTGCGTGCGGAACTCGACGCCGAACAGCCAGCCGAGAAAGATGATGAGGGCAAGGACGGTGAAGATCCCGGCGCCGAGCGCAGGCTTGGGAGACAGGCGCAAACGATCCTCGAAGATCTCCGCCAGCGCGTGAATGACAATGGCACCCAGGATCGAACCAAAGGCGAGGATCAGCAGGTCGCCCGTGAAATACAGCGTCGCGGCCAGCGCGATGACGCCCAATGTCAGGAACAACCGGCGAATGTATCGGGCGTCGTCTTGATCAGGGGAAAGCCGGTTCATGGACCATGAACGTGGCAAGCGACGCGACGTTGCAGCGGCTCAGCTGCCGCGGCCCGTGTAGACCTTGGGTTCGCTGGCCAGCCAATCGGCCAGGGCGAGCTCGCTGGTGGGCCGAACATCGGCGCTCATGCCGTTTTCCATCATCTCGAGCGCCCATTGTGCGCGCTCCTCATGCTGGGAGGCGACAAGATCCCGCGGCACCCACAGATCATATTCCCGCATGTGCGCGTCCGCCGCGGTGAAGAGGACGCAGATATCCGCAGCGATACCCGTCAGGACCAATCGGGACACGCCGAGCCGCGGCAGGAGGGCGGGCAGGGTAGTGGCGTAGAAGCCGGAAGATTCGGGCTTGATGACGAAATAGTCGCTGGGTTGCGGGCGAACCTGGTCGATCAGCTCCCCGCCTTTCTGCCCGCGCGCAAAGGCGATGAGTTCGCTCGGCTCGTCATGCCAGCGGCCATAATTGTCGTTGACGAAAATGACCGGCACGTCGGCTGCGCGCGCTTGCGCGCGAAGAGACTGAAACGGTTCCACCATCTCAGCCACAGCCTTTTTCAATTTCTCGCCGCCCGAGAAATCAAAGGTGTTGAGCAGATCAATGACGAGAATCGCCGCTTTGCCGTTCATGGAAGGTGCCCAGTTGTCGATGCTTGAGACAACGACGCCGAGCGACTTTGGCCGCATTATTTGGGCGCAAATTGCTGTATCGAAGCGGATTCTTGATTTAGGATAAGCAAACGCCCGGATCGTTTCCGACCCGGGCGCCTGCGTGACGATTGCTCGTCAGCCCCCTTGTGCTTCCGCCCGCGCGCCTCATTTATGAAGCGGAGCTGGAAGCGTCCCCGAACCACGGCCTTTGCCTGTGTGCCAGTACGGTAATTGCTAGGTCGTTCCGGATGGGTCGTCCATGAAAATGAACGCCAGCTAAACCGATTGCTGCTGCTCTGTGATTATTTCGCAACAGCGCCGTTGCCAGTGTGCGAAGCCGCCGATAGACGCGAGCCATGATCCTGTCGCGCTACGAACGAATGATCGCGCGGCGCTATCTGCTTCCCGGGCGCGGCGAGCGCTTCATCGTTCTCGTCGCTGGTTTCAGCCTCGGCGCGGTGATGCTGGGGGTGGCGGCGCTCGTGATTGTGATGAGCGTCATGAACGGCTTTCGGGCCGAGCTTTTCGACAAAATCGTCGGGTTGAACGGCCATGCCGTGGTGCAGGGCATCGGCGGCCGCCTGACCGACTGGCGCGACGTGGTGCGCCAGGCGGAGGCGACGCCGGGCGTGACCAGCGCGGTGCCGCTGGTCGAACAGCCGCTGATGTCCACCTATAACGGCCGGGTCGAGGCGGTGCTGGTGCGCGGGATGCGCGTGCAGGACCTGCGTTCGAACCAGACGATCGGCAGCAAGGTGATCACCGGCACGATCAGTTCGCTGACGCCAGGCTCGAATCGCGTGGCGCTCGGCTCGCGGCTGGCCGAATCGCTGGGGGCGACGGTCGGGTCCGAAATCACGCTGATCAATCCCGCCGGGCAGACCACGCCGTTCGGCACGGTGCCGCGTTACGTCAATTACACCGTGGCGGCCGTGTTCGAGATCGGTGTGTACGATTTCGACAAGGCCTATGTGATCATGCCGATGGAGGATGCGCAGACGCTGCTCCTGCTGGGCGATGCGGTCGGCATGATCGAACTGGATACGGTGAACGCCGACCGGGTGGGCCAGATCCTGGCGCCGCTTGCCGAAAAGGTCGGCCGCTTTGCGGTGGTGAGCGACTGGCGGCAGATGAACGCGCAACTGTTCGAGGCGCTGGCGGTGGAGCGCGTCGCGATGTTCGTGGTGCTGTGCATCATCATCCTGGTCGCCGCGTTCAACATCGCCTCCTCGCTGATCATGCTGGTGCGCGCCAAGACGCGCGACATCGCGATCCTGCGCACCATGGGCGCGACCCGCGGCGCGATGATGCGGATCTTCATGACGGTTGGCGTCACGATCGGCGCGCTGGGGATCGTCGCCGGGCTGATCCTGGGCGCGGTGTTCCTGTTCTATCGGCAGGCGGTGGTGAACTTCGTCCAGTTCGTGACCGGGCAGGAGTTGTGGGATCCCTCGATCCGTTACCTGACCGAGCTGCCGTCGAAGCCCGATCCGGTGGAGATCGTGGCGATCGTCCTCATCACCGCGCTGATGACGCTGCTGGCGACCGTTTACCCGGCCTATAAGGCGGCCAGCACGGATCCGGTTCAGGTGCTGCGTTATGAATAGTCGCCGCGTGAGCGCAAAGCGTTGCAATGGGGTGCTGTCGTGACGCCGGTTCTGCAGACGCGCGGCCTGTCGCGCAGCTTCACCCAGGGCGACGAGACGATCGACGTACTGCGCGGCGTGGAACTGTCCGTCGCGCCGGGCGAGATCGTGGCGCTGCTGGGCCCGTCCGGATCGGGCAAGTCGACGCTGCTCCAGGCGGTCGGCCTGCTGGAGGGCGGGTTCGAGGGGTCGATCGAGATTTCCGGCGCGGAGGCGGCGCGGCTGGATGCGCACGGGCGCACGGTGGTGCGGCGCGATCACCTCGGCTTCGTGTATCAGTTCCATCACCTGCTGCCCGATTTCAACGCGATCGAGAATGTCGTGCTGCCGCAGCTGATCCATGGTGCGGAGCGCGACGCGGCGGAGGCGCGCGCCACCACCTTGCTGCAGGCGCTGGGGCTGGGGCACCGGCTGACGCACCGCCCGAGCCAATTGTCGGGCGGCGAGCAGCAGCGCGTCGCGGTGGCGCGGGCGCTGGCCAATCGCCCGGCGCTGGTGCTCGCCGACGAGCCGACCGGCAACCTCGACGAAGGCACGGCGGATCGGGTGCTGGCGGAGTTCCTGCGGCTGGTGCGCGGCGAAGGCTCGGCGGCGCTGATCGCGACGCATAACGAGCGGCTGGCGGCGAAGATGGACCGTGTGGTGCGGCTGCACGACGGCGTGCTGACCTGAGCGCCGCGACACTCCGGCCCCAAGTAGCGTTATTCCCTTGCGCGCAATCAAATATCGCGCGAAACCTCCCTCCCGTCGAGCAAAGGAGAGGGCAATGCGCGCGATCACCGACTTCCAGGTCAAGGCTTCGGACGGGGGGCAAGCTTCGCTGGAGGAATATCGCGGCAAGGTGCTGCTGATCGTCAACACGGCATCGAAATGCGGGTTCACGCCGCAATATGAGGGGCTGGAGGCGCTCCACCGCGACTATGCCGATCGCGGCTTCGAAGTGCTGGCCTTTCCCTGCAACCAGTTCGGCGCGCAGGAGCCCGGCGATGCGGCGGAAATCGCCAACTTCTGCTCGCTGACCTATGACGTGACCTTTCCGGTCTTCGCCAAGATCGATGTCAACGGCGCACAGGCCGATCCGCTGTTCGAACGGCTGAAGAGCGATGCGCCGGGTGTCCTGGGCTCGAAGGCGATCAAGTGGAACTTCACCAAGTTTCTGGTGGATCGCGACGGCAAGGTGGTTGATCGCTATGCGCCGACCACCAAGCCCGAGGACATCCGCAAGGACATCGAGAAGCTGCTGTAGGCGACAGTTCCCGGCACGTGCCTCGACGGGCTCAGCGCAAACGCGTTTGGCTCAATCCGGAAAGGTGAAGGCCGAAGCGCCCGAGCGGTGATCCATGCCCGCCATGATCGCGGTGACGCCGCCGAACAGGAAGCTGGCGCCCAGGATGAAGCCCGGCAGCGTCAGCGCCGAGAAGGGCACGGTGCCGATGATCAGCAAGGCCAGGAGGATGTTGACGACGCCCAGCAGCAGCATCAGCCAGCGGCGGCGACGCATGCGAAAGCCGAGCACGATTTCCAGCGCGCCGCGCAGCAGCAGCCAGGCGGCGACGACGATGGTCAGCGAGATCGCGCCGGTGAGCGGCCGCGCGATCATGATGATGCCGGCCACGATCGACAGCACGCCGAGCAGGATCGAATAACCCCGGCTCTCCGCGCCGGCGCCGCGCAGCCCGGCGATCAGCGAGAAGATGCCGGAGACCGTGAAGGCAATGCCGATGACGAAGGTGGCCGCGATCGTCGCCGGAAAGGGCCAGAGCAGCGCTGCCAGCCCGAACAGCGCGGAAAGCACGCCATAAGCGATGATCCACCCCCAGCCGGCACCCGTCGTCGCCACATGTTCACGGCCCATGTCAGTCATTGTGCAGCCTCCCGTCCATTCGCCTCGAAACGGATCGGTTGTGGCGCAGTTCCGCTGGTCGAATCACGCGGTGGCGGGTAGGCGAAGATGATGCCGCATTCCGGGTTCGTACCGCTTCGCATCTTCTCGTCCTACACGATGCTCGACGGAGCCATCGATCCGAAGGCGATCGCGAAGCAGGCGGCGAAGCTGGGCTTTCCCGCCGCGGCGCTGACCGACCGCAACGGCCTGTATGCGGCCATGGCCTTTTCGGACGCCGCCTTTGGCGAGGGCGTGCAGCCGGTGATCGGAACGATGCTTGGCGTGGCGCGGCCCGACATGCCGGACGGCGTTGCGCCGATCGTCGACTGGCTCGCGCTCTACGCGCAGGACGAGCGCGGCTACGACAATCTGTGCGGGCTGGTGAGCGCCGCGCATCTCGATCGCCCGATCGACCTGCCGCCGCACGTCGACTTTGCGGCGCTGGCCGGGCGCACCGACGGGCTCATCGCGCTGACGGCGGGCGGCGAGGGCGCCCTGGCGAGGCTGTTTGCGGAGGATCAGCCGGCACGGGCGCGCGCCTATGCCGAGCGGCTCGACGCGCTGTTCCCATCCCGCGTCTATGTGGAGCTGGTCCGCCGGGGCGAGGAGATCGAGGAACGCGCGGAGCCGGCGCTGATCGACCTCGCCTATGAGCGTGATCTGCCGCTGGTCGCGACCAATCCCTGCTGCTTCGCCGAACATTCCTTCGCCAAGGCGCATGACGCGATGCTGTGCATCGCCAATTCCACCTATGTCGAAAGCGACGATCGCCCGCGCAGTTCGCCAGACGCGTGGATGAAGCCCGCAGACGCCATGCGCGCCCTGTTCGAGGATCTGCCTGAGGCGATCGCGAACACTCTGGTCGTTGCCAAGCGCTGCGCCGTCGCCGCGCCGAAGCGCAAGCCGATCCTGCCCAGCCTGGCCGGCGACCGCGAAGGCGAGGCGGCAATGCTGCGCGAACGCTCGCACGAGGGGCTGACCGCCCGGCTGAAGCGGATCGAGGAACTGGCAACCGACCCGCTGCCGGAAGGGTGGCAGGACGGATATCGCAAGCGGCTCGACTTCGAACTGGATGTCATCATCCAGATGGGCTTCCCCGGTTACTTCCTGATCGTTGCCGACTTCATTCAATGGGCGAAGTCCCACGACATACCGGTAGGGCCGGGGCGTGGCTCCGGCGCCGGCTCGGCGGTCGCCTGGGCACTGACCATCACCGATCTCGATCCGCTGCAGCTCGGCCTGCTGTTCGAACGCTTCCTGAACCCGGAACGCGTGTCCATGCCGGATTTCGACATCGACTTCTGCGAAACGCGGCGCGGCGAAGTGATCCGCTACGTGCAGGAGAAATACGGGCGCGATCAGGTCGCGCAGATCATCACCTTCGGTAAGCTGAAGGCGCGCGCGGTGCTGAAGGACACCGGGCGCGTGCTGCAGATGAGCTATGGCCAGGTCGATCGTCTCGCCAAGCTGGTGCCCAACCACCCGACCGATCCGTGGACGCTGAAGCGCGCGATCGACGGCGTGGCGGAGCTGCACCGCGAATACGCCAACGACAATCAGGTGCGTCACCTCTTGGATCTGGCGATGCAGCTGGAGGGCCTGCCGCGCCATTCCTCCACCCATGCCGCCGGCGTGGTGATCGGCGATCGGCCGCTGGCGCAGCTCGTGCCGCTGTATCGCGATCCGCGGTCCGACATGCCGGTGACCCAGTTCGACATGAAATATGTCGAGGGCGCCGGGCTGGTGAAGTTCGACTTCCTCGGCCTCAAGACCCTGTCCGTCCTGAAGCGTGCCCTGCACCTGCTGGACAAGCGCGGGATCCACGTCGACCTCGACGCGCTGACCTGGGACGACGAGGCGGTTTATGCCCTGCTCCAGAAGGGCGACACGGTGGGCGTGTTCCAGCTGGAATCCGAAGGCATGCGGCGCACGCTTTCCGCCGTGCGACCGACCAATTTCGGCGACATCATCGCGCTCGTGTCGCTCTACCGGCCCGGCCCGATGGACAACATCCCTTCCTTCGGCCGCCGCAAGCAGGGGACGGAGGCGATCGATTATCCACATCCGCTGCTCGAGCCGATCCTCGCCGAGACCTACGGCATCTTCGTCTATCAGGAACAGGTGATGCAGGCGGCGCAGGTGCTGGCGGGCTATTCGCTCGGCGGCGCTGACCTGCTGCGCCGAGCGATGGGCAAGAAGATCAAGGCGGAGATGGATGCGCAGCGCGCGACCTTCGTCGCCGGCTGCGCCGAGCACAACCAGATCCCCGCCGATCGCGCCAATGCGCTGTTCGACTTGATCGACAAATTTGCCGGCTATGGCTTCAACAAGAGCCACGCAGCCGCTTACGCCCTGCTCGCCTATCAGACCGCGTGGGTGAAGGCGCATTACCCGCACGAATTCTTCGCCGCGTCCATGGCGTATGACATTCATCAGACCGACAAGCTGGCGATCTTCTGCGACGATATGCGCCGGCTCGGCGTCCGCTGCCTGCCGCCCGACATCAACCGCAGCCAGGCCGATTTCGACGTGGAAGTCGATGATGAGGGGCCGGCCGTGCGCTACGCGCTTGCGGCGCTCAAGTCGGTGGGCGAAGGCGCGATGGAAAAGCTTGTCGCGGAGCGCGACGCGAGCGGCCCGTTTGGCCGGCTGGACGATTTCGCCAGCCGGGTGGACCCGCGGCTGATCAACAAGCGGCAGCTGGAAACGCTGGCCGCCGGCGGCGCATTCGATCCGATCGAGCCGAACCGTGCGGGCGTCTATGCCGTGGCGGAGACGATCCTGGCGGTCGCGGCGCGCACGCATGAGGCGAAGACCAGCGGGCAGGGCGGCCTGTTCGGTGATGCCGAGCCGGCAGGCGACGCGATCAAGCTGCCCCCATCGGCACGCTGGAGCATGTCCGAGCGGATGGAGCAGGAGAAGGAGGCGTTCGGCTTCTATTTCTCCGCGCACCCCGTCGACCGGCACGCGCATCTGGCCAAGAGCCATGGCGCGCGGCTCTACACGGCGCTGGCCGAGCTCGCGATCCCCGACGATGGCACGCGCGCCGGCGCAACCATGGCCGCGCTGGTCGAGGAGGCACGCTGGCGCACCTCCGCGCGCGGCAAGAGGTACATGATGGCCACGCTCAGCGACCAGAGCGGCCAGTTCATGGCGACCTGCTTCGACGATGCCGTTGCGGCGGATCTGGAAGAAGCCGCGCGTGAGGGCGGATGCGGCCTCATCACGGTGGAGCTTGATCGCCGCCCGGGCGAGGAAACGCCGCGCGTGACGGTGAAGCGGATCCAGCCGTTCGAGGCGCTGGCATCGCAGGCGCGCTTCGTGGTGGAGGTAATCGTTGGCGAGGCGGCGGCGCTGCCGGCGCTTGCCGGGCTGCTGGAGCATCAGCGCGGCGCGCGCGGCGAGGTGATCGTTCGCGCCCCACTGGCGGAAGGGGAAGCTACGCTGCTGCTCGGCCGCGATTTCCTGCTGGATCTCGAACTGGTGCAGCGGATCGAGGATCTGCCCGGCGTGAAGGGGGTGGAACTGCGCCAGTCGGAGACCCGGCTGGCGCTGGTCGGCTGACGGCGGTGCTGGCGGCGCTATTGCTTCAGGCTGCGGCTGCGCAGGCCGCCCCACCGGAGCGGCACACCGTCTTTGAGCCGACGCCCCGGGCGGAGATGCACGAGTTCAGCACCGATCGCCCTGATGTGACGGAAAGTCCGTATACGTTGGACGCGGGCCATGTGCAGATCGAGCTGAGCCTTGCCGAATACACGCGCGGGCGCGACAACAGCACGACGCTGGACGCGCTGCCGGTCAACGTGAAGCTTGGCCTGTCGGATCACGTGGACGTGCAACTGCTGTTCACGCCTTATCAGCGTGTCGAGAGCGAGGATGGCGTTGACCAGGGCTTCGGCGACGAGACGCTGCTGCGCCTGAAAATCAACCTGCAGGGCAATGATCACGAGCAAACCGCCTTTGCGATCATGCCCTATGTGAAGCTGCCGACCGGCACCGGCGGCCTATCCAACGACCATGTCGAGGGCGGGCTGATCCTGCCCGTCGCCACCGACCTGCCGGGTGATTGGGCGCTGGGCGCGATGCTGGAGGCGGATCTGGTCTATCGCGACGAGGGGCGCGGTTATGGCCTGGATCTGGTGCATAGCGTGACGCTGGGCCATCCGGTGGCCGGTCCCGTCAGCGCCTATGTCGAATATGTCGGCATTCTGCCGCGCGGAGCGGCGGAGGGCGCGGCGCGGCGCTATCAGGCGATCGGCTCGGCCGGGCTGACGCTGGAGGTTGGCGATAACCTGATGTTCGATGCGGGAACGCGGATCGGCTTCAGCGGCGATTCGGACCGTTCGGCGCTGTTCGTGGGAGCGTCGCGCCGATTCTGACCGGAAGGTGCGGCGGCATTCAGAACAACTCGCCCTGATCGCCCGGCGGTGGCCGGAACAGATCGGTGCGCAGCTGCAGCTTCTCCCGGTTCTGGTCGATGCCGTGCCGCCGCCGCGCGATGAGGAAGCGGGTGCGCAGCAGCTCCGCCCAGGGACCTTGCCCGCGCATGCGGGTGAAGAAGCCCGGGTCATTGTCCCTGCCGCCGCCACGCAGCGACTGGATGGTGGCCATCACCTTGCCCGCGCGATCGGGGAAATGCGCGTCCAGCCAGGCCCGGAACAGCGGCGCTACCTCCCATGGCAGCCGCACGGGAATGAAGGAGACACCGCGAGCCCCGGCGGCGGCGGCGCGCGCCACGATCGCCTCCACCTCATGATCGGTGATGGCGGGAATGATCGGCGCCATGTTGACATAGGTCGGCACGCCGGCGTCGCTGAGCTGTCGCACCGCCTTCAGCCGCCGCTCGGGATGGGGTGCCCGTGGCTCGATCGTCATCGCGACCCTCGGCTCCAGCGACGTCACGGAGATCGCCACCGCGACCAGCCCCTTCGCCGCCATGGGCGCGAGAAGATCGAGATCATGCACGACCCGGTCGGATTTGGTCGTGATCATCACCGGGTGATCGCATGACGCAAGCAGCGCGATGATCTCCCGCGTGACGCGCCATTGCGATTCGATCGGTTGATAGGGATCGGTGTTGGTGCCCAGCGCGATGGTGGCGCAGCGATAGCCGGGCTTGCGAAGCTCCGTGTGGAGCAGCGCGGCCGCATCCGGCTTCACGAACAGCCGGGTTTCGAAATCCAGCCCCGGCGAAAGGTCGTGATAGGCGTGGCTGGGACGGGCGAAGCAATAGATGCAGCCATGTTCGCAGCCCACATAGGCGTTGATGCTGCGGTCGAACGGAACGTCCGGGCTCTTGTTGTAGGAGATGATCGTCTTGGGATGGAGCGGCTGCACGCTGGTGCGTACCGGCGCCGCAGGTCCGTCGATGTCGCCGCGCGCGTCAAGCCAGTCGCCGTCGCTCTCCCGCTGCGGCAGGTTGAAGCGATCGCTTACGGCATTGATCGTGGCGCCGCGTTGCGGCCGTGCGTTGCCCATCGCTGCCTCCCTGGACTCGAGGCGGAAGGCTACGAGAACGCAACGGGAACATCAAGGGTCGTGTCAGCCGCGCGTCAGCGCCAGCGGCCGGTTTCCATCCAGCGCAGCAGCGGCTTAAGCGGCGTAATCCAGATGATCCCCGTCACCACATAGAAGACGAGCTGCGCCGCCGGATGCCATGCGCCCACAATGCTCGAGAAGCTCACGATCACGGCGCACCAGACCCCGATCAGGAGCAAGATGACAATCATGCCGGCCGGTTTGCGCCAGGACGGGCTCATGCGGCGATCCATTCTCGTTCGGTGATGATGGCGTGGAGCGGCACGTCCCACGGGTCGAGCGGCACGCGTTCCACTTCCTGCACCGAAAAGGCAACCCCGATGCGGCGGGCGCTGGGGAAGTGTTCGAACGCGCGGTCGTAATGGCCGCCGCCCTGGCCAAGCCGCCCCAAGGTGCGATCGAACGCCACCAGCGGTGCCAGGATCAGGTCCGGTGCAAGCTCCTCCGGGTGATCGGCCGGTTGCAGCAGCCCGAACGGCCCGCTGACCAGCGCGGCGTCGGCCCGCCATTGCAAAAAGCGGAGCGGCGTCGCGCGATCCACGACAAAGGGCAAAGCGATGCGGCAGCCGATCTCGATCGCGGCTGCGACCAGCGCGGTCGGATCCGCCTCCGCCCCGACCGGCGCATAGCTTGCCACCACCATGCCGGGCGACAGCGCAGCGCGGAAGGCGGGAAGCGGTGCGATGACCGGGCGAGGCGACGCCAGCGCGCGCCGAGCGGCGCGACCGGCGGCGCGCAGCGCGCTCTTCTCAGCGGCGGAGGAGGGTGACGGGACCGCCATGGCCGTTTGCCGGGATTTCCACTGACGCCCAGAACGTCAGGTGGGGACCATGTGCGTCGGGCCAGGGCCCGGGCAGGGACAGCCCCCATGGATGATGAATAGCCTCAGGGATAAGTCTAGGCTCGTACCGGGCAGTACCCGTCGCCACCAATCTAGTCGTTCCCCGGCGCACGCTCAAGGGCTTCCGCAAGCGATTCCAGACGATCGGCGACCCAGCTGAGCGCAACCGAGTCCATATCGGCGACAGGTGGGGCAGATGCGGCCTGCTGCGCCTCGCTCAGTTCGTCCGCCAGCATCAGCGCGGTAAGCAGCAGCGCCTGCGGCACGCCGCCATCGCCGGCCGCCCGGATCGCCTGCGGCCAGCGTTCGGACAGCATCGCGCCGAGGCGCCGCACCTCATCCTCGCCGCCCTCGCGCGTGTTGACCACCCAGGGCGTTCCGCCGACGTCAAGCGTGACCCGCGCCATCAGTCGCTCCCCTTGGTGGCGAGCGCGTCCATGCCGGCAATCGCATCGGCCACTTCCTGTCGCAGGGCAGCATGGCGCTCTCGCAGGGCAGCGTGGTCGCCCGCCCGGCTTTCGATTGCTTCCTCGATGCGCCTGATCGCGGCGTCGATCCGCGTCACAGCGTCGCTTTCTGTCATGATTGCGGATTAGGATCGCGCCGCCCTGTCGGCAACCCCCGGAGCGACACTTGGCCGGTCGGTGCGGTTGACGCGCAGCGCATCCGTCGCGCAAAGGCGCGCGAGATATTCGGGACGAGGGGAGAATCGGTCGAGATGACGAAGGTTGCGATCAACGGGTTCGGGCGCATTGGCCGCCTGGTGGCACGCGCGATGCTGGAGCGCGGCGGCGATCTGGAACTGGTGACGATCAACGATCTCGCCGATGCGAAATCCAACGCCTGGCTGTTCAGCCGCGACAGCGTTCACGGCAAGTATCCGGGCACGGTGGTGGCCGAGGGCAACGATCTCGTCATCGACGGCAAGCACATCCGCGTCACGGCGGAGCGTGATCCGGCGAACCTGCCGCACAAGGAACTGGGCGTGGACCTGGTGCTGGAATGCACCGGCTTCTTCACCGATCGCGCCAGCGCGCAGAAGCACATCGATGCCGGCGCCAAGAAGGTGCTGATCTCCGCCCCGGCCAAGGGCGTGGACCTCACCGTCGTGTACGGCGTGAACCATGACAAGCTGGAGGCCGGCCACGCGATCGTCTCCAACGCATCGTGCACCACCAACTGCCTGGCGCCGGTGGCCAAGGTGCTGAACGATGCGATCGGCATCGAGCGTGGCCTGATGACCACCGTTCACGCTTATACCAACGACCAGAAGATCCTGGACCAGATCCACCCGGACCTGCGCCGTGCGCGTGCGGCCGCGATGAGCATGATCCCGACCACCACGGGCGCTGCGCGCGCGGTGGGCGAGGTGCTGCCGGAACTGAAGGGCAAGCTCGACGGATCGGCGATCCGCGTGCCGACGCCGGACGGCAGCCTGGTCGACCTGACCTTCACGCCGAAGCGCGACACGAGCATCGAGGAAGTGAACGCCCTGCTGAAGGCGGCGGCGGAAGGCCCGATGGAGGGCGTGCTGCACTATTCCGACGAGCCGCTGGTCTCGATCGACATCGTCCACACGCCCTATTCGTCCACCGTCGACAGCCTGGAAACGGCGGTGATCGACGGCAAGCTCGTTCGCGTCGTCAGCTGGTACGACAATGAATGGGGCTTCTCCAACCGCATGGTCGACACTGCGACGCTGATGGCCAAGCTGGGGTAATGCCGATTGGCCGCCTCGCCGGAATTGCGCGTCATGCGTTTCCGAAATCGCCGATAGAGGTGATCGAGGCGGCCAACGTCACGCTCGAGGGCGGCATCGCCGGCGATTATCGCGGCGCGATGAAGGGCAAGCCCTACAAGCGGCAAGTGACGCTGATCGAGCGGGGCGACTGGGAAGCGGCAATGGACGACGTCGGCCATGCCATCCCGTGGCAGGAGCGGCGCGCCAACCTTCTCGTCGAGGGCCTCGATCTGCCGCAGGTCGCGGGCGCGCGGCTGCGCATCGGGGCCGACGTGATCCTGGAGATCACGCGCGAGACCGATCCGTGCGAGCGGATGGAAGCGCTTGCCGAAGGGCTGAAGGCGGCGCTCGCAAGCGATTGGCGCGGCGGCGTGTGTACGAAAGTGGTGCAGGGCGGCCATATCGCCGTCGGCGATGAGATCAGGATCGAGGAAACATGGCCAAGTCATTCCGCACGCTCGACGATATTGGAGACGTCCACGGCAAGCGGGTCCTCGTCCGCGAGGATCTGAACGTCCCCTTCGCGGACGGCGCCGTCACCGACGACACGCGGCTGCGGGCAACGATTCCCACCGTTACCGAACTGTCGGACAAGGGCGCGATCGTGCTCGTCCTGGCGCATTTCGGCCGGCCCAAGGGCGTGCCGAGCCCCGAAATGTCACTGGCGCAGATCACCAGGCCCTATGAGGCGGTGCTGGGCCGGCCCGTCCGCTACATCGATTGGGAGGGGGACGCCGCCAATGTCGCGACGCTGCAGCCCGGCGATATCGCGGTGCTGGAGAACACCCGCTTCTTCGGCGGCGAGGAAAAGAACGACCCGGCGGTGATCGATCGCTTCGCCGCGCTTGGCGACCTCTACGTCAACGACGCCTTCTCCGCCGCGCACCGCGCCCATGCCTCGACCGAGGGGCTGGCGCGCAGGCTTCCGGCCTTTGCCGGGCGGGCGATGGAGGCGGAGCTGGTGGCGCTGGAGAAGGCGCTTGGCGAGCCGGAGCATCCGGTGGCGGCCGTGGTCGGCGGGGCGAAGGTGTCGACCAAGCTCGACGTGCTGAAGCATCTCGTGGGCAAGGTCGATCATCTGATCATCGGCGGCGGCATGGCGAACACCTTCCTTGCCGCGCGCGGCGTGGATGTGGGCAAAAGCCTGTGCGAGCACGACCTGACCGGCACGGCCGAGGAGATCCTCGAGGCGGCGGATCGCGCGAACTGCACCGTTCACTTGCCCTATGACGTGGTGGTGGCGAAGGAGTTCAAGGCCAACCCGCCGACGCGCACCGTCAACGTGCATGAAGTCGCCGCCGACGAGATGATCCTCGATGTCGGCCCGGCAGCGGTCGAGGCGCTGGGTGATGTGCTGAAGAACTGCCGCACGCTGGTGTGGAACGGGCCGCTCGGCGCCTTCGAGACGACGCCGTTCGACAAGGCGACCGTCGCGCTGGCGAAGACGGCGGCGGCGCTGACGATCGGCGGCACTCTGGTGTCGGTGGCCGGCGGCGGGGACACGGTCGCGGCGCTGAACCATGCGGGCGTCGCCGACGACCTCACCTTTGTCTCCACGGCAGGCGGCGCGTTCCTTGAGTGGATGGAAGGCCGGGAGCTGCCCGGCGTCGCCGCGCTGATCCAGTAAGCCGAATGCCGGCGCGCGGTGGTGGTCACCGCGCGTCTTTCCTGCTTTCGAAATCGATCGAGCTTCAAAGCGACCACCCCGGCGCAGGCCGGGGTCCAGTTGCGGAGCGAAAGCTGGCAGGCGCACCAATTGTTGCCAGAGCTTTCCCACCTGGACCCCGGCCTTCGCCGGGGTGGCGGCTTTAGAATTTACAGCCGTTGCTCAGGCAGCGAGGGCCGTGGGCTTCTCGACGCCGCGGATGAGATCCGCCGCCTTTTCGGCGATCATGATCGTCGGCGCATTGGTGTTGGAGCCCACCAGCGTCGGCATCACCGAGGCGTCGACCACGCGCAGGCCGGTGAGGCCGCGCACGCGCAGCTGCTCGTCAACCACCGCCATCTTGTCCCCATCGGTGCCCATCTTGCAGGTGCCGACCGGGTGATAGATGGTTTCCGCATTGGCGCGGACCCAGGCGTCGATCTCCGCGTCGGACTGGACCGCGCGACCGGGCGCATATTCCTCGCCGCGATAGGGATCGAGCGCGGCCTGATACGCGACCTCCCGCCCGATATGGACGCAATCGCGCATCACGCGGCGATCCACCTCGCTTGCCAGATAATTGGCGAAGATCAGCGGATCGGCGGTGGGATCGGTCGACGCGAGGCCGATGCGGCCCCGGCTCTCCGGGCGAAGCTGGCACAGGTGAAGCGAGAAGCCGTCTGCCTTTACCCGCGTCTTGCCGTGATCCTTCATGATCGCGAGCACGCCGTGAATCTGCACGTCGGGGCGCGACAGCCCCTCGCGCGAGCAGATGAAGGCGCCGGATTCAAGGAATTGCTGGCGCCCCAGGCCCGTGCCGCGAGTCAGATATTCCAGCCCGACGCGCAACTGCCGCAGCCCCTTGGTCGAGGAAAAGGCGGTCTTCAGCCCGCGGCTGTACCAGCTCATGATGATGTCGAGATGATCCTGCAGGTTTTCGCCGACGCCCGGCAGGTCATGGACCGGCCGCACGCCAACCTCGCGCAGCGCCGCGCCGTTGCCGATGCCCGACAGCTGGAGGATGTGCGGGCTCTGCACCGCGCCGGCGCACAGGATCGCCTCGCCATCCACCTCGGCGCGCTGGAATTGATTGTCCTTGATGTAGTTGACGGCAACGACCCGGCCGCCAGCGACCACCACGCCCGCAGTGCGCGCATCGGTGATCACGGTCAGGTTCGTCCGCGTGGCGACCGGGCGCAGATAGGCGGCGGCGGTGGACCAGCGCTGGCCGTTCGAGATCGTCAGATCATAGCGACCGAAGCCTTCCTGCTCGGCGCCATTGAAATTCTCCGTCACCGGATAGCCGGCCTGTCGCCCTGCCTCGATCAGCGCGTCGTGAAAGGGACTGTCGCTTTCGCCGCCGGAGATCGTCAGCGGGCCTTCCGACCCGTGCAGCTCATGAACGCGATGATGGCCTTCCAGCTTGCGGAAATAGGGGAGCACGTCCTCCCACGACCAGCCGGTCAGGCCAAGCTGGCGCCATTCGTCGAAATCCTGCGGGTGCCCGCGCGTATAGACCATGCCGTTGATGGAGGAGGAGCCGCCCAAACCCCGGCCGCGCGGCCACCAGAGGCGGCGATTGTTCAAATGGGGTTCCGGCTGGGTCCAGAAGCCCCAATTGTGCTTGCCCTTGGCCTTGATCAGGCTGCCGACGCCCGCGGGCATCCGCACCAGCATCTCCTTGTTCGCGCCGCCCGCTTCCAGCAGGCAGACGGTGACGGCGGGATCCTCGCTGAGCCGCGCCGCGAGCGTGCATCCGGCCGAACCCCCGCCGATGATGACGTAATCGAAACCAGCCATCTTCCTCTCCGTTCATTTTCTCATCCCCGCCCGCGAGGATGGCTGAGACGATCTTGCGCGAGGAGCGGGGCTGATGGCCAGCGCTAATTCCGTGCGGCTGGCCGGGGCTGTCCCACCCGTCAGGGCACCAGCACGATCTTCCCGATCATGTCGCTGCGCTGCATCGCCTCGAACGCGGCGCGCCAGTCATCCAGCGGATATTCGGCATGGACACGCGGACGTATCCTGCCCTGCTCCGCCAGCGCCCAGATCGCCTCCTGGTTCTCGCGGCCCTTTTCAGGGAACTGGCGTCCATATTCGCCAGCGCGAACGCCGACGACCGAAAAACCCTTGATCAGCGGCATGTTGGTGGAAATTGTTGCGATCCGGCCGGAGGTGAAGCCAACCACGCACAGGCGCCCGCCAAAGGCGATGGCGCGTACCGATTCGTCGAACACATCGCCGCCCACCGGATCGTAGATTACGTCCGCACCGCCGCCGGTAAGTTCCTTCACCGGATCGCGAAATCCGCTGGCGGGCAGGCAGGCCTCGACGCCATACTCAGCTTGCAGCACGGCCAGCTTTTCGGGCGAGCGGGATGTCGCGATCACCCGCGCGCCGAGTGACGTCGCCATGTCGACCGCGGCCAGGCCGACGCCGCCAGTGGCGCCGTGGATCAGCACCCATTCGCCCGCCTCGACCTTGGCCAGCCGCACCAGCGCGACATAGGCGGTGAGATAAGCGGCGCCGACCCCGGCGGCCTGCCCGAAGGACAGGTGCGCGGGCTTGCGCCGCACCGCTGCGGTATCCACGCAGACCATGTCCGCAAAGCCGCCGAGCCGCGTTCCCGCGACCACGGGATCGCCAGGTGAAAAGCCATCACCCTCAACAACTTCGCCGGCGATCTCCATGCCCGGTGAGAAGGGCAGGGGCGGCTTTAGCTGATATTCGCCGCGCGTCATGAGAAGATCGGGATAGTTGAGCGCCGCGGCCTTGACCCGGATGAGCACCTTGCCCGGCGCGGCCTGTGGCGCTGGGACCTCGATGAGGGCGGTTCCCGACAGGTCCGGCGACAAGGTGGAGACGACAAGCGCCCTCACTGACGGTCGACCATGATGTCGAGCAGGGAATCGAACAAGGTCGCCATGTCGAGGTGCGGCGCGTGAACCTTGCTGAGCCCCAGGGTAATCAGACCATAAGCGCGGATTTCCGCCTCGCTGCGGGAAAAGCCGATTTGCATGAGGCTGCTCGCCAGGAAATCGAGCATCAGCTCATCATGCCGCTCAACGGCGGTGCGCGCGCGAGGGTCGCTTTCGGCCCAGGCCCGCATCGCCACCGCAATGCGCGAGGAGCCGCGGCGGCGCACCGTTTGCCCCAGCAGGCGGATCCGCCCGATCGGATCGGGCGTGGCGCGCCCGAGCGCCGCGATCAGGTCGCTCACCTGATCCTCCGCGAAATAGGCCGCCAGCTTGCCCTGATAATCGTCGAAGTCACGGAAGTGATGATAGAAGCTGCCGGTCGAGACCTTCAGTTCCTCGGCCAGCGGGCGCAGCTTCAGCGCACGCAGGCCGCCGCGCCGCAGGAGCGACTGGCCCGCCTCCAGCCAATCACGCGGAGTCAGGTCCGGGCTTCTTGCCGCTACGGTTGATCCCGAAACTACTGGCTGCACGC
The DNA here is from genome assembly GCF_900109205.1 of Sphingomonas sp. OV641. Lineage (NCBI taxonomy): Bacteria > Pseudomonadati > Pseudomonadota > Alphaproteobacteria > Sphingomonadales > Sphingomonadaceae > Sphingomonas > Sphingomonas sp. OV641. The sequence continues at coordinate 1,304,773 of NZ_FNZB01000001.1, read as the reverse complement.
TTGACATCCCTTCTACCATAACGAAGGTTATGCTGGAATACCGCGCCGGTAAAGAGCCGGTGGGGGTGGGTCTCTTGGAGAGGTTTTGACGCAATGGCCGACGCTTACATCATCGACGCTGTCCGCACGCCGCGCGGGATCGGCAAGCAGGGCAAGGGCGCGCTGGCGCACATGCACCCGCAGCATCTCGCCGCCACCGTGCTGAAGGCGCTGAAGGAGCGCAACAACATCAAGACCGAAGAGGTGGACGACATCATCTGGTCGACCTCCACGCAGCGCGGCAAGCAGGGCGGCGACATGGGCCGCATGGCCGCGCTCGACGCCGGCTATGACGTGAAGGCGAGCGGCACGACGCTGGACCGTTTCTGCGGCGGCGGCATCACCGCGGTGAACTTCGCCGCGGCGCAGATCATGAGCGGCATGGAAGACTTGGTCATCGCCGGCGGCACCGAGATGATGAGCCTCACTGCCGCCATGGGCCAGGAGGACATGGAATCCGGCAAGGCGCCGCTCGGCATGGGATCGGGCAACGAGCGCCTGAACCTCAGCCACCCGCAGTCGCACCAGGGCATCTGTGGCGATGCGATCGCCAGCAAGGAAGGCTTCACCCGCGAGCAGCTCGACCGCGCCGGTCTGGAAAGCCAGCAGAAGGCGGCGGTCGCCATCCAGGAAGGCCGTTTCAAGAAGTCGATCGTGCCGGTGGTGGACGACGAGGGCAACGTCGTGCTCGACCATGACGAATTCCCGCGTCCGCAGACGACCGCCGAGGGTCTCGCCGCGCTGAAGCCGTCCTTCGCCGCCATGGCCGACATGCCGTACAACAAGGCTGGCGACACGTTCCGCAAGCAGATCAACCGCAAATATCCGGATCTCGACATCCAGCACTTCCACCATGCCGGCAATTCGTCGGGCGTGGTCGACGGCGCGGCGGCGGTGCTGCTCGCGTCGAAGGAATATGCCGAGAAGATGGGCTGGAAGCCGCGCGCGCGCATCGTCGCCATGGCCAATGTCGGTGATGATCCCACGCTGATGCTGAACGCGCCGGTGCCGGCCGCCAAGAAGGTGCTGGAGAAGGCCGGCCTGACGGTGGACGACATCGACCTGTTCGAGATCAACGAGGCGTTCGCCGTTGTGTCCGAGAAGTTCATCCGCGATCTCGACCTGCCGCGCGAGAAGGTGAACGTGAACGGCGGTTCGATCGCGCTCGGCCACCCGATCGGCGCGACCGGATCGATCCTGATCGGCACCATCGTTGACGAACTGGAGCGCCAGGAAAAGCGCTACGGCCTCGTCACCATGTGCGCCGCGGGTGGCATGGCCCCGGCGATCATCGTCGAGCGCCTCGCCGCCTGATCGAAGCAGAAGCAAGACCGCGAGCGGGCCGATAGCGCCCGCCGCGGCGGAGAGAATGATGACGCACCCGTACAAGCACGCCGCCGCCACGCCCGACAAACCCGCCTTCATCATGGCCGGAACGGGGGAGACGGTCTCGTTCGCACAGCTCGATGCGCGCGCGAACCAGGGTGCGCATCTGATCCGATCGCTGGGCCTTAAGCGCGGTGACGCGATGGCCATGATGATGGATAACTCGCCGCGCTATTTCGAGGTCGCCTGGGCGGCCGAGCGCGCCGGCGTCTATCTCACCTGCATTTCGTCCAAGCTGATGGCGGCGGAAGCGGAATATATCATCCGCGACGGCGACTGCCGCGTGTTCATCGCGTCAAAGGGCACGGCCGCCTGCGCCGAGGCGCTGCTGCCCGTCGTCGGCGATCTCGACCGCTACATGGTGGATGGCACGGCGGAAGGGTATCAGAGCTGGGAGGAAGCGTGCGCCGCGCAGCCGACCACGCCGATCGCCGACCCGTCGCCGGGCCAGATCATGCTCTATTCCTCCGGCACGACGGGCAAGCCGAAGGGCGTGCGCTTCGCCCTGCCGGAGGAGCCTTATGGCGAGAACATCTCGCCGCTCGCCGGGATCGGCAGCGCGCTGTACGGCTTCACCAGTGACATGGTCTATCTGTCGCCGGCGCCGCTTTACCATGCCGCGCCGCTGCGCTGGTCGATGGCGGTGCAGCAGCTTGGCGGCACGGTGATCGTGATGGAGCGCTACGACGCCGAAAAGGCGCTGGAGGCGATCGAGAAGTTCAGGGTCACGCACGCGCAATGGGTGCCCACCCATTTCATCCGCATGCTGAAGTTGCCGGAGGAAGTGCGTGCGAAATATGACGTTTCGTCGCTTCAGGCGGTGTGGCACGCCGCCGCGCCGTGCCCGATCCCGGTGAAGGAGGCGATGATCGAATGGTGGGGCCCGATCATCGGCGAATATTATGCCGGGACGGAAGGAAACGGCTTCCACAACATCCTCTCGCCCGAATGGTTGACGCACAAGGGCTCGGTCGGCCGCAACCTGACCACCATCACCCATATCTGCGACGAGGATGGTAACGAGGTGCCGCCGCGCACGGAGGGCACGATCTATTTCGAGGCGCCGGTAACGGATCTGAACCCCACCGGCGCGGCGCCGTTCAGCTATCACAACGACCCCGAGAAGACGAAGGACAGCACCAATGCGCGGGGCTGGACGACGCTGGGCGATGTGGGCTGGATGGATGAGGAAGGGTATCTTTACCTCACCGATCGCAAGAGCTTCATGATCATCTCGGGCGGGGTGAACATCTACCCGGCCGAGATCGAGAACCTGCTGATCACCCATCCCAAGGTCGCCGATGTCGCGGTGATCGGGGCGCCGCACGAGGAAATGGGCGAGCAGGTCGTGGCGGTGATCCAGCCCAAGGATCTCGCGGCCGACCAGGAGGCGCTGGCGAGCGAGCTGGCGGACTATGCCCGCGCGAACCTCAGCCATGTCAAATGCCCGCGCCGTTGGGATTTTCGCGCCGAGCTGCCGCGCCACGACACCGGCAAGCTCTACAAGCGGCTGCTGCGCGACGAATATTGGGGCAAGACCAAGCCGGCCGAGGCGGTGCCGCCGACGGAGCAGGCGGCATGAGCTTCAACTTCGGGGACATGATCGAGGCCGTGGAGGCCGTGATCCCCGGCGACCGGCCGGCGCTGGCGCATGGCGATCAGGTGGTGGACTGGGCGACGCTGCGGGCGCAGTCCAACAACCTTGCCCGGGCACTGGTGGAACGCGGGCTGAAGCCCGGCGATCGCTTCGCCTTTTATGCCTATAATTCGGCGGATTACCTCGTTGCGCTGATGGCGTGCTGGAAGGCGCGCGGCACGCATGTGAACGTCAACTACCGCTATGTCGCCGATGAGCTGGCCTATATCCTCGCGGACAGCGATGCGACGGTGCTGGTCTATGATGCCCGCCTGCGCGACTGTGTCGAGGAGGTGGTCGACCGCTCGCCGCTGGTGCGCAGCTATGTAGAAATCGGCGGCGACGGGACAGCGCCCGCCTTTGCCGAAGCGTTCGAGGATCTGGTGCAGGGCGACGGTGCACCGCTCGGGTTGGCGCGGGACCCGCAGGACCGGTTCTTCATCTATACCGGCGGCACCACGGGCATGCCCAAGGGCGTGGTGTGGAGCCATGCCGATTTGAACGCCATTGCTCTTGGCGCGGCCGAGGCTGCCGGCCTGCCGGTGCCGACGACCGTGGAAGAGGCGGCGGCGCTTGCCGCGGCAAATCCCGATTATCCGCGCACCGTCTGCGGCCCGCCGCTGATGCACGGCACGGGGCTGCTGACCTCCTATGGCTCGCTTTTGGGGGGCGGCTTTGTCGCGACCCTGCCGAGCCGCAGCTTTCACCCGGAGGAGGCGCTGGACGCGATCGACCGGTGGCAGGCCAATCGGCTCGTCGTGGTCGGCGATGCCTTTGCCCGGCCGATCCTGGAGGCGCTCGATGCCGAGCCGAACCGCTGGGATGTTTCGTCCATGCGGCTGATCAACTCATCGGGCGTGATGTGGACGCAGGGCGTCAAGGACGGGCTGATCCGGCATATGCCGGAGGCGACCTGCCAGGATAATTTCAGCTCCTCCGAAGCGATCGGCATGGGCGTGTCGCTGACGACCAAGGACGGCACGGTGGAAACCGCGAAGTTCGTCGTCGGCCCGCGCTGCCGCGTGCTGGACGATGATGACAAGGATGTGGTGCCCGGCTCGGGAGTCACGGGCAAGGTGGTGCTCGGTCCGCCCAATCCGGTCGAATATCACAAGGATCCGGAAAAGAGCGCACGGACATTCCGCGTGATCGACGGCGCGCGCTACACCGTGTCCGGCGATTTTGCGCAGGTGGCGGAGGATGGCTCGGTCATCCTGCTCGGCCGCGGTTCGGCGTGCATCAACTCCGCGGGCGAGAAGATTTTCCCGGAGGAGGTCGAGGAAGCGCTGAAGCTGTGCCCGCAGGTGGATGACGCGCTGGTCTTCGGCATGCCCGATCCGAAATGGGGCCAGGCGGTGGCAGCGGTGGTGCAGTCCGTGCGCGGCTTCGACGAGGGCGTGACGCGCGACGTGCTGCGCACGAAGCTGGCCGGATACAAACTGCCCAAGCTGATCGTCGCCACCGGCGAATCGCTCCGGGCGCCGAATGGCAAGGCGGATTATGCCAAGGCCAAGGGGCTGGCCGGCGTCGCCTGACGCCAGCGGCCCGCCAGGGGATGGCGCTAGCGGAGCGGAACACGCCCCGCTGTGCCCGTCATTCCTTTCGCAACGCTGACAGTCACATTCAGGCATCATTCGCCCCTGTCCGTGCAAAAGGGCTGCATCATCGGGGCCGGCTTGTGCGTCGGCGGTGGAGTTTGCAGCAGATGGGCAGGAGATTGGTGGCGGCGTTGATGGCGGCAGCGGCGCTGGTGCCTGGCGTCACCGTAGCGCAGGAGCGTGGCGGCGGTGGCCGGCAATGGAGCAGCGGCGCGCAGCAGCGGCAGGGCCAGCCCGGCGGGGACTGGCAGCGCGGCGGCCAGCGCGCGCGCGGCCCGGAGCGTCAGGCGCAGGCCGGCGCAGAACAGGCTCGGCAGCGATCCAATGTGCGCAGCGACCGAGTGCAAAGGCGCGAAACGCCGCGCACCGATGCGGGCCGGGACTTGCGTCAGGAACGCCGGGAGCAGCGTCGTGACTTCACGGCCGAGCGGCAGCGCGATCGCCAGGCGCTTTCCTCCGGAGCGGTGACGCGCGATGCGTTCCGTGCCGACCGGGCGCGCGACACCCAGGCATTCCGCCGCGACCGCACGCAGGACCGGAGAGAGCTGCAGCGCGACCGTCGCAACGAAGTGCAACGTAGCTGGTCGCGCAGCAGTGCCGACTGGAACGACCATGCGCGCTGGGATGATCGCCGGAGCGACTGGAACGATCGGCGACCGGGCTATGATCGGAATGATCGCGGCGGATGGGATCGGGGCAACTGGGACCGGGGCAATCGGGATCGGGGCAGCTGGGATCGCGGCAACTGGGATCGTGGGGGCTGGAATCGAGACTGGCGCCGCGACTCGCGCTACGATTGGGGTCGCTGGCGGGCGACGAACCGCAATGCCTTCCGCCTGCCGCGCTATTACGCGCCCTACGGCTGGAACCAGGGCTATCGCAGGTTTGCGGTAGGTGCGGTCCTCTCGTCGGTGCTGTTCGCGCAGAGCTACTGGATCAACGATCCTTATGCCTATCGCCTGCCCGACACGGACGGGGCGTTCCGCTGGGTGCGCTATTACAATGATGCGCTGCTGGTGGATGTCTATTCGGGCGAAGTGGTGGACGTGATCCACGACATCTTCTGGTAAGCAGACGCCGCTGCCGGGCGCGGGGCTGAAGGTGTGCGCCGCAACGCGCCGTTCGGCAGAGAAGAAGCAGGGGCCTGGTCACCCGCCAGGCACCTGCTTCACGACGTTCACGCTTGAGCGGATCAGGCCTCCAGGCTGGTTCCCAGCGCGGCATTGACCAGGCCGCCGTCCACCACCAAAGTGTCGCCGACGACATAGTCGCTGGCTCGGCTGGCAAGGAAGATCGCGGCGCCCGCCATGTCCTCGAAATTGCCGATCCGGCGCATTGGGATGCCCTTGGCGACCTCGTCACCATGATCGCGCGCGGCGCGGTTCATCTCGCTGGCGAAGGCACCGGGGGCGAGGCTGGTGACGATGATGCCGTCCTTGATCAGCCGGGCCGCCATCCGCTTGGTCAGATAGATCAGCGCCGCCTTGGACGCATGGTAGCTGTAGGTGTCCCATGGATTCAGCCGCATGCCGTCAATGGAGGTGATGTTGATCACCTTGGAGGGCGCATCGTGGCTCGCGTCGGTCTTCAACAGGCCATGCAGCGCCTGGGTGAGGAAGAAGGGCGATTTGACGTTGAGGTCCATCACCTTGTCCCAGCCGCTCTCCGGAAACTCTTCGAACGGCACGCCCCAGGCCGCGCCGGCGTTGTTGACCAGGATGTCGAGGTGATCCTCCCGCTCCGCCAGGGCGGCGGCGAGCGCGCGGCATCCCTCCACCGTCGCCACGTCCTGCGGCAAGGGGATGCATTTGGGGCCAAGTTCCGCCGCCGTCTCGTCGCACGCGGCTGCCTTGCGGGACGAGATGTAAACGGTCGCGCCCTGCTCGATGAAGGCCTTGGCGATCATCTTGCCGATGCCGCGGCTGCCGCCGGTGACGAGCGCGGTGCGCCCCTCCAGGCTGAAAAGACTGCTCAGGCTCATCCGTAACCTCCCTAATCCGATCGTCTCGTGTGACCGCCGGCTAGCGGCGCGGATCGCCCGGGACAAGCGGCCTACCGCTTTTTCGAACAGGTTATGATTGACGGCGAGCGATGCCATACTATGCTGCCGAAAAACAGAAATGACAGGATGAGAGGATGCGCTTTTCGGGCAAGCGTGCCGTCGTGACCGGCGGCGCTTCGGGCATCGGTCGTGCAACGGCTTTGCGGCTGGCGGAGGAGGGTGCCGAGGTCTGGATCGGCGACATTGATGAGGCCGGCGGCCGGGAGCTTGCCAGCACCTCCAACGGCAAGATCCACTTTCAGCTTTGCGATGTGACCCAGGCGGAGGAGATCCGCGCGCTGATGGAGGCGCCGGGCGAACTGGACGTCCTGTTCAACAATGCCGGTGCCGGCGGCGCGCCCGAGAAGATCGACGAGATCGCGCCCGAGGATTGGGACCGGACCCAATCATTGCTGCTCCGCTCCGTGGCGCTCGGCATGCGTTATGCCGCGCCGCTGATGGCGAAGCGCGGCGGCGGCGCGATCGTCAACACCTCCTCCGTTTCCGCACTGGGCACCGGCTATGCGCCGACCGCCTATTCGACGGCAAAGGCCGGGGTGCTGCACTTGTCCAAGATGGCGGCCGCGGATCTGGCAAAGCACGGCATCCGCGTGAACGCCGTCATCCCGGGCTTCATCACCACCAACATCTTCACCCGCCACCTGGACGTGCCGGCCGACAAGCTGGAGCGCGCGAACCAGGTGATCGCGCAGGTCGCCGCCGGGGCCCAGCCGGTGAAGCGCGCCGGTCGGCCGGAAGACATCGCCGCCGCGGTATCCTTCCTGCTCAGCGAGGACGCGGCCTTTGTCACCGGCACGCATCTGGTGGTGGATGGTGGTATAACCATTGGAACGCGGCAGAGTTGGGATCCGGACCAGCCCGGATTGTTCGCCGCACTGGAGGCTCTGCAATGAGCGCTACTCTCGCAAGCACCGCCTCTGTCCGCAGCGCGCCTGCCGGGCGACGGCTGCGCGGCAGCACCATGGCGAGCTACGGCTTCGGCGCTGCCGCTTATGGCGTGAAGGATTCCGGCTTCGGCACGTTCCTGCTGCTGTTCTACAATCAGGTGATCGGCGTGCCGGCTGCGACGGTCGGCTTCGTCATCATGTGCGCGCTGATCATCGATGCGTTCGTTGATCCGACGATCGGCTTCCTCTCCGATCGCACGCGAACGTCCTGGGGGCGGCGCCATCCGTGGCTTTATGGCTCGGCGCTGCCGATCATGCTTGGCTGGGTGCTGCTGTGGAACCCGCCGCAAAGCTCGCAGGCGGCGACGCTTGGCTGGCTGTTCGTGATCGCCGTGATGGTGCGCAGCGCGGTCAGCGCCTATGAGGTGCCGAGCCAGGCCATGGCGGCCGAGCTCAGCTCGGATTATGACGAGCGCACGCGGATCATGGCCTATCGCTATCTGTTCGGCTGGGCCGGCGGGCTGGTGATGCTGATCGCGGCCTATTGGATCTTCCTGGCGCCGACGCCGGAATATCCCAACGGTCTGCTCAATCCGAACGGCTACAAGGGGTTCGCTATCGCCGGCGCGCTCTTCATGGGGGTCGCGATCCTGACATCCGCCATGGGAACGCATCGTGAGATCCCGAACCTGCCGTCGCCAGTGATCGAAAAGCAGACGATCGGCCAGAACTTCGCCGAGCTTGGGCAGACGCTCCGAAACAAGGCGTTCCTGATCCTGATGGCGGCCGGCCTGTTCGTTTATACGAACCAGGGCATCACCTATGCCATCTCCAACTATCTCTACACCTATGTCTGGCGCTTCACGACGGTGACGATCGCCGGGCTGACGGTGCCCACCTTTGTGCCGCTCAGCATGGTCCTGTTCGGCGGCGTTCTGGTGGCCTTTGTTCTCGCGCCGCGCATCGGCCAGGTGACGAGCAAGCCCAAGGCGGCATCGACCGCTGCCGTGCTGGCCATCATCATCGGCACCTCGCCCTATTGGGCGCGGCTGGCGGGCGTGTTCCCCGAAGTTGGCAGCCCCGCCATGCTCCCGCTGCTCTTCACCATGCTGGCGCTCGGCACGGCGGCCAGCGTGACGGCGCACATCCTGGGCGCATCGATGATGGCGGACGTGGTGGAGGATTCCGAGCAGCGAACCGGACGGCGTTCCGAGGGCGTCTTCTTCGCCGGTGGCTTCTTTATCCAGAAATGCACCAGCGGGGTCGGCATCTTCGTGACCGGCCTGATCCTTGCGGCCGCCAACTTCCCGGCCAAGGCCGTGCCGGGGCAGGTGCCGGTGGAGGTGCTCGATCGCCTGACCGTCATCTATATCGTCGCGGCGACCGGCCTGGCGCTGGTGGCAGCCGCCCTCTATCGCGCCTTTCCCTTCGGCCGCGCCGAACATACCGCGCGGCTTGAGGCATTGCGCATGCAAGCGCTTGATTCGGAGCGGGTTGATCCCGTTCCCTGACGGTCAGGCCCCGTTCAGTTGCTGCGCCCGGCACTTCGTCGGCGCGGCAACACCGTTCATCGGAATTGGTTCCCGCGCCTATTGGTTTTCCTGAACCACCCCCGTAGCCGGAGTGAGACGAACATCCGTAGACCGGGGGGTCGCAGTGAACTTGAAGGCTTTCGGAGCGCGCTTCGCGCTTGTTGTGTCGTGCGGCCTTATGACGGCGACGGCAGCAAATGCGCAGTTCTGGCAGTGCGCTCCTTATGCTCGCGAGATCTCGGGCATTCAGATTCACGGCAACGCCAACACCTGGTGGGGGCAGGCCGCCGGCCGCTACGAACGCGGCGCTGCGCCCAAGGTCGGCGCGGTGCTCTCCTTCCGCCCGACGAGCCGCATGCGGGTAGGGCATGTCGCGATGGTCAGCCAGATCGTCAGCGACCGCGAAGTTCTGCTGACCCACGCCAATTGGTCGCGTCGCGGCGGCATCGAGCGTGACGTGCGCGCGATCGACGTGTCCGAGGCGGGCGACTGGAGCCTGGTGAAGGTGTGGTATGCGCCGCAGGGCGGGCTTGGCACCTCCAGCTATCCGACCAACGGCTTCATCTACAGCGATCATGCCGATGGCGTCGCACCCGCCATCATCGCCGATCAGGATGACGAGGCGAACGAGACCCGCCTCGCCAATCTGGCGATCGCCGCTGCCGCTGCCGCCCCGGTGCGCGGCGCAATCACGATCGGCAACTGATCCGCCGGGAGGCGGTGCCCGGGCGGCGGGTCAGCCGATAACGGCGCGACCGGTCTGCTGTGTCATCCTCACCAATAGCACTTCACGCCGGCCGAAAGGCCATTGCGACTCCGTTCATGCAGTAACGCTTGCCGGTCGGCGGCGGACCATCGTCGAAGACATGGCCCAGATGCCCCCCGCATCGTGCGCAATGCACCTCCGTTCGCGGGATCCCCAGGCTAAAGTCCCGCCTGGTGCCGACGCCCTGCTTCAGCGGCGCCCAGAAGCTTGGCCAGCCGGTTCCACTGTCGAACTTGGTGGCGGACGAGAACAGCGTCTGGCCACACCCTGCGCAGGCGAAGGTGCCGCGCCTCTTTTCCTTGTCGAGCGGGCTGGAGAACGGCCGCTCGGTCGCCTCATGCCGCAGGACCTGATAGGCTTGCGGGGACAGTCGCTCGCGCCACTGCGCATCGCGGAGTTGCAGCGGAAAGGCTTTTGCCTCGGCGGGCGAGGGGTCGCAGGCGCCGAGCACCAGCGTGGCGGCACCCGCGCTCATGCCCAGGATCAGGGTGCGGCGATCAAGCGAACGGCTCATGCACGCCGATATAGTGCCGCGGCGGCGGCGTGCATCGGCGCAGCGCTTCGCCGCCATGCATTTCCTTCCAAGACGTGATGCGTGTTCTGCTTTCGCACCGGCGAGAATCGCTGTTTCGGTGATCAGGCACGGCCGTGCTAGGCAGCATGCCATGCTGGACGCGCAAAATCCCCAGGCAATGATCGCTGGCATGGCGGCCGCCGCCCGGCGCGCGGCGCATCAGCTTGCCCGGCTTTCCACCGATCAGCGGCGCACCGCGCTGCTGCGCGCCGAGGAGGCGATCCGTGCCGCCGAGGCAGATATACTGGCGGCCAATGCGGCGGATCTGGCGCGGGCGGAAGCGGCAGGACTATCGGGTGCGATGCTCGATCGGCTGCGCCTCGACGAGCAGCGGATCGCCGGCATGGCGGCCGGTGTCGCGACGGTCGCCACGCTCCCCGACCCGGTCGGGCAGGTCATCGACACCGTGGTACGTCCCAATGGGCTGGAGCTCACCCGCGTTCGCGTGCCGATCGGCGTCATCGGCATCATCTACGAAAGCCGCCCCAACGTGACCGCGGACGCCGCCGCGCTTTGCGTCATGGCGGGAAATGCCGCGATCCTGCGCGGCGGCAGCGAGGCGAGCGAAAGCAATGCGGCCATTCACCGCGCCTTTTGCGCTGGCCTGAGCGCCGCCGGACTGCCCACGGAGGCGGTACAGCTGGTGGGAACCACGGATCGCGCCGCCGTTGGCGCGATGCTGGCGGCGCAGGGCGCAATCGATCTGGTGATCCCTCGCGGTGGCAAGGGGCTGGTCGCGCGAGTGCAGGCCGAGGCGCGGGTGCCCGTGCTCGCCCATCTCGACGGCATCAACCATGTATTCGTCCATGCCTCCGCCGACGCTGGCATGGCCGCGGAAATCGTGCGCAATGCCAAGATGCGACGCACGGGCGTATGCGGCGCGATGGAAACGCTGCTGATCGATGCGGATTACGCGGATCCGGCGGGGCTGGTCCGATCGCTGTCGGATGCGGGATGCCTCGTGCGCGGCGATGATCGCCTCCGCGCGATCATCGAGGTAGCGCCGGCGGGCGACGTGGATTGGGATACCGAATATCTCGACGCCATCTGTTCGGTCGCAATCGTCGACGGGATTGAGGGCGCGCTGGCGCATATCGCGCGGCATAGCTCGGGTCATACCGACGCGATCGTCGCTTCGGACACGGCGGTCGCGGATCGTTTTCTCGCGGAGGTCGATTCCGCCATCGTGCTGTGGAACGCATCGACGCAGTTTGCCGATGGTGGGGAGTTCGGCTTGGGCGCGGAGATTGGCATCGCCACCGGCCGGCTGCACGCGCGCGGGCCCGTCGCGCTGGAGGGGCTGACGACCTACAAATGGGTCGGTCGCGGCACTGGTCAGGTACGAAGCTGATACGGGCGCAGGCTCATCTGCCGCCGACCCAGCGGAAGAAGCGCGGCACCGGGGCGTTGCGGCTCATCCAGGCGCTATAGTCGCGATAGATCGGGTCCGCCGACAGGTGCCGCTCCTCCGTTCGCGCGCGCCAGTAATAGATGCCGCTGACCGCCGCGAGGATCAGCGTCGCGCGCGCGGCATCGACCATCGATCCCGTGGTCAGCAGGGGCAGGGTGGAGAGCCACCAGAACAGGTTCTTGGTGAGATAGGCGGGGTGGCGGGACCAGGCATAGGGCCCGTGGGTGAGGATCCCGCGATGCGTCAGGTTCGAAAAGCGCAGGCCGAACGCAACCGTCGCCCAGGCGTAGATCGCGGTCAGCAGCACCAGCACCGCACCGACGATCGCCAGCAACAGCGGATGTCCCTGAAGCCATTGGCTCCAGTCCGCGGTGCCGGGGTGGTAATCGAGCGGGCCGCCCTGATCCATCAGGATGAACGGCGGATAGCAGATCAGCGCAGCGGCCCAGCCGGCCGCATAGGGATTGGCGCTGCGGATATGCGCGTCGAGCGGCCGCATCGTCAGCACATAGCCGACCGTCGCAAAAGCCACGTCGATTACGAACATGAAGGTGATCAGCCAATTGGCGAGCCGCACCGGATCCGCCAGCAGGCCGAAAGTGGGCGTCCGGATGAACTCGCCAAAGCCGGGCGGCACGATTGCCAGCATGAACGCTAGGAAGAACGCCTTCACCCCCCAGGCGCGCAAGTGAGCATATATCGCCTCCGGCTCGGTGCCGCTGGTATGCGTCAGCCAGGCGCCGAACGCCCAGGCGCCGTCGCGCGGCTCCACCAGCCGGCGGTCGAGCCAGATCACATACGGGATGGAGAGCAGGAACAGGAAAGGCGCGGCGGTGCCGAAGCACCACATGGCGAAACGGAAATTGCCCTCCCAGTAAAAGCGCCCCGTTCCATAGATCAGCGCGATCGCCGCCCAGGTGGCCCATAGCCCGACCAGCTTCACCAGGCTGACGTCGATCGTCTCACGCCAGGGGCGCACCTTTGCCCAGTCGATCCCGGTGGATGGGCGGCGATGCACCTTGTCCACCAGCAACGACCACAACACCATCGGTATGCCGCACGCCAGCAGGTTGACGAGCGCGGCATAGGGCCCGTCCAGGCCATAGACGCGTGCGAACAGAACCCAGGCGATCAGCCCTGCCAGCCCGGCAACCCCCACGCCATGCGATACGGCGGAAGGCGGCCGCGGATCGGCGTGACGGTCGGGGGTGAGCGCGACTTTCTGATGCATGCATCGGCGGCGTAGCACAGCAAAGGTAATCGCCCCATGAAGGATGCGCTCGCTTCCGCACCGCAGCGGGACTACATCGCCCGGCATGTACCAGTTCGATATCAAGGCCGGCGAGAAGGCCGAACTTTACCGCGACATCCTGTCCGCGCTCGATGCCCTGACCGCGGACGAGCCCGATCCCGTGGCGAACATGGCCAATGCGGCGGCGCTGATCTGGCAATATCTGCCCGACCTGAACTGGGCCGGTTTCTACCGCATGGTCGCTGGCGAACTGGTCCTCGGGCCGTTCCAGGGCAAGCCGGCGTGCATCAGGATCGCGGTGGGCGCAGGCGTGTGTGGTGCCGCTGCCGCCACGCGCGAGACGCAGCTGGTGGCGGACGTCCATGCTTTTCCCGGGCACATCGCCTGCGACGCTGAGAGCGCGTCCGAACTGGTGGTTCCGATCGTGCATGATGGCCGCCTCATCGGCGTGCTTGATCTCGACAGCCCGACGCCGTCGCGGTTCGACGCGGAGGATGCTGCGGGCGGGGAGGCGATTGCCGCGCTGCTCGCTGCCCGGATCGCTTGACCGCACGCACCCGGCGCTGCGCGGCGCCGGGGCAGGACGCGCCTCTAGCTCAGCCGGTCGATCGCCTCTCGATCGAGGTTGCCCGGAATGATCATGAGCGGGATCGGCAGCGTTCCCGCCTGACCGGCGAAATGCGTCACCAGCGGCCCCGGCGGTCCGTCTCCCGATGCGCCGAGCACAAGCGCCGCCACGTCCGGGTTGCCGGCGATCAGTTCCCGGATGATCTTCGGCCCGTCGCCCTGTCGCACGGTGATCGACGGGCGCAGCCCAGATTCCTCGATCAGCGTGCCCGCCGCTTTCGCCACCAGCCCTTCCGCGCGCCGCCGCGCTTCTTCCTCGATCGTCGCCTGCACGCCGCCAAAGGCGATGAATTCCTGCTGCTCCACCAGCGCCAGGATCTCGACGCCGCCGCCGGTCTTCACCGCCCGGCGCGCGGCAAACCGCAATGCGATCTCCGCCTCCGGCGCGTCATCGATCACGGTCAGATAGATACGCATGCGTCGTCGATTGCCCCCAAGTAAGGCCATGCTTATCTTCCTGCGGGGTTGACCGCGCAAGGCCTCGGCGCAAGAGACGGGCGCTCCCCCAGGAACCGCTGAGGACCCTCATGTCGATCGAAATCAAGATGCCTGCTCTTTCTCCGACCATGGAGGAGGGGACGCTGGCGAAATGGCTCGTGAAGGAGGGCGATACCGTCAAGGCGGGTGACCTGATGGCCGAGATCGAGACGGACAAGGCCACGATGGAGTTCGAGGCGGTGGACGAGGGCGTGGTCGCCAAGCTCGTCGTCGCCGAGGGTACGGACGGCGTGAAGGTCGGCACGGTTATCATGCTGCTTGACGGCGAGGGTGAGGAAAGTGCCCCGGCGAAGAAGCAGGACGCGCCGAAGGAAGAAGCGAAGTCCCAAGCCAAGCCCGAATCCAAGCCCGAACCCCGAAAGGAGCAGGTCGACGCGCCGGTCGATCGCGAGACGGGCGAGCCGGTGTCGCAGGACAATCCCGAAACCAAGCCGCAGCCCGCGCCGCAGCAGCAGGCCCCGCGCGGCGATGGGGAGCGCGTGAAGGCCAGCCCGCTCGCGCGTCGCATCGCCGCCGAGAAGGGCGTGGAGCTGTCGGCTCTCACCGGCTCCGGCCCGAACGGCCGCATCGTCAAGGCTGACGTGGAAAGCGCCGAGCCGGGCAAGGCCGCGCCCGCCGCGCAGCAGCAACAGGCGGCGCCGAGCGCTGCCGCTCCGGCCGCCGTGCCCGCCCCGGCGCCGGCGCAGATCCCCGACATCCCGCACGAGACGACCAAGCTCAGCAACATGCGCAAGACGATTGCGCGCCGCCTGACCGAGTCGAAGCAGCAGGTGCCGCACATCTACCTCACCGTGGACGTGCGCCTCGACAAGCTGCTGAAGCTGCGTGCCGAGCTGAACGACAGCCTGGGTGCGCGCGGCGTGAAGCTTTCGGTCAACGACCTGATGATCAAGGCGCTCGCGGTCGCATTGGTGCAGGTGCCCAAGTGCAACGTCATGTACACGCCGAACGAGCTGGTGACGTTCAAGCGTGCCGATATCTCGGTCGCGGTGTCGACGCCCGAAGGCCTCATCACGCCGGTGATCACCGAAGCGGACACCGCTTCGCTCTCGTCCATCTCGACGCGGATGAAGGATCTTGCCGCCCGCGCCCGCGACAAGAAGCTGAAGCCGGAGGAATTCACCGGCGGCACCGCCTCGATCAGCAACATGGGCATGTTCGGGATCAAGCAGTTCGAGGCGGTGATCAATCCGCCGCAGGGCATGATCCTGGCGGTCGGCGCGGGCGAGAAGCGCCCTTATGTCATCGACGATGCGCTCGGCATTGCGACGGTGATGAGCGCCACCGGCAGCTTCGACCACCGCGCGATCGACGGCGCGGACGGCGCGGAGCTGATGCAGGCGTTCAAGGCGCTGTGCGAAAACCCGCTCGGCATGCTGGCTTGAGATGAACCGCGCGGTTGCCGCCGAGCTGTTGCACCTGGCCGCGGGCCTGCTGCTGACGCTTGCGCTCTTCCGCGCGGCCATCTGGTCCTATCCGCAGGGCGCCGGCTCGCTGGAGCCGGTCTGCCTGCTGACGATGCTGGCGATGCTGGCAATGAGCGTGCCCGCGCTGATCAGGGCGGCGCGCCAACCAAGGAACTGATACGTGGCAGACACTTACGATCTCGTCGTCCTGGGCTCCGGACCGGGCGGCTATGTCGCGGCGATTCGCGCCTCGCAGCTCGGGCTGAAGGTGGCGATCGTTGAGCGCGAGCTGCTCGGCGGAATCTGCCTCAACTGGGGCTGCATCCCGACCAAGGCGCTGCTGCGCTCGGCCGAGGTGTTCCACCTGATGAGCCATGCCAAGGATTATGGCCTGGCGGCGCAGGGGATTACGGCTGACCTTGAAGCGGTGGTGAAGCGCTCGCGCGGCGTCGCCAAGCAGCTCAATCAGGGCGTGACGCACCTGATGAAGAAGAACAAGGTCGCCGTGCACATGGGCACCGGCAAGCTGACGGGCAAGAACAAGCTGACCGTCACCGACAAGGACGGCAAGGCGACCGAGATCGGCTACAAGAACGTCATCGTCGCGACCGGCGCGCGCGCCCGCGACCTGCCGTTCGCCAAGGCTGACGGCAAGCGTATCTGGACCTATCGCCATGCGATGACGCCGCCGGAAATGCCCAAAAAGCTGCTGGTCATCGGATCGGGCGCGATCGGGATCGAGTTCGCGAGCTTCTACAACGACATGGGCGCCGACGTGACGGTGGTCGAAATGCTCGACCGGCTGGTCCCCGTCGAGGACGCGGATGTCTCGGCGCATCTCGAGAAGGCGCTGAAGAAGCAGGGCATGACGATCATGACCTCGGCTGGCGTCAATGGTCTGGACGTCAGCGACAAGGGTGTCGTCGCGAAGCTCAAGGACAAGTCGGGCAAGGAAAGCTCGGTCGAGTTCAGCCATGTCATCGTCGCGGTCGGCATTGTGCCGAATACGGCCGACATCGGGCTGAAGGAGCTGGGCGTCGAGGTGGACGATCGCGGCTTCCTCAAGACCGATCCGATGTGCCGCACCAATGTTGCGGGCGTCTGGGCGATCGGCGATATCACCGCGCCGCCGTGGCTGGCGCACAAGGCGAGCCACGAGGGCGTCATCGCCGCCGAGGCGATCGCCGGCGGCCACCCGCATGCGATGGACCCGCGCAACATCCCGGGCTGCACCTATTGCCGCCCGCAGATCGCCAGCGTCGGCCTGACCGAGGCGAAGGCGAAGGAAGCCGGCTATGAGGTGAAGGTCGGCAACTTCCCGTTCATCGGCAATGGCAAGGCGATCGCGCTGGGCGAGCCGGAAGGCTTCGTGAAGACGGTGTTTGACGCCAAGACGGGCGAGCTGCTCGGCGCGCACATGATCGGCGCTGAAGTGACCGAGATGATCCAGGGCTACACCATCGGCAAGACGATGGAGACCACCGAGGCGGAGCTGATGGAAACGGTGTTCCCGCACCCGACGATCAGCGAGACGATGCACGAGGCGGTGCTGGGGGCGTACGGCAAGGCGCTGCATATCTGAGCCGCTGGGGTGGAGGGCAGGCACACCTCCACCACCGTTCGCACTGAGCCTTGTCGAAGTGCGTGCTGCGCGGCCGCTCCGCCTGCGGCACGTGCTTCGACAAGCTCAGCACGAACGCGGTAGGACGTATGATCGACAAAGGAGCGACCATGACCGAACACGCGACCGGCACGCACGTCTTCACCCCCGATCCGCGCAACGACAATGTCCTGATCGACGTCAACGGCGAACTCTTCCGTCGTCCCGAGGCGAAGGTCTCCGTGTTCGACTCCGGTTTCATGCTGGGCGACGGCGTGTGGGAGGGGCTGCGCGTCTATGACGGTCGCATGGCGTTCCTCGATCGCCACCTCGACCGGCTGTGGCAGGGTGCCAAGGCGATCATGCTCGACATCGGCATCAGCCGCGAGGAACTGGTCGCGCGCCTTCGCCGCGTGCTCGACGCCAATGAGATGACGGGCGACGGCGTCCACATCCGCCTGATGGTCACGCGGGGCATCCGCTCCACCCCGTATCAGGATCCGCGCGTCGTCATCTCGCCGGCGACGATCGTCATCATCCCGGAGTGGAAGGCGCCCGCTACCGGCACGGCGACGCGGATGCTGAACCTCGCCACCGTCCATGTCCGTCGCGGCTATCCCGACGTGCAGGACCCGAAGCTCAACTCGCATTCGAAGCTCAACTGCATCACCGCCTGCATCCAGGCGGCGCAGGCGGGCGCGGATGAGGCGCTGATGCTCGATCCGCATGGCTTCGTCGCGACGTGCAATTCCACGCACTTCTTCATCGTCCGGGGCGGCGAGGTGTGGACCTCGACCGGCGACTATTGCCTTGACGGCATTACCCGCCGCATCGTGGTGGAGACCGCGCGCGCGGCCGGCATCCCCACGTATGAGCGCAATTTCTCGCTGACCGACGTCTATGGCGCTGACGAGGCGTTCACCACCGGCACCTTCGCTGGCCTCGCCCCGATCGGCACGATCGACGGCCGCGTGATCGGCACCGAGCGTGGCCCGATGGTCGAACGCTTGCAGGCGCTCTATCGCGCGGCGGTCGACCGGGAACTGGCATGACGCTGGAGATCGGCTCCCAGCCGCTGCGCATGATATCTCGCGGCGAACAGCCGCTGCGCATCGCCATGTGGTCCGGCCCGCGCAACATCTCCACGGCGATGATGCGCAGCTTCTCCAGCCGCGCCGATTGTGCGGTCAGCGACGAGCCTTTCTACGGCTGCTTCCTGGCCGAAAGCGGCGCCGATCACCCGATGCGCGAGGCGGTGATCGCCAGCATGGATTGCGACTGGCAGTCGGTGGCCGCCACTCTGTCCGGCCCGGCGCCGGCGGGGAAGCCGGTCTGGTACCAGAAGCACATGCCCCACCACATGGTCGGCCCGATCGCGCCAGACGATCTCGCGGGCGTGGTTCATGCCTTTCTGATCCGCGATCCGGCACGCATGGCGGCGTCCTATGCCGCGAAGCGCGAGACGGTGACGCCCGCGGATCTCGGCGTCGCGGCGCAGCGCGCCTTTTTCGACCGCGAGGCGGAGCGGCTCGGCACCGCGCCGCCGGTGATCGATTCGGCGGACGTGCTGCGCGATCCCGCCGGCACGCTGTCCGCCCTGTGCGGGGCGCTCGGCATCCCGTGGGATGAAGCGATGCTGTCCTGGGCGCCGGGGCGCCACGCGGAGGACGGGGTCTGGGCCGCGCATTGGTATGGCCGGGTCGAGGCATCCAGCGGCTTCGGCCCGCCCGAGCCGGAACCCGAGGCGTTGCCGCCAGCGCTCGCTGAGGTCGCCGACGCATGCCAGGCGGATTACGCCGCCATGGCGGAGCACCGGATACGCGCGCGCTAACCGTGGCCGGGCGCGGCAGGAAGCGCCGCGCCCGAGCCCTTGTTATCGGCTGAGGAACGTCAGCAGATCCTTGGTCAGCCGGTCGCTTTCGGTGGCGAACAGCCCGTGCGGCGCGCCGTCATATTCCACCAGCTGGCTCATGCCGATCCCGTCGGCGGCGGCGCGGCCGGTGGCGTCGATCGGCACTGTCTTGTCGCCCGTCCCGTGGATCACCAGCGTCGGCACGCGGAACGCCGGCAGGTCGGGTCGGAAATTGGTGAAGCTGAAGCTGCGTGCGCATTCCAGCGTGGAACGCAGCGACGCCTGCATCGCCAGTCGCCATGCCCAGTCGAGCGTCGCCTCGCTCACCGGGCTGGTGACATAGCCGACGCCGAAGAAGTCCTTGAAGAAGCTGCGGAAGAAGTCGGCGCGGTCGTGCCGGATGCCTTCGCCGATCTGCAGCAGGTCCGCCTCCGGCGCGCCATGCGGGTTCTCCTCGGATTTCAGCAGGCCCGGCACGACGGAGCCGATCAGCACCGCCGCGTTGACGCCGCGGCCGTCATGGCGGCTCATGTAACGCGCCACTTCGCCGCCCCCCATGGAGAAGCCGACGAGCGTCGCGTCCTGCTCCACCCCGGCGGCCTTCATCACTTCCGCCAGATCGTCGGTCAGCGAATCATAGTCATAGCCGTTCCATGGCTGGCTGGACCGTCCGAAGCCGCGCCGGTCATAGGCGATCACGCGATAGCCCGCCTCGGCCAGCGCCAGGGCCTGCGGATCCCAGCTGTCGGCGGAGAGCGGCCAGCCGTGGATCAGCACGACGGGTCGACCCTCGCCCCAGTCCTTCACAAACAGATCGGCACCATCGCGCGTCTTGACGTAGGGCATGTTCAACTCCGGTCGGTGAGACTGGAAGAACGGTAGCGGCAAGGCCGCGTTCCGTGCCGGGGCCGCCGCCTAACGCGTTTGCCGCAGCGTGGGCACGTCGTCCCGCATTTCGGTCATCGTTGGCCTTCGGATCGAGGGCCGCAGCCGGGCGATGCTGCACAGGCCGGCGATCAGCGCGAGGCCGGCGGCGACCATCGACGGCACCGCGCCAGCGCCGACCCCGGCGGCGAGCAGGGCCGCCGCCAGCGTTGCGCCGGTCGTCTGCCCGGTGAGCCGGACGGTGGAGACGAGGCCGCCCGCCGCCGCCGCCCGCGCTTTCGGGGCGGAGCCGACGACCAGCCGGGCATTGGGCGGCAGGTACAGGCCGAAGCCAGAGCCGCACAGCGCCATGCGCCAGGCCACGTCGAAATAGCTCGGATCCGCCGGCAAGGTGGCGAGCAGCGTCAGCGCCACCAGCGTCACCGCCATGCCGATGCCGCCCAGAATGCCGGCCGGCACGCGATCCGAGAGGAAGCCGGACAGCGGCGCCACGATCATGTTGGTGAGCGGCCAGGGCGCGATGCACGCGCCGATCTGGGTCGCGGTGAAGCCCAGCGCCGACAGGCGGAAGGGGGTGGAAACCAGCAGGGTCATGGAGGCGGTGAACGCCGTCAGGCTGCCCACCGCCGACAGCGCGATAATCGGCCGCGCGAGAAGATCGACGGGCAGGATCGGGGCAGGGGCGCCCATTTCACGCCGGACGAAGAACCAGCCGAGCGCCGCGCCTGTCGCGATGATGGCAAGGCTCACCACCGGGCTGTCGCCATGAACCAGGCTTTCCGCCCCGCCGATGGTGAGGCCGAACATGCCAGCGCACATGATCGCGCCGATAAGATCGAGGTGCGCAAGGCCGGGCTTGGGATCGGGCAGGGAGCGACCGAGCGCGATGCTGATTACGGCAAAGGGCAGCGAACTGGCGAACACCCAGGGCCAGGGCGCCACCGCCAGCACCAGCCCGCCGATCGTCGGCGCGGCCGCGGCGGAGCTGGTGACGATCACCGAATTGATGCCGAGCCCGCGGCCAAGCTGGCTCGCCGGATAGGTCTGGCGGATCAGCGCGGATGAGACGCTCAGCACCCCCGCTGCCCCGATCGCCTGTACCGCCCGCACGATCAGCAGGAACGGCAGACTCTTGGCGAAAAAGCAGAGCAAAGTCGCGACCGCGAAAATCACCTGCCCCGCCTGATAGGTGCGCTTCAGCCCGATCCGCTCACCCAGCCCGGCGAACGGCAGGAGAAGCATGACCAGCATCACCTGATAGACGGTGACGATCGACACCACCGAACTGGGCGCGACGCCCAGGTCGTGCGCGATGGTGGGCAGCGCGACATTGGCGATGCCGCCGTCGATGATGACCAGCGCGGAGCCGCTTCCCAGCGAGGCTATCGCAAAGAGGCGGCGGGGAAGGGGCAGGCCATCCGACATCGCGGCCTGCATTACGGAAGCTGGCCGGGCGGGCAAGCGCCGCTGTCATGCCGATGGCCCGCGATCGGTTGTTGTGGCGGGTGCAATTCATCCTCCCGAGCCGCACGGCGTGAACGAGCGGTGACTGGCGGGCAAACGTCGCAAGGGGCGGGATGATCCGAAACAGTTCCGGCACATTGCGGCCGGCCGGCGCGCCCGGCATGGAGGATGCCTGATAACGGGGGAGCGACACATGAAGCATCGGTGGTTGGCGGCTGTGGGATTGGCGGTGCTTGCGACCTCGGGCGGGATCGCCCAAACCGCGGCCGTGACTGATGATCCCCATATCTGGCTCGAAGATCGGGAGGGCGCTAAGCCGCTCGCCTGGGTAGAAACCGAAAACAAGCGCACGCTGGCGCGGCTGGAGGCGGACCCGCGCTATCCGACCTTCTACGCCGAGGCGCTGGAGATCGCCTCCGCCGAAGATCGCATTCCCATGCCGCAGATCATCAACGGGCGCGTCTTCAACCTGTGGCGGGACAAGGCGCACCCGCAAGGGATCTGGCGGGTGACCAGTGCGGCCGATTTCGCCAGCGCCAATCCCGAATGGACGACGCTGATCGACCTTGATGCGCTTTCCCAGGCGGAAGGGCGCAAATGGGTGTGGAAGGGCGTCACCTGCCTGGAACCGGACGAGCGCCGCTGCCTTGTCGCCTTGAGCGAAGGCGGAGAGGACGCGACCAGCCTGCGCGAATTCGATCTCCAGACCGGCACTTTCGTAAAGGGCGGGTTTGATCTGCCCGCGTCCAAGCAGAATGCCGACTGGATCGATGCCGACACGCTGATCGTCTCGCGCGACTGGGGCGAGGGCACGCTCACCAAGTCCGGCTATCCCTTCGTCGTAAAGATCCTGAAGCGCGGCCAGCCGCTCGCCTCCGCGCAGGAGATCCATCGCGGCACGCCCGACGATATCGGCACCTGGCCTTCGGTCGAGCGGGACGCACAGGGCAATCGTGCGATCGTGATCACCCGCGCGAAGACCTTCTTCACCTCGGATATCTTGCTTTGGGACGGCACCAGGGCGGTGAAGGTGCCCCTGCCCGGCAAGGTGGAGGTGAACGGGCTGGTGAGCGGCCATCTGGTCGTTCGCACCAGCGAAACATGGGGCAAGGTGCCGGAAGGCGCGCTGGCCTCGCTGCCGCTCAAGGATGCACTGGAAGGGCGCGGCGACCTCGTTACGATCTTCGCGCCCGGGCCGCGTCAGTCGGTGGATCGAGGCAATGTGGCCGTCACCGATTCCGCGGTGATCGCGTCCGTTTACGACAACGTACGCGGCCGGGCGATGGTGTTCACGCCCTCGGGCGAGGGCTGGAAGAGCCGTGCGCTTAATCTGCCCGACAATCTGTCGGTCGATCTGGTGACGGCCGAACATGGCGGCGATCGCGGCTATCTCACGATTTCAGGCTTCACCACGCCGACCCGGCTGCTGGCATTCGACGCGTCGAGCGCGGCGGCGCCGACGGCCGTGAAATCCTCACCTGCGCGGTTTGATGCCAGCGGCCTCATCGTGGAGCAGTTCGAGGCGCGCTCGTCGGATGGCACCATGGTGCCCTATTTCCTCGTTCACCGCGACGGAGCGCCCAAGGATGGGAGTACGCCGACGCTGATGACCGCCTACGGTGGCTTCGAGATTTCGAATACGCCTTATTATTCCGGCATCACGGGCAAGCTGTGGCTGGAGCGGGGCGGCGCCTTC
The DNA here is from genome assembly GCF_900109205.1 of Sphingomonas sp. OV641. NCBI lineage: Bacteria > Pseudomonadati > Pseudomonadota > Alphaproteobacteria > Sphingomonadales > Sphingomonadaceae > Sphingomonas > Sphingomonas sp. OV641. Next base: position 1,281,602 of record NZ_FNZB01000001.1, on the reverse strand, counting down.
GTACTGGCCAACATTCGCGGCGGCGGCGAGTTCGGGCCGAAATGGCATGAGGCGGGCCGCAAGACGAAGCGCCAGCTGGTGTTCGACGATTTCGCCAGCATCGCCCGGGATCTGTTCGCGCGCCGCATCACCAGCGCGGAGAAGCTTGGCATCTATGGCGGCTCCAACGGCGGTCTGCTGATGGGAGTGGAGCTCACCCAGCACCCCGAACTCTGGGGCGCGGTGACGATCCAGGTGCCGCTGCTCGACATGCTGCGCTACGAAGGCATCGCCGCCGGCGCGTCGTGGGTGGACGAATATGGCTCCGTTTCCGTGCCGGAGGAGCGCGCCTTTCTCGCCAGCATGTCGCCCTACCATGCGCTCCGGAAGGATGGCCGTTATCCGGAGCCGTACATCTGGACGACCACCAAGGACGATCGCGTCGGCCCGCAACATGCGCGCAAGTTCGCGGCACGGATGAAGGAATATGGCCTGCCGTACCTCTTCTATGAGGATACGGCCGGCGGCCATTCCGGCGATGCCGATATCGCCCAGGGCGCGCGGCTGCAGGCGTTGCAGACGGTGTATTTCGCGCAGAAGCTGATCGGGCCCGGCGCCCCGTAACGCCGCCCGGCGCGCCGGCCTGATGATCAGGCGGGCGCGTCGGCGGCAGCGGCCGGGTGGCTGGTGGGTTCCGGCGCCAGATAACGCTGGTTGGCTGCGCGCAGTCTGGCGCCTTCCTCGTCATAGAGGAACGGCAGGAACGCATATCGCTTGCCGCGAGTGACGGTCTTCGCCTCGTGCAGCAGCGAGCAGGAGAAGATCACCGCCCCGCCGGTGGGCGCGCGATAGGTCTGCGGGCCATATTCGGGGAAGCAGAGATCACCCCCGTCATAGTCGCCGGCGTTCAGGTTGATCGTGCAGGCGAACTTGCGATGCGCCGTCCCCTTGGTCGTATTGTCGCGATGCGCGCGGAAATGCCCGCCGCCATTGTCGCCGTCATAGCAGGCGACCAGCCACCGCTCGATCCGTGTCGCTTCCCAGCCGAGCGCGCGCTTGATCTGCGGGATCAGGAAACGGGCGAGGCGGGCGCGCAGCTGTTCGCGCAGGGCATCATCCTCGATATGGTAATCCGACCGGCGCTTGTGGCTATGATCGATGCGCCCGACCGTCAGGCCGTTTTCCTCGCGCATGAAGCCGGACTCCTCGCCGCCATTGGCCTCGTAAAGCTCGATCAGTCGCCGGCACAGCGCCGGCTCGAACACGCGCGGCACGATCAGCACCGGCGCGGCGGGATAGATCTCCGGCGCCGCTATCTGCGCCTGCAATGCCGCAATCGCCTGGTCGCCGGCGTTGAGCGGAAATCGGTCCAGCACGCGCAAGGTGCTGTCCAGCAGCAGCCAGTGCGGCCGGTACTTCGCCGGGCCCTCCGCCTCGTCGCACGCCCCGTACAGGCGCGACACGGCCGCGTCATGATCCAGGAACCAGCGGATGCCGGGCAGTTCCTGCCGCACCACGCCCTGCGTCGCATCGGCGGGGTCGGTCGATACGCCGAAGAAGCTCGCCCCCCGATCATCGAACAGCGCCCGGTTCTCCGCCAGCAGCCGCAGCGCCGGGGCGATCGCGGGATGAGCGGCGCGGCCGGCGAACAGCATCAGGATCGGGCGGCCGGCGGCGGTGTCAAAGGCGTAGCGCGGGTTGCCGGACAACGCCGGGGCATGAAACCAGGGCGCTTGGTCGCCCGGGAGCAGCAGATGGGGCATAAGGAACGCTATCATCCCGCCAAGCACGGCGCGATTCGTTTTGCTACGTGGGTTTACGGATGCAAAGTGGGAACGCACCGTTGCAGAAAACGGTTATTGCTGCACTGCAACAGCATGGATATTGCCGGTGAGCATGAAGCTGAACACCGATGAAGATCGGGTCGCCGCACCAGCAACGCCGCCCGTCAGCATGCCGACCGTTTTCGAAGCGATCGTGAAGCAACAGGCGATCGCCGCGACCTATAATCGCGGCACGGTCACGCTGGCCCCGCACATCGTCTACACCAAGCACGGCGAGTTCTACCTCGACGCGCTGACGCTGGAGCGTGACGGCAAGCCCCCGCGAGAGCCGAAGATCGGCGCGTTCAAGATCGCTGGCCTCAGCGGCATGCGCGTCACCCCGCGCCGCTTCACGCGCAGCGAGCTCTTCAACCCGGCCGAAGAACGCTACGAAGGCGTTACGCTGCTAACCATTGAGGGCTGAGGGCGACCAGCCGGGCGGCGCAAGCTCGAACCCGGCAAAGTCGAACCCCGGTGTTACGACACAGCTGACCAGCGCCCAGCCGGCCGCCGCCTCGGCTGCCTGCCAGGCGTGCGCGGGCACCAGCACCTGCGGCGCGTCTGGCCCCAGCCGGTGTGTGGTGATCGCGCCTTCCCCCTCCACATGCAGCAGCAGCGGGCTGCCGGCGTGCCACAGCCACAGCTCCGCCGCATCCACCCGGTGCCAGTGCGACCGCTCGCCAACATCGAGCAGGAACAGGATCGCGGTCATCGGCGATCGTTCTCCCGCCGGCGCTGGCAGGCGCACCGTCTCGCGATAATGGCCGCCCTCGGGATGCGGCGCCAGGCGATGGCGCGCAATCAGAGCGGCCGCCTCGCTCACCGGCAGCGGACCTGGCTGTTCTGGTCCACGGCCCGCCCCGCCAGCGCGCCGGCCGCGCCGCCGAACAGCGTTCCGACGATCCGGCTGCGCCCGCCGTCGATCACATTGCCCAGGACGCCGCCCAGCGCGCCGCCGACGATGAGGCCCGTCGTGCCGTCGGAGCGGCGGCAGTAATAGCGCCCGTCGGAGCCGGAATAGACGCGATCGGTGGGGGCCAGCGCACGCTCCTGATATTGCGTGCCGGAGCGGTAATAGCGGGTGGGATCATAATCCCCCTCGTCGCGCCATTCCTCGTCGTCATAGCGGGAGACGGGCGGCGGCGCGCCCCGGCCATCGTCCCAGCGCGGATCGCGATAGCCGGAGCCCGGCACCCGGCGCACCGACTGATAGCGGTCGAATTCGCTGCGGAAGATCTGCAACTCGCGCTCGAACCGTTCCTGCGCCGCGCGGAAACGCGCATCGTCTGCGCTGGACTGGGCGACGGCGGGCGTGCCGATGGCGACGGCCGCTGCGCCGATGGCGATCGCGATGCGACGGGTAAGCATGTGACGTTTCTCTCCACGCCCACAATGGGCCGCAGCAGGATACGGCCGCCCGGCCATATCGTTCCTGAACGAACCTCGCGCCCCGGGCGGACGATCAGCCCTGGTCCTGCATCGGTGCGCCATAAGCATCGATGGCCTCGAACAGGCGGGTCAGCGCGCCGCGCTCCGCCAGGTCGATCTCCGGTTTCCAGATCTCGAACAGCAGCACCGTGCGTGTTTCGCTGCCCCGGTTCCACGCTTCATGTTCGAACGAATCGTCGAAGATAACCAGTTCGCCCTCGCGCCATTGGTGCACGTCCGCGCCGACGCGCAGCCCGCATCCGGGCGGCGCGATGATCGGCAGGTGGCAGATCAGGCGCGTGTTGAGCAGGCCGTGATGCGGCTGGATGTGCGCGCCCGGCGTCAATCGCGAGAACAGCGCCATCGGCGACCGCCCGGCGATGCGCGGGATCGGCAGCTTCGCCAGCGCCGCCATGGTCGCCGGGAAGCGCGACGCGTTCGCCTCTACCACCTCGCCGCCGCGCCACAGATGAAGCGCGCTCCACGCCGGATCGTCGAGCAGCGGATTGTTCGGCAGCGGGCGATCGGCATTGCCCTCCACATAAGGCGCGAAACCCTCCGTCGCGGCCTCCAGCTCGGCCCGGATCGCCGGCGTGGCCGCTTCCAGTTCCGCCACCCAGGCGAACTCGTCGCGCGCGTAAAAGGCGCGCTGCGGCAGCCCTTCGAAGTAGAACATGCTCGGCTGTTGCAGGTACAATTCGCGCCGGCCGAGCAGCAGCTCGATCGATTGCGCGACCCGCGGCGGCTGCTGGCCGGTGATCGCGCCCTCGACATGGCCGGTGAAGCGCGCGTTCGCCTCCTGCTTGAACGCCTCCGCCTGCCGCAGCAGCGGGTGGAGCGCGGGCGGCACGTCGCGTGTCACGGCCGCCTGGTTGAGCGCGGCGGTGTAGAAGTTCGCGGCGGCGCGATCGTCGCCGTCCTGCCGCTTGCGATCGCCCATCAGCAGGAGGGCGGCAATATGACGCGGCTGTTCGCGCAATTGCGCCTGCAGCGCCGCAGTCTCGGCAGCTGCGTCCCCGCTCAACCGGCACGCCTGCGCCAAAGCCAACCAGGGCAGGGGAAAGTCCGCCGGGCGCGCCGCGATGATCTGGTCGAAGTTCGCCCGCGCCTCTGCGCCATCGCCGCGCCGCAACGCCTCCACACCCTGTCTGGCGAGGTGTTCGGCTTCGGCGCGGGTCATGGTCATGCCGCTTCTATCGCGGCTCCACCCCGGCGCGTAAAGCAGGCCAGCGTCACGGCAGGGTAACGAAACTGTCCATCACGCGCTTGTGCCCGGCCTTCTCGAATTCGATCTCGAGCTTGTTGCCCTCGATGCTTTCGATCGTGCCATAGCCGAACTTCTGGTGGAACACCCGCTGCCCGACGGACAGGTCGGACCGGCCCTTGTTGCCGAGGCTGACGGAAGGCGCGCGGCTTTCCACCACGCGCGTCGGCTCGCGGTTGAAGGTGCGGCTTTGCCATTCTCCGCCCGGCTTGCCGCCCAGCGTGCCCGCCGCCCGTTGCCACCCCGGCCCACGCCCGGTGCCGCGCCCGACATCGGCGAAGGGATCGGCCCGCTCGGACCAATTGGCGCGCCACAGGCTTTCGCCCCCGCTCATGGTGGTTTCGCTTTCCACATGATCGGGCGGCAGTTCGCCAACGAAGCGCGAGGGGATGGAACTGGTCCACTGGCCATAGATGCGGCGGTTGGCGGCGTGCAGGATCACGGCCAGCCGGCGCGCACGGGTGATCGCGACATAGGCCAAGCGCCGCTCCTCCTCCAGGCTGCGTGTGCCGCCTTCGTCCAGCGCGCGTTGCGACGGGAACAGCCCTTCCTCCCATCCGGCGAGGAACACCGTGTCGAACTCCAGGCCCTTGGCGGCGTGGATCGTCATGATCGTCACCTTCGGGTCCTCGCGCGCGCCCTCATTGTCCATGACGAGGCTGACATGCTCCAGGAAGGCGCCGAGGCTCTCATACTCCTCCATGGCGCGGACCAGTTCGTTCAGATTCTCCAGCCGCCCTGCGGCCTCGGCGGATTTCTCCGCCTGCCACATGGCGGTATAGCCCGATTCATCCAGGATCTGCCGCGCCAGCTCGGCATGCGGCAGGTCGCGCGCCATGTCGCGCCATCGGGCAATGTCGCCGATGAAATTGCCCAGTGCACGGCGCGCCTGCGGCGTCAGCTCGTCGGTGTCCAGGATGCGTGCGGCGGCCAGGCTCAGCGGCAGGTTCTGGGCGCGGGCGAGCTGGTGCAGCTTGGCGATCGCCTTGTCGCCAAGGCCGCGCTTGGGTGTGTTGACGATCCGCTCGAAGGCAAGGTCGTCGGCCGGCTGGTTGACGATGCGGAGATAGGCGAGCGCGTCGCGGATTTCCTGCCGCTCGTAGAAACGGAAGCCGCCGACGATGCGATAGGGCATGCCGATGGCGATGAAGCGATCTTCGAACTCGCGCGTCTGGTGCTGCGCGCGGACCAGGATGGCAACATCGTCCAGCGACTTATCGCCTTCGGACCGAAAGGCACGCTGACAGGCCTCGATCTCGTCACCAACGCGCCGGGCCTCCTCCGGGCCGTCCCAAACGCCGATCACGCGAACCTTCTCGCCCACGTCCAGCTCGGTCCACAGCTGCTTGCCGAGTCGGCCCGAGTTATTGCCGATCACGCCGCCCGCCGCGCCCAGGATGTGCGGCGTGGAGCGGTAATTCTGCTCCAGCCGGATCACCTTGGCGCCGGGAAAATCCTTTTCGAACTTGAGGATGTTCTCCACCTGCGCGCCGCGCCAGGAATAGATCGACTGGTCGTCGTCCCCCACGCAGCAGATGTTGCGCCGTTCCTGTGCCAGCAGCCTCAGCCAGAGATACTGGACGGAATTGGTGTCCTGGTACTCGTCCACCATGATGTATCGAAAGCGCTGCTGATATTGCTCCAGCACCTCGCGATTGGTCTTTAGAATGGTCAGGACATGGAGCAGCAGGTCGCCGAAGTCGCACGCGTTCACTGCGCGCAGGCGATCCTGATATTGTTCGTACAGCTCACCGCCGCGGCCATTGCCATAGCGTTCGCTCTCCCCCGCATCGATCTCGCGCGGAGTGAGCCCCTTGTTCTTCCATTCGTCGATCAGCCCGGCGAGGCTGCGCGCGGGAAACCGCTTTTCATCGATATCGGCCGCGGCGATCAGCTGCTTCAGCAGGCGAAGCTGGTCATCGGTGTCGAGGATCGTGAAATTGTTCTGCAGCCCGACCAGTTCGGCATGGCGGCGCAGCATCTTGGCGCCGATCGCGTGGAATGTGCCCAGCCACGGCATACCCTCGACCGCATCGCCCACCAGCCGCCCGACCCGCTCGCGCATCTCGCGCGCGGCCTTGTTGGTGAAGGTGACGGACAGGATTTCGCTGGGGTAGGCGCGGCGGGTATAGAGCAGATGGGCAAGCCGGGCGGTCAGCGCCGCGGTCTTGCCGGTGCCGGCGCCGGCCAGCACCAGCACCGGCCCATCGGTCGTGAGCACCGCTTCGCGCTGCTGCGGATTGAGGCCCCTAAGATACGGAGGGTCGGCAAGCTGGGTATCGGTCACGCACGAACAGTTAGGGAACGAGGGCGGTGGGAGCAAGCGACGTGACGATCAACGGAGGGTGCCATTGCGGCGCGGTGCGCTACGTGATCAGCGGTGAGGTCCGCCGACACTCGCTTTGCCATTGCAGCGACTGCCGGCGCTGTGCCGGCGCCGTTCCGGTGGGCTGGGCATCGGTGCGCCGGGCGGATCTGGCGGTTCAGGGCGACACGACGATCTATCGATCCTCGGGCGATGTCGAGCGGCGCTTCTGTGCCGGTTGCGGGACTGGCCTGTTCTACGAGAGCGAGTCGCTGTTTCCCGGGCTGGTCGACGTTCAGTCTGCGACCTTCGATGATCCCGATGCACACGTCCCCACCGAGCGGATCCAGCTGGCCGATGCGCCTGAATGGCTCGCCCGTGCCCATCTGCTCCCGGGGCATCGCCGCTTCCCAGAATGATCATTGCAGTTGACGCGGCTTCATGAGAACATAGCGGAAACAAGAAGCAGGAGGAGGAGTCGATGGCGACGACGGGCAAATGCCACTGCGGTGCGATCAGCTGGTCGGCGGAAGGGCCGCCGGAACATCATGCCATCTGCCATTGCGATGATTGCCGCCGCTGGTCCGGCGCGCCGATGGTCGGCTGGATCGCCTGGCCGGCCGATCGCGTGACGGTCAGCGGGGACACGGCTACCTATCATTCCTCGCAGCACGGCACGCGTGAGTTTTGCGGCAGCTGCGGGACGGGGCTGTTCTACCGCAATGCCGAAGCGTTGCCGGGCATCATCGACATCCAGTCAGGAACGCTCGACGACCCCGAAAGCCAGCCGCCGGGCGCGCAGATCATGGTCAAGGATCGGCTCGGCTGGACCGCCGGCATCACTGAGCTTCCCGCTTTTCAAACTTATCCCGGTATGGACTGACTTCGAGAATTTTGCCGGTCGGTTTGCCGGCGGGCAGTCCCGCGCTTCTTCGTCGGCGCGCGTGGAAAGTTTGTCTTTGCGCCGGCCAAGTGCCGGCGGACGGCAATATTGACGCGGGCTGGCGGCGAGGGGAGAGGGGGGCATGACGACGACCACTGCGACGACCGCGACCAGCACCAATTCCCCCCGCCGCGTGCTGCTGGCGAGCTTCGTCGGCACAGGCGTCGAATTCTACGATTTTTACATCTACGCCACCGCGGCGAGCCTCGTCTTCGGGCAGATCTTCTTCCCGGTGGCGGAGCCCGGCATGCAGCAGATGGCAAGCTTCGCCACGCTGGCGGTCGCTTTTTTCGCGCGTCCGGTCGGGGCCGCCTTTTTCGGCCATTTCGGGGATCGCATCGGTCGCAAGTCCACGCTCGTCGCCAGCCTGCTCACCATGGGGCTGTCCACCACGCTGATCGCCTTTCTCCCGACCTATGCCGATGCCGGCTGGTGGGCACCGTTCATTCTGTGCCTGCTGCGGTTCGGGCAGGGGTTCGGCCTTGGCGGTGAATGGGGCGGGGCGGCGCTGCTGGCGGTGGAGAATGCGCCGCCGGGCTGGCGTGCCCGCTTCGGCAGCGCGCCCCAGATGGGCGCCCCGGCCGGGTTCATCGCTGCCAACGGCCTGTTCCTTCTGCTCGGCTTGTGGTTGACGCCGGATCAGTTCCGCGAGTGGGGCTGGCGCATCCCGTTCCTGATCAGTGCCCTGTTGGTCGGGCTGGGTTTGTGGATCCGGCTCAAGCTCACCGAGACGGCCGAATTTGCCGCCGCACTGGAAGAAGCACCGCCCCCTGCCGTGCCGTTTGCGGAACTGGTCCGCCATCATGGCCTTGCCACCATCGCCGGGACGATCGGCGCGATCGCGTGCTTCGCCCTCTACTATATCACCACCGCCTTCGCGCTCGGCTACGGCACGAAGACGCTCGGCTATTCGATGCAGTCGATGCTGCTCGTCCAACTCGGTGCGATCCTGTTCATGGCAGTCGGCATCTATGGCTCGGCCTGGCTCGCGGACAGCAGGTTCGATGAGCGGCGCGTGCTTGCCGGGGGCTGCGTGGGCGTGGTTCTGGCAGGACCGCTGCTCGGCCCCATGCTGGGGTCGGGATCACTTTTGCTGGTATTCGCTTATCTCGCGCTCGCCTTGCTGCTGATGGGCTTCGTCTATGGCCCGCTCGGCGCTTGGCTGCCGGGCCTGTTCCCGCCGCGTGTTCGCTACACGGGGGCATCGATGGCCTTCAACATTGCGGGCGTGCTTGGCGGCGGCCTGACCCCGCTGATCGCGCAGGCTCTGGCGGAGAATGTCGGGTTGGCGGCGGTGGGCTGGTACGGCAGCGTGGCGGCCGCGCTAAGCCTGGTCGCGCTGGTCGCGACGCGGCCACGTCCCCGCGCGCATGCGATCGTGGTGCAGCCGTGAGCGCGGCACTGCTAGGCCGCCACATCGTCGTGGCGAGCCGCTATGCGAGGCGGAGCAACGTCAATCTGGCCTTGCCATAGACACGGGTGGCATCCTCGACAAAGCCGTCCACGGTCACCTGTTCGTCACGCGCGGTTTCGATGCTGATCCACGTGGCCGGCCCCGTCCAGCCAAGCCGACCCAGTTTGTGGAGGGCGACCGCACCCGCGCCGGTGCCGTAGGGCGGGTCCATCATGATCAGGTCCATCGGCGACCGCGCCGGTCCCAGCGCCAGAACGCTTCCCGCGCGGACATCAGCGCCGGGCGCGGCGAAGGTCGCGATGTTGGCGCGAAGGGCATCCAGCGCCGCACGATCCTGCTCGACGAACAGGCACGAAGCAGCCCCGCGCGACAACGCCTCCAGGCCCAGCGCGCCGGATCCGGCAAAAAGGTCTGCCACTGCCAGGCCGTCAAAGCTGCCGAGACGGCTGGTCAGCATGGAAAACAGCGCCTCCCGGGTACGATCCGCGGTAGGGCGGGTCACGTCTCCCCGGGGTGCCGCGAGCGGGCGCCCACGCCATTGTCCCGCAACGATCCGCATCAGCGCACGCCCCGCGGCTTGGTAGGCCGGTTCGGACGCGGTCGCGGCGAGTGCGGCGCTTCGTCGCTGCGATCCTGCCGGAACGACCGGGTGCGCTCGGTGCGCGCGCCGCTGTCACGCACGGCCAGCGTGCCATCCGCGCGGCGCCGTGGGCCCTTGGCCGGTTTCGCGCCGGCTTTGCTCTTGTCGGACGCGACCGGCCGGGCCTTGGCCTGCGCGCGAGGCTCGACACTGGCGCGCACCTCCGGCGCTCGAGCATCATCCACAGCGACGGGCGCAACCCCGCGGCGCCGGGACGGCTGCGGCAGTTCACGCCGGGTCGGGTCTGCCTGAAACGCCTCGACGTCATGATGGCGCACTTCGCCGATCTCGCCTGGCGCCAGCTCCCCCAGGACGAACGGGCCGTAACGCGTACGGATCAGCCGGCTGACCTGCAGCCCGAGATGTTCAAGCACGCGGCGAACCTCGCGGTTCTTGCCTTCTTTCAGCACCAGCTCGATCCACAGGTTCGCGCCGGTGCGCCGCTCGATGTTGGCGTCGATCGAGCCGTACCTCACCCCTTCGATCTCGACACCGTGGATCAGTTCCTCAAGCTGCGGTTGACTGACCTTGCCATAAGCGCGGGCGCGATAGGCACGCTCCACGCCGGTGGCGGGCAGCTCGAGTTGTCGTTTCAGGCCGCCATCGGTGGTCATCAACAACAGGCCTTCGGTATTCAGATCGAGCCGACCGACGGGCATCAGCCGCGGCAGGCCCTTAGGCAGTCGATCATAGATCGTCGCCCGCCCCTTGGGATCGCGCTCGGTCGTCAGCACACCCGTGGGCTTATGGAACAGAAACAACCGGGCAGGCTCAGGCGCCGCCACGGGCGCGCCGTCAACCGTGACGCCATCCAGCGAAGGCAAAAGCGTTGCAGGAGTGTCGACCAGCACGCCGCCAAGCGCGACTCGACCATCAGCGATCATGCGCTCGATCTCGCGGCGGGAGGCAACCCCGGCGCGGGCGAGGAGCTTGGCGATACGATGCAAGGGCGCAGTGGGCGGCGATCCGGCGCGGGAAGAACTCGACATGCCGCACCTGATACAGCCGTTGTGCGCGCGCGGCGAAATTATTTGCGTCGCAGCGAGCAGATGCGCGTTATCTGATCAGGCGTTCGCCGTCGTAAAACTCACAGGTCCAGGGAATGATCTTCGGCAGAAAGAAGCGTTCAATCGTACGGCTACTCGTGGTGGAGGACGAGCCGCTTGTTGCGTTCGATACCGAGCATCTGCTGAGCGAACAGGATTATGAGATAATCGCCACGGTCGACCGGGTCGCAGACGCCGTGGCGATCCTGAACACGGCGAGCGACATTCATCTTGTGCTGGCTGATCTGGCGCTTGCGGATGGCAGCGGGATCGAGGTGGCGCGCGCCGCTGGTCAGCTCGGGATACCCGTGATGTTCGTGACCGGAAACTGCCCCGGGGACGCGGAGGCGCTGGCGGTCGGCTGCTTGTCCAAGCCTTATGCGCCGCGCGATCTCCTGGGAGCGATCGGTGCGGTCGAGGCTACGCGAAGCGGCAAGGCACCGCGCCGGCTGCCTCATGGCTTTCGGCTGTTTGCACCCGTCCAAAGCACCGGCGACACTGCTGCGTTCGGCTGACGCTCCGTAGGTACGGCGTCTCGCAAGCGACGATCACCGCGCGGCACCTGCACCTCAAATGTTTTCGCGGCGCTGCGCGCGTGGATCAGTTCACGCGCGGATCGACGGATGGAGCCTCAGGCCCATCCGGCTCGCTGAAGCGGGCCGGCGCGTCATGCGGCTCCGCCGGGGCGCCGTCGTCCACCGCGTCGTTCCGTGCCGCGGCCTGGCCCTCGATGTCGGTACGTGCCGCATCGTCCCATGCGGCCGGTGCGCTGTCAGGAGAGGTGTCGGGTTCGTCCTCTGGCAAGCTGTCCGGGTGCGGATCGTTGGTACGTCGGTCAGTCATGGTCATATGCTCGGCTGCGTAGGTGCCGGATCGGTGCCGGGAGTGGCGGGGGCAGGCTGATCGAAATCGGGGCTGGGCGGCGTGACCTCGGGCGGCGGGGCGGTCGGCTGTGCCGGTTGGCTTGGGGGCACAGGCTGTTCGGGCGGGGGCGTGGTAGCCATTGTCATCTGTCCTCTTCTGCCGCACCAACGCGCGATCGTGCGTCGCGGTTGCTGCCAATGCTTGCGGGGAGGCGCTGCGCGGTATAGAGGCCCGCGACCGGCGGTGCCTTATGCGGGCGTGGCGGAACTGGTAGACGCGCTGGATTTAGGTTCCAGTATCGCAAGATGTGGGGGTTCGAGTCCCTTCGCCCGCACCAGTTTATCCGCGGCGTGCCCGCGGATAGGCACCATCCACGAAATTCTTTTCAAGGCACGAAGATGCAGACTGTCGAGACGTTGAACGAGGGCCTGAAGCGCGCCTACACGCTGACCATCCCCGCGAAGGACATCGAGTCCCGCGTCGATGCCGAACTGGCACGCGTCGCGCCGCAGGTGCGGATGCCGGGCTTCCGCCCGGGCAAGGTTCCTGCAAACCTGGTGCGCAAGATGCACGGCCCGGCGCTGATGCAGGACGCGCTCAACACGTCGATTCAGGAAAGCATTCAGGCGCTGCTCGCCGAGAAGCAGCTTCGTCCTGCCGTTCAGCCCTCCGTCGCGCTGACCGAAGGCTATGAGCCGGGCAAGGATGCCGAGCTGAAGATCGAGGTCGAGGTGCTGCCGCAGGTGCCTGCGCCCGCTATCGAAGGTCTGAAGCTCGAGAAGCTGGTCGTGCCGGCCGCCGACGAGGTGATCGACGAGCAGCTGCAGAAGTTCGCTGATCAGACCAAGAGCTGGGATGAGACCGACGAGGGCTATGCCGCCCAGAACGGCGACCTCGTCACCATGGATTTCGTCGGCAAGACGATGGATGGCGTCGCCTTTGAGGGCGGCACGGGCACCGACATGGCCGTGGAGCTCGGCTCGGGTCGACTGATCCCGGGCTTCGAGGATCAGGTCGTTGGAGCAAAGGCAGGCGAAGAGCGCCAGATCAAGGTGACCTTCCCTGAGGAATATCAGGCCAAGGAACTGGCCGGCCAGGACGCGACCTTCGATCTCACCATCAAGTCGGTGAAGACCGCTGGCGAAGCCAAGGTCGATGAGGATCTGGCAAAGAACCTCGGGTTGGAGAGCCTCGAACAGCTGCGTGGCCTGATCCGCAGCCAGGTCGAGAGCGAGCTGGGCAATCTCACCCGCACGCACATGAAGCGCAAGCTGCTCGACCAGCTCGCCGCCGGCCATGATTTCGAAGTCCCGCCGTCGATGGTCGAAGCCGAGTTCCAGCAGATCTGGGCGCAGCTTGAGCATGAAGCGACCCATGAGCCCGATCCCAAGGCAGCCATGGAAGAGATGGAGAAGGAGCGCGACGATTACCGCAAGATCGCCGAGCGACGCGTCCGTCTCGGCCTGCTGCTGAGCGAGATTGGCCAGGCGAATGGCGTCGAGGTGACGCAGCAGGAGATGAACCGCCTGATCGCCCAGGCCGCGCAGCAGTATCGCGGCGAGGATCAGCAGCGCTTCATCCAGTACATCCAGCAGGAGCCGATGGCGGCTGCCCAGCTGCGCGCGCCGCTGTACGAGGACAAGGTCGTCGACTTCCTGTTCGACAAGGCTGACGTGACCGAGCGCGAGACGACCCGCGAGGAGCTGGAAGCCGCGATCGAGAGCGAGGACGGTTTCGCGACCGGCACGCACCACCACGATCACGACAACCACAAGCCCAAGCAGAAGAAGGCTGCTGCCAAGAAGAAGTCCGAGGAAGCTACCGCCGACGTGGCAGCTGAGGACGATGCCGAGGTGAAGCCGGCCAAGAAGCCTGCGGCCAAGAAGAAGGCGGCTGATGCTCCTGCCGACACTGGCGAGGAAGCTGTCGCAGCGACGCCGGCCAAGAAGCCGGCAGCGAAGAAGGCTGCCGCAAAGCCAGCCGCACAGGACGAAGCGGCTGAGGGCGAAGCGGAAGCCAAACCAGCCAAGAAGGCACCGGCGAAGAAGGCTGCGCCGAAGACCGAGGCGTAATCGAAAGGCCGGTCCGTCGACCGTTCAGGGCGGCCTGGAGAAACATGCGACAACGTAGCGCGTGATGTCTCCAGTTCCCGGCACCGACGGTCTGGCGGTTGACTGTTCCTATTCTCATCACCCCGGCTTTGCGCCGGGGTCCCGCCACCTTCCGCGATATGGCGGGGTGCGGGACTCCGGATCGAGGCCGGGGTGATGTGCTGTTTGGCCTCAGGCAGACGTATGATCGTCCTGCCATGTGCTTCCCTGGCCCTGCCCGGCAGGCTTGCCCGGCGTCCATCCTTCCGCAAGAACCTTGAGCTATCAGGTGAGCGGCGCAGTGACGCAGTATGCGGCAGCGATTACGCAAGGAATTACGCTTGAATCAGCCAGTGATCGCTGTCCTGCTGCCGTGCTACAACGAAGATGCCGCGATCGGCCTCACAGTGGCAGGGTTCCGTGCGGCGCTGCCGGGCGCAGCGATCTACGTGTACGACAACAACTCCAGCGACCGAACGGTGGAGGTGGCGCGCGAGGCGGGCGCGATCGTGCGGACCGAGCGCATCCAGGGCAAGGGCGCGGTGGTGCGTCGGATGTTCGCCGATATCGACGCGGACATCTATGTCATGGCGGACGGGGATGCGACCTATGACGCGGCCTCCGCGCCCAAATTGGTCGCGCGCATGCTCGAGGAGCAGCTGGACATGGTCGTCGGGAGCCGGGTCGGCGAGGCGGCGGCCGCTTATCGCCGGGGACACCGCTTCGGCAATGCAATGCTCACCGGCATGCTCACACGACTGTTCGGCCGGAGTTTCAGCGATATTCTGACGGGTTACCGCGTGTTCTCTCGGCGGTTCGTGAAGAGCTTCCCGGTGCTGTCGGTCGGGTTTGAGATCGAAACCGAGATTTCGGTCCACGCGCTTGAGCTCAAGATGCCGGTGGCTGAGATTGAAACGCCCTATTTCGCTCGGCCAGAAGGATCGGTGTCCAAGTTGAGCACCTATCGGGACGGCTGGCGCATCCTGGGCACGATTGCGACCCTGTACCGGATAGAACGACCCTTGTGGTTCTTTGGCGCCTTTGGCGCGGCGCTGCTGGCGCTTGCGATCACCCTCGCGATACCGCTGGCGGTCACTTATGCGCAGACCGGCCTTGTTCCCCGTTTCCCGACCGCCATTCTCGTGACCGGGCTGACGATCCTGGCGGCGCTTTGTGCCTTTGCCGGGCTGATCCTCGATACGGTTGTTCGCGGTCGTCGTGAGGTGCGTCGCCTTGCTTATCTGGCGCATCGTGCACCTGGCGGCTGATGACGCTGGTCACGGCTGATTGGCTGCCCTAGGCTGGTCGAATGACACAAAAACTCGCGAGCCGCGTCATGGCCCTCGTGCTGGCGGGCATGGCGCTGCCCAACGCAGCTCACGCGCAGGATGAGGCGGAGAAGCCGCGGGGAGCGTGGCGGACGCGGATCGGGGCGGGGCCACAATTGGTGCCCCGTTTTCCGGGCTCGGGAGATATGGTCTTTAGGCCCTTCTTGGACGTGTCGCGGGCGCGCGGCGATACGCCATTCGAGTTCGAGGCAGCGGATGAGAGCAGCGGCCTTCCCCTGTTGCGCCAGCAGGGGTTTGACTTCGGTCCGGCACTGACATTCGAGGGATCGCGACGAACACAGGATCTGCCTGGCGTGCCGCGTGTCGGCTTCACGGTGGAGGCTGGCGGCTTCCTTGAGTATACGTTTGCAAACCCGGTGCGCGCCCGTTTGGAGGTGCGGCAGGGTATCGGCGGGCATGAAGGTCTCGTTGGCATGGCCAGCGTTGATTACATTGCCCGTGATCGTGACGACTGGCTGTTTGCGATAGGCCCGCGCCTGTCGTTCAGCGACGGCGGGTATCAGCGCGCCTATTTCGGCGTCCCGGTTGAAGCCCCGATCCCGTCAGGCCTGCCGGCCTTCCGGCCCGACGGCGGCATTCATGCCGTTGGTGGCACGGCCACGTTTCTCAAGCAGCTTGATCGCCGCTGGGGTATATCGAGCTACGCCAAGTACGACCGGCTGATTGACGATGCGGGTCGCTCCCCCATTGTGGATCGACTGGACTCGAAGGATCAATGGTCTGGCGGCATCATGCTGACCTACACATTCGGACCGGTGAACGACTGATCTGAGCGGGACTTGAAGTCGTGCGACCCGCGCGCGACATAGGTGTTCCTGAGGCATAAGAGAGATATTCCATGCACAATCCGTTCGAGACCGGCGACTTCGCAGGCGCCCTGGCGCGCGCCGGAGTCGGCATGCAGCAGACGCAAGCCGGCCTCGTTCCCATCGTGATCGAACAGTCGAACCGCGGCGAGCGTTCGTTCGACATCTTCAGCCGCTTGCTTCGCGAGCGGATCGTGTTTGTTACCGGCGGGGTCGAAGACGGCATGGCGAGCCTCATCACCGCCCAGCTGCTGTTCCTGGAATCGGAAAATCCGAAGAAGGACATCTTCATGTACATCAACTCGCCGGGCGGCGTCGTCACGGCGGGCATGGCGATCCATGACACGATGCAATATATTCGGCCGCGCGTCGGCACGGTGTGCATCGGTCAGGCGGCGTCGATGGGCAGCTTCCTTCTGTCGGCGGGCGAGCCGGGTATGCGCGTGGCGCTTACCAACGCCCGGATCATGATCCACCAGCCGTCCGGTGGCGCGCAGGGCATGGCCAGCGATATCGAGATCCAGGCGCGCGAGATCCTTCGTATCCGCAGCCGCATGAACGAACTGTACGCCAAATATACCGGCAAGCCGATCGAGGTGATCGAGAACGCGATGGATCGCGACAAGTTCATGAGTTCGGACGAGGCCCGGGAATTTGGCCTTATCGACGAAGTTTTCGACAAGCGGCCGGCACCGGCCGATGATGTGGCAGCGGCGGCCTGATCTCCGTTAGCCTCTTTCCGGCATTGCCGGATCATGACTGGCCGGGTTACCATGCCCGGCCGGCAAAGGATGTGATTGAATGACCAAGCTCAGCGGCGGCGACTCGAAGAGCACGCTTTATTGCTCGTTCTGCGGCAAGTCCCAGCACGAGGTTCGCAAGCTCATCGCGGGACCGACCGTGTTCATCTGCGACGAGTGTGTGGAGCTGTGCAACGACATCATTCGTGAGGAAACCAAGTCGGCGCTTGTCTCCAAGAAGGATGGCGGCGTGCCGACCCCGCAGGAGATCTGCGACGTCCTCGACGATTACGTCATCGGGCAGAAGCAGGCCAAGCGGGTGCTCTCGGTGGCGGTGCACAACCACTATAAGCGGTTGAACCACGGTGCGAAGGGCGCGGATGTCGAACTTGCCAAGTCTAACATCCTGCTTGTCGGCCCGACCGGATGCGGCAAGACGCTGCTGGCGCAGACGCTGGCGCGCATCCTCGACGTGCCGTTCACCATGGCGGATGCGACGACGCTGACCGAGGCCGGCTACGTCGGCGAGGATGTCGAAAACATCATCCTGAAACTGCTCCAGGCGTCCGACTATAACGTCGAGCGGGCGCAGCGCGGCATTGTCTATATCGACGAGATCGACAAGATCAGCCGCAAGGCCGAAAACCCGTCGATCACGCGCGACGTGTCGGGTGAGGGCGTGCAGCAGGCACTGCTGAAGCTGATGGAGGGCACCACCGCCTCCGTGCCGCCGCAGGGTGGCCGCAAGCATCCGCAGCAGGAATTCCTGCAGGTCGACACGACGAACATTCTGTTCATCTGCGGCGGCGCCTTCTCGGGTCTGGAAAAGATCATCGGCGATCGTCTGCAGGGCAAGTCGATTGGTTTCGGCGCTTATGTCGCGTCGCCCGAGGAGAAGCGCACCGGCGAGGTGCTGCGTCAGACCGAGCCGGAGGATCTGCTCAAGTTCGGCCTCATCCCCGAGTTTGTCGGACGCTTGCCGGTGATCGCAACGCTTGAGGATCTGGACGTAGCCGCGCTGGTGAAGATCCTGAGCGAGCCGAAGAATGCGCTGGTCAAGCAGTACCAGAAGCTGTTCGAAATGGAGGAAGTGAAGCTTGGCTTCACCGACGATGCGCTGGTGACGGTTGCCAAGAAGGCCATCGAGCGGAAGACCGGCGCTCGCGGCCTTCGGTCTATCCTGGAGGGCATCCTCCTTGATACGATGTTCGACTTGCCCGGCATGAATTCGGTTGATGAAGTGATGATCGACAAGGACGTGGTGGATGGCCGCAAGGAGCCGATCCGCGTATACGCCGAAAAGAAAAAGGCCGGTAGCGACGCCGCATAAGCGATCGTCTGCGCAGGGCATGAGCGGGCGCCGAGCAATCGGCGCCCGTTTTCGTTTCAGATCGGGAGCATTTACGCGGCTGTGTCATTCCCAAGAGGGACAATTGAGGAGATCTGATGACTGAACAGCCCGACAACGTCGACGCCATCGTGCCGCCCGCGAGCAAGCGGGCCCTGCTGGGGCGGCTTGGGCTGCCCGCCTACACGCTGGCGTTCCCGCTGCTCGGTGCGATCGCCGTGTTGCTGTCGCTCTACAAGATGGGGACGATCGGCACCGTTGCTGCATCCGTGATCCTGATCGGCTCCGTGCTTGCCGCGGTCCACCACGCTGAGGTCGTTGCGCACCGCGTTGGCGAGCCCTTCGGCACCTTGGTGCTCGCCATTGCGGTCACCGTCATCGAGGTGTCGCTGATCGTCAGCCTGATGTTGTCGGACTCCGGCGATGCCTCAGCCCTCGCGCGCGATACCGTGTTTGCCGCGATCATGATCATCCTCAACGGCATCGTCGGCCTCTGCCTGATGGCAGGCGGGCTGCGACATGGCGAACAACGGTTTACGCTTAGTGGTGTCAGCGCAGCACTGGCGGTGCTGACGGCACTGGTGGTGCTATCGCTGGTGCTGCCCAATTACGTCACCAGCGCAGCAGGGCCGACCTATGCGCCAGCGCAGCTTGTGTTCGTCGCGGTCGTGTCGCTGTTCCTGTACCTCATGTTCGTGCTCGTTCAGACCGTGCGACACCGCGAGTATTTCCTCCCAGGCGAGGAGCTGCCCCGTGATGCGCACGCTGACCGGCCGAGCCGCACGACCACGATGCTCGCGCTCGCCTTCCTCCTTATCGCGCTGGTGGGGGTGGTGCTGCTCGCCAAGGGGCTTTCCGCCACCGTCGAGAGAGCGGTGCTCGACGCCGGCCTGCCGCTCGCCGTCGTCGGTGTGGTGATCGCGGCGCTGGTACTCGCCCCGGAAGGCCTGGCGGCCTATCGTGCGGCCAAGCGCAATCGGTTGCAGACCAGCCTCAACCTTGCCCTGGGATCCGCGCTGGCGACGATCGGGCTGACCATTCCTTCGGTCGCGATCGTCTCGTTGATGCTCGATCTGCCGCTCGCGCTCGGCATTGGCGCCAAGGGCATCACGCTCTTGATCCTGTCGCTGTTCACGATCACCCTGTCACTTGGAACGGGACGGACCACCATCCTGGGAGGGGCAGTGCATCTGGTGATCTTCGCGGCCTATCTGTTCACCACCGTGGTCCCGTGACGCCGATCCGGATGGCCGGCCGTGCGGATCGCGCGCGCATTTCGGCCATGCTGGCGCGCGCCTTTGCCGACGATCCCGCCATGGCGTGGATCTTTCCCGATCCGGCAGAGCGCGCGCGCCGGCTGCCGCGGCTGTTCGCGCTATTGTTCGACGATGACGCCGGAGGCATGCGCCTGGTAACCGCGAACGGCGAGGCGGCGACCCTATGGCGTGGACCCGGCGAGGCGACAACCAGCACGCTTGCGATCCTGCGCCAGGCCTGGCCGTTCTGGCGCGCGCTGGGCACCCGCATTCCGCGCGCGCTCAAGGTGTCGGCCGCGATCGAGGCGCATATGCCGCCCGGTGAGTTCTGGTACCTGCACATCGCCGGATGCGATCCCACGGCGCAGGGCAGGGGGCTGGGCCGCGATGTAGTGAAGGCCGGGCTCGATCGCGTGGCAAAGCGATGGCCGGCGTATCTGGAGACTGCGACCGAGCGCAATCTAGGCTTCTATCGCGCGCTGGGGTTCACCGTCACGGACGAATGGACGGTGCCGGGCGGTGGCCCTAGGTTCTGGTCGATGTGCCGCCCAGCGGACTGAGCGCCGGCAACGAGGTGTTCGATTCGCGACGGATCGTCAGCCAGCGCGTGTGACGGCAAAGGCCGCCACTAGGGTCATCAGCGCAAGACAACTGCTCGACACTGCGAAAAGGATGAAGCGCGGCTTCACCCGATTGCTGGTCGCCTGGACGAGACTATGTGCCACCCGCAGCGCGACATAGGCCCAGGCCAGGATCAGCGCGATCGACGACGCGCCATCGGCAAGCGTCAAGATAGCGCATAGCGCGTAGAACAGCACGGGCTGCTCGAGCAGATGGTTATAATTATGGGCCTTCCACTGCGCTTCGGCAGGCAGCGAGCGATCCGCGTCGGAGGCGCGGGAGCCGACCAGCGTGCCCATGCGGATACCGGCACGGCGCATCGCGGGGAGCCGAGTGGCAAGCATCCAGCCTAGCATCACCAGCGTCCAGCCGATCAGCGCCACAGCAGGCTGGAGAAGCGCGAGGGAGATCATGCCCGAAGGCTAGCGCGACGCCGATCGGCTGTCACGCGCGTCGGCAGGGGGCGCGGGCCGCGCTGGCGCCGGCAGAAGCGGGGCAGCTACGCCGCCCCGCTTCCGATCGATCAGGCGAACAGCTTGGCCCAGCCGCGCTTGGCGCGGTCCTTCCAGTGGCCGCGGTGATAGGCGTCGGACGCCAGCAGCGGCATTACCGAGCCCGCCTCCGCGAACACCATCTGCTCGATGCCGGTGTTCACCTTGCCCCAGCTCGCCGCCTCCTGCAGCGTCGAGGACGAGCAGGCGCCGTCACGCACGTCAGCGACGGTGATCTGCACGGCGTACTTATGCACCTCGACATCCTCGTGGCCGAGGATTTCGGCGCACACCACCGTGTCCTGGATGAAGTTCTTCGGCACGCCGCCACCGATCATCAGCAGGCCGGTGGTGCCGGCCTGGATCTTGATCTCGGTCAGCTCGCGGAAGTCGGCGATTGCGTCGAGCACCATGTACGGGCGGCCTTCCTTGGCCGCGTCCACCTGATGCTTCACCAGGCCGAAACCGGCCGACGAATCGACGAACGCCGGGCAGAAGATCGGCACGTCATGCTCATAGGCGAGCTTGACGAGGCTGTTGTCCTTCTTGCCATGCTCAACGAGATACTTGCCCATCTCGCGGATGAACGCGCGGCTCGAATAGGGCTTCGGCTCCAGCGACTCGGCGATCTTGTTGATCGTGAAGTCGCAGTCCTGCAGCTGCTCCTCGTCGATGTACGTGTCGTAGATGCGGTCGATATAGAGCGAGCGCAGCGTGTCATCATCCGGCACTTCCAGCGCCTGATAATGCTTGTGGCCCAGGCCCTCAAAGAAATCCATGTCGACGATGGTGGCGCCGGTCGCGACGATGCAATCGACCATGTTGTTGCGCACCAGCTCGGCATAGAGGTCCATGCAGCCGCCGGCCGAGGTGGAGCCCGCGATCACCAGCACGACGGTGCAGTCCTTGTCGGCCAGCATGTCGTTGTAGATCTTGGTCGCGCGGCCGAGGTCGCGGCTGGTGAAGCTCATGTCGCTCATCGCGTCCACGATCGGGCGCGCATCGAACGAGCGGATGTCGATGTGCTTGACCTGCTTCGACAGCAGTTCCGCCTTGCGGGTGTCGTTGATCGGCGCATTCGCGGCCGCGGTCTTCGTGAGGGTGTCAGTCATGTCGGTTGCTCTCGCATGATTGCACAGTCGTTCGGAAGGGGACGCGCTAACCCGTAAGCACGGCAGCGCCCCGCAAGGAGCGCTGCCGCTGTTCAGTGATGTAGGTCGTGAGTTACAGCTTTACGACGTTGGAAGCGGCTTCGCGTTCCACGATGGCGTACATCGATGCCATCGGCTCGTCCTCGACGATCACCGTTTCGTCCGATCCGAAGCCGTTGAACGCCGTGCGCATCGCTGAGCCATAGGCACCCAGCATGCCGATCTCGAAATAATCGCTGGTCTGGATGTCGGCCGGCAGCAGGAACGGACCTGCCATATGGTCGATATCGTCGCAGGTCGGGCCATAGAACGAGAACGGGTGATCGCGAACGGTCGACTCCGGCTCGCGAAGCAGCGCGACCGGGAAACGCCAGCCGATGTGCGCGGCATCGAACAATGCGCCATAGGCACCGTCGTTGATGTACAGCTCGTTGCCGCGGCGCTTTTCGACCCGCACGACAATGCTGCTATATTCCGCACACAGCGCACGACCTGGCTCCGCCCAGAGCTCAGCCGAATAGCTGATCGGCAGGCTCTCGAACGCGCGATGGACCGTCTCGAAGTACCGCTCCAGCGGCGGCGGCTCCATGCCCGGATAGGTGGAGGGGAACCCGCCGCCAACGTCGATCACGTCAACCGTCACAGCCGCGTCGACGATCGCCGCACGCACGCGCTCCATCGCATCAGCATAAGCCTCGGGCGTCATCGCCTGGCTGCCGACGTGGAAGCAGATGCCGAGCGCGTCAGCCGCCTGGCGGGCGGCAAAGAGCAGCGGCTTCGCATCGTGCGGCGACACGCCGAACTTGGACGCCAGGCTGAGCTTGGAATGCTCGGACGAGACGCGCAGCCGGACACAGAGCGTCAGATCAGATGCATTGCGCGTGGCGCGCATGATCTTCTCGAGCTCTTCCATCGAATCGAGGCTGAACGTGCGCACACCGTGCTTGAAATATGCCTCGGTGATCGCCTCTTCGGCCTTCACCGGGTGCATGAAGCAGAGCGTCGCTTCCGGCACGGTCCGCGCCACCATCCGGACTTCGCCGATTGAGGCAACGTCGAACGTGGTGATCCCGTTGTCGAACAGGATCTTGATCAGATCCGGCGAGGGATTGGCCTTCACGGCATACATCGAGCGACCCGGAAACTTCTCCACGAAGAACCGGGCGGCGCG
The DNA here is from genome assembly GCF_900109205.1 of Sphingomonas sp. OV641. Classification (NCBI taxonomy): domain Bacteria; kingdom Pseudomonadati; phylum Pseudomonadota; class Alphaproteobacteria; order Sphingomonadales; family Sphingomonadaceae; genus Sphingomonas; species Sphingomonas sp. OV641. The sequence continues at coordinate 1,258,873 of NZ_FNZB01000001.1, read as the reverse complement.
TGCCGCGGCGTGCGGACGCACGAGCGTGACCGGCTGGACCGGCTTGCCCTGTGCGATGTCGATAGCGCCCGAAACAGAGTTGCGAGCAACGGTCGAGAGGGGCGCTAGCCCCAGCGCGCGATGATCCTGGTGCAATTCAAGGGACCTCCAATGCCAGGGGGCAAGCCCCCGGTCTTCAGTTGACGAAATCACTGCCTTGCGGTGGAAGTCCCATGGGGCAGCGGAGGCGCGCACTTAGGGTCGCTCACCCCCTATGTAAAGTGTGTTTTCGCTGGCTCGAATTTGCGGCAAGGACGAATTGTGACAATTCTGCGACAACCTACGCGCGCCGGAGTGCGCGATGCTGCGGCGAAGATCGCCGCGATCCTTCCACCGACGCCGCTTTTCGTTAGCGAAATCAAGGGCGTGCCTGTCGCCTTCAAGGCGGAATCGCTGCAGCCGGTCGGTGCATTCAAGATACGTGGTGCCTGGCACCGATTGACCGCGCTGGAACCGAACGCACGGTCACGCGGCGTGGTTGCGTTCTCGAGCGGCAATCATGCGCAGGGGGTTGCCTGGGCGGCCAAGAGACTCGGCATGCCGGCGATCATCGTGATGCCTGCGGATGCGCCCCGATCGAAGGTGCAGGGCACGTTGGGGCTGGGCGCGGAGGTGGTGAGCTACGACCGGCTTACCCAGTCCCGGGAGCTGATCGCAGCCCAGCTTGCCGAGGCGCGTGGAGCCACGTTGGTGCCAAGCTTTGACGATCCGTGGATCATCGAAGGTCAGGGATCTGCCGGGGTCGAGATCGCTGCTCAGATGGAAGCCGCCGGCTTGGGAGAGCCGCGCCATGTGGTCGTTCCGTGCGGGGGCGGCGGGCTGGCGGCGGGCCTTGCCCTGGCCCTTCCGGGAGCAGCAGTCAGCGTCGTAGAGCCCGAAGGGTGGGATGATATGCGCCGGAGCCTGGAGGCGAGTTGGATCCTTCCGGTGGGGGATGGGCCGCCGCCGACGAGTTGCGACGCATTGATGACGAAGGAAGTTTCCCGGCTCACCTTCGACGTGCTGTCGCGCCGCGATGCCACGGGCGTGGCGGTCTCGGAGGCGCAGATCGGGGCGGCGCAGCGCTGGGCGGCAGAGCGGCTGCGCCTCGTGGTCGAACCAGGTGGTGCGGTTGGCCTGGCTGCCGTTCTCTCAGGTGCAATCGCGCCTGTGCCCGGGATGGTAGTGATCCTGTCCGGCGGGAATGTGGATATCGACGCTTATGCGCGGACCATCGCCACTTCAGCCGTATCGTGAGAGCGCCGCAGCTCGGCCTATGCCGGTCCCGCGCAGAGCGATAGGAGGCCATCATGAATGCGATTGCCAGCGCCGCGCCCGCCATTGCCATGCTTGCGTCCTTCGCCTGCCTGCTGGGCGGCGGCTGGTTGATCAAGACGCGTCGGGATACCAAGCGTGGCTGGTTGATGATCGTGATGGCGGCCGTTCTGTTCGGAAACGTGCTGATCTGGACCTTGTAGCTTTGGCAGCACGCCCCCTTGGATCTCGGGTGATTACTGACATCAAGGTAAGTTCGGTTCTTTCCTGCCATCGTCGGATGAGCTAGGCTCTCGTCAAAGAGAGGATCGTCCATGAACGAGCATGTCGACGTCATCATCGTCGGGGCCGGGCTGTCTGGCGTCGGGGCGGCGCATCATTTGCAGCAGCGCTGTCCGGATCGGAGCTACCTGATCCTTGAGGCCCGGCAGGCGATGGGAGGAACCTGGGATCTCTTCCGTTATCCGGGCATCCGCTCAGACAGCGACATGCATACGCTCGGATACAATTTCCGGCCCTGGACCAAGGCTAAGGCCATCGCCGACGGCCCGTCGATCCGTGAATATATCGAAGAAACGGCGCGCGACGGCGGAATAGATCGGCGAATCCGGTTCGGTCATCGGGTGACCGGCATGGAATGGTCGACGGCTGACGCGCGCTGGACGGTAAGCGTTGACGGACCGGATGGGCCGACGTCCTTCACCTGCTCATTCCTGCACATGTGTTCGGGTTATTACGATTACGAGCAGGGGCATGCGCCTCACTTCCTCAATCAGGAAGAATTCGGCGGCCGGATCGTACATCCGCAGTTCTGGCCCGAGAACCTTGACTATGCCGGTAAGCGCGTTGTCGTGATCGGCAGCGGCGCCACGGCCGTAACGTTGGTGCCGGAACTGGCGAAGACGGCGGCGAGCGTCACGATGCTGCAGCGATCGCCCACCTATGTCGTATCGCGCCCGGGTCAGGACGCGCTGGCCAATTGGTTGCGGGCGAAGCTTCCCAGCAAGGCGGCCTACGGGCTGACACGGTGGAAGAACGTCATGTTCGGGATGTTCTTCTATCGGATGACGCGCCGGAAGCCGGACAAGGTTAAGCAGAAGCTTCTGGATCAAGTGCGCGAACACCTCGGTCCCGACTACGACGTGGCGACCCATTTCACGCCGCGTTACAATCCGTGGGACCAGCGTCTCTGCCTGGTGCCGGACGCTGACCTGTTCGACACGATCAAGGCCGGGAAGGCGGCGGTCGTGACGGATACGATCGAGCGCTTCACGCCAGAGGGGATCCTGCTGTCCTCCGGCCAGCTGCTTGAGGCGGACATCGTCGTCACCGCGACCGGGCTGCGGGTGAAGCTGCTGAGCGGTATCGATCCGATCGTCGACGGCGTGGAAAAGAGCATCGCGAACGCGCTGCAATATAAGGGAATGATGTTCTCCGACATTCCCAATCTGGCGTTCACCTTTGGCTATACAAATGCCTCCTGGACGCTGAAGGCCGATCTGGTCGCCATGTATCTGTGCCGCCTGCTCAACACCATGAAGAAGCGGGGCGTGCGCCAGGCCACTCCCCGGATCGGCAACCAGTCGATCGCCGCGGAACCGTTCGTGGATTTCAGTTCGGGTTATATCCAGCGGGTGGCGGATCAATTGCCCAAGCAGGGAAACAGGAAGCCGTGGCGCCTCAACCAGAATTATGCGCTGGACGTCATGGCGCTCCGCTTCGGCTCGGTTGATGACAGCATGGAATTCTCCAATCCGCTGCCGGAAAGGACGCGCGCCGCGGCATAGCGACGTCGCGTCATTCGCCTGTTCCCTCCGGCGTCTAAGGCGCTAAGGCGCGTGCCTTCGCAGCAAAGGAGAATGGCGCGGTGGCCGATGTGCTGATCCTCACCACTGGGGGAACGATCGACAAGCTCTATTTCGATGCACTGAGTACTTATCAGATTGGCGAAAGTGTGGTCGATCGGGTGCTGAAGACGGCACGCGTGACCTTGCCGTATCGCGTCGCCGAGGTGATGCGGAAGGACAGCCTGGAGATGACCGACGATGATCGGGCGTTGATCGCCCGTCAGGTCGAAGGTGCGGCCGAGACACGCATCATCATCACTCATGGCACCGATACCATGACGCAGACGGCGCAGGCGCTCGCCGGCATTACGGGTAGGACGATCGTCCTGGTGGGTGCCCTGTCACCAGCACGCTTCGCCGAAAGTGACGCCAGCTTCAATCTGGGCATGGCGATCGCCACTGCCCAGGCTGCACCTGCGGGCGTCTGGATCGTGATGAACGGTACCGTTTTCGACGGGTTGCGAGTCCGGAAGGATCGTGCCGCGAACGCCTTTATCCCCGTCGAACCATAAGGTTCGCCAATTCCGAACCGGCGCCCGCCGTCACTCGCCAATTCGTCGCATCGCGGACTTCAGCGCGCCGTTCGAAACGGTCATCTCAGGGCTGGTGGCGGGTTAAGAACACCAGACGGCGGTATCGTAAAAAGGCGGGCTGATCCGAGCCCGCCCGCGTTGTTCAACGCTGCGCGAGGCTCACCACGCCGACCGGGGGTGGAAAGTCGAGCACGCCACACTTCTTCGTCTGCCATTCGCCCTTCCGGGACCAGCAGATGCTGTCGAGGCGCGGGACGCGAGATTCAGCGTAGAAGTAGCGCGGGAATTGCTGCTCACCCCACGGCGACAGGCTGTTACGGAACTCGCGCATGCGCTCCTGCGCCAGGGTGCCGAAGCTGCCCCGCGGCGTGTAGATCGCAGCGCGGCCAATCTTGCCTGCCGTCTGGCAGAAGTTGAACTGCGAGGCGACAGCGTTGAAGCTGGAATAGGTTCTGGTGCCAAACTGATCGAGCGCCGTCTGCCCTGCCTTGGGCGTCTTGTTGACGCGCTTGAAGTAGGCAGTCAGCGTGTCGTAGCTCTCCTTCAGCTCCGCACGATGATCGGTCAGCACCGCATTGTAATTGTCGACCGTGAGGAGCGTGGGCTCGAACTGGCATTGCAGCGCGGCGACATTCAGCGCCGCTCGCAGCGTCCAGGTCAGTCCAGCCTTGACTTCCTGCTCGGTCGCGCCGGGCAGCGGATGTGCGATGCCGGGTTCATCCCCGCGCACCACTGCGCCCGACAGGTCCTTGGACTTCATGAAGAATTGCGCCGAAGCCGGCATGGCGCCCGTCACCGCGGCCGCTGCCAAGCTTAGCCCGACGATCCGCAACCCAACCATCCGCATGATATCCCCCAAACGCAACGCGCGGGATTCATACGCGTTTTTGCGCAATCCTCCAACCCTGTTCGTCACGCCAATCGCACGATCGGGCGATCCTTACCTGCTCTGAAACGACGAAGACCGCCCGGTTGCCCGAGCGGTCTTGAAGAACACCTTTTCGAAGCGAGGATTACATCGCGTTCGTGGTGGTGTTGGTCATCATCATGTCGTTCGACATCATGGTGTCGTTCGCCATCATGCCGCCGTTCATGGCGCCATCGACCGCCGTCATGTTGTCGGTCATCGTGTCGAGACCCTCGGTCGCGTTCATGTCGGTGATGGTGGTGTTGTCGACCGTGGTTTCGGTCTGCGAGCCGCAAGCCGACACGGCAAGCGCGGCTGCCGCAATGGCCGAACCGGTCAGGATCTTCGAGATAGCACGCATGGAAAGCTCCCTAGATAGTGGATTTGGACGGCGGACGGATCCTTAATACCCAAATCGAAGTGGATATTAGTCACAGATCGCCGACCCCTCAAGCCTCGTTTTCACGCGCACAAGTAAGGCTTTCGAGGAAAGCGTTGGATGTTAACGCCATCGCGGCGTCAAAGGTTTCAAACCCGTGCTCCGCGCCAAGCGCCTCGGCGCTGGTCACCGGATAATCAGCGATGCCGCACGGCACGATCCCGCCGAAATGCGACAGGTCAGGGGAGAGGTTCACGGAGAAGCCGTGCATGGTGACCCAGCGGCGCACGCGCACGCCGATCGCGCCGATCTTAGCCTCGGTTCCGCTGCTGTTTCGGGTCCAGATCCCGATCCGGCCGGGTGCGCGAAACGCGGCTATTCCCATTTCGCCAAGTGCGGCGATCACCCAGCCTTCAACCGCGTGAACAAAGCAGCGCACATCGCGGCCGCGCTGGGCCAGGTTGAGGACCAGATAGCCGATGCGCTGGCCCGGCCCGTGATAGGTGTACCGGCCGCCACGGCCCGCATTCACCACCGGGAAGCGAGGGTCGATCAATTCCGCAGCGTCTGCGCTGGTGCCGGCCGTATAGACTGGCGGATGTTCCAGAAGCCACACGAGCTCGCGCGCCTGCCCCGTGGCGACATCCGCGGCGCGGCGCTCCATTTCCTCGAGCGCGGCCGCATAGTCGGTCAGCCCCGGCGTTATCCGCCATTCGATTTCTTGAGCGTTGATCACGAAAGGGCAGATGCGGATGGTGGCGGCGATTGGCAAGCGACCGGTCGATCGAGTAGCGTTGCGGGCATGATGCACGCACAGGATCGGCCATGATCAACATCGGGACAGTGTGGGATCGCACCATGTCCGTCATTGCCGGACGGTTCGGCATCCTGCTGTCGCTGGCACTGCTTCTGCTGATCGCCCCGCCGCTTGTGCAGGCTGCCGTCGATACGTTGGGCGGCACTTCATTCGCGATGCGAGCCATGCAGATGGCGATGGCTCTAGTCGTTTTTGTAGCCGCGGCGATCGGCGCGATCGCGATTACAGCGGTCGCGAGCAATCCTGATGTGGACCGCGCATCGGCTCTCGCAATCGGACGTGCGCGTCTTGGTCCCTTCATCGGAGTTTCGCTGATCATCGGACTAGCGTTCGGACTGGTCACACTTCCGGGCCTGATCCTTGTCGGGATCTCGGGCTTCAGCGTGGAGCAGGCACGCGCGGGCGGAGCTCAGGATGCGGTGAACTTAACCCTTCTTGGCATTGGAATTCTGTATTTATTTCTGCTGGCGCCATTGATGTTATGGGCTGCGGCGAGGCTTGTTCCGCTTGGCGCCGTGATCGTGAACGAACGTCGCGGCATCGGGGCGATTGCACGGTCGTTCGCGCTGACGCGTGGCGCGACGCTGAAGCTGATCGGCGTGCTTATTCTATATGGCGTCGTGTTCCTGGTGGTGCTGACTGCCGCAACATCCGTGATCGGTCTCGTCGCCCGCCTGCTCGCAGGAGCGAACGGCACTGTCGCGGTGTCTTTGGCCGTTGCTGCAGCCACGGCTCTCGTCACCGCCTTGTTCAGCATCTTGCAAGCCGTGTTCGGCGCAAGCCTTTACGCGACGGCACAAGAGGCGCACGAGGCCGCATGACCATCAATTTCGCGCGCCTCCTGGCGGACGGCTGGGCTGTCCTTCGCCGTGAGGCCGAACTGGTTCTCGCGCTGGCGGGGGCGCTCGTCTTTCTGCCTGCGCTTGCGGTGCAACTGCTGTGCGATCCGATGCCCCCGCTGCCGGCTCAACCCGGCGATGAAGCATCGATGACGCAGTGGATGGAGGCGGTATCGACATGGGGGCAGGGCAACGCGATTTGGTATCTACTGGCAGATCTCGTCGGCATGGTCGGGCTGGCTGCCATCGCTTTGTTGCTGGTGGCGCCTGAACGGCCGACGGTGGGCGCCAGCCTCACGACTGCGCTGCGGCGATTGGGCAGGTTCGTGCTCGTGAACCTGCTAATCGCGATCCCTGTGGGGCTTGGACTATGGCTCTTCGTTTTGCCGGGCCTGTACCTGCAAGCCCGCTTCATCGCCGCTGTGCCGATCGTGGCAGCTGAGACGGATCAGAGCGCCGCGCGCGCGCTGGGGCGCAGCTGGCGGATGACGGCTGGGGTCGGCTGGGCGGTGCTTGGCGCGGTGGTCGCGCTGTTCATGGCGCAGTGGCTGGCCGTCAGTCCGCTTTTCTCGTTCGATGCGTGGCTGAGGGATCCGGGCCACGACAATCCGTTCCTCATCGCGCTCGTCACGATCCTTCTGACGTTGGCGGGAACGATCTACAACGTCGGCCTGCTGCTGGTCGGGATCGTCGTCTACCGCCGCTTCGCCAGCATCGGAACATGACGACCCGCCTCGGGCGGTAACAATCCGGCGAGGCGAGGGTCGGCAAAGGTCTCCATCGTGCGTTTCACGGCAATGAAGCCCTGTGCGCGATAGAAGTTGAGCGCTGACGGATGATCCAGCGTGCACGTGTGCACGATCACGCGCTCGACCCCGGGGCGCCAGCTTCGCGCCATCGCTTCGCTCATCAGCCACCGGCCATGACGCTGGCCGGCAAGTTCCGGAACAAGCCCGAAATACGATAGCTCGCACGCGCCCGTGTGGCGAAAATCGAGCTCCAGCATGCCGACCTCGATCCCGCTGCGGTCGGTGACGGCATATATCTCGATGCCGGTGCTGTGGATGATCGCGAGCAGCTCATCTTCACCCATGGCGAGGCGGGAAAACCACAGCCATGGGCCGCCTACCCGGCGGAACAACGTCCGGTACGCTGCGGCCGATGGCTCCGGCCAGTGCACCAGGCGCAAGGGAGAGGCCGGCAGCGGGCGCAGCTTCGGCCTCTCGGTCATCTCCAGCGTGGTGACGATTGTCGCCAGCTGATCGTTCGGGACTGGGATCAGGCCCATGTCGCGACGGGAGGCAGGCTCATCAGGATGGCATCGATGTTGCCGCCCGTCTTCAGTCCGAACAACGTTCCCCGATCGTAGACCAGATTGAATTCCGCATAGCGCCCGCGCCATGCATTGCGCTCAGCCATCTCTGCCTCGGTAAACGGAAGGCTCATGCGCCGGCGGACGATGCGCGGGAACACGTCGAGGAAGGCGCGGCCAACATCCTGCGTAAAGGCGAAGTTAGCGGTGAAATCGCCCTCCAGATGATCGTAGAAGATGCCCCCGACACCGCGATGGACCTTGCGGTGGGGGATGTAGAAATACTCGTCCGCCCATTGTTTGAAGCGATCGTAATGCTCCGGATCGTGCGCATCACACGCGGCCTTCAGCGTCGCGTGGAAATCCGCCGTGTCTTCTTGCTGGGGAAGTGGTGGATTGAGGTCCGCACCGCCACCGAACCAGCGTTTCGTGGTGACCAGGAAACGGGTGTTCATATGCACGGCGGGCACGTGAGGATTGGCCATGTGAGCGACCAGGCTGATGCCGGTCGCAAAGAAGCTGGGATCCTCGGCAGCGCCGTGGATCGTCTTGCCGAATTCGCCCTCGAACCGGCCGCCAACGGTTGAGACGTTCACGCCGACCTTCTCGAAGACGCGGCCGCGCATCACGCCGCGGACGCCGCCGCCGCCAGCTGCACCTGAGGGATCCTCGCGGTCCCATGCCGTATAGTCGAAGGTGGCGTCCGAGCCGGCCTCGCGTTCGATCGCCTCGAATTCCGCGCAAATGAGGTCGCGAAGCTGTTCGAACCAAGCGCGGGCGGTGGATTGTTCGTGGTCAAGCGTCTGCATGGCGGGCTGATACCGGGTCAAAAGCCGCACTGTCGAGATGTCAGTCGCGGGCCGACCTGCCATGTCGCGGGCTGCTCACCCGGAAACAGTCGTTGTCGCGGTCTGGCGAAGCGATTCGGCGAGGATGATGCCGGCGCTCACCGCGACGTTCAGTGATCGGAAGCCGTGCCGAAGCGGTATGCGCACCGCAAGCTCGGCCGTCGCATGCACGTGATCCGGCACACCCGCACTTTCGCTGCCGAACAGAAGAATGTCGTCGGGTTCGAACCGCGCGTCCCACAGGTCAACGGCGCCGCGTGTCGTGGCGAGCACCAGCCGTCCGGTTCGGGCCTTGTTAAATGACGCCCAATCGAGATGCCGGGAAACCGCCACGGAACCCGCATAATCCATGCCCGATCGGCGCAAGGCACGGTCGCCCCACGGGAACCCCATCGGCTCGATCAGATCGACGGACACGCCAAAACAAGCAGCGGTGCGCAGGATCGTGCCCACGTTTCCGGCAATGTCGGGCTCATACAAGGCTATGCGCATCGCGCTTCAATAGCGTGCTCCAACGCCGCCGACACGATGAAGGCTTGATGAACGGAGGCAAAAATCACCATTGGCAGGGGCAGGGTGCGCAGCTATCAACCGCCCACCCCGCGGGTCGATGGGGGTTTTCAGGCGGGCGTCGGGGGAGGCTCTTTCCACATGCGCACCCCGCCGGGGCCGGTTGGACAAGGGTTGGTGAATGGCGACGGTCGACAACACGATTACTCCGGGCGATTATCCTGCCCGACATGAAGAGGACGGGCATGATCCCCGTCGCCGGGACTTCATCAATATCGCTGCCGTTGCATGGGCTGGCGTGGGCGCGGGCGTCGTTGTTCTGCCGCTCATCAACCAGATGAACCCATCCGCCGACGTGCTCGCGCTGTCGACGACCGAAGTCGACATCAGCAAGATCGAGCCGGGTCAGGCGATCAAGTCCACCTTCCGCAAGCAGCCGCTTTTCGTGCGCAATCTGACGCCGAAGGAAATCGCCGACGCTGATGCGGTGGCGGTGAGCTCGTTGCGCGATCCGCAGTCCCTGGAAGAGCGGACCAAGGCGGGCAAGAAGAACTGGCTCATCACCCTGGGCGTGTGCACCCACCTGGGCTGCGTGCCGCTCGGCGCGGGCGAGGGCGAGAACAAGGGGCCGTTCGGCGGCTATTTCTGCCCCTGCCATGGCTCGGCGTACGATACCGCCGGCCGCATCCGTCAGGGCCCGGCGCCGACCAACCTGGTCGTCCCGGATTACACATTCACGTCCGACACTGTCGTGACGGTCGGTTGAGGTAGCACGAGAGATGAGCTTTCCCTGGGCCAAACATTATGAGCCAAAGCAGCCGCTGATGCGGTGGATGGACGAGAAGCTGCCGCTGCCGCGTCTCGTCTACAATGCCGTTGGTGCCGGCTATCCCGTGCCGCGTAACCTCAATTATTTCTGGAACTTCGGCGTGCTCGCCGGCGTGGCATTGGTGTGCCAGATCGTCACCGGCATCGTGCTGGCGATGCATTATGGTGCCAACTCGCTAGTCGCCTTCCAGTCGGTCGAGCAGATCATGCGCGACGTGAACGGGGGCTGGTTCCTGCGCTACGCGCACGCCAACGGCGCGTCGATGTTCCTTGCGGTCGTCTATATCCACATCGGCCGCGGCCTTTACTACGGGTCCTACAAGGCGCCGCGCGAGATGGTTTGGCTGCTCGGCGTCGTGATCTTCCTCCTCATGATGGCCACCGCCTTCATGGGTTACGTGCTGCCGTGGGGCCAGATGAGCTTCTGGGGCGCGCAGGTGATCACCGGCTTCTTCTCGGCAATCCCGCTCGTCGGTGAGCCGATCCGCATCCTGCTGCTCGGCGGCTATGCGCCGGACAATGCTGCGCTGAACCGCTTCTTCTCGCTGCACTATCTGCTGCCGTTCGTGATCGCGGGCGTCATCATCCTGCACATCTGGGCGCTGCACATTCCGGGTTCGAACAACCCGACCGGCGTCGATGTGAAGGGCGAGCAGGACACAGTGCCGTTCCACCCGTATTACACGGCCAAGGATGGCGTCGGTGTGGCAGTGTTCTTCCTGATCTTTGCTGCGCTGATCTTCTTCTCGCCGAACATGCTGGGGCACCCCGACAATTACATCGAGGCGAACCCGCTTTCGACCCCGGCGCACATCGTGCCTGAATGGTACTTCCTGCCGTTCTACGCGATCCTGAAGAGCTTCACCGCGGACTTCATCCTGACGGGCAAGCTGTGGGGCGTTCTGGCGATGTTCGGGTCGATCCTGCTGCTGTTCTTCCTGCCGTGGCTGGACTCGTCGCCGGTGCGCTCGGCCAACTACCGCCCGACCTATCGCTGGTTCCTTGCCGTCCTGCTGATCGACGTGCTGGTGCTCGGCTATATCGGCGGTGCGGAAGCGACAGCGCGCAACGTCATCATCGGTCAGATCGCGACGGCTTATTACTTCGCGCACTTCCTGATCATCCTGCCGATCGTCTCGCGCTCGGAGCGTCCGCGCCCGCTGCCGAATTCGATCACCGAGGCGGTGCTCGCCAAGCATGGTGGCACGTCGCCGGCGCAGACCGCGCTGGCGCACTGAGCCGATACGGGGGAATTACAAGAAAATGGTTCGTACCATCGCACTCCTGATCGGCGCGGGCTTCGTGTTCGTGCTCGGCATCGCGCTGTTCGGGACAATCTCGACCGCGATCACCGATCCGGCGCCCGAAACCGCGGAACATGAGTTCCACTTGCACCCGAAGAACGTCGGCCTTCCCTCGGAAGGCCTGTTCGGCAAGTTTGACAAGCAGCAGCTGCAGCGCGGCCTGAAGGTCTATCAGGAGGTTTGCGCCGCCTGCCACAGCCTGAAGTATGTCTCGTTCCGCGACTTCGAGGAGCTCGGCTACAGCGAAGGCCAGGTGAAGGCACTCGCGCAGGCTTGGCCGATCGAGCAGCCGAGCGTAAATCCGGAGACAGGCGAAGCCGCAACGCGGAAGAACATTCCGTCCGACCGTATCCCGAGCCCCTATCCGAACGAGGTTGCGGCGCGCGCGGCAAACAACAATGCGCTTCCGCCTGACCTGTCGCTGATGACCAAGGCTCGGCACGACGGCGCGAACTATGTGGCCTCGCTGCTGACCGGCTACCAGAACCAGCCGGCTGAGCTGCTGCGCAAGTTCCCGGATGCCAAGACGCCGACCGGGCTGCACTACAACCCGTATTTCGCAAACCTCAACATCGCGATGCCGCCGCCGATCACGTCGGACGGGCAGGTGACCTATGAGGACGGCACGCAGGCGACGCGTGACCAGATGGCGAAGGACGTGGCAGCGTTCCTCACCTGGACCGCAGAACCGAACCTGGAATCGCGGCACGGCGCTGGCTTTGCGACGGTGATCTTCCTGGTCATCTTCGTCTTCCTCACCATCGGCGCCTATCGGAACGTCTGGCGCGGGGTGAAGCACTAAGACCTCGCTCGGCTCCACGGCCCGGCCAACAAGGCCCCGCTCGCTCGGCGCGAGCGGGGCCTTCTTGTTTCGGCAAACAGGCGCTTGGCACCGCGTCGGGCAACTTCCTTGCGGTGCGCCGGCGGGACAGGCATGTGAGGTCCATGACCTCGCGTGAAAGCCAGACGCCGAAAGCACCCCAGGTGGGCGGGCCTGACAACCAGGATCTGAAGGCGCTGATCCGAACGATCCCCGACTTCCCGAAGCCAGGCATCCAGTTTCGAGACATCACTACTTTGCTGCTCGATCCGCAGGGGCTGGCGCAAAGTGTCGAGCGGATGGCCGCGGCGACCACGGAGCCGATTGACCTTGTGGCGGGCATCGAAGCGCGCGGGTTCCTCTTCGCCGCAGCACTGGCGGTGCCCTTGAAGGCGGGCGTGCTGCTGATCCGTAAGGATGGCAAGTTGCCGGGGGTCACGATCGCCGAAGACTATGCGCTGGAATATGGGCAAGACCGTATCGCCATGCATGCGGATGCTTGTGCGCCCGGCGCGCGCATCTTGCTGATCGATGATCTGATTGCCACCGGTGGAACGGCGCGCGCGGCGGTCAGGCTGTTGCGAAAGGCCGGTGCAGTGGTGACCCAAGCGCAATTCCTTGTCGACCTGCCCGATCTCGGCGGCGCTGCAGCATTGCGGAAGGACGGCATTGATGTGCACGCGCTTGTTTCGTTCCCGGGCCATTAAGGAACTTCGCTTTATTGCTCTCGTTTCAAGAGCATTGCGGTGCGTATTTGCCGCTTCTCCAATGTACGGGAGTGAGAACATGGGTCTCAAGCGCTTCGGCCTGCTGGCCTTGATTGGTGGACTTGCCGTCGGAACGGCCGCCTGCACGGACGGATATGGCTATGGCGGTGCATCGCTCGGCTATGGATCGGCCTATTATGCCGATCCTTATTATGCCGACGCGGGCTGGGGCGGTTACGGCCTCGGCTATGGCGGCACCTTCGGATGGTACAACGACTTCTATTATCCGGGCACCGGCGTTTACGTCTACGACCGCTATCGCCGTCCGCACCGCTGGAACAATGCACAGCGGCGCTATTGGCAGTCGCGGCCCGGCTGGAACCAGCCTGGCGCGCGTGCCAACTGGAATGATTTCCGCCGGGACTATCGCGCGGAAAGGCGTGACTTCCGGGGCGATCTGCGCGGCAATCGGCAGGACTTCCGCGACGGCACGATCAATCGCGATCAGTTCCGCCAGGGGCGCCAGGATGCGCGCCGCGAGTTCCGGCGTGACGTGCGTCAGGACTGGCGTGATCTGCGGCGAGAAAATCGCGCGGATGGCGTGCGTACGCCGGGGTTCAACCGGAGTCCGGGCTTTACCCGCAACCCTGGTATTAACCGCGGCAGCGGCGGCGGCCGAGGCGCCAACCCGCGCGGGGCCGAGCGCCCGCGGTAACGCCGGCCTGTAGCGCGGCCCGCGCCGGCTCAGGCGGCTGGGCGGGTCGCGATCAAGCCGTTCGACACCATGGACATGACGGCGACATCGTCCTGATTGTAAACAGTCGTGCGGCTCTTGAAGATGCCCATTTCTGGACGCGACTGCGACTGACGCTTTTCGATAACTTCGGTCTCGCACCGCAGGGTGTCGCCCGGATAAACGGGCTTCAGCCAGCGCAACTCGTCGACGCCCGGGGATCCAAGGCCCGCTTGCTTGTTGTTCTTCAGGTTTGCGACGATCATGGACATGACCATCGCACAGGTGTGCCAACCGCTGGCCGAGAGCCGGCCGAAATGCGTCTGCGCCGCAGCTTCGTCCGATAGGTGGAACGGCTGCGGATCATAGCGGCTCGCGAAATCCATCACCTCCTCGCGCGTGACGTGATAGCTGCCGAAGTTCGCCTTGGTGCCGACGGCAATGTCTTCGAAATACTGCATTCTCTCTCCTATCGGTTCTGCAACACGGGGCGGAAAACCGCGTCCGTTCCGTCCAGCTTTGGATCGGCCGGCAGGCGTAGCAGGGTGCGGAGCAGCGGCGCCACCGCGACATTGTCAAACGCCCGTAGCGTCTGCCCACGCGCAAAGGCCGGGCCATTGGCAATGAACAAGGCGCTCATGCTGGGCGCCATGGGATCGAACCCGTGGTTGCCGCGCGTGTAGCTTTGGGCGGGCGCAGTCTTCATCAATTCCCATCCGTCCGCCGCCAGGCAGAGGAAGGGCGGGATGCGTGTGTTGCGGCCATAGTGGAAGCGCGCGGGGATGTTCTCCTTGCGCCAGCATTCCATGTGCGGGTGCGACTTCAGCAATGCGGACGCGACTGCCGCCTCCCGTCCCGGCAACGGGGCAAAAGTTGCATAGGGGCCTGCCTCCACGATCCGGGCGTCGGTCGCGGCAACGATCTGATCGAGCGGAACCACCCGCTCGCTTGATGTTGCCGCCATGCCATGGTCGGACACGATGATCAGATTGGCAGGCTGGCCGAGCTCCGCCAATTCCGAGACCAGTTCACCGATCTGCCGGTCGACTTCCGCCAGCGCCGTCTGCACGCCTGCCGAGTCCGGACCGCCGCGATGCCCTTCGGTATCCACGACATCGAAATAGGTGGTCACGAACTGGGGCCGGATGTCAGCAGGGCGGCGCATCCAGTCGATCACCTGGCGGACGCGGTTCTCGCCCGGCATCTGCTGGCTGAACGCCTGCCAGTCGCTCGGCCGCACGCCGCCCGTCAACGTGTTCGGCCACTCGGTCGCGCGCGTGCCGCCCCAAGCCACCGTTGATCCCGGCCAGAACATGGAGGCGGTGCGCACGCCTGCCTGTTCCGCCGTCACCCAGATCGGCGGCGCGGCATTCCACCAGAAGGGATCGTCGGTGGCCATCGTGAAGACCTCGCCCGGACGGGCCGGATCCTCCATCATGTTGGCTGTGATGCCATGGCGATCGGGACGGAGCCCGGTCACGAGCGTCCAGTGATTGGGGTAGGTCTTGGAGGGGAAGGACGGCCGCATTGGCCCCGTCACGCCCTCTTTCGCCAGGCGCGACAGATTGGGTGTGACACCGCGCTCGAGATAATCTGTCCGAAAGCCGTCGATCGAGACCAGGATGGTCACGGGCGTACGGATTTCGTTCTGCGCGGCCAGCGTGGTTTGCGGTGCTGGCGATGTAGCAAGCGGCAGGGCAGGGGGCGTTCCGGGATAGCCGCAACCGGCCAGGAACGAGGCAGCGAAGAGAGCGGGAATGAGTCGGCGTAGCATCCGTCCCCGGTAGCGATCAGAGCGGCTGCTGTCGCCCATCGCATTGGGCGCGCGCGGCGCTTCGATCACCAGAGACACACGGGAGGGATCGGCGGCCCGCCCGTGCGGCTATGCCCGGAAAGAAAGGCTTGGATCAGCGCGCTGGCGTCGCTGCCGGAGCGACGCGCCAGATCACGTTGCCCACGTCATCGGCGACGAGCATCGCGCCTGTGCGATCCCCGATCACCCCCACCGGCCGCCCCATCGCCTCGCCATCGGCATTCAGGAAGCCTGTCAGAATGTCGACCGGCTTCGCGCCAGACACGGGCCAACCTTTCGGCGTGAACGGTACGAACACTACCTTGTACCCTGACGGCGGCACACGGTTCCATGAACCATGCTCCCCGATAAAGGCGCCTTGCGCGAACCGCTGCCCCAGGTTCACGTCTCCGGCGAAGGTCAGGCCCAGCGCCGCGACGTGCGGCCCCAGCGCATAGTCGGGCCGCTTGGAATATTGCTGAAGCTGCGGATTGGCAGGCTCGACCCGCTTGTCGGGATAGCCGCCCCAATAATACCACGGCCAGCCGAAGTGGTCGCCGAGTTCAATCGCGGTCAGATAATCCGGCACGATGTCGGATCCCAGCATGTCGCGCTCGTTCACCACCGTCCACAGCTGCTTGGACTTCGGATTGATCGCCATGCCATTGGGGTTGCGCAGACCGGCGGCATAGATGCGCGAGGTCTTTTCCTTGGGCCATACTTGCAGGATGTTGGCCCGGCGTCGCTCGAGATCGAGCCCCTTTTCAGCAACGTTCGAGGCGGATCCGACCGACACGTACAAGGTGCGGCCATCCTCGGCCGTGATCACGTTGCGTGCCCAATGGTTCTCCCCTCCAGGAAGCTTCACCACCATTTCGGGCTTCGCCACAATCTTGGTTGCACCCTCTTCATAGGGGACGCGCACCAGGGCGTCGGTATTCGCAATGTAGAGCTGCCCGTCCAGCAGTGTCATGCCGAACGGAGAATTGAGCCCGGTCATGAACACGGAGCGGAATTCTGCTCGACCGTCGCCATCGGCGTCGCGCAGCAGGGTGATGCGATTGGCAGAAGGCACGCCGGCGCCGGCGCGCCCCATCAGGTAACGCATCACTCGATCGACGAAGCTGCGTCCACGCGGCGGCGAATTGGTTTCTGCCACAAGCACGTCGCCGTTCGGCAGGCGATACATCCAGCGGGGATGATCCAGCCCCTCGGCGAAACGCGCCACGGTGAGCCCGGCCGCAACCTGCGGCTTCGCGCCGGCCGCCCAGCCGACCGCGTCGGCCACCTTGACGGTGGGAATCATCTGGCTGCGCGGCTCGGTGATCTTCGGCCGCTGGCCGGTCACTTCGGCAACGCCAAGCCGGGCCTTGTCGGGCCAGCTCAGCCAGATGAAGATGCCAATGCCGGCAAGGATGATCAGGCCGAGCACGATCAGGATGTGTTTGCGCATGAATTCGAGATAGACGCGCCGAACGGGCGGGGAAAGGGCGCAGGACGATGTCGAGCGCCTCGAACGCGCCACATGCGCGGATTATTGCGCGTTCCGGCTGCTGCTCAGGCCAGCAACGCGTCCGACAACAGCAACAGCAACTTCACGTCCATCGCGGCGCCTTCGGTACGTTTCCGGGCGACAAAGTCCGGGAGCGTCGCGCGCGGCACGACGTGGACGGTAATTTCCTCTTCCGCATCGCCGCCGCCTTCGCCGACCTTCACCAGATCACGCGCGCGTACCAGCGTGAAGCCCTCGCTCACCATGCCGGGGGACGAATGGAAGAAGCCTAGGGGTTCGATCGAGCCGGCTCGATAACCAGTCTCCTCCTCCAGTTCGCGCCGGGCCGCCTCAACCAGCGGCTCGCCTGCCTCTACGTCTCCGATCAGTCCGGCCGGAAGCTCAAGGCAATGACGCCCCAGCGGCACGCGATATTGCTCGACCAGGATCACCTCGTCGGCATCGGTGATCGCCACGATCACGGCAGCGCCGATCCCTCTCGATCGCGACGCATATTCCCACTTTCCCTGCTTCACCATCTTGATGAAGCGGCCTTCCCACATGGTTTCGGCGAGGGTCTCGTCCGTCATAGTTCGATCAATCGATCCGGCAGTTCATTGGGGTTGGTGCCTGTGCGCGGGAAATGCTCTGCCAGCACGACGCCGATTTCCTCGACGGCGGCTGCCATGCCGTCTCCGGGACGCCCGTCCTTCACCGCCGCCAGCAAGACCGCCATGGCATGGCCCCACACATCGGGCGAGACACGGCTGTGGATGCCGGCATCAGCGACGATTTCGGCGCGATGCTCGTCAAGGCTGAGGTAGAGGAGTACGCCCGTCGCAGCGACGGTGCGATGCTCCGCGCTAGCCCGAAACAGGGTGAGCGCGCGGGCATGAACCCGCCTGGTCTTGGTCGCGCCGGGTGTCAGCGCCATGCGCAGCGTTGGCAGGGCAAGCAGGTAACGCACCAGCAGAAAGGCCACAACGGACAGGATGGTGGCCACCGTCAGTGCAGTCGCGGTGGAGACGTGTTCGTTCCACGATCCGCCGGTCAGCAGGTGAACGGCGTCAACCGCGCTCGGAAACGTTGCCAGCAGCGCCAGCACGAGCAGCATGGCGAGGATGGCCCAATGCAGCCCGACATCATGATAGGCGTCAGAGCGGCGGGCGACGATCGTGACGATCTCTCCATTGGTCGCCTGCTCGGCCGCGGCGACCGCGGCGGTGACCTTGGCGTGATCTTCTTGCGAAAGCCGCATCACCAGCTCCCCGAGGCGCCGCCGCCTCCGAACGAGCCACCACCGCCGCCCGAGAAACCGCCGCCGCCCCAGCCGCCGCCGCCGCCGCCGGATCCTCCGCCCCAGCCACCGCCGCCGCCCCAGCTGTCATCGTCGTCGCTGCTGTTGATCGCGGCGCTCGCGACATTCGCGGCGATGTTCCACAGGATCACCGAGCTTAGCCCGCTATCGCCCCGGTAACGCCGGCCCTTGGCGCTGCCGCGGCGGCCCAGCGACAGGAGAACGAAAAGCGCGATCATGCCCCAAAAAACGAGACCAAGCGGGAAGCCCCCGCCACTGCGACGCTGGCCCGCCTGCGCGCCGTCAATTTCCTTGATCGCGGCATCCAGCCTGGCCTGGGCTTCCTCGGGCGAAGCGCGCAGTTGCGCCTCAAGCGCCTGAGCGCCGGCAACCACGCCGCCCGGCAGATCTCCGGATTTGAAACGGGGTAGTATCTGCTGGTTGATGATCACGCTCGACAAAGCGTCCGTCAGGATCGGTTCCAGGCCGTAGCCGACCTCCACGCGCACCTTTCGCTCGTTGGGTGCGACAAGAAGGATGGCGCCGTTGTTGACGTCCTTCAGGCCCACGCCCCAGGCCCGGCCCAGCCTGTAGCCATATTCCTCGATCGGATAGTCCTGCAGGCTCGGCACGGTTGCGACGATCAATTGTCGCTTGGTGTCCCGTTGAACCGCATCGAGCTGCTGGGTGAGCTGCGCTTCCACCTGCGGCGGCAGTATCTCGGCGGCGTCCACGACAAAGCCGGTCAGCTTGGGAAATGTCTGCGCATCTGCCGTACCGATGGCGAACGGCGACAGGAGCAGCGACGCCGCCGCCAGCAGGGCAGCGAGCCAGAGCCGAAGCGGCGGCGTCTGGCCGCCACCATGCGCCCTGTCTTCAGCAAGCGGTGCGGACATGCCGACGATCAGCCGCCGAAATCCACCTTTGGCGCAGCTTCGGCTCCGGGCGTGGTCGCCTGGAACGGCACCATCGGCTTGGCGCCATAAAAGATGCGGGCGCCAATCGCGTCAGGGAAGGTGCGGATGCGCGTGTTATAGGATTGCACCGCCGTATTGTAATCGTTGCGCGCGATGGTGATGCGGTTTTCCGTACCTTCCAGCTGGCTCATCAGCGTTGTGTAGTTCGCCTGGCTCTTGAGTTCCGGATACGCCTCCTGCAGCCGCTGCAGCGACAATGTCAGGCCCGCCTGCGCGCGTTGATACGCCTGCATCTTGGCTGGATCGGCCAGATCGTCACCGGAAACCTGGATCTGGGTCGCGGAGGCGCGGGCCTGTGTGACCTCGGTCAGCACGTCCTTCTCCTGGGCGCCCGCGGCCTTCACGGTCGCGACCAGATTGGGAATCAGGTCCGCCCGGCGCTGATACTGGTTCTGCACATCGGCCCAGCGCGCCTTGGCATTCTCTTCCGCTGTCGGAACGCTGTTGATCCCGCAGCTGGCAAGGCTGGCGGACAGAGCGAGGAGGACGACAGGGCGCGATCTCATGGTTTGGCTCTCCAGTTACTGTGTCATCGATATAGGACAGTCTGGTGGCTTGGCGAAGGGGCAAAGAGCAATTAGCGTCGATCAAAACACGGGGAAGGTGACGATGCTCAAAGAATTCAGGGCGTTCATCGCGCGCGGCAATGTGCTGGATCTCGCCGTGGCGGTGATCATCGGTGCCGCGTTCGGCAAGATCGTGACGTCGCTCACGGAAGACGTGTTGATGCCGGTGATCGGCAAGGTGTTCGGAGGGCTGGACTTTTCCAGCTATTTCCTGGTGCTCGGCGATGTGCCGGCAGCCTTGCAGGGCTCCACCGATTACGTGGCGCTGAAGAAGGCTGGCGTCCCGCTGCTCGGCTATGGAGCGTTCATCACCCAGGCGGTGAACTTCCTGATCGTCGCCTTCATCATTTTCATGCTGGTCCGTACCGTCAACCGAGCGGTGGCCCTGTTCGAGCATGAAAAGGCCAAGACGGCGGACGAGCCCAAGGCGGAACCCGCAGACGTCGCGCTGCTGCGCGAGATTCGCGACGAACTGAAGGCGCGGCCTAACGTCTGAACCGCGGCGTGAGCGTTCTGCTCGCCTGATGATGTAGGTGGAGTGGCCGGGCGTTTACGCCGCGGCCATCTCCTCGGCCGTTGCATCCGCCAGGCTGGTGCCATCAAGGATGCGCGCGGTTTCATCCCGCACCCGGGCCATGGCGTGGCGAATGGCGCAATCCGCCTCGCTCTTGCAATCCTTGCACGGGCGATAGGCCGTGCGGCTGACGCAGGGGACGAGCGCCAGCGGCCCTTCGATCACGCGGATCACTTCGCCCAGCGAGATCAGATGCGCCGGGCGCGACAGGACGTAACCGCCCATCTTGCCCCGCTGGCTGTGCAGCAGGCCGGCATCGCGCAGGTCCGCCAGGATCAGCTCGAGGAACTTGCGCGGAACGTTCGCCTCGGCGGCGATGCGGTTCATCGGGGTGGGTGGTCCGCCCGCAGGCATGGTCGCAAGGAACAGCATCGAGCGGAGCGCGTATCGGGAACGCTGGGTAAGCATGATATCCTGTTATATGCACCCGCATTATGGCGACCGAAAGGCGCCTCTTCCAACTTTGTGTTCGGCGCCCTATATCGGTCGCGCTCGCGGGGCTTGCCCCACGGCTATGGCGATAAACGCC
This sequence comes from Sphingomonas sp. OV641, assembly GCF_900109205.1. Classification (NCBI taxonomy): domain Bacteria; kingdom Pseudomonadati; phylum Pseudomonadota; class Alphaproteobacteria; order Sphingomonadales; family Sphingomonadaceae; genus Sphingomonas; species Sphingomonas sp. OV641. The sequence continues at coordinate 1,237,969 of NZ_FNZB01000001.1, read as the reverse complement.
GGCGAAGAATAGGCACAGCGGACCCGGGGGCAGTACCCGGCGGCTCCACCATCGCAGCTGCTTCCCAGCAGCTTCGTTGACGGGGCCGAACCAGGATCGACGTGTGTTGAAAAGCGCTGGTTTTTGCTCGGAATGGGACCACCGCGACGGCCCATACACAAGTGCCAACGATAACGAAGCACTCGCGATTGCGGCGTAACCTGACGGCTTAACGGCCTAAGGTTACTCCAAAATAGCGCGGTCGGACCGCACCGGGCAACAGAAGCGGATTCCAGCGGCATGGGGAGCGCCGGGCAACAGAAGCTCCCCACCTCCATCATGGTTCTGCCTTGGATGGCCGCTTCCCCGCGGGATCTTGCCTTCCGCTTTGGCGCGCGCAAATAGGTGCGCCATGGCGATCACCAGCGTTCCCGGTCATCCTTCAGAGCATCGCGCCCGCATCGGCAGCTCCGTTGCCGCTCGGCTGGAGGCGGATCCACGCGCCGTGCGCCTTCCCACCGAACAGGCTGCCGCCTGGAAGATTCCGGCCTATCTCGACGTGGCCAACTGCAAGCGGCTGGTGGCGATGATCGATGCCAACCGTCGACCTTCCACGCTTCTGTCGGATCACGGCGACACCACGTTCCGGACGTCGGAGAGCTGCGACATGAACCGCCGCTCGCCCGAGATCCAGCCAATCGACGAGGGGCTGGCCCATCTCCTCGGGCTCGATCCCCTTTGGGGGGAGACGATGCAGGGGCAGCGCTATGCGCCCGGGCAGTATTTCAAGGCGCATCACGATTACTTCCACGAGGGCGAAAGCTACTGGCCCTCGATGAAGGCGTCTGGCGGGCAGCGGGTCTGGACCGCGATGATCTTCCTCAACGACGTGGAGGAGGGCGGCGCGACCTGGTTCCCTCAGGCGGGCGTTCGGGTGAAGCCGAAGCGGGGTACGCTGCTCGCGTGGAACAACATGAACCCGGACGGCAGCCCGAACACCGCCACGCTGCATGAAGGTACGGCAGTGTCCGAAGGCGTGAAATACATCATCACCAAATGGTTTCGCGAAGCGCCCTGGACGCCGGGAGCATAGCGGCATGATGCACGTCCTTGGCGTGGAACGGTCGATCCTGGGCCAGCCATGGCGATGGCGCGCCACCGCCGCCGACAATCTCGCGCCGCACGATCTCGTCACGCAGCTGCTGCTTGCCCGCGGCTGCTCACCCGAGACGCTCGAGGATCATCGCAGCCCGTCGATCCGGGCGTTCATGCCGGACCCTTCGATTTTTCGGGACATGGATGCCGCCGCGGACCGGCTGGCGGACGCGGTGCAGCGTGCGGAGAGCATCGCGATCTTCGGCGACTACGATGTGGACGGGGCGACTTCCGCCGCGCTGATGATCCTGCTTCTGCGCCAACTCGGGATCGAGGCGCGCGGCTACATCCCGGATCGCGTGGCCGAAGGCTATGGTCCTAGCGCGGCGGCGATGACGCGACTGGCGCGGGAAGGGGCCTCGCTGATCGTCACGGTCGATTGCGGCGCTCAGGCGTTCGATGCCCTGGCGGCGGCGCATGCGGCGCCGGTCGACGTGATCGTCGTCGATCATCACCAATGCGCCAGCGAACTGCCGGTGGCACATGCAGTGGTGAACCCCAATCGCCTTGATGAGGCGGAAGGGGCAGCCCACGGCCATCTGGCGGCCGTCGGCGTCGCTTTCCTGCTCGGCGCGGCGTTGCTTCGTTCGCTGCGCCGCCGGGGGTTCTTCACGAACCGGGCGGAACCGAAGTTGATCGAGCTTCTCGATCTGGTCGCGTTGGGAACGGTGGCGGATGTCGCCCAGCTGCGCGGCCTGAATCGCGCCTTCGTCGCCCAGGGGCTGAAGGTCATGGCTGGCCGGCGCAACCCTGGTCTTGCCGCCTTGATCGAGGCGTCGCGCCTGACGCGGGCGCCTACCGCCAGCGACCTTGGCTTTGCGCTTGGACCCCGCATCAACGCCGGCGGTCGGGTCGGGCGAGCCGATCTCGGCCTGCGTCTGCTCACGACGCAGGATGTGGCGGAGGCGAAAAACATCGCCGCCGAGCTTGACCGCCTGAACGAGGAGCGGCGCGCGATTGAGGCCACCGTCCAGGTGGAGGCGGAAGCCATGTACGCCTCTGGTCGCCGTGTGACCGTTGTCGCCGGTCACGCCTGGCATCCGGGCGTCATCGGGATCGTCGCAGGGCGGCTGAAGGAAAAACTCGGTCAGCCCGCCATCGTCATCGCCGTGGATGAAAATGGCATCGGCAAGGGTTCAGGCAGGTCGATCCCGGGTGTGGATCTGGGGCAGGCAGTTCTGGCCGCCAAGGTTGCGGGACTGGTGGTCGCAGGCGGGGGACATGCCATGGCGGCAGGCTTGACGATCATGGCGGACCAGGTGCCTTCCTTTGCCGACTTCCTCGAGGAGCTGTTGGCGGATCGGGTCACGGCAGCGGTGGCCGACCGGGCGCTGTTGGTGGATTCGATCCATGCGCCTGGCGGAGTCACGCCCGATCTGGTCACGGCGATGGAGACGGGTGGCCCTTACGGCGTCGGCTGGCCCAGTCCGCGGGTCGCGATCGGGCCAGTGCGCCCGGTCCGTGTCGACGTGGTCGGCAATGGCCATATTCGCGCGATCGTGGCCGGTGATGACGGGCGCAGCCTGAAAGCGATGGCGTTCCGGTCGGCGGAAACAGCGCTGGGCGCCGCGCTGCTCGGCGCTGCCCCGCACCGCAAGCTCTGGCTCGCCGGTCGCCCGAAGATCGATGATTGGTCGCAGCGCCCGGCGGCCGAGCTCCACATCGACGACGCTGCATGGGCGGATTGATTGGCTGCCGATAAAATGCAGATGAAGTGGAATGTGGCGATTGACAGGTGCCTCGCCCCCCTCTAGCTGCACCCCCCGCTGGCCCCTTCGTCTAGTGGTTAGGACGCGGCCCTTTCACGGCTGAAACACGGGTTCGAGTCCCGTAGGGGTCACCAGCACCTCGCCCGATCGCTCCGTTCGGCGCCGACAGGGCGCCAGAACGGGGAGGATGCGTGGCTTTCGATCTTAGCGGGCGCACCGCGCTCATTACGGGCGCGTCTTCCGGGCTCGGTGCTCATTTTGCTGAAGTCTTTGTCGCTGCCGGTGCACAGGTGGTGATCGGCGCACGGCGTGTCGACCGGGTGGAGGCGCTTGCGGCGCGCCTCGGCGCAAAGGCGCTGCCGGTCGCCATTGACGTGACCGATGAGGCATCGATCGCAGCTGCCTTTGATGCGGCAGAGGCCCGCTTCGGCACGGTTGATACCGTCATCGCCAATGCCGGCGTGGCCAATGGCGGTCGCACGGTCGATGTGGCGCCTGACAAGCTGCGCCAGACGATCGACACCAATTTCACCGGCGTTCTGCTGACGGCACGCGAAGGCGCGCGGCGTATGATCGCTGCCGGTTCGCGTGACAGCGGCCGTGGCCGGATCGTCCTTGTCGGATCGATCACTGCGCATGTGACCGGGCACGGGGATAGCGCCTATGCCGCCTCCAAGGCGGCAGTGGCGCATCTGGGCCGCAATCTCGCCCGTGAATGGGTGCGGCAGGGGATCAACGTCAATGTGATCCAGCCGGGCTATATCCAGACCGAGATCGCCGGCGACTGGTTTGAGAGCGAAGGCGGCGCGAAACAGATCGCAGGTTGGCATCGTCGCCGCTTCATGCCGATCGACGTGCTTGACCCGCAACTGCTCTATTTCGCCTCGGACGCAAGCGCCTGGGTCAGCGGATCGGTCATCGACATCGACGACGGACAGTCGCTCTAAGCACCGGCTGGACGCGGCGCCCGCGTCTCCCATGCCGACCGGGCGCCGGCGGAAGCTTGGACAGGCCTGGCGGCACGGAGTAGGCAGGCGCCGTGATGACCATCGACCTCAACGCGGATCTTGGCGAAGGCTTCGGCCCTTGGACCCTGGGGGACGACGCCGCGATGTTCGGCCTCGTCACCAGCGCCAATGTTGCGTGTGGCGGCCATGCGAGCGATCCGGAGACCATGTTCCGGACGCTTTCGCTCGCACGCGAGCACGATGTGGTCGTGGGGGCGCACCCCAGCTATCCCGACATCGCCGGCTTCGGCCGCCGCCGCTTGCCCGCGAGCGTGGCCGAAATCGAGCGGTTCGTTGCCGCTCAGGTCGGCGCATTGCTGGGCATGGCGGCGCTGGCTGGCCATCCGGTGCGATATGTTAAGCCGCATGGAGCTCTCGCAAACGTCGCGGCGGCCGAACGCGATGTTGCCGAGGCGATCGTCCGTTCCGTTCGTGCCTTGGATCGGGAGCTTGCCGTGCTCGCGATCTCGGGCACGCAATTGGAGGCTGCGGCGGGGCGGGCCGGGCTTCGCGTGTTCAGCGAAATCTATGCCGATCGCGGCTATACCGCATCGGGACAGTTGGTCCCCCGCAGCGCACCGGGGGCGGTCATCCATGATGCGGAAGCTGCGGCGGCGCGCCTGCTCAACTTTTTCGATAGCGGCGCGATGCCGACCGTCGAGGGCGGCGCCATCCGGTTGGCGGCGGACTCCATTTGCGTGCACGGCGACAACCCGGCCGCCGTCGCCATGGCGTCGCGGATACGATCGGTGCTGGAAGGGCAGGGCCTGGCGATCGCACCCTTCCTCGACCGGGCATGAGCGGGCCCACCTTCCGACCGGTAGGCTCCGGCGCGTTGCTCGCGGATTTCGGCGGCGAGATCGCAGAGGATGTGTTTGCGCAGGTGGTGTCGCTGGATCGTGCGCTCTCGGCACAACCGCCCGCATGGTTCGAGGAGGCGGTGCCGGCCTATACGAGCCTGCTGATCGTGTTCGATCCTCTTGCCACCGATCACGCCAGTGTCGCCGCGCATCTTCGCTCGCTTGAAGCCGCATCGGTCGATCTCTTGGCCACCACCACCCACGAAGTGCCGGTCTGTTACGATGGCGATGCTGGTCCTGACGTGGCCGCGGCCGCCCAGACGCTTGGCCTGTCTGAAGAGGCGGTGATCGCCGCCCATCTGGCGGGTGACTATCGCGTCTTCATGTACGGCTTCGCGCCCGGCTATGCCTATCTCGGCGGCGTACCGCGAGACCTGCACTTGCCGCGCAAGGCAGCCGCGGTGCGGGGCCATCCGGTTGGCAGCGTGATGGTTGCCGGTCCGCAGTGCCTGATCACGACGCTGCCCATGCCTACCGGCTGGTGGGTGATCGGGCGCACGTCGCTTCGCGTGCTCGACGCGGCGGCCGATCGCCCCTTTCTGTTCGAGCCCGGCGATCGAGTGCGCTTCATTCGCGTCGGCGCGGAGGCGCTGTGATGAGCGATGCGCGGTTGCGGATTGAGGAGGCAGGGCCGCTCACCAGCATCCAGGATGCCGGGCGGCCCGGGTGGCGCCGCTTCGGCGTGCCGCCATCAGGTCCGGTCGATCGGCGAGCCTTCGCGGCGGCAGTGGGTGCGAGCGGCGGATATGGATCCGCCATCGAGTTCTCGCTGGGCGGCCTGACGCTGGTGGCGGAGGAGCGCGCCGTCTCGGTCGCGATCACCGGTGCTGCCTTGGCGACCGTCAACGGTGTTGAGGTCGGCGGCTGGTGCGTGGTGACGCTTCAGCCCGGCGCGCGCTGCCGCATTCGCGAATCGAGCGGCAATTGGGGCTATTGCGCGCCGGCGGGTCGGCTGGACTGCAGCGAATGGCTCGGCAGCAGCGCGACGCATCTGATCGCAGGCTTGGGCGGAGGGCGGATCGGAGAGGGCGATAGATTGACGGTGCGGGAGGCGCGCCGCGATGTCGCCTCGGTCGATATTCCTCGGTTCGCTGATGGAGAGCCCTTCACGGTCGCCCGTGCCGTTCTGGGGCCGCAGCAGCGATATTTCACACCAGAAGTGCTGCGCCGGCTCACCAGCGAGCCCTTCGCCGCCAGCGCCCGTTTCGACCGCATGGGAATGGTGCTTGATGGTCCGCCGCTTCCGCCGGAGCGGATCGACATGCCCAGCGAACCGGCGATGCGCGGCGCGCTCCAGATCGATGGTGATGGCAGGATGAGCCTGCTGACCGCCGACCACCAGACGACCGGAGGCTACCCGCGCATTGCCGTGGTGATCGATCCCGACATTGATCGGCTGGCGCAACTCCCGGCTGGGTCAGCCATCCGCTTTCAACTGGTTGAACCGGAAGAGGCGATCGCGCTGACCCGCGCGGCTGCTGCCGACACTGCGGCATGGCTGGATCGTGTGAAGACGGCGGCACGGCGCCGCCCATCGCTACTGACGGCTAATCTGGCCGACGGACTTGTGGTCACCCGGCGCTTCTCGTCAGGGGCGCCACCCTGGCCTCCAAGCGCACGCTGACCTGATTGCCCGGAGACGATCGACGGGCGGCACCCGCCGCCATCATCTCCGGGCAATCGCAGATGCTCGTGATCAGTTCGGCTTCTTCGCCACACCGACCAGGGATGGGCGAAGCAGGCGATCCTTGATCATCCAACCGGACTGCATTTCCTGCACAATCGTGCCGGGTTCCGCATCGGACGGCATTTCGATCATCGCCTGGTGCCGGTTCGGATCGAGCGGCTGGCCCATCGCCTCAATCCGGGTCAGGCCATGGCGCTGGAACACGCTGGTCAGCTCACGGCCGGTGGCTTCCAGGCCAGTGACCAGGCCCTTCAGCCGTTCGTCCTCGCGCAGGTCGGCGGGAATCGCCGCCAGCGCACGCTCCAGATTGTCGTTCACGCTCAGCACGTCGCGCGCGAACGACGTCGCCGCATAGGCGCGGGCGTCGGCGGCGTCCTTCTCCGCGCGGCGACGCACGTTCTGGATCTCGGCCTGGGCGTACAGCGTCTGCTGCTTGGCCTCGGCCAGCTGTCCCTCCAGTTCGGCTAGACGGTCATGCTCGGCAACCTCGGGGGCGGCGGCAGCGGTTTCGTCGCGCAGATCCTCGCCCGGGGTGTTCGTCTCGGTGTCGTTCATTGTTTCCCTGTCTTTGCTGGCAGCTCAACCCATCAAACGGGCGAGCGTTGCGGCAGTGAAATCCACCATGGGCACGACGCGCGCGTAGTTCAACCGGGTCGGCCCGATCACGCCGACAACGCCGACCACGCGGCCATCGCTCCCGCGAAAGGGCTTGGCGATGACGGACGAACCGGAAAGCGCGAACAATTTGTTCTCCGCGCCGATGAAAATGCGTGTCGCATCGCCGGCGCGGGCGGAATCGAGCAGCGCGGCGATTTCCTGTTTCCCGTCCAGATCGTCCAGCAATTCGCGCACCCGGTCCAGGTCTGCGGTTGCGGCATCGTCGAGGAGGCGGGCCTGCCCGCGAACGATCAGCACCGGCCGGCGCTCGCCATCTTCGCTCCACACCGCGATGCCGCGCTCGATCAGCGCACGCGCCGCACTGTCGACATCCGCGCGCCCTTGCGCCAGTTCCCGCTCGATCCGGGCGCGTGCCGCTGCCAGGGTCAGGCCGGATAGCGTCGCCGACATGAAATTGCCGGCCTCCACCAGCGCGGCCGGACCCACGCCCGGCGGCAGGTCCACGACGCGGTTTTCCACCGCGCCGTCCTCGCTCACCAGCACTGCCAGCGCCTGTCCGTGTGACAGGGGGACGAAGCCGATCGAACGCAGCACCTGCTCATGCTTGGGCACCATGACCAGGCCCGCACAGGCCGACAGGCCGGAAAGCGCGGCCGTCGTGGCGGCGAGCGCTTCCTCCACCGGCCCGGCAAGTCCCGCCCGCGCTTCGATCGTCGCCCGTTCCTCGGCGGAGGGCTCAAGCGCCTGCATCATGCCGTCGACAAACAGGCGCAGGCCCAGTTCCGTCGGCATGCGTCCCGCAGAGGTGTGGGGCGCGGCCAGAAGCCCCCAATCTTCCAACTGCGCCAGGACGCTGCGGATCGACGCTGGCGACAGGTTGAGGCCCGCCTGCGCCAGCGTCTTCGATCCGACGGGCAGGCCGCTCGCCAGATAACCGTCAACGACGCGGCGGAAGATGTCGCGCGCTCGATCGGACAGTTCGGCGATGGGCGGAGATGGGGTCACGGTCCAAATCTAGGCGGCGCATACTGGCGCGGCAATCATCCAGCGGCTACGGCCGGGTGAAATCACCGCTGCCCGTCCAGCGCCGCCGAGGCACGCCACGCGCTTGAACAAAGCCGCAGGCTGCTTCAGGTTCCGGGCGAGCGGCTTCAGGAGTTGTCCCAAATGCGTCCCAGCGGCCGTGCGCCTGATCAGATGCGCGCCATCACCATCCAGCCGAACTTCACCCGTCACGCCGAGGGATCGGTGCTGATCGGCTTCGGCGACACGCGCGTGCTCGTCACCGCCAGCGTTGAGGAGCGGGTGCCCCCGTTCCTGCGCGGCAAGGGGCAGGGCTGGGTCACCGCCGAATATGGCATGCTGCCCCGCGCCACGCACACCCGCGGCAGCCGCGAAGCGGCCAAGGGCAAGCAATCCGGTCGTACCCAGGAAATCCAGCGGCTGATCGGCCGGTCGCTGCGCGCGGTCACCGACATGACGGCGCTGGGTGAGCGGCAGATCGTGCTCGATTGCGACGTGATCCAGGCGGACGGCGGCACACGCACCGCATCGATCTCCGGCGCTTGGGTCGCGTTGCGACTGGCGGTCAATGGCCTGATGAAGGCCGGCAAGATCGAAAAGGATCCGATCTCGCAGAAGGTGGCGGCGGTAAGCTGCGGCATCTTCAAGGGGAATCCGGTGCTCGACCTCGATTACGACGAGGATTCGAACGCGGACGCGGACGCCAATTTCGTGCTGCTCGAAAATGGTCACATTGCGGAGGCGCAGGCGACGGCCGAGCACGCGACCTATGATGAGGAGGCGCTGCTGCGGCTGCTCCGGCTGGCGCGCATCGGCTGCACCGAGATCTTCGCGGCGCAGGATCGGGCGGTCCGCGCATGAGCGGCGAGGGAAATGAGCCGCAGGCGATCCGCAAGCTGAAACCGGGCAGGCTGGTGATCGCCAGCCACAACCCCGGCAAGGTCCGCGAGATTGCCGCACTGCTCGACGGGCATGGCATCGAAGCGGTGTCGGCCAAGGAGCTGGACCTTCCCGAGCCCGAGGAGACCGGCACTACCTTCGTCATGAACGCCGAGCTGAAGGCGCGGGCGGCCGCCGACCTTTCCGGTCTTCCCGCACTTGCCGACGACAGCGGCCTCTGTGTCGAGGCGCTCGGCGGCGATCCGGGCATTTTCTCCGCGCGCTGGGCTGGGGAAGCCAAGGATTTCGACGAAGCGATGCGGCGGGTGAACGACAAGATCGCCGCGATCGATGACGCGTCCCGCGACGCCCATTTCATCTGCGCCCTCGCGCTTGCCTGGCCGGACGGGCACGTGGAATGGTTCGAAGGCCGGGTCGATGGCACGCTGGTTTGGCCTCCTCGCGGGGACAAGGGCTTCGGCTACGATCCCATGTTCCTGCCCGAGGGGCGCACCGAGACCTTCGGTGAAATGGATCAGGTCGAGAAGCATGCGATCAGCCATCGCGCCGACGCCTTCCGGCAGCTGGTCGCCGCGGTTTTCTGACGACGCTTGCGGTGGACGGGTGCGCTCGCCGCACCCGTCACAGCGTCCGTTCGCCCACCACATTGCCTGGAGGGCTGTACCGGCAGACCAGATAATCGTCCCGCCGGTTTGATGCGATCGCACAGCCGACGCGCGTCGTGTTGCGCCAGATCATCTGCGTGTAATGCGATACATCCTGCCATTTGCCGGTCCGGCTGAACGCGGGCGTGACGCCGTTCACGAAGTCGCGCCCCTCGGCCGCCCAATGGCCCAGCATCTCCTCGAACCGATAGGCGCTGCGCGTTCCGGTCCAGAGGTTTTCGCCCTGGCGGGTGGGACCATGAGGCTGCTCCGCATGGGCGAACCGCCGCGTTTGCGCCATTTCTTCGGCATAGGCGCGCGCGGAGGCGACCAGCGCCTCGTCCCATTGCAGCGGCGGCACGCCTGCTAGCGCACGTGCCCGGTTGTGCCCTTCCAGCATCACCTGGCGAAGCAAGGCGCCGCCGCGCGGTGCCGGCTTTTCCGTCAGCGTCTCCTCCACCACGCGCTCTGGCCCCTGCGCGCAGCCAGCTAGCAGAAGGGCGAGCGCGAGGAGGTGGCGTTGAAGCGTCATCGCCGCCATATCGGCGCGATCATGACTTCCGACAATGCTCTGGCCCTCTACGTCCATTGGCCGTTCTGCGTGTCCAAATGCCCGTACTGCGACTTCAACAGCCATGTGCGCGCAAGCGTCGACCAGGCGATCTGGCGCGAATCGCTGCTGGCCGATCTCGCGCATGAGGCATCGGTTCTGGCCGGGCGCAGGCTGACGTCGATCTTCTTCGGTGGCGGCACGCCTTCGCTGATGCCGCCCGAGACGGTCGCGGCGGTGTTGCAGGCGGCGGAGCGACACTGGGGTTTCGCGCCGGGCATTGAGATCACGCTGGAAGCCAACCCATCGTCCGTGGAATCCGCCTGTTTCGCCGATCTCGCCTCGGCCGGCGTGAACCGCGTCTCTTTGGGGCTGCAGGCGCTCGACAACAGTGCGCTTCATTTTCTCGGCCGGGCGCATGACGTGAGCGAGGGGCTGGCCGCTCTTGAGATTGCCCAGCGCGTGTTCCCGCGCGTCAGCTTTGATCTGATCTATGCCCGCCCTGGTCAGTCGCTCGACGCCTGGACCGCCGAGCTGAAGCAGGCACTGGCGTTCGGCACCGAGCATCTGTCGTTGTACCAGTTGACGATCGAGCCCGGAACGCGGTTCGCGACGGAAGCGGCCGCCGGTCGCCTTACCATTCCTGACGGGGATGCGGCAGCGGACCTGTTCGAGGCGACTCGCGCGATCACCGCTGCCGCCGGCCTACCTGCGTACGAGATCAGCAATCATGCCCGCCCCGGCGCGGAAAGCCGCCACAACCTCGCTTACTGGCGGTACCAGACCTATGCGGGTGTCGGGCCCGGGGCGCACGGCCGTCGCGGCGGGCTTGCCACCCTGCGCCGGAAGAAGCCGGAGAACTGGCTCGCCGCCGTCGCACGCAACGGCCACGGCATCGAAAGCGAGGAGCCGCTCGCCCCCGGCACCCAGGCCTCGGAAGCCTTGCTGATGGGGCTGCGATTGCGTGAGGGCGTCGATCTGGCGCGTATCGCGCGGCTGGCCGGCGGCATGGACACCCATGACCTCGTCGATGAACGTGCGATCGCGCGCCTCGCCGGATTGATCGAGCGAGATGGTGACCGCCTTCGTGTCACCGAGCAGGGGATGCTGCTGCTGGATGCAATCCTGCCGGAGGTGGTGCGGGTCGGGGTGCCGGCCTGAGCGCGCTTATATGCCCCACCAGAACAGGACCATCGTGACCAGAGCGATCGCGACGAAGATGAGGTGGCGCCCGCCCTCCGGATCACGCTCCGGCTGATCCACGAAGATCGCCGGATCGTCCGGATGTGGCATGCCCGGCGGTCGTTCACGTTCCGGCGGCCAGGGTTGGTCGGTCATCGTGCACCTCCGATGGGCTACGGCTTCGGCGTATGGGCGGCCAAGGTCAACACTATGTGCGGCGTGGGTTGTGGCAACGAACGGCTGGCGGCTAAAGGCGCTGGCCAGAGTAACGGAGAGGCATCATGCGCGTCATCGATCATCACATCGTCGGCCATCAGGGCATGGCGGGCGGGCGTGTGTCCGATGTTTACGATCCGAACACCGGCCAGGTGCAGGCGCAGGTCCGGCTCGGGAGCCAGGCTGAGCTAGACCGTGCCGTCGCCGCCGCCGAGGCCGCGCAGCCCGGCTGGGCCGCCACCAACCCGCAGCGCCGCGCCCGGGTCATGTTCGCGTTCAAGGCGCTGGTCGAAGCGAACATGGACGAACTCGCACGCCTGCTCTCGTCCGAGCATGGCAAGGTCATCGCCGACGCGAAGGGCGATATCCAGCGCGGTCTTGAGGTCGTGGAGTTCGCCTGCGGCATTCCGCACGTGCTGAAGGGCGAATATACCCAGGGCGCCGGCCCCGGCATCGACGTCTATTCGATGCGCCAGCCGATCGGCATCGGCGCCGGCATCACGCCGTTCAACTTCCCGGCGATGATCCCGCTCTGGATGGGCGCGGTGGCGACGGCCTGCGGCAACGCCTTCATCCTCAAGCCTTCCGAACGCGATCCCAGCGTACCGGTGCGCCTCGCCGAACTGATGCGCGAGGCGGGAATGCCCGAGGGCATCTTCCAGGTCGTTCATGGCGACAAGGAGATGGTCGACGCGATCCTCGACCATCCGGCGATCGGCGCGGTCAGCTTTGTCGGCAGCAGCGACATCGCGCACTACGTCTACAATCGCGGCGTCGCGGCGGGGAAGCGCGTCCAGGCGATGGGCGGCGCCAAGAACCACGGCATCGTCATGCCCGATGCCGATCTCGACCAGGTCGTCGCTGACCTTTCCGGCGCCGCCTTCGGCTCGGCCGGCGAACGCTGCATGGCGCTGCCCGTGGTGGTGCCGGTGGGGGACAAGACCGCCGACGCGCTGCGCGAGAAGCTGCTACCCGCGATCGAGGCTCTGCGCGTCGGAGTCTCCACCGATGCGGAGGCGCATTACGGCCCGGTCATCAACGCCGCGCACAAGGCCCGGGTCGAGCAGTGGATCCAGACCGGCGTGGACGAGGGCGCGGAACTCGTCGTCGACGGCCGTGGCTTCAAACTGCAGGGACACGAGAATGGCTTCTTCGTCGGTCCGTCGCTGTTCGATCGCGTCACGCCGCAGATGAAGAGCTATCAGGAGGAGATCTTCGGCCCCGTCCTCCAGATCGTCCGCGCGCCCGATTTCGAGACCGCTGTGCGCCTGCCGAGCGATCATCAGTACGGCAATGGCGTCGCGATCTTCACCCGCAACGGCCATGCCGCGCGTGAATTCGGCGCGCGTGTCAACGTCGGCATGGTCGGCATCAACGTGCCGATCCCGGTGCCGGTCGCCTATCACACCTTCGGCGGCTGGAAGCGCTCCGCCTTTGGCGACACCAACCAGCATGGCATGGAAGGCGTGAAGTTCTGGACCAAGGTGAAGACCATCACCCAGCGCTGGCCGGACGGATCGGGCGACCTGCCGCGCGGCAGCGAGGATGGCGGGCCCAGCCGCATCCAGGACGCCTTTGTCATCCCGACAATGGGATGAGCGACATGGCCGTGAGGAAAATGCTTGCCCTGACCGCTGGTCTTCTGCTCGCGGGGTGCCAGGCCCCGACGCCCGAGCAGAAGAACCAAGTGGACGATGGCTCCGCTGCCGCGCTCAACACCATCAACGCAATCGAGCCTGCGCCGGAGAATGACAGCGCGCAGATCGCCGATCGCAGCGGGATCATTGCGGACAAGCATATTCCCCCGGCCTTCCTCGGCCGCTGGGGGCTCGTGCCGGCCGATTGCACCTCCACGGCGGGGGACAACAAGGGGCTCATGACGGTCGCGCCCGATCGCCTGAGCTTTTACGAATCGCGCGCCACGATCACCAGGCTCGAAGGCGTTTCCTCCACCGAGCTGCGCGCGACGCTCGCCTTCTCCGGTGAAGGGCAGCAATGGACTGAGGATACCCCCCTGACGCTTGAAGAGAACGGCAACGTCCTGACCCGCGTCGCAGATGGCCAGACGCTGCGCTACACGCGGTGCGCCGCCTGATGGCCGAGCGTCCCTGGATCCTCACCTTCTCTTGCCAGGACCGTGGCGGGATCGTTGCGGCAGTCACCGGGCGTGTGGCGCACGCGGGCGGCTTCATCCTCGACAGTCAGCAATATGCCGATCTCGAAACCGGCCGCTTTTTCATGCGGCTGGTGTTTACCGGCCCGGCGCTCCACGACGCGCTGGCCGAGGTGGCGGTGCAGTTCGGCCTCGATTGGACGCTGGTGCCTGCCGATCATCGCCCCAAGGTGGTGATTGCCTGTTCCACCACCTCGCATTGCCTGAATGATCTGCTGCACCGCTGGTCGATCGGCGCGCTTCCGATCGATCCGGTGGCGGTGGTCTCGAATCACGAAACGCTGCGCGGTCTTGCCGAATGGCACAATGTGCCGTTCCACCATCTCCCCGTCTCCTCGGCCAATCGCGCGGAGCAGGAGCGCGCGTTGCTGGAGGTGGTGGAGGATAGCGGCGCCGAGCTGCTGGTGCTTGCCCGCTACATGCAGGTGCTCTCGCCCGACCTGGTCGCCGCCGTCGAGGGGCGCTGCGTCAATATCCACCACAGCTTCCTGCCCAGCTTCAAGGGCGCCAAGCCCTATCATCAGGCGCATGCGCGCGGGGTGAAGCTGATCGGGGCGACCGCCCATTTCGTCACCACCGCGCTCGACGAGGGGCCGATCATCGAACAGGCCGCCGAGCGGGTCGATCACCGCGCCACCGTGGAGGAGTTCATCGCCATCGGCCGCGATATCGAGGCGCAGGTGCTGGCCCGTGCGGTGCGCTGGATCGCCGAGCGCCGCGTGCTCGCCAATGGTGCGCGCACCGTCGTCTTTCGCTAGAGCGCTGCCATGACTGACCAGTTCGACCTTACACCGCAATTCGATCTTACCGGCGACCAGCGCGAGATCCAGGAACTCGCGCGCCGCTTCACCGCCGACCGCATCACGCCCTTCGCGGCGGAGTGGGACGAAAAGCACATCTTCCCGCGCGACACGATCAAGGCCGCCGCCGAGCTTGGCTTCGCCGCCATTTACGTCAGCGAGGAGAGCGGCGGGATCAATCTCGGCCGGCTCGAGGCGGCGCTGATCATGGAGGCGATGGCTTATGGTTGCCCCGCCACCAGCGCCTTTATCTCGATCCACAACATGGCCTCGTGGATGATTGACCGCTTCGCTTCGGACGATCTCAAGGGCCGCTACCTCCCCGATCTCGTCACCATGGACAAGATGGCGAGCTATTGCCTGACCGAGCCTGGCTCGGGCTCCGACGCGGCGGCGCTGAAGACCACCGCACGCCTCGAAGGTGACCATTACATCGTCAATGGCACCAAGCAGTTTATTTCGGGCGCTGGCGAGAACGAGGTGTACGTCACCATGGTCCGCACCGGCGCGGAAGGGCCGAAGGGCATCTCCTGCCTGGTGATCGACAAGGACATGCCCGGCGTCTCGTTCGGCGCCAATGAACGCAAGCTCGGCTGGCACGCCCAGCCCACCCGGCAGGTGCTGTTCGACAATGTGAAGGTGCCGGTCGCCAACCGCGTCGGCGGCGAGGGGGAGGGCTTCCGCTTCGCGATGATGGGCCTCGACGGCGGCCGCCTCAACATCGGCGCCTGCTCGCTCGGCGGCGCCCAGCGCTGTCTGGACGAGGCGATCGCCTATACCAAGGATCGCCAGCAGTTCGGCAAGCCCGTTGCGGACTTCCAGAACACCCAGTTCACCCTCGCTGACATGGATACCGAGCTTCAGGCCGCGCGCTACCTGCTCTACGTCGCCGCCGCCAAGGTGACGGCGAACGCCCCCGACAAGACGCGCTTCGCCGCCATGGCCAAGCGGCTCGCCACCGATACCGGCTCGTCCGTCGTCGACCGCGCGCTTCAGCTGCACGGCGGCTATGGCTATCTGATGGACTATCCGATCGAACGCTTCTGGCGCGACCTGCGCGTGCATTCGATCCTGGAAGGCACCAACCAGGTGATGCGCATGATCGTGGGCCGCGAGCTGACGCGCCAGTGAATAGTGCCTGTCCCTCGCCCCTCCGCCGGAGAGGAGAGGGATGCGAAGACTTGGCAGCTCGCTGCCTAGTCGAAGCTGGGAGAGGGGTGGGCGGTTCGGCACGAACCGCGCGAGCCGGTGGCTCGCTCGACCCCGCTCCCAACCTTCGCTAGGCAGCCTTGCTGCCAAGCTGCGGTATCCCTCTCCCCTGTCCAGGGGTGAGGGAGGGAGAGATCATGACCCAAGACCTTATCGTCACCACCGAAGGCCCAATCGGCCGCATTCGGCTGAACCGTCCCAAGGCGATCCACGCGCTCACCACCGCGATGTGCGAAGGCGTGCTCGACGCGCTGGAGGCATGGCGCGGCGATGATGCGATCCGCGTGATCATCATCGACCATGCCGAAGGCCGCGGCTTCTGTGCCGGCGGCGACATCCGCATGCTCGCGGAAAGCGGGGCAAAGGACGGCGCCGAGGCAAGGGCCTTTTTCCACACCGAATATCGCATGAACCACCGGCTGTTCACCTACGCCAAGGATACGGTGGCGTTCATGGACGGCATCACCATGGGCGGGGGAGTCGGTCTGTCGCAGCCGTGCCGCTATCGCGTGGCGACCGAGAACACGAAGTTCGCCATGCCCGAAACCGGCATCGGCCTGTTCCCTGATGTCGGCGGTGGCTGGTATCTCTCGCGTCTGCCGGGGCGGGTCGGGCAATATCTCGCGCTGACGGGGCACCGCCTCGATGGTGCGGAGACCTTCGCGCTGGGGCTCGCCACGCATTATCTGTCGGCCGGGATGGTTGAGGAGGCTAAGCGCCGCATCGGCGACGATCCGTTCGCCATCAGGGCAATGCTTGAAGATCTGTCGGGTGAACCCGGCCCGGCCAGGCTGCTCGATCAGCGCGAAGCGATTGACCGCTTGTTCGCCTCTGACCGGCTGGAGGACATTTACGACGCGTTGCAGGCGGATGTTAGCGACTTCGCCCGCGAGACGCTGGCGACACTCAAGACCAAATCGCCGCAGACGATGAAGGTCAGCCTGAAGCTTCTGCTCGACGGCAAGGCCATGCCGACCTTCGAGGACGAGATGCGCCAGGAATATGCCGTCGGCGCTCGAGTGGTGCAGCGTCACGACTTCCTAGAGGGCGTGCGCGCGGTGATCGTCGACAAGGACAATGCGCCGCGCTGGAATCCGGCAACGCCGGAGGGCGTCAGCGATCACGTGATCGACCAGATCTTTGCGCCTTTGCCGGACCATGAGGCTTGGACCCCTGCCTGATCAACAACATACCGTTCCGCCGGATCAACGCCGCGGCGACCAAGGGAGAGACCAATGACCGATTACGCCAACATCCTTGTCGAACAGCGCGGCGCCGTCACGCTCGTCACGCTGAACCGTCCGCAGTCGCTGAACGCGCTGAACAGCGACGTGCTCGCCGATCTCTCCGCGGCCTTCGGTGCCTATGACAAGGATCCGGGTCAGCGCTGCCTCGTGCTGACCGGCGCGGGCGAAAAGGCGTTCGCCGCCGGTGCCGACATCAAGCAGATGTATGAGATGCAGGCGGCCGATTTCTTCCTGCAGGATTTCTTTGCCGGCTGGCAGACCGGCGTGGTCGCCACGCGCAAGCCGTGGATTGCGGCGGTCAACGGCTTCGCGCTGGGCGGCGGGTGCGAACTCGCGATGATGGCGGACTTCATCTACGCCGCGGATACGGCCAAGTTCGGCCAGCCCGAGATCAAGCTGGGTGTCGCGCCGGGCATGGGCGGCTCGCAGCGACTGACCCGCGCGATCGGCAAGGCCAAGGCGATGGAAATGTGCCTCACCGGGCGCATGATGGACGCCGCCGAAGCGGAACGCTCGGGGCTCGTCGCCAAGGTCGTGCCGCTCGCCTCGCTCCTCGAAGAGACGCTGAAGACTGCCGACCTGATTGCCTCGATGCCGCCAATGGCCGCGATGGTGAACAAGGAGATGGTCAACACCGCCTTCGAGACGAACCTCGCGCAAGGCATCCTGACCGAGCGGCGGCTGTTCCAGATCCTGACCGCCACCGAGGACAAGGCCGAGGGCATGTCCGCCTTTATCGAGAAGCGCCAGGGCGCCTGGAAGGGGCGGTAGGTTCAACATGCCCTCTCCCTTGAGGGAGAGGGTTGCGAAGACTTAGGCTCGGACAGCCTTAGTCGTAGCTGGGAGAGGGTGATGCGGTTCGGCACGAACCGCGCGAGCCTGAGGCTCGCTCCACCCCTCTCCCAACCTTCGCTAGGCGGCTGCGCCGCCAAGCTGCGATATCCCTCTCCCCTGTCCAGGGGCGAGGGCGGGAGATTAAAATGGCACGCGTCGCATTCATCGGTCTGGGCAATATGGGCGGGGGCATGGCGGCGAACCTCGCCAAGGCGGGGCATGACGTGCGCGCCTTCGACCTCAGCCCCGAGGCGCTCGAACGCGCGAAAAAGGCTGGATGCCTGCCAGTGGCCAGCGCCGCCGAGGCGGTGGATGGCGCCGAGGCGATCGTGACCATGCTGCCCGCCGGCGCGCATGTCGCCAGCGTCTATGCCGAAGCGGTATTCCCCAATGCGGCGCCGTCGGCAATCCTGATAGATTGCTCGACGATCGACGTCGCCACCGCGCGGCAACTGGCGCAGGATGCGGCCGCCAAGGGGCTGGAGGCGGTCGACGCGCCAGTTTCCGGCGGGATTGCGGCGGCAAACAGCGGGGCACTGACCTTCATGGTCGGCGGCACCGAAACAGGGTTCGCGCTGGCGCAGCCTTATCTCGACGCCATGGGCAAGGCGGTGATCCATGCCGGCACCAGCGGCGCCGGGCAGGCGGTGAAGATGTGCAACAACCTGATCCTCGGTGCGACGATGATCGCGACCTGCGAAGGGCTCGCGCTGGCGGAGAAGCTCGGTCTCGACCTCCAGGTGTTCTACGATATTGCCAGCAAGGCGACCGCGCAGAGCTGGTCGCTCAACACCTATTGTCCCGTTCCCGGTGTCGGCCCGGAAAGCCCGGCCGACCGCGATTATGAAGGCGGTTTCGCGACGGCATTGATGTTGAAGGACCTGCGACTGGCCATGGCGGCCGCGCATGAGGCCGGTGCGGATATCCCGATGGCGACCCGCGCCACCGAATTATACGATGCCTTCAACGATGCCGGCCATGGCGCCACCGACTTTTCCGGCATCATCAAGCGGTTTCAGGGCACGGCATGAGCGTCGCGTTTCGCCGTGACAGCGACGAGGAGCATCTCGAGCCCCGCTTCGAGTTGCCGCTGCCGTCCGGACCCAATCTGGTCACCCAGCGCGGCCTCGCCCTCATCGCAGAGCGGATCGCCGCGCTCGAGGCCGAGCAGGCGCATGCCGAGGAGCCGCGCGGCGAGGAGATCGCACGAGAGCTGCGCTACTGGAACACGCGCCGGATCACCGCCATTCTGGCGCCACCGCCGCCGGCAGACGAAGTGGCGTTCGGCTCGCGCGTCCGCTTTCGCCTGAACGGTGCGGAACGGGAAATCGCCATCGTCGGCGATGATGAGGCCGATCCGGCGCGCGGACTGATCGCCTTTTCGGCGCCGCTGCCGCGCGCGATGATGGGCGCAGCGGAAGGCGAGTTGGTGGCGTTCAACGGCCGCGCCGACGCGATCGAGATTCTCGGCGTCACGTCGATCTGAAAAGGCGCTGATGTCGATCGGCCTCCAGCGGCCGCTCCCTGAACGTCACCTGCGCCAGCCGCCACGCGCTCTCCCGGCCGCAAGGCCAAAGCTCCTCGCGCGAGGGCAGGGGGCTGGGCGGCGCGACGCCGTGTACCTCGACATGGATCAGGCGTCCTGCCTCTCGCATCAGGATCGCAGCACCAGGGAAACGGCGATCGAGCGCGGCGTGGAGGGCGGTCGCTTCTGCCGAGACCTCGGGCTTCTTCAGCGCGCGCGGCGCCCCGTCGATCAGCTCCGCGGCGGCGGATCGCATCGCCTTCCAGCCATCGTTGATGATGTCGAGCGAGATCAGTCCCGCCGCCACGGCATCCGCCCACCACCAGCCGAGCCCAAGGCCGATCACTCCGGCGATCCCGGCCGCGCCGGTAAGCCAGTTGGCCTTGTTCATCATCGCATTGGTGTACAGCAGCTTGTCGTTCAGCGTACGCGCCAGCGGCAGCAGCTTCACGCCGATCACCACCGGCGGGATCAGGGCGTAGAATTGCGCGGCCAGCATCAGCCAGCCGAGCCAGACGTCACGCCCGAACAGGCTGATCGAGCCCACCGTTGCATGCTCACCGGCGAACAGCGTCATCCCGGCGTTGATCAGCAGCAAGGCCCCCACCGCCGCCAGGGCCACGGCAGCGACGAAGAACCCCAGGCCGTTGGCGCGCGCAAAGCCGAAGGGAAAGCGTGCGCTCCTGGGCCGTTGCTCCAGTCGCGCGGCCACTAGGAACGCGATCGGGGGCACGAAGCCCAGCATGTCCTCGATCCAGGCCGTCTTCATCGTCTGGCTCTGCCCGAGCACCAGCCCCATCACGATGACGACCGTGGTGAACCAGCCGAGTTGATACCAGCTGAGCCGCTTGGCCCGGCGTAGCGCCTCCGCAGGCGTGCCGGCGGCGCTCAAGGTTGCTCCCCGGAGACACGCCGGCTCGCGCGCTCGACCTGCATGATCCAGCGGTTCTCGCCGTTCTTCATCAGCGCGCGCCATTCCACGCGTTCCTTGCCCTCTCCGATGTGGGTCAGCGCTGGCCCCGGTGCGACCAGCGTCTTCCACGGTGATCTTTTCGCCATGGGTGCGATGATCAGGTCCAGTCGGCCCGCGTCCAGATCGACGATCAGCGGTTCCAGCGCGCCCTGGCGCATGATTGGGCGTGCCGAATTTTGCTGCGCCAATGCTGCAACCAGCCTCTGCGCCTCCGGCACCAGTTTCGGATCGGTGATCCCGATCCTCAAAGTGCGGCTTTGCTGAATACGCTCGCTGCTATGTTCGGGATCGCGCGGCAACGCATCACACGCGCCGAGTATAAGGAGCAGAAGGCCGGCGATCCGTATGGTCATTTCGGGGGCTAAACGTCTCCACCCATTCCGCCGTTCCAAGGGCACAAAGCGGGTGATCTCGCGTTCTGCCGACCATCAGCCATAAACGGAGACATAGGCGTGAGCATCTTCGGCGCGATCAAAAAAGCCATCTTCGGCGACAAGGGCCCGCTAGGTGGCCAGTTCTCCGGCAAGTCCGCCCCCCAGGCGGCGCCTGCTCCCACCGCGACGCCAAAGGCGCCGCCGCCATCGGCACCCGCGGGACAGCCGGCACCCACGACGCCTGCGCAGGCGGCACCGGCAGCAGCACCGGTCGACGTGGAAAAGGTCTTGGCTGATCTTGCCGCGAAGAAGGGCGGTCCGGCCCTGAACTGGCGTACGTCGATCGTGGACCTGATGAAGCTGCTGGATATCGATTCCAGCCTGTCCAATCGAAAGGAGCTCGCCACCGAGCTCGGCTATACCGGCGAGAAGGACGGTTCGGCGGAAATGAACATCTGGCTGCACAAGGCAGTGATGCGCGAGCTGGAAAAGAACGGCGGTATCGTTCCCGCCGGCCTGAAGGACTAGGCCGCCGCGCTGCCTCCCGCCGCCGGTGTCGGGTGGCGGGAGGGCAATGGTAGCTTCCGCATGCGGTCGCCGCTATCCGCCTGCGGATGGATGCACCCAATCGATTGCGGCTGGACGGGGCCGCCCTCGTTGAGAACTGGCGGGCACTGGCCCGGATGAGCGGCGCGGCCGCTTGCGGCGCCGCTGTGAAGGCGGATGGTTATGGCCTAGGCGCGCCAGAAGTCGTCGCCCGGCTTGAGCAGGCGGGATGTCGCGATTTCTTCGTCGCCACCTGGGCAGAAGCTGCCGCACTCGCCCGCAAAGACCTTTCGATCTCGGTCTTGCATGGCCTCCGCGCTGCCGATTTGCCGGTCGCGGGCCAGCTTCCCGCCCGCCCCGTGCTGAACACGGTCGCTCAGGTACAGCGCTGGCGCGAGTGCGGTGCAGGACCGTGCGACATCATGGTGGATACCGGGATGAACCGGCTCGGCGTCTCGCCGGATGACATCGCCACCGGTCTGCTGGACGGGCTGCCCGTCGAAACGCTGATGAGCCATTTGGCGTCGGCGGAAGAGCAGGACGCGCCGATCAACCACCATCAGCGGGCCGCGCTTGACGCCATTGCCGTCCGCTCCGGCGCACGCCGGATCAGCCTTGCGAACTCCGCGGGGATCGCCCTTGGCAGCGACTATGCGTTCGATCTCACGCGCCCCGGAGTCGCGCTCTATGGCGGCGTGCCCTCCGCCGGATTGGCCGGCGTGATCCGCCCGGTGGTCACGATCGAGGCAGAAGTGCTGCAACGCCGTGCGGTGCCGACCGGTGGACGCGTCGGCTACAATCTTACCTGGACCGCGGAGCGGGACAGCATCGTTGCCGTCGTGAACCTTGGCTATGCCGATGGCTATCGACGCGCCTTTTCGGGCCGGGGGCTTGCCTATGTGGGGGAAACGGCCGTTCCCGTCATCGGCCGCGTCTCCATGGATCTCACCGCCGTGGACGTGACCGGTCTGGACGTTGGGGAAGGCGACTGGATCGCCTTCGACTCCGATCTGCCACATGCGTCGGCAGCGTCCGGCGTGTCGCAATACGAGCTGCTGACCGGTCTGGGCCGCCGTTTCGACCGGATCTGGGTCTGATCAGGGTATAGTCGCCAGCCAGTCGCGCAGCGGTTCCCACAGCTGTTCCTTTGCGCGGCTTCCGACGACCATCCCGACATGGCCAGCACCCAGATCGCGGCGATCGGGAAGGCCGATCGCCGTCGCGGCCGGGACGATCCGATCGCCCAGGGAGACGAACTCGACCGCCGGGCAGGTCAGATCAGCCGGATCGATCAGCCTCCCCGCCACGCGCCACGCGCGCGAGCCAGGCGCATCGGCCAGCAGAAGCTGCTCGAACAATTCGGTCCCCGCGGCATAGGTCAGGGGCGCGCCGCTGTTCGCCCAATCCTCCATGGCGATGAACATGGCTGCAGCCTCCGGAGCCATGGTGGCGAAGCTTTCGAACTTCGCGACCGTTCGGGCGGGGTCCAGCCGCCAGAAGCCGGTTTGCAGCACTTCCATCGGCACCAAACCGAGTTGCTCGCATCCCGGGCGGGCCGCTTCCCAAAGTGAGCCGATGTCGTCCCGCGCTTCGCCATAGCCCCGGAAGTGCCAAGGCGCGGCGATCGCCGCCACGCCGGCGCAATCGCCGGCGATCGCGGCAGCGATGCTCATCGTTCCGCCCAGGCAATAGCCGACCAGCACCGGCGGTTCGTCGAACTGTTGCATCGCCGGGATCAGCACGCGCTCGATATGACCGTTGATGCTCAGGTCGCCGTCTCCGGGCGTCGGCTCTCCCCAGTCGAGCAACCACGCATGAAAGCCCTGCTCGGCGATCCACCGCATCAGCGATCGGCCGGGCATCAGATCAAGAATGAACGGCGGGTTGATCAGCGATGGGATGAACAGCACGGGCCGTCCCCGGCCACCATAGTCGCGCAGCCGCGCGTGGCCCAGGCGACGTACCGCTTTTGCCATACGCCGTTTGGTCCGCGGCGCTTCCTGATAGCGGCGCAATCCCGCCAGGGCCGTGACCATTCTGGATGGCGATGCTGCAGTTTCGTTGCGCAGCATGTCCAGGAACAAGGGGAGTGGCCTTGGGCCGTGTTGCGGTGCCATAACAGATGCTGTAGCGCAGTAAGACGTCATGAGCGGGGCATCGCGATGAAAAAACAGCACAGCGGAGAGGGCGCGATCATCATCAAGAAATACGCCAATCGCCGTCTCTACAATACCGAAAGTTCGTCATACATCACCCTCGAACATCTCGCCGCGATGACTCGCGAGGGGCGGGAGTTCAAGGTTGTCGATGCCAAGACCGACGAAGACATCACGCATAATATCCTTACACAGATCATCATGGAAGAGGAGGGGCGGGGGGAACAACCCATGCTGCCGGTCAACTTCCTGCGGCAATTGATCGCAATGTATGGTGATTCGATGCAGGCGATGGTGCCTGGCTATCTGGAAGCGTCGATGGACAGCTTCCGTCGCAATCAGGCGCAGTTTAAATCTGCGGTCGAAGGGGCCTTCGCCGGTTCGCCCTTCGCGGAGATGGCAAAGCGCAACATGGCCATGTTCGAAGCGGCCACCAGCGCCTTCAAGCCGGCAACGCCGCCGCCCGCCGCCAGCAAGGACGATGAGATCGCGGCGCTGAAGGCGGAACTGGCCAGTCTGCAGGACAAGGTGAACAAGCTCGCCGGCTGAACGTCCGGGTTTTCGAAGAGCGCGCCGGATCTTGCCCGCGCGCGCCTTCGATCCTCGCCGGGATCAGGCGTGGGCGGCGGCCAGCGGACGCTCGTCGACGCGCAGGGTCAACACCTCCACCCCGTCGCTCGTCACGGCCACCGTATGTTCGAACTGGGCCGAAAGCTTCCGGTCGTTCGTCACCACCGTCCAGCCGTCATCCTCGGTTGATACCTTGCGGCTTCCCTGATTGATCATCGGCTCGATGGTAAAGGTCATGCCCTCGCGCAGCACCGTTCCCGTGCCCGGCCGCCCAAAGTTCAGCACCTGCGGGTCTTCGTGCATCTCGCGGCCGATGCCATGGCCGCAGAACTCCCGCACGACGGAATAGCCGTTCTTCTTGGCATGGCGCTCAATGGCGGCGCCGATATCGCCCAGCCGTGCGCCCGGCCGAACCTGCCGAATGCCCTTCCACATCGCTTCCTGCGCCACGCGGACCAGCCGGCGCGCCGCGGGCGGCGGGTTGCCCACCAGATAGGTCTTGCTGGAATCGGCAATGAAGCCGTTTTTCTCCAGTGTGATGTCCAGATTGATGATGTCCCCGTCGCGGATGATCTCATCCGCATCGGGGACGCCATGGCACACCACATGGTTGATCGAGCAGTTCAGGACATAGGCAAAGCCATATTGCCCCTTGCTGGCCGGCCGCGCGCCCAGATCCATGGTGATGAACCGCTCGACCAGGTCGTTGACGGCAAGCGTCGACATTCCCGCGAGCTGCTGCCCGTCGAGCATCTCGAACACGGACGCCAGCAACCTGCCGGATTCGCGCATCAGGGCGAGTTCTTCGGTTGTCTTCACCATGGCCTTCAGCCTCTTACTTCGCCTTTACGAACTTCAGCGTGAAGCGGTCGCTTTCGCCGATTGCTGCATATTTGCTGCGGTCCACGTCCTTCAGGCGGAAGGTTGGCGGCAGCGTCCACACACCCTCAGGATGATCGTGGGTGTCCTTGGCATTGGCGTTCACTTCGCTTTCGCTCGCCAGCTTGAACCCGGCCGCCTCCGCCAGTCGCACCACCGTTGACCGTTTGATGTAGCCGCTCTTCTTCTCGAGCGCCGTGTCCATCGCTTCCGGCAGGCGATGATCCACCACGCCCAGCGTCCCGCCGGGCTTCAGCATTGCATGAAAGGCGGCGAAGGCGCGTCCGGCAACCGCCGGATCGTCGTTCATCAGCAGATTGTGGACATTGCGAAACGTCAGCACCACGTCCGCGCTGCCGGCCGGAACCGTGCTCGTCCCGCTCGCCCCGTCGATGGTCGCCACGGTGGTCGTGCCGAACCATGCCTGCTTGTCCGCCAGCATCTTTTCCGTGCCGGCCACGCCGCGCGCATTCACCAGCGCGACATAGCGTCCTTTGCCCTTCACCAGCGGCGCGAGAATTTCGGTGTACCAGCCGCCCCCTGGGCTGAACTCCACCACCGTGTCCGTCGGCTTCACACCGAAAAACGCCAGCGTTTCCGCCGGATGCCGGAACTCGTCGCGCTGGCGGTTGACGTCGCTGCGCTGAGCGCTCTGCACCGCGGTCCTGATTTCGGGAGAAGCCTGCACCTGCTGGTGCGATTCATGCTGGGCGGTCGCTGCCGTCGCGGTCGCGAGCAACAAGGTCGCAATGCCGATCGTGCGCATTATCTCTCTCCCTCGAACAGGTTCATGGCGTCGGGTTTGGAGGCAGAAGAATGGCAACGCAAGCGGTGCTGCTCGGGGCGGCAGCATCCTGCGGGGTGGCCGCAGCGGGAGCGGCCTGGCGCGACAGCCGGCGCACCCGGCGGCACGATCCCGACGCCGTCGGGTTGATCGATTGGCGAACCGTCCAGTTGGCCGCGATCGCGGCGGCGTTGATCCTCGGCGCCCTCGCCATCCGGGCGTGAAACTGGCTCCGTTTCGAATGCTTTAGCCGACCCACTCTGGCCGCTTCCGCTATTGTTGGCGGCAGGAAAGGCAGGCGGGGGCGGCAATGTTGGGGCTGGTGTCACGGGCCATCGAACGTGCGCGGATCTGGCGCTGGCAGCGGGATCCGTTCGGAAGCCTTGCGCTGCGACAATGGTTTCGGGATCGCCACCGCATTGACGTCGGCCTCTACAGCTATGGCTGCTTTGACCAGTGGCGCATGCCGGGGCCGCTGATCGTCGGCCGATATTGCTCCATCGCCAAAACGGCGCGATCCGCGCCGATCAATCATCCGGTGGAGGCGATCACCACCCATCCGGCCCTGTACGAACGCAAATTCGGGGTGGTGGATGCCGACATCCATTATGATGATCCGCAGGTCATCGAGGATGATGTCTGGATCGGGCACCACGCCATCATCCTTCCGGGGTGTCGCCGGATCGGGCGCGGAAGCATTATCGGTGCCGGGGCGATCGTGACCCGTGACGTGCCGCGCTACGCCGTGGTGGCCGGCAATCCCGCGCGAGTCCTGCGCGAACGCTTTCCCCGCGACGTGCAGGCCGCCCTTGAACAAAGCCGCTGGTGGGAACTCGACCTCGCCGGCCTTCGCGCGCTCGTTCGGGACAATCCCGCGCTCGCCTTTCACCCCACTACTGGCCTGCTGCGCCAATGGCGCGGCCTTGCCGCGGCGGCATGACGATCATGGTCGACGTCAGCATCATCATCCCACACTTCAGTGATCTTGCCGGGTTGGATCGCTGCCTCACGGCCCTCGCGGCGCAGACGGTGCCGCGCAGCCGGTACGAGATCGTGGTGGGCGACAATCTCAGCCCCTGCGGCGGCGCCATGGTGCGTAGCGCGATTGCGGGGAGGGCACGGCTGGTGTTCGCCACCGACAAGGGCGCCGGCCCCGCGCGCAATGCGGCGGCGGCCGTCGCACGCGGGCGCATTTTTGCCTTCACGGACGCGGATTGCGTGCCGGAACCGGGCTGGCTGGCAGCGGGCCTTGCCCATCTTGACGATCATGACGTGGTTGGGGGCGCGATGACCCTCCTCTTCACGCCAGGCACGAAGTCCGGCGCGGAGGCCTATGAGGCGGTCTTCGCCTTCAACAATCGCCGCTATGTGGAACGGGAGGGATTTTCCGTTACCGCGAACCTTTTCTGCCGGCGCGACGTGTATCTCGCGACCGGGCCGTTCCGCGTGGGCATGTCGGAGGACCGCGATTGGTGCCTGCGTGCACGCGCCCTTGGCTATCGTCTCGGCTATGCTCAGGATGCAGTGGTGGCGCACCCGGCGCGGACCGACTGGCGCTCCTTGCTGGTGAAGTGGCGGCGCCTCAATGCGGAACTGTACGCCAATATGATGATGAGTCCCGCAGGTCGTCTTCGCTGGTTGGCAGCGACGGCGGCGATGCCGCTCTCCATCCTGGTTCACCTGCCACGGATCATCGCCAGCCCCGCGCTCGCCAATGCTCGTGAGCGCCGCCGTGGTGCGGCGACGCTGGCACGCCTTCGCCTTTGGCGCTTTGCCGACGGGCTGCTGCGTTTGATGGGGGCGCACGCTTGACCAGCCTTGCGGTGTGCATCGTCTCGTTCCGCGATCCCGCGCTGATCGCCCATTGCCTCGATGCCGTGGCGCAATCCACCTTTGAAGCCTTTGAGGTGGTCATCTGCGAAAACGGCGGGCCGGACGCGCGCCAGCGGCTCCGTGACACGCTGCCGTCGACACTCGCGGGCGGGCAGGCCGTCACGCTGCTTCGGCAGGAAGAGAACCTCGGATATGCTGGCGGGGTCAACGCCTGCATGGCCGCGCGGTCCGACGTGGACGGCTGGTGGATCCTGAACCCTGACACTCGGCCAGACCCGGGCGCGCTTCAGGCGCTGGTGGACCGCCTGGATCTCGGGGACTGCGATGCGGTCGGCGGCGTCCTCTACCACCCTGATGGGCGCGTACAGGCCTATGGTGGCCACTGGAATCCCTGGCTCGCGCGCGCCAGTTCCATCGGGCTGGGAGAGCCGCTCACGACCCGGATCGAGCCGCGCCGGGTAGAGGCCCGGATGAACTATCTGCTGGGCGCGTGCATGTTGGTCGGCCGCCGGTTCCTTGAGGCGACCGGTCCGATGCGCGACGATTACTTTCTCTACGCCGAGGAGGTTGAATGGTGTCTCCGCGCACGATCTCGGGGCTTGCGTCTGGGCTTCGCGCCTGATGCGCGGATCTGCCACGGGCAGGGCGGTACGACCGGCTCGGCCGCCGACATTCACCAGCGGCCGCTGCTGCCGATCTATCTTGATGAACGCAACAAGCTCCACGTGGTGCGCGATACGACTCCCGCTCGCCTGGCGGTCGCGATCCCCTTTGCCCTGTTGCTGACATGGGCGCGGTTCGGCCGGCGTCGCGCAAAGCGGCAATGGAAGGATGCGATGGCTGGCTGGTGGGCAGGGGTCTGCAACGAGCGCGGTATGCCCCGCTGGCTGTCGTGACCTTCGGCCGCACGGATCGGGGCCCCTCCGGACGATCCATTACTCCCCACCGGCGATCATTCATACCAGCCGGTATGAAATCTGTTGACGGTTCTTCATCTGCTCTCTATACCGCCTGGTACACAAACCGGGTGTCCGCTGAAGACCTTCCGCGCCGCTCGTAACTTGAAAACCAGCTTTCCCTGGGCGGGCCGCGATGCGTGCGGATCGGTCAGTGATCGCGTGCGGCCAGAGGGGATCGACATGGCATATATGAATTTCGACACGCTGGACGCCGGCCTGCCCCCGCCCGCCGCGCTGATTGCCCCCGCCGAAGAGCCGGTCCTTACCGCAAAGGACAGGGCCAATGCGGCGGCTGCGCGGCTCAGCGCCCTCGAATGGTCGGTTGTCGCGCTGGCGCGGCGTGACACTCTTTCGTCGCTGCGGGTGCCAGGGCGTCTGTCCAGCGCGATGGCCTCGCTGTTCCGGCAGAACAATCCGCGGCTCGCCGATGATCGGCTGGAGGCGCTCCGCCGCATGGCCGTCCTCGCGTGGCACCACAGCTTCCAGGTTCCCGTCAGCGAGCTGCGCGCCTTTTTCGCGGCCGGCTTCACGGTCGGCCAGTATGAAACCATGATGGCGAGTATCTCGGCTTCGACGAGCCGCGATCGCGCTCGCCGCCGCCGGCTTTGATCGGGAGCCTGGCAGGTCGTGCGCCCGGCCTCGGATGCCAGCCCGATCATCAGGGCATCAGCAGGGGCAAAGATTCTCCCGATAATAACGCAACTTGCGCTCACATGATCGGAACGCGCAGCTGACACGCGACGTTGTCAGGCCATTCACCAGGAGGATGAGATGGCCGAGACGATCGACCCTGTGCGCGCAGATGATGCGCCGCTCTCCACGTCAAAACACGGGTCTGCCGCAGTTGATGCCGCGACCCAGACTTATGGTTCGCCCGAACAGGGCGATGCGGATCAGCTGGTCGGCCGAACGGTCACGATCAATCGCCCGCGCGCCGAGCTCTACGCCTTCTGGCGAGACTTCACCAACTTGCCGAGCTTCATGGACAATGTGGAGCGTATCGAGATTCTCGACGATCGCCGGTCTCACTGGACGGTGAAGGCGCCCGGCGGTGGCCATGTCGAGTGGATCGCGCGGATCACCGATGAGCGCGAAGGCGAGTATATCGCCTGGGCCTCCGAGGAGGGGGCGGACGTGCCGAACAGCGGCCGTATCGAGTTCCGCGACGCGCAGGCCGATCGCGGCACCATCGTCACCGCCACCATCCTTTATGATCCGCCCGCCGGCATCATCGGCAAGGTGATCGCCAAGATGTTCCAGCGGGAGCCGGCCATTCAGGCCCGTCGCGACCTGCGTCGCTTCAAGCAGCTCATGGAAACCGGCGAAGTCGCCACTGGCGCGCGCAATCGCCGCCTTCTGGAAGAGGGGAAGAACTGATGCGAGCGCTTACCTGGCACGGCAAGCATGACGTCCGCGTCGATACGGTGGACGATCCGGAGATCCTCAACCCCCGCGACGCCATCATCAAGATCACATCCACCGCGATCTGCGGCTCCGACCTTCACCTCTACGATGGCTATATTCCCACCATGCAGTCGGGCGACATCCTCGGCCATGAATTCATGGGCGAAGTGGTCGAGGTGGGCGCCAAGTCCACGCTGAAGAAGGGCCAGCGGGTCGTCGTGCCGTTCACGATCTCCTGCGGCTCCTGCTATCATTGCGGAAAGCAGCAATATTCCGCGTGCGACAATGGCTTGCCGGCGGACAATCAGGACATTGCCCAGACGCTCTACGGCCAGCCCATGTCCGGGCTGTTCGGGTACAGCCACATGACGGGCGGCTATTCGGGCGGTCAGGCGGAATATGTCCGCGTGCCCTTCAGCGATGTCGGCCCGATCGTCATCCCGGATGGGGTGGAGGACGAAAAGGTGCTGTTCCTGTCCGACATTCTGCCCACCGGCTGGATGGCGGCGGAGAATGCGGAGATCGAGCCCGGCGATACCGTCGCGGTGTGGGGCTGCGGGCCGGTCGGGCTATTTGCCGTTCAATCGGCCTTCCTGATGGGCGCCGAGCGCGTCATCGCGATCGACCATTTCCCCCGCCGACTGGAACTGGCGCGCAGGTTCGGCGCGGAGACCATCAACTTCGAGGAAAGCGCCACCTATGAGGCGCTGATGGAGATGACCGGTGGCATCGGCCCTGACGCGTGCATCGATGCGGTCGGCCTGGAGGCACACGGCCTGTTCGTCGACAATGTCATCGATCAGATCAAGGCGTCCACGTTCCTGGGAACCGATCGGCCCCACTCGATCCGTCAGGCGATCCTCGCCTGCCGCAAGGGCGGCCGTGTGTCGATGCCAGCGGTCTACGGCGGGTTCGTCGACAAATTCCCGCTCGGCGCCTTCATGGAGAAGGGGCTGACGATGAAGACCGGTCAGACCCATGTGCAGCATTACCTGCCGGGCCTGCTGAACGCGATCATGGAAGACAAGATCGATACGACCTTCCTGATCAGCCACACCCTGCCGCTTGAAAATGCACCGGACGGCTATCGCATCTTTCATGACAAGCAGAACGAAGTGACCAAGGTCGTGTTGAAGCCCGGCCTCGAGCGCGTCGAACTCGATATTTGAGGAGAGACGGACATGGCTGGCAAACTCGGCATCGTAACGGGTGCATCCACCGGTATCGGCTTCGAACTCGCGACGATCGCGGCGCGGGAGGGCTATGACCTGATCGTCGTCGCCGATGAGCCGCTGATCGAGGCGGCGGCGCGGGATTTCGAACAATTCGGGACCGAGGTTCAGGCGGTCGAGGCGGACCTTTCCACCATCGACGGCGTGGACCGGGTGCTCGCCGCCGCCGGCGATCGCCGCATCGAACTGCTCTGCGCCAATGCGGCGATCAGCAAGGGCGGTCCGTTCCTGGACGAGAGCGTCGCCGACTGGCGGCATTCGGTCGACACTAACGTCACCGGCACCGTGTATCTGCTGCAGAGGGTGCTGCGCGACATGGTGGCGCGCAACTCGGGCAAGGTGCTCGTGACGGGGTCGATCGTCGGCTATATCCCCGGCAGCTTCAACGCCATCTACAATGCCACCAAGGCGTTCATCGACAACTTTACCGAAGCGCTGCGCAACGAGCTGAAGGACGTGGACGGGGTCACGCTGACAACGCTCATGCCGGGTGCGACCGAGACGGAATTCTTCGCCCGCGCCGACATGCTCGACACCTCGGTCGGCCAGAGCAAGAAGGCCGATCCGGAAAAGGTCGCAAAGGACGGCTGGGATGCGCTGATCGCCGGCAAGGGACACATCGTGTCCGGCCTTGGCAACAAGCTTCAGGTGCTGGCGTCGGGGATCGTGCCGCAATCGACGCTTGCCGAACTGCACCGTGGCATGGCGGAGCCGGGATCGGGCGATAGCAAGGAATGACGTAGGCGATGGCGTCCGCTCCCATTGGCAGGGGCGGGCGCCGTCATTCCCACGGTCAGCCGCTTATAGCGCGTCGATGCGCTCGCCCAGTCGGTCCAGCATGGCGCTGACCAGCGGCTCGTCGATCGAAGCCCAGCCGCCAAAATCAAGCGCGACCCGGCGCGAGGTGCTGAACGCGCTGAAGCTCGACAGGAGCAGCAGCGCTTCCAGCTTGTCCTCTTCTTCGATTGTTTCACGCGCCCGCGCCGCCGCGACGAGCGCCGCGATCAGGGCCAGGCCCGGCTTCCAAAGGTCGCGGTAAAGCAGGTCGTGCGCCAGGCCGGTGCCGTTCATTTCTCTGATCATGAACGTCAGCCAGGCATCGTCGCCCGCTGAATCGAGCAGCATGGCCGCAAGCGTTGCCATCACTCGCTTCAGGGCGGCGCGGGCGACGTCGGGCTCCTTCGGCAGCCGTACGTCGCTTGCATCGGCACCAGGCCGCATCCGCTCGCGATATCGTTCCACGACAGTCTCGGCGCAGGCGCGGTACAGCCCCTCCTTGCCCCCGAAATGATAAGCGATGCCGGGCAGCGCCACACCCGTCCGCGCGGCGATGTCGCGCGTGCTCGTCGCCTCGAAGCCGTTGTTCCCGAACAGTGCAAGCGCGCTCTCGATCAGCCGCTGCCGCGTCTCCGCGCTGCTGCGATACGGCCCGCGCGGGCTGCTCTTCCGGGGCGTCGGACCATTGCTCACGCGCGCGGGCATAGAAGAGGCGGGGCTTGCGGAACAGCCCGTGTACACATAAACCAACTTCTATCGTATGATCGTATTTGAAGGTGGGTCCAATGGCGTCCGAGTTTAAGGGCTACCAGGTTGATTATCGCCGCCCGGTGGGGGAGCCCGCGCTGGTCGCGCCCACGTCGCCGCAATGGCGCGTGTTCAAGAACCCGGTGGCCATTGCCATCGGCGGGGTTGCCGCCGTGCTGCTGGAATTTGCCGATGCGCGGATCCGGTCCGGGGTGTGGGATCATTCCACCTACAAGGTGGATCCGATCGGCCGGTCGAAGCGCACCGGCATCGCTGCAATGGCCGGCGTGTTCGGGCCGGCCAGTGCCGCCCGGCGCATCATCGGCGGGGTCAATCGCATGCACCGCAAGGTTGTTGGCGAAACGCCCAAGGGCGAGGCGTATCAGGCGCTCGATCCCGAACTGCTCGACTGGGTCAGTGCAACGGCCACCTATGGCTTTCTGGAGGCGTACCATCGCTTCGTCGCGCCGGTGAGCGAGGAGGACCGTCGCGCCTATTATCGCGACGGGGAGCCGATCGCGCGCCTCTATGGCGTGGAAAATCCGCTCCGCAGTGACGAGGATTTCTTTGCCATGTTGAACAGGCTGCTGCCCCGGTTCGAGGCGCATCCGATCAACCTGGAATTCCTTGATATCATTCAGTCGGGCAAGGCGGCGCCGGCCGTTCCCAGGATGCTTCATCGGGCGCTCGCACGCGCGGCCATTTCGCTGTTGCCCCCTGAGGTGCGGCAACGGCTGGAGCTTGGCGCGGAATATGATCTGACGCGGACCGATACCCTGCTGCTGCGAACGGCGGGCAAGCTGGCGGACATGGTGCGCAGCCGCCAGTCACCCGCCTGGCAGGCCGCGCAACGCCTTGGCTTGCCCGGAGAGTTCGCCTGGCTCTCGCCGGCGCAGCAGCAACGGATGCTGGGAAGTCGCTCGACGGCCCGCGCGGAGGCGACGGCAACCCTGACATAGATGTCAGGGAGCGCGCCTGACGCGCGCTGCTACAGACATTGCATAATGACACCCGAAATGGGTGCTGCCTGATAATTTTGGGAGGGGATTTCATGGCCAAGATGGGTCGTACGCGTATCGCGCTTCAAGTCGGCGCCAGCATGTTCGCGGTGATTGCGGCCGGCGCCGCTCAGGCGCAGGACACCGCCGCGGTTCAGTCTGATACGACCGTCACACAGCCTGCCCCTGCAGATGCCGCGCCGGCGGGGACCGCTGCCGCACCCGCGCAGGAAACGGCGCGCGATGACGTCGGTATTGGCGAGATCGTCGTCACGGCGCAGCGTCGCGCGGAATCGATCAACCGCGTCGGCATCTCCGTCCAGGCGCTCGAGTCCGAAACGCTGCAGGAGCTGCGCGTTCAGAACGTTCGCGATCTTGCCGCCGTGGTGCCCAGCTTCACGGTGGCGCAAAGCTATCAGGGCGTGCCCACGTACACGCTGCGCGGCATCGGGTTCAATTCGATCAACCTGTCCGCGCAATCGACGGTCGGCACCTATGTCGATGAAGTCGCCTACGCTTATCCGATCATGAACACCGGCCCGCTGATCGACATCGAGCGGGTGGAGGTGCTGAAGGGGCCGCAAGGCACGCTGTATGGCCGCAACACCACCGCTGGCCTCATCAACTTCGTCACCGGCAAGCCGAGCGAGGACGCGTCCGGCGCGATGTCGGTGGACGTCGGCAATTACGAGACGTTCAACGTCGGCGGCTATGTCACCGGTCCGATCGCGGAGGGCGTTCAGGCGCGCATCGGCTATCGCGTCGACCTCAGCAATGACGGCTGGCAGGTCAGCAACAGCCGCCCCGACGAGCGCCTCGGCCGGGTGAAGCGCTACGGCGTGCGCGGGTCGCTCGCGCTGCAGCCCGGGCCGTTCGAGATCGATCTCTCCGCCACTTATTGGGTCAACAAGTCGGATACGGTTGCCGGCCAGGCGATCGGCTTCACTCCCGCGACGACGCCCGGCGGCGGCGGCGCGGCCAGCAACTTCAACGCGCCGGGCGCTGCGGCCTATATTGCCGCGAACTTCCCGACCAACGGCAAGCAGGCGGACTGGGCGCCTTATGCACGCCGTTCGGCGGACATCGGCCGCGGCGCTGGCCTCAAGGATCCGCTGCAGGAGAACAATTACTTCCTCGGCCTGAAGGGGCGGGTGCAGCTCGATGTCGCGGACAATGTCCGCGTCGTGTCGCTGACCAGCTATAATGAGTTCGATCGCGAGGCGACGTTCGACTGGTCCGGCATCCCGAACGAAGTGCTGATCCAGGAGGCTGACGGGCGCATCAAGAGCTTCGGTCAGGAGCTGCGCGTCGAAGGCGACGGCCCGGGCTACAATTGGCTGGTCGGTGGCTATTATGCCAAGGACACGATCGAGGATACCAACCGGACGCTGCTGGGCGAAAACGCCAACTCGGCCCTGATCCGCTTCGCCACGGCGCAGCTCGTCAACACGCCCATCAACACCTTCGGCTACACGCTGGCGGACGCCGCGACCACCTTCCGCACCTATCGCGATGAGGGTTCGTTCGACACCCGTACGTGGAGCATCTTCGCCAATGGCGATTATGCCTTTTCCGATCTCATCAAGCTGACGCTCGGCGCGCGCTACACGCAGGATCTGCAGAAGTTCACCGGTTGCTCGCGCGATTTCAACGGCAGCATGTTGACCAACATCAACCTGTTCAACCGTGGTCTTTACCAGCGGCTGTTCAACCCCACCGGTGGCCTCGCTGCACCGATCGGGCTGAACGAGTGCAACACCTTCAATCCCGCGACCAACAGCTTCGGCGTGGTCAATTCGCGGCTCGACGAGGATAATTTCGCCTGGCGCGGCTCGCTCGACATCACGCCCAATTCCACCACGCTGATCTACGCCTCGATCTCGCGCGGTTACAAATCGGGCACCTCGCCGATCAACGCGGCCAGCAACGCGCGCCAGAACCTGCCCGCGCGCCAGGAACAGCTGACCGCCTATGAAATCGGCGCCAAGCTGGGGTTCCTTGATCGCAAGGTTCAGCTGAACCTCGCCGGCTTCTATTACGATTATAAGGACAAGCAGATCAGCGCCTATTTCGCTGATCCGATCTACACCGCGCTTGCCCGGCTGGATAACATTCCCAAGTCCGAAGCTTACGGCATCGAGGGCGAACTGACCGTCCGGCCGGCGCGCCCGCTGACGCTGATGGCGAACGCTCTTTGGCTGAAGACCCGGATCAACGGCTATGTCGGCACCAATGCGGCCGGTCAGCCGCAGGATTTCGACGGCGCGCGGTTCATCTACAGCCCGGAATGGACCTTGTCCGGCACGGCGCTGTTCGATCAGCCGTTGAACGATGATGTCAGCTTCACCGCCAACACCAACGTGCGCTGGCAGTCGCGTCAGACCACGATCTTCGAATACAACCCGCTCTATGACATCAAGGCCTATACGGTCGTGAACGCCGGGGTCGGTGTGAAGGCAGCCAACGAGAGCTGGGCCCTGAATGTCTGGGCGCGCAACCTGTTTGACGAATATTACTGGAACGCCGTCGCCAGCAATGCGAACATTGTGGTTCGTTTCCCGGGGCAGGTGCGCACCTATGGCGCCACCGCGACATTCCGGTTCTGACGAGCGATAGGAGCGGATAACAGCATGACTGACTTGCCGACGACCTTCGGCGAAGCGCTGGCCCGGCATGCGGCGGAACGGCCGCAGCAGGTGGCGCTACGCTTCGAGGATCGGGTTACCGATTATGCGACGTTCGATCGTCACGTGACTCAGATCGCCAATGGCCTGCTGGCCATGGGGCTGAAGAAGGGCGATCGCGTCGCATATCTCGGCAAGAACAGCGATTGGGCGGTCGAGCTGGCGCTCGGCACCGCGCGCGCAGGCATGGTGCTGGTGCCGGTGATCTGGCGGCTCGCCCCGGCGGAGGTGGACGGGATCCTCAGGGACTCCGCCGCCGCCGTGCTGTTCGTCGAGCCGGGGTTCAGGCGCCCGTTCGCGGCCGAGCAGGTCGTTGTCTTGGACGAGGGCTTTGCCCGCTGGCGTGATGTGCAGAGCGATGCCGCTCCGCCCGTTTCGGTGACGGAGGAAGATATCGTCCTCCAGCTCTATACCTCGGGTACCACCGGCGCGCCCAAGGGCGTGATGCTCAGCCATGCCAACGGCATCCGCCAGCGCAAGAACCAGATCGAGGCGAAGATCGAGTGGCTCCTTGCCGAGCCGGGTGACACGACCATCATCGCCATGCCTTATGGCCATATCGGCGGCGTGGGCGTGGCGCTTGGTGCGGTGAACAGCGGGCAGGAACTGATCATCCACGCCGAATATGATGCCGGCGAGGTGATGGATGCGATCGCTGAACATCGCGTGCGCCGCCTATTCCTGGTGCCGGCCGCGATCGGCCTGATGTTGCAGCATCCCAAGGCTGCCACGGCTGACTTCTCGTCCATCGAAACCCTGTCCTATGGCGCGAGCCCGATCCCGCTTCCGCTGCTGCAGCAGGCGGTGGAGCGAATGGGCTGCGGTTTCGTCCAGGTCTATGGCATGACGGAAACCTGGGGATCGATCGTGGCGTTGCCGCCGGAAGATCACCTGCCGGGCCGCGAGCACAAGATGACGGCCGCGGGCAAGGCGCTGCCCGGCGTCGAGCTCAAGATCATCGACGAGGACGGCGCTGATCTTCCCCCGGGCGAGATCGGCGAGGTGGCGATCCGCAGCCCCAACAACACGGGCGGCTATTGGAACAAGCCGGAGGAAACGGCCAAGGCGCTGATCGGCGATGGCTGGCTGCGCACCGGCGATGCCGGCATTCTGGACGAGGAGGGCTATCTCTTCATCCAGGACCGGATCAAGGACATGATCATCACCGGCGCCGAGAACGTCTATCCGGCCGAGGTGGAAAGCGCGATCTACGGACATCCGGCGGTGGCTGACGTCGCCGTGATCGGCGTTCCCGATCCGAAATGGGGTGAGGCGGTGAAGGCGATGGTGGTGCTGAAGCCCGGCGCCATTTGTGATGAAGCTTCGATCATCACGCATGCGCGGGAGCGGATCGCCGGCTTCAAATGTCCGAAGAGCGTGGAGTTCATCGAGGCGCTGCCACGCAATCCATCGGGCAAGATCTTGCGGCGCACCTTGCGCGAGCCCTTCTGGGCAGGACACGAACGGAGAGTGAATTGACCGCCTTTGCACGAACCGACGAACAGCGGATGCTGGCCGAGACGCTGGACGCGTCGCTTGGGGCCGGCGACGCTGATTGGGAAGCAGCGGTCACGGCTACCGGGCTCGACTCGCTTGGCGTGCCGGCGGAAGAAGAGGGATTGGGCACCGACCTGCGCGACGCGGCGGTGGTCGCGGCGGCGTTCGGCCGTGCCAACGTCGTCTTGCCCTGGGCGGAGCATTGGGTGGCAACCCGGCTCGGCGCGCGCGGCGCTGG